>CAWARY010000021.1:0-10114 GCA_963784645.1 uncultured Actinomycetota bacterium | reverse complement strand
GCCCTGCGGCTCAAGGGTCGATTGCTCTTCACCCCCGGCGTCATGGTGACGTCGGTGCCGTTCCAGCTGCGCTCGTCGGCGGCTGCCGAGCGCCGGGCGGAGCGCGACCAGTTCATGAGCAGCAACATCCGCCGAGGTCCCGCCACCCGACGGCGCAAGAAGCCATGACCGCAGGGTCGGCCGGCCCGCGGGGCGGACCTGACCAGTCCCCGCGGCCCGACGACGCTCTCATCGGCCAGGTTGTCGAGGTCGAGGTGGGTCGGGTCGCGCACGGCGGCCACCACGTCGCGCGGCACGACGGTCGCGTCATCTTCGTCCGGCACTCCGCGGAAGGGGAGCGCGTCCGCGTGCTCGTCACCGATGGCGCGCAGGGGGCGCGATTCCTCCGCGGAGACGCCGTCGAGGTGCTGACCGCCTCGCCTGACCGCGTCTCGGCACCGTGTCCCTATGCCGGGCCGGGGCGCTGCGGAGGTTGCGACTTCCAGCACCTACGGCTCGACGCCCAGCGCGCCCTCAAGGCCCAGGTCATCTCCGAGCAACTGCACCGCCTCGCCGGTCTTGACCTGAACGTCGACGTCGAGCCGGTGGCCGGTGATCGGGACGGGCTGGACTGGAGGACCCGGGTGCGCTGGTCCGCCACACCGGATGGGCGGCCGGGCCTGCTGGTCCACCGATCCGCCGACGTCGTAGCGGTGGACCGCTGCCTGATCGCGCATCCGGGACTGCCGGCGCCGGACGCCGCGATTGCCGAGGGCGCGGAGTCGGCGTCCTCGGTGCTGTCCGGCGCAGGGGAGAGCGTCGTCGTGACGGACGCTCGATCGGCGCCACCGGTGACCGAGCAGGCGGCCGGCCGGACCTGGCGCGTGCACGCTGGTGACTTCTGGCAGGTCCACCCCGGGGCCGCAGACGCGCTGGCCGCGGCCGTGCTGGAGCTCGCGGCCCCGCAACCTGGGGAGCGGTGCTGGGATCTGTACGCCGGTGTCGGGCTGTTCAGCGGTGTCCTCGCGGAGGCAGTGGGGCCTGAGGGCGCTGTCGTCGCTGTCGAGTCACACCGCCGGGCGGTCGCTGACCTGCAGCACAACCTCGCCGACCTGCCGCAGGTCCGGGCCATCACCGAACGCGTCGACAGGTTCGTCCGGAGCCGGCAGGCCCAGGGACACGTCGAGGTCGTGGTCCTGGACCCGCCGCGCGCCGGGGCCGGCAAGGACGTCGTACGCCGGATCGCCGCCCGGCAGCCACGCAGCATCGTCTACGTCGCCTGCGACCCCGCCGCCCTGGCCCGCGACCTGGCCACCTTTGCGTCGCAGGGCTACCGGCTCGAGTCGCTGCGAGCCTTCGACATCTTCCCGATGACCCATCACGTCGAGTGCGTCGCCTCGCTGACCCGAGCCTGAGATCTGCCAGGATCGAACATCGTGAAGACAACGACGCCATCTCGTCGGGTGGCCCTCGTGACCGGGGTGGGGCGCCTTGTTGGCATCGGTGCCGGGGTCGCGGTCCGGCTGGCCGAGGACGGGTGGGACGTGGCGACGTCGCACTGGGCGGCGTACGACGAGCGGATGCCGTGGGGCCGCCATGAGGGCGATGTGCGGGAGATCGAGCAGGCGCTGCGCGCCGCCGGAGCCTCCACCCTGGCCGTGTCGGCTGATCTGTCCGAGGTCGAGAGCCCGGGGGCGATCTTCGACGCCGTGGAGGCAGACCTCGGTCCGGTCACGGCGCTCGTCCTGTGCCACTGCGAGTCGGTCGATTCCGGGCTGCTCGACACGTCGGTCGAGAGCTTCGACCGCCACTTCGCGGTCAACGCCCGCGCCACGTGGCTGCTGATCCGTGAGTTCGCGCAGCGCTACCAGGGGACTCCGGGGGAAGGCCGGATCGTGGCCCTGACCAGTGACGCGACCGTCGGCAACCTGCCGTACGGAGCCAGCAAGGGCGCCCTCGACCGGATCGTGCTCGCCTCCGCCCGTGAGCTCGCCGACCTGAGGATCACCGCCAATGTCATCAACCCCGGCCCGATCGACACCGGCTGGATGAGCGACGACCTTCGCGCCCAGATCGAACAGCTGAACCCGCGCGGCCGAGGCGGGCGGCCTGCCGACACCGCTGCCCTGGTGTCGTTCCTCTGCTCGGACGAAGGCGAGTGGATCAACGGCCAGCTGCTGCACTCCGACGGCGGCCTGCAGGCATGACGGCCGGGGACGTGACCCAGGGAGGCGACCCGGGCGGATCGCCGTACGGGATCAGCCTTCACACCCCGGCCGACGGGGAGTGGCGGCGGCGGGGGCCGTCTCCCGGTGCGGTGCGGATGTTCGGTGCTCGCGCCGATGGGTTGCGTCGCATGCCCGGGGGGCAGGGCCACGCCTGGACGGATGACCGGCTCGTGCTGAAACCCGTCGGCTGCGTCCCGGAGCACGCCTGGGTGTGCCAGGTGTATGCGAGCTGGAGCTCCGATGATGTCCGCGTACCGGAGCCGGTCCCGCCCGCAGGCGGAGCGGGCGACTGCTGGTCGGTCGACGGATGGGGTGCCCACGTCTACCTGCCGGGCCGCGATGCCGAGCTGCTGCGTGAGATCGGTGTCGTGAAGCAGGCGAGCGACGCCTTCCATGACGCCGTCAGCGCGCTCCCGCGTCCGGATTTCCTGGACAGCCGCGATGACCCCTGGGCCTTCGGCGACCGCCTGGCCTGGGAGGCGGTCGAGCCCGTGGGCGATGCCGAGACTCTTGAGTTGATCGAACGGCTCCGGGGACACCTGGCGCCTGTTGCCGCTCCGTCCCAGGCGATCCACGGAGACATCCTGCCCAACGTGCTGGTCGCTGACGGGCGTGCGCCGGGCATCATCGACTGGCCGCCGTACTACCGGCCGGCCGCGCTGGCCAACGCCGTCGCCGCGACCGATGCCGTCACCTTTCGTGGGGCGTCGCTGTCGCTGCTCGATGAGTGGGCGACGGGAGCGGATTGGGACCAGCTGTTGGTGCGCGCCCTGCTGTACCGGCTCGGCCCTACCGGGATCTTCGCCTTCCGGAATCGCCTGAGGGGCAGCCTCGTGACGCACGTCGAACGCGTGCGGCCGGTGATCGATGCCGTGCTGACGCGCTCGTCCAGCTGATCGGCTGGATCGTGTGCCGGCGAGTGTCGGAAGACGAACGCGGGATGGGCTGGTGGCGGTGCGTATGCCGGCGAGTGTCGGAAGACGTCCGCGGGGTCGGGCTGGTGGGGGTGCGTGTGCCGGCGAGTGTCGGAAGACGTCCGCGGGGTCGGGCCGGTGGGGGGCGTGTGCCGGCGAGTGTCGGAAGACGTCCGCGGGATCGGGCTGGTGGGGGTGCGTGTGCCGGCGAGTGTCGGAAGACGTCGCGATCGGGGGGGGGGGCGTGTGCCGGCGAGTGTCGGAAGACGTACGCCGGATGGGCTGGTGGGGGTGCGTGTGCCGGCGAGTGTCGGAAGACGTCCGCGGGATCGGGCTGGTGGGGGTGCGTGTGCCGGCGAGTGTCGGAAGACGTCCGCGGGATCGGGCCGGTGGGGGTGCGTGTGCCGGCGAGTGTCGGAAGACGTACGCGGGATCGGGCCGGTGGGGGTGCGTGTGCCGGCGAGTGTCGGAAGACGTACGCGAGGTCCGGCTGGCGGGGGTGCGTGTGCCGGCGAGTGTCGGAAGACGTACGCGGTGTCGGGCTGGTGGGGGTGCGTGTGCCGGCGAGTGTCGGGAGACGTACGTGAGGTCCGGCCCGGGCTGGTCGTCTGCCCGCGAAGGTCGCAAGCACCTCCGCCGGTCCGGAGGGCGAGCGCTAGGGTCGCGAGAGGGGGGTACAACGGTCCGAGCCCATGGTGTATCTTGATATCAAGATACTTGCGGTCAGCCCGACGAAGGAGACGTAGCGGATGAGCACCCAGGCCAGCTCGGTGGACAGCTTCGGCGCAAAGGCCGGCCTCGACGTCGGCGGCACCGAGTACCAGATCTATCGGCTGGACGCCGTCAGCGGAGACGGACTCGACGTCGCGAGCCTCCCGTACAGCCTGAAAGTGCTGTTGGAGAACCTGCTGCGTACCGAGGACGGCGCCAACATCACCGCGGACGACATCCGCGCCGTGGCTGGTTGGGACGCTGAGGCCGATCCCAGCAAGGAGATCCAGTACTCACCGGCGCGCGTCATCATGCAGGACTTCACGGGAGTCCCCGCTGTCGTCGACCTCGCCACCATGCGCGAGGCGATGAAGGACCTCGGTGGCGACCCGGCCAAGATCAACCCCTTGTCGCCGGCGGAGCTCGTCATCGACCACTCGGTGATCGCCGATGTCTTCGGCACGAGCGCAGCGTTCCAGCGCAACGTCGAGATCGAGTACGAGCGCAACTTCGAGCGCTACCAGTTCCTGCGCTGGGGCCAGGGCGCCTTCGACGACTTCAAGGTCGTCCCTCCGGGCACCGGCATCGTCCACCAGGTCAACATCGAGCACCTGGCCAAGGTCGTCTTCACCCGCGAGCACGAAGGCGAGACGCTGGCCTACCCGGACACCTGCGTCGGCACCGACTCACACACCACCATGGTCAACGGGCTCGGTGTCGTGGGGTGGGGCGTCGGGGGTATCGAGGCCGAGGCCGCCATGCTCGGCCAGCCGGTCTCGATGCTGATCCCGCGCGTCGTCGGCTTCAAGCTGTCCGGTGAGCTGCCCGAGGCCACGACCGCGACCGACCTGGTCCTGACGATCACCGAGATGCTGCGAGAGCACGGCGTGGTCGGCAAGTTCGTCGAGTTCTACGGCCCGGGTGTGTCGGCCGTGCCGCTGGCCAACCGCGCGACCATCGGCAACATGTCGCCGGAGTACGGCTCGACGATCGCCATCTTCCCGGTGGACGACGAGACGCTCACCTATCTGCGCCTGACCGGGCGCAGCGACCAGCAGGTCGCCCTGGTGGAGGCGTATGCCAAGGAGCAAGGGCTGTGGCACGACGCCGACAAGGAGCCGCGTTACTCGGAGTACCTCGAGCTCGACCTCTCCACGATCGTCCCCTCGATCGCAGGTCCGAAGCGTCCGCAGGACCGCATCTCGCTGACCGAGGCCAAGGAAGGCTTCCGGGCCGCACTGGTCGACTACGTCGACGTCGACGGCGAGGTCGAAGCAGGTCACCAGCCGCAGCACGGCGTGAGCTCCTCGGTCGACGAGGGTTCGGTTGAGTCGTTCCCGGCCAGCGACCCGCCGTCGGCGACGTCCGGGAACGGCGACGGTGTGCCACACCACTCGGGTCATGCGGTCGACCGACCGAGCCGACCCACTCCGGTGCGCCTGGAGGACGGTACGGAGTTCGAGCTCGACCACGGTGCCGTGGCGATCGCCGCCATCACCTCGTGCACCAACACGTCGAACCCGTCGGTGATGATCGGGGCCGCGCTCCTCGCGAAGAACGCCGTCGACCGGGGACTCACGCGCAAGCCGTGGGTCAAGACCTCGCTGGCCCCTGGCTCGAAGGTGGTCACCGATTACTTCGACCGCTCCGGCCTGACGCCGTACCTGGAGAAGCTCGGCTTCAACCTGGTCGGCTACGGCTGCACCACGTGCATCGGCAACTCCGGGCCGCTCATCCCCGAGGTCAGCCAGGCGGTCAACGACGCCGACCTCGCTGTGGCCGCCGTGCTGTCGGGCAACCGGAACTTCGAGGGCCGGATCAATCCCGACATCAAGATGAACTACCTGGCCTCTCCGCCGCTCGTCGTCGCCTACGCCCTGGCCGGCTCGATGGACATCGACATGTTCAACGAACCGCTCGGCCAGGACACCGACGGCCACGACGTGTTCCTGCGCGACATCTGGCCGTCGGTGAAGGAGGTCGAGGAGATCGTGGCCAGCTCGATCACGGCCGAGATGTTCGCGCACGACTACTCCGACGTCTTCGCCGGTGACGAGCGCTGGCAGGGGCTGCCGACGCCGGACGGCGACACGTTCGCCTGGGCGGACGAGTCGACGTACGTGCGCAAACCTCCGTACTTCGACGACATGCCGGCCGAGCCCACGCCGGTCGAGGACATCAACGGAGCTCGGGTCCTCGCCAAGCTCGGCGACTCCGTCACCACCGACCACATCTCACCGGCCGGCGCGATCAAGAAGGACTCACCGGCCGGAACCTACCTCGCCGAGCACGACGTCAAGCCGCGCGACTTCAACTCCTACGGGTCCCGCCGGGGCAACCACGAGGTGATGATCCGGGGCACGTTCGCCAACATCCGGTTGCGCAACCAGCTCGCACCGGGCACCGAGGGCGGCTTCACCAAGGCGTTCGTCGACGGCGACGGGTTCAGTGCTGGTGACGTGACGACGATCTACGAGGCGTCGGTCGCCTATGCCGCGGCCGGGACGCCGCTGGTGATCCTGGCCGGCAAGGAGTACGGCTCGGGGTCGTCACGTGACTGGGCGGCCAAGGGCACCGCGCTGCTCGGCGCCAAGGCCGTGATCGCAGAGTCCTACGAGCGCATCCACCGATCCAACCTGATCGGGATGGGTGTGCTGCCGTTGCAGTATCCCGAGGGCAAGACCGCCGAGTCGCTCGGCCTGACCGGCGAGGAGACATACACGATCACCGGCGTCACCGAGCTCAACGAGGGTCGGATCCCCCCGTCGGTGCAGGTCACGGCCTCGATCGAGAAGAACGGCGACACGACCAACACGTCGTTCCAGGCCGTCGTCCGGATCGACACCCCTGGCGAGGCGGACTACTTCCGGCACGGCGGGATCATGCAGTACGTGCTGCGCAGCCTGCTGACCAGCTGATCCGCTGACGTTGGGGTCGCTCGCGCTGGAGCCGTGGACCTGGGGGGTCCTGGCGACGGCCGTGTTCGCCGGGGCGACGGTGCAAGGGCTCGTCGGGCTCGGGATCGGGCTGGTCGCTGCGCCGGTGACGGCTCTGGTCGAGCCGAGCCTGATGCCAGGTCTGCTGCTCTGGCTCGCCGCGGTGATGCCGGTGGTCACGCTGGCCCGCGAGCACGACGCCATCGACTGGGCAGGCCTGTGGTGGTCGCTCCCGACGCGCGTGGTTGGCACCGCGGTCGGCGTCATGCTGGTCGCGGCGTTCTCGGCACGGGAGCTCGGGGTCGCGGTGGCGGTCATGGTCCTGGTCGTGGTGGCGTTGACGGTCCGCACCTTCACGCTTCCGGTGACGCGTACGAGTCTCCTCACCGCCGGCTTCGTCTCCGGCGTCACCGGGACGGCGACCTCCATCGGCGGCCCACCCATGGCGTTGCTGTACCAGCATCGCGACCCGCGTCAGCTCAGGTGCACCCTGGCGGTGTACTTCCTGGTGGGCGCCGGGTTGAGCCTGGCTGGACTGGCCCTGGACGGGACCCTGCACTCCCGAGAGCTGTACGTCGCGCTGGCGCTGTGCCCTGCACTCGGCCTGGGTTTCGGTGCCTCCCAGCTCCTGCACCGTCGGGTGGACCCCGGTCAGCTCCGGGTGGGGGTCCTGCTGGTGTGCTCGTTGGGCTCGCTGGTGCTCCTGATCCGCAGCATCGCCTGAGCCGATCTTCGGGACTGTCGCTGTCCGGGGCTCGTGGCAGAGTGACGGCATGGATCTGAGGGTGTTCATCGAGGCCCAGCAGGGGGCGACCTACGACGACCAGCTCGTCGTCGCACGGGCGACCGAGGACCTCGGGTTCGACGCGTTCTTCCGATCCGACCACCTGCTCGGCATGGGCACCCCCGGTCTCCCCGGCCCGACCGAGTCCTGGGCGACGTTGGCCGCGCTGGCCCGAGAGACCCGTCGGATCCGGCTCGGCACCCTGGTCACGTCGGTGACGTTCCGCCATCCGGGCTTGCTCGCCCTGACGGTCGCCCAGGTCGACCAGATGAGCGACGGCCGCGTCGATTTCGGGCTGGGCGCCGGTTGGTTCGGCACCGAGCATGCGGCGTACGGCATCCCCTTCCCGGCCACCCCCGAGCGCTTCGACCGGCTCGAGGAGGCGCTGGAGGTCCTCACCGGGCTCTGGGGCACTCCAGACGGGGAGACGTTCTCCTTCTCCGGCACTCACTACCAGCTGACCGACTCGCCCGCCTTGCCGAAGCCCACCCGGACCGGCGGGCCACCCGTGATCATCGGCGGCAGCGGCAAACGACGCACGCCCGAGCTCACCGCGCGCTACGCCGCCGAGTTCAACATGCCCTTCTCCGACCCGGAGCAGACCCGAGCCCAGTTCGGTCGTGTCCGCGCCGCGTGCGAGGCGGTCGGACGCGATCCGGACTCTCTGGTCTGGTCCAACGCGCTGACCGTCTGCTGCGGTGCGACCGACGCCGAGGTGGCTCGTCGAGCCGATGCGATCGGCTACGACGTCGAGGAGCTGCGCGCCGAGGGTCTCGCGGGGACGCCGGACGAGATCGTGCAACGGATCGGTGAGTACGCCGCCGCGGGCAGCCAGCGGATCTATCTGCAGACGCTCGACCTGTCCGATCTCGACCACCTGGAGCTGGTGGCCGCGAAGGTCATGCCTCAGCTGTGACGGCCTACACCTGGGGTGAGCTTCGCAGCGCGACCTTGAGCCGCCAGTTCCCCCGGATCCGTGGACGTGGCCCGGCGTCTGTGGTCGAGCTGGTGCGGCGGGTGGGTCCGATCCAGTCGCAGGTCGCGAGGGCGCCGTTCGTCACGGTGTCGTCCAGACTGCCGGGGGCGTCGTACGCCGACATCACCGCTGCCTACGAGGCGTTCGAGCTGGTGCGCGGGTCGAGCTTGCGCGGGACTGTCCACACCTGCGCGCGCGAGCATCACGCGATGGTCGATGCCGTCACCCGCCTGGTGATGGAGAATGGCTGGACCCGAAACCTCGGTCTTCACCGGACGACGGCGACACAGGTGCAGGCCGGCATCGAAGCGTTCGCGACGGGGGAGTGGCGCACGCCTGACCAGCTCCGCGAGCACCTGGTGGCCTGGCTGCGCACGCACGAAGGTGCGGACTCGGCGGAGCGGGCGCGCACCAGCGGTGTCGGTCGCTCCTTCGCGCACGTTCACAGCGGTCTCGTCCGGAGGCCGCTGGGCGACGCTGGTTGGGACCGGCAGGCAGCGCCGGGCTACCGGCTGGCTGCCGAGTTGATCGATGACGATCGGACGAAGGTGCTCGACGATCCCGACGGCGCGCTGGTGGCGCTGACGAGGCAGCACTTGGCGGCGTTCGGCCCGGCCAACCGGCGTGACATCGCCTGGTGGAGTGGCGCCGGACTACGCCAGGTCGACCAGGCGCTGGTAGCGCTGGGGGACGAGCTGACCGAGCGGCCGGGTCCGGACGGGCAGACCCACTACGACCTTGGCGAGGGGACGGCAGCCGGTGAGGATGATCCGGGAGTGCGCCTGCTGCCGGAGTTCGACGCGCTCCTCGTCGGCTACGACCCGAAGACTCGCGACCGCTTCCTCGCGCCCGAACACCTGGCCCACGTGTGGCAGCAACGCAACGGGCTGTTCGCGGCCGCGGTGCTGGCAGGCGGCCGGCTCGTGGGGTCGTGGCGCTTCGACGGCACCGGTGACGAGCGGCGGCTCGCGGTCCGCATGTTCCCGGACGCGCCGAAGCTGACCGAGGCAGCGCTGACGGACCAGGTCGCCGCGTTGGATACTGCGCTGGCCACCCGAATCACCGACGTCGAGATCACCAGATCCTGATACCTGATTCCGCACCGAGAAGGACGATGATGACCCAACAGAGCTCCCGGCTGGCCGCCTACGGCATCTGCCTGCACGACGACCAGATCCTGCTCGCCCGTTGGGTGTCGCAGGACCGTACCGACCGACACTGGACGCTGCCCGGCGGCAAGGTGGAGCACGGTGAGGATCCGTTCGACGCAGTGGTCCGCGAGGTCGCCGAGGAGACCGGCTATGACGTCGAGGTGGCGGCGCTGCTCGGCGTCGACTCCCGGACTCCGCGCCCCGAGCACCACAACATCGGGATCTACTACCAGGTGCAGATCGTCGGGGGAGAAGCTCCGCCACGAGACCGACGGGTCAACCGACCTCGCCGAGTGGGTCCGGTGGGATGACGTCGACGCGCGTGAGCGATCGACGCTCGTCGACATCGGTCGCAACCTCGCGCGCATCCGGCCACGCAACGGTCACGTCGCGCCGATCACGGTCGAAGGTCCGGTGTTGCGGCACTGACGCCTA
>CAWARY010000020.1:0-497328 GCA_963784645.1 uncultured Actinomycetota bacterium | reverse complement strand
CAGGCAGTCGTACGACGACGCCATCGCCGCCACCCGGAACTCCGCCGAGCGCGCCTACCTGAGCAGGAAGCGCGGCGAGCTGGTCTGAGCGCTCACCGCTCAGCGTCACGCGCGTACGGGCCGGTCGGATCCGGCCCCGTCACAGGTGGCGTTCGCGGACCGCGCGCGGCGCAGTACGGTGAGGGGGCTGCAGCCTGCGGGATCAGTCTCCGGCGCCTCGACCGACTCCGGACGAGGGGTGTGCGACCAGGAGGTCGTGGGCATGCCCAGGAAACGGGTCCGGCTGGCAGTGCGTGCGGCTGAGCGGGCCGGCGAAGGCAACACGCGCGTCGCCCACGTCTGCGCGATCGCGGTCGAGTCCTTGCAGGTGGACGGCGTCGGGCTGTCGGTCACCTCGGGACCCGGACGGCACACGCGGGTCGCCGCGACCGACCCGGTCAGCGGGCGGATCGAGGACCTGCAGGTGCTCCTGGGTCAGGGCCCGTGCGTCGACGCCGTCAGCACCGGAGTACCCGTGCTGGTGGCGGACATCACCGACCCTGGGGTCAGCGCGCGCTGGCCGGTCTTCGGGCCCGAGGCCGAGTCGATCGGGGTCCGGGCCTCCTTCGCGGTCCCGCTCCTGGTGGGGGAGGTCCGGCTGGGGGCCATGGACCTCTACCGCCGCGCGGCCGGTCCGCTCACCGACGGCGACCTGGCCGCGGCCCAGGACTTCGCCAGCGCCGCCGTCGAGGTCCTGCTGCAGCTCCAGGACGGCGCACCCGATGTCGCCCGGGAGAAGCTCGAGCCGGGCTGGGCGGCTACCAGCCTGGTGCACCAGGCGACCGGCATGGTGATCGCGCAGCTGGGGGTGGACGGGCCGTCGGCCTTCGCCGCCCTGCGCGCGCGTGCCTACCAGGAGGGCCGGACCCTGCAGGACGTGGCGCGCGACGTGCTGGAGCGCCGGATCCGGCTCGACGAGCGCCTGGGATGAGCATCGACACAGGCATATCGTGGAGGGCATGAAGGAACCTGTGCGCGAGCGACGGCTCGCCGAGGCGTTCGTCGACCTGGCCGACACGCTGGTCGACGACTTCGACGCGCTGGACTTCCTGCACGCCCTGGCAACCCACTGCATCGCGCTACTCGATGTCGACGAGGCCGGGCTGATGCTGGTCGACGCGGAGGGCCGGCTGCGCGTCGCGGCGAGCTCCACCGAGCAGGTGCGGCTGCTGGAGCTGTTCGAGGTGCAGAACGAGGAAGGTCCCTGCCTGGACTGCTTCGCGACCGGAGCAGCCGTGTTCGTCGACGACATCGCCGCCGAGCCATCGCGCTGGCCGCGGTTCGCGGGCGCGGCCGTCGATGCGGGCTTCCACTCCGTGGTGGCTCTTCCGCTGAGGCTGCGGGACGAGACCATCGGCGCGCTCAACCTCTTCCGGGCGTCGCCCGGACCGCTGCCGGACAGCGATCGCGCGCTCGGCCAGGCACTGGCCGACGTCGCGACCATCGGGATCCTCCAGGAACGCGGCAGCCGCCGCCGTGCGGTCCTCGCGCGGCAGCTCCAGGAGGCGCTCGACAGCAGGATCGTCATCGAGCAGGCGAAGGGCGTGCTCGCCGAGCGGGCCGGGATGCACGTCGACGCCGCGTTCGACCGGCTGCGTTCCTTCGCCCGGCAGCACGGGCTCCGGCTCTCGGAGGTCGCCCGGCGTGTCGTCGCCGGCGAGCTGGACCTTGCTGCTGCGGACGCGCCGACGCGCCTCCCACCGGTCACGTAGGGCGCCGCGCGTCGGCGCCGGCGCGGTTGACGGGGCTCAGACGCTTGCGCGGACGCGGGCCGGGTGGAAGCGTCAGCACCCGATCACCCGGGGCCGTACTCAGCAAGGGGACATCACATGTCGGACGACGCCAGGCTCGCTCAGCTGCGGTCGGTGCCGCTGTTCGCGGGGCTGAAGGACAAGGCGCTCAAGGACGTATTGGGCCGCACCCGCGAGGTCGAGCACACCGGCGGCGAGATCGTCGAGGAAGGGTCGAAGGGCGTCGGGTTCCATCTCATCCTCGACGGCACGGTGACGGTGCTGCAGCACGGCGAGGAGCGCCGGACGCTGGGTCCGGGCGAGTACTTCGGCGAGATCTCGCTGATCGACGGCCAGCCGCGGTCCGCCACGGTGCGCCCCGACGGCCCGGTGCGCACCCTGTCGCTAGCGGCGTGGAACTTCGAGCCGTTGCTGGAGAAGCACCCCACGATGGCGCACGAGCTGCTGCTCGGGCTGTGCGCCCACGTCCGTGAGGCCGAGGCGCGCTCGAGCTGAGGATCCGGGGGGGTGTGCTCCAGTACGCGGACGCGCGCTCCCGCAGGCCCCACGCGTCACGGGCCGGCGCTGCGGCGCGGGTCCCGTCGACCTCGGCGCCTTCCGCACCGGCCCGGCGCCGGTTAGGCTCCCCTGGCGCGCCGAAGCAGCCCGGCGCCCACGCGGCTCGGTCAGTCACGGGGGCCCTCGATGGTCAGTCTTCTCGCACCGCAACGCTCGGGCCGGTACACCGTCGTGGCCGTCGTCGGCGAGCTCGATGCCGCCACGGCACCGGCTCTGCGGGACGCAGTCCTCGGTCTGCTCAACCGCGGCGTCGACGACCTCGTGCTCGACCTGCGCGGGGTCACGTTCGTCGACTCCACGGGTGTCGGCAGCCTGCTGCGCATCCACCACCGGCAGGGGCTGCTGGGTGGGACCGTGCACTTCGTCGCCGACCAGCCGTCGGTACTGCGGGTCCTGGACGTCATGCAGCTGACCCGCCGGCTGCACGTCACGCCCAGCGTCGCGGCGATCCCGGCCTGCTGCCCGCCCGAGCCGGTGGCTGGCCTGTGCGCGCCGGTCACGGCCGGCTGACCACCGACAGCGCAGCGTGACCGCTCGCGAGGTGGAACCTCCCTATTTCCAGGATCGCGCACGCAGGGTCACCAGTCCCACCTAGCCTGGTCACCGTCCGGGGGCGGCAGGAGAGGACAGATGGACACGCAGGAGACTCGCGAACGCCTGGCCGACGACCGGCCGGTGGTCGTCCACCACGACGCCGTCCCGGCCGGTCTCGAACGATCGGTGGTCCCCGTCCCGCCTGCCCCGTCCCGCCAGGGTCCGGGCCTGCGGCGCGCCGTCCTGGCCGGCCTCGCGATCGGGGTCCTGGTCGCAGCGGCGCTGGGCGGCTGGCTCGCCGGCCGTGGGGACGAGGCCGTGACCACCGTCCCTGCTGCCGCGGCTCCCGCAGCCCCGGCCGGCCTCAGCCTCGAGGTCACGGCGCCCACGCACGCCGTGGCCGGACAGGCCTCGACGCTCGTCGTCACCTACGCGGACGGTGCCGGTACCTTCAGCGGCTCCACCGAGGAGTGGGGCGACGAGGTCGGCACCAGCTCGCTCCGCGAGGCCAGCTGCGCTGTCGGCGCCACGGACGCCCCCGCGGCCGGCACCTACCGCGCGCCGCACACCTGGGCCGAGGCCGGCACCTACGTCGTGAGGGTGGCGGTGTCGAGCTACACCTGCAGCAGCGGAACCCCGGTGGAGGAGCAGGCAGCCACCACGGTGACGGTCGTCGTCGACGCGCCCTGACGCCCGCTCAGAACTTGAACGGCTTGGGTGGCGTGCCCAGCGCAGCGCGGGGGCAGAGCTCAAGGGTGAGACCGCCGAAGGCGAGCGCCTCGTCGCAGAGCGACGAGACCGTCCAGCCGCGGTCGGTGCCGTACTGCGTCACCGTCACCCGGTAGATCGTGATCTCGTAGCGGGTCGGGGTGCCGTAGGCCACCTGCAACGTGCCGATGAGCTCGGCGCCGGCGGGATTGCCGTAGCTCTCCCACGGGCGGTCGTACCGGCTCCAGAGCGACGGTTCGGACTGCCAGACGCCGTTGTTCTGCACGTCGCGCAGGGCCAGCTCGACCAGGATCGACCGCGCCGACTCCTCGGGGACGATCGCCGCCGGCCGGATGACCTCGGAGACGACACCGTCGTCGTACGCCTCGGCCATCAGGAGCTCGGGGTTCTGCACGGTCACGCCTCTCGTTGCCGGCCGCGGGGGACTGCAGGGGGTGTATCGGCGCCTCAGCGGCCGGACTGCAGGGACAAACGGGTAAAGACCGGTTGCTCCTGGTGCCCGTGGGACGGCTGTGGCATGATCGACGGCAGTACCGCTGCACGGGACCTGTCCCGACGCGTGAGGCCGCTGGGGAAGGCGCACCTCGCGTCGAGCTAGGAGGTTCCGGTGGCGACCCGTGGCGTTGTCTACGTGCATTCCGCACCACCCGCGCTGTGCCCGCACATCGAGTGGGCCGTCGGGGGTGTCCTCGGCGTGCGCGTGACCTGTGACTGGACCCAGCAGCCGGCCGCGCCGGGCACGGTCCGGGGCGAGCTGTCCTGGCAGGCCGACGCCGGCGCCGGCAGCCGGCTGGCCAGCGCGCTGCGCGACTGGATGCACCTGCGGTTCGAGGTGACCGAGGAGCCCAGTGCCGGGGCCGAGGGCGAGCGCTGGTCGTCGACCCCGACGCTGGGGATGTTCCACGCCACCACCGGCGTGCACGGCGACATCCTGGTCCGCGAGGACCGGCTGCGCGCCGCCCTGGCCCGGGCCGCGGCGGACCCCGCCACCACCGTCGAGGACGAGATGCACGGCCTGCTCGGCAAGCCCTGGGACGACGAGCTCGAGACGTTCCGGCACGCCGGCGAGGGCGCACCCGTCCGCTGGCTGCACCAGGTCGTCTAGCGTCCCCTACGCCGGCCCCGGAATGATCACGGGACCGTGATCATTCCGGCTCGACAGTGGCGTGCATGCCACTGTCGAGCCCAGTTGACCACGGGACCGTGATCAACTCGGGGGGCCGGGGAGGTGATCAACTCCAGCGGGCCGGGGCCCCTCCGGCCGGGGGAGGCGGGGACTGGCTACAGGGGGATGTTGCCGTGCCGGCCGCGGGTGGCCGGGCCGGCGGCGATGGCGGCCGCGATCGCGGAACGGGTCCGCGTCGGCTCGATCACCTCGTCGACGACGCCGATCTCCTGCGCCCTCGCGAGGCCACCAGCGAGCTTCTCGTGCTCGACGGCGAGCTCCTGCTCGACCTCGCCCCGCACGTCGGCGGGGACGTCGGCCAGCCGGCGCCGGTGCAGGATGCGCACCGCCGCGACGGCGCCCATGACCGCGACCTCGGCGCCCGGCCAGGCGAAGACCCGGGTGGCGCCGAGCGAGCGCGAGTTCATCGCGATGTACGCGCCGCCGTACGCCTTGCGAGTCACGAGCGTCACGCGCGGCACCGTGGCCTCGGCGAACGCGTGCAGCAGCTTCGCGCCGCGGCGTACGACGCCGTCCCACTCCTGCCCGACGCCCGGCAGGTAGCCGGGCACGTCGACGACGACGACCATCGGTACGCCGAAGGCGTCGCACATCCGCACGAACCGGGCCGCCTTCTCGGCCGACGACGAGTCGAGGCAGCCGCCGAGCCGCAGCGGGTTGTTGGCGATCACGCCGACGGTGCGGTCCCCGAGGCGACCGAGCGTCGTGGTGACGTTCGGCGCCCATCTCGGGTGCAGTTCGAGGGCGCTGCCCTCGTCGAGCAGGGCGTCGATGATGGGGTGGACGTCGTAGGCGCGCTTGGGGGACTCCGGCAGGAACTCCGCCAGGTCGCGGTCCTCGACCTCGCCGATCGCGCGCTGGTCGCCGAGCAGGGCCGCGAGCCGACGGGCCTCGCCGTAGGCCTCCTCCTGGGTCGGCGCGACCACGTGCACGACTCCGGAGCGGCGGCCGTGCGGCTCGGGACCGCCGAGGCGCAGGGCGTCGACGTCCTCACCGGTGACGGAGCGGACGACGTCGGGCCCGGTGACGAACACCCGCCCCTCGGGGCCGAGGATGACGACGTCGGTCAGCGCCGGGCCGTAGGCCGCCCCGCCGGCGGCCGGGCCGAGCACCACCGAGATCTGCGGCACCTTCCCCGAAGCGCGGGTCATGATGGCGAAGACCTCGCCGACGGCGTGCAGCGAGACGACCCCCTCGCGCAGCCGCGCGCCACCGGAGTGCCACAACCCGATGACCGGGACGCCCTCGGCGAGGGCACGCTCGTAGGCGACGAGGATCGCCTTGCAGCCGGCGTCGCCCATCGCGCCGCCCTGGATGGTCGCGTCGGAGCAGAATGCCACCGAGGTCGCACCCTCGATGCGGCCGATCGCGGCAAGCATCCCCGAGTCGTCCTCGTCGGTGATGAGCTCGACGGTGCCGGGGTCGAAGAGCATCCCGAGCCGGGTCAGCGGGTTGCGCGGGTCGTCGGCCTTGTCGACCACCAGCTTGGGGGTCGCCACCACCGTCATGCCTGCACGCTCCTGACGGCGAGGGCGACGTTGTGGCCGCCGAAGCCGAACGAGTTGTTGAGTGCCAGCAGCTCACCGTCGGGCAGCGCCCGCGGCTCGCCCCGGACGACGTCGAGCTTCACGTCGTCGTCGAGGTCCTCGAGGTTGGTGGTGGCGGGTGCCTTGCGATCGCGCAGCGCCAGGAGGGTCGCGATGGTCTCGACCGCGCCGGCAGCGCCGAGCAGGTGGCCGGTCATCGACTTGGTGGCCGAGACGCACACGCCGTCGGTCGCGTCACCGAGGGCGAGCCGGATGGCGCCGACCTCCGCGACGTCGCCGACCGGGGTCGACGTGGCGTGCGCGTTGATGTGCACGATGTCGGACGGCGTGCCGCCGGCCGCCTCGATCGCCTTCGCCATTGCGCGCGCGGCACCGGCGCCGACCGGGTCGGGCTGGGCGATGTGGTGGGCGTCGGAGCTGATGCCGCTGCCGGCGATCTCGCCGTAGATGGTGGCGCCGCGGGCCAGTGCGTGCTCGAGGGTCTCGAGCACGAGCACTCCGCAGCCCTCTCCCAGCACGAATCCGTCGCGGCCCTTGTCGTACGGACGGGACGCGCGCTCCGGCTCGTCGTTGCGCGTCGACAAAGCCTGCATCGCCGCGAATCCGGCCAGCGGCAGCGGGTGGATGGCCGCCTCGGTGCCACCGGCGGCCACGATGTCGGCACGACCGCTGCGAATCATGTCCACGGCGTACGCGATCGCCTCGGCACCGCTGGAACAGGCGCTGACCGGCGTGTGCACGCCGGCCCGGGCACGGAGCTCGAGCCCGACCTGGGCGGCCGGGCCGTTGGGCATGAGCATCGGCACCGTCATCGGCAGGACGCGGCGGGCGCCCTTCTCCTTGAGGGTGTCGTACGCCGACAGCAGGGTCGTGACGCCGCCGATGCCGGAGGCGATGACGACGCCGAGACGCTCCGGGTCGACGTCGGGGGAACCGGCGTCGGCCCATGCCTCACGCGAGGCGATGAGGGCGAACTGGCTGCCCCGGTCGGTGCGCTTCATCAGCGGGACCGGCAGCACCTCGGACGGGTCGACCGCCACCGGTGCACCGATGTGCACCGGCAGCGTGTCGACCCAGTCCTGCGTGAGGGTCTTCACCCCGGACTGGCCGGCCAGCATGGCCGACCAGGTCGACGGGACGTCGCCACCGAGGGGTGTCGTCGCACCGAGGCCGGTGACGACCACGCGCTGGGAGTCGGACAGTCGGGACTGTGGCATGCGAGATGTCTCCTTCGAGGCCCCCGCGGGATCGCGAGGAACGAGCGATGTCGTGGGGTCAGGTACTCGCCTTCGCGATGTACGACACGGCGTCGCCCACCGTGCTGAGGTTCTTGACGTCGTCGTCGGGGATGCGGACGCCGAACTTCTCCTCGGCGTTGACGACGATGGTCATCATCGACAGCGAGTCGATGTCGAGGTCGTCGGTGAACGACTTCTCGGGCTGCACGTCCTCCGTGGCGATGCCCGTCTCCTCGTTCACGATCTCGGCGAGACCCGTGAGGATCTCCTGCTCGCTAGCGGCCATCGGGTTCCAGCTCCTTTGTCTGTCGTGACTGTTGGTGTCGTGACTTGAGTGTGTCGTGACGTGCGGGGGTCGGTGGGGGTGGGTCCGGGCCGCTCGTGCCGCGCCGGGCCGGGCTCAGGGCAGGACGACGACCTGGGAGGCGTAGACGAGCCCGGCGCCGAAGCCGATGAGCAGCGCGGTACCGCCACTTTTGGCCTCGCCGGTCTCGAGCATCCGCTCCATCGCCAACGGGACGGACGCGGCCGAGGTGTTGCCCGCCTCGCGGATGTCCCGGGCGACGGGCACGTGGGCCGGCAGCTTCAGCGTCTTGATCAGGGCGTCGGTGATCCGCATGTTCGCCTGGTGGGGGATGAACGCGTCGAGGTCCTCGGGACGGACGCCCGCGGCGTCGAGCGCGCGCTGCGCGACCGGGGCCATCTGCCACACCGCCCAACGGAACACCGTCTGCCCCTGCATCGTGAGGTTGGGGAACTCCACGTTGTGGTCGCGGACGTCGATCCAGCTGGCCTTCTGGGTGATGGCGTCGTACTTCGACCCGTCCGAGCCCCAGATGGTGGGCCCGATGCCCGGCTCGTCGCTCGGGCCGATCACCACGGCACCGGCACCGTCGCCGAAGATGAAGGCGGTCGAGCGGTCGTAGGAGTCGGTGAAGTCCGACAGCTTCTCGCAGCCGATGACGAGCACGTACTCCGCGCTGCCGCCGCGCACCATGTCGTTGGCCAGCGAGACGCCGTAGCAGAAGCCGGCGCAGGCCGCGGAGATGTCGGTGGCTGCGGCGTCGGTGGCGCCGAGCCGGTCCGCGACGGCGGCGGCGGCAGACGGCGTCTGCAGCGGGTGGGTGACGGTGGCGACGAGCACGGCGCTGACCTGCTCCGGCCGGATGCCGGCCTGCGCGATCGCCTTGCCGGCAGCCGCCACGCTCATGTCGATGACGCTCTCGTCGGGCGCCGCCCACCGGCGGCTCTCGATGCCGGAGCGCTCGCGGATCCACTCGTCGGAGGAGTCGATCAGCTCGCAGATCTCGGCGTTGGTGACGACCCGGGACGGACGGTAGCCGCCGACGCTGAGGATGCGTGCGTGCGCGGCGCCCTTCGGTGCGGTGATCGGGACCATCAGCTCAGTGCCTCGCTCGTCTCGGGGTGCAGGCGGACGATCGGCTGGCCGGGGGATACCGGGTCGCCGTCCTCCACCAGCCACTCCACCACGGTGCCGCCGTGCGGGGCCACCACCGGCTGCTCGTCGCGGGAGGTGACGAGGGTGGCCACGGGCATGCCCGGCTCGAGGATGGTGCCCTCGGGCAGGTCGACGACGCGCACCGTGCCCTTGCTGGGCGCCACCAGCATCCGCCACGACGGCGAGCCGTCCTGCGGGGCCCGGGTCCCGTGCCGGGCGACCAGGTCGCGAGCCGCCTCGAGATCGGCGGGGGTCTTGAGGGCCACCGTCTCGACGCCGGGGAGGGCGCGCTTGATCAGGCCCGTCAGGGTGCCGGCGGGCGGCACCTCGATGACCCCAGTGATGCCGAGCTCGCCCATCGTGCGCATGCACAGGTCCCAGCGCACCGGGTTGCTCACCTGCATGACGATGCGGCGCAGCACGTCGCGGCCCTGCTGCACGACCGCGCCGTCGCGGTTGGAGATCAGCCCGGTGCGGGGGTCGTGGACGCTGACCGCCTTGGCGTAGGACGCCAGGGTCTCGACGGCGGGGGCCATGTGCTCGGTGTGGAAGGCGCCGGCCACGGAGAGCGGCACGAGGCGGGCCTTGGCGGGCGGGTCGGCCTTGAACGCCTCGAGCTGGTCGAGGGTGCCGGCCGCGACGACCTGGCCGGCGCCGTTGTTGTTCGCCGCGGTGAGGCCGTGCCGCTCGAGCACGGCGCTGACCTCGTCCGGGTCGCCACCCAGGACCGCGGTCATACCGGTCGGCTTGAGGGCGGCGGCGTCGGCCATCGCGCGGCCGCGCTCGCGGACGAGGACCATCGCCTGCTCGGCGCTGATGACGCCGGTGCCGGCAGCCGCGGTGATCTCGCCGACGCTGTGCCCGGCGGTGGCCGCGACCGCGTGGAACGCGTCCGAGGGGTGCGGGAAGATCTCCAGCGCGGAGACCAGTCCGGACGCCACGAGCAGCGGCTGCGCGACCGCGGTGTCCCGGATGGACCCGGCGTCGGCCGCGGTGCCGTAGTGCACTAGGTCCAGGCCCGCGCAGGCGGACAGCCAGTGCAGCCGTTCCTCGAAGTGCGGCAGCTCGAGCCAGGGTGCGAGGAAGCCGGGCGACTGGGCGCCTTGGCCGGGAGCGACGATTGCGAGCACCTGCTCAGCCTTCCGGACGGCGGAGGATGCGCGGGGTGCGGACTCGGACGAGAATACCCGCGCGACTTTGGAGGAAGTCTACAAAACAGATCCACCACCGTGGGCGTCGGCGAGCCGGCCCAGGGCGAGCGCGACGCGCAGTGTGAGCGCCTGCCGCGGATCGGTCGGCGCGTAGCCGCACACCTCGGTCACCCGGCGCAGCCGGTACCGCACGGTGTTGGGGTGGACGAACAGCACGCGGGCGGTCCCCTCGAGCGACGAGGTCTGCTCCAGGAAGGCGGAGACCGTCTCGACGAGCGCGGTGCCGGTGCCGACCAGGGGACGGTAGACGTCCCGTACCAGCCGCTCCCTGGCCAGCGGGTCGCCGTCCAGCGCGCGCTCGGGGAGCAGGTCGTCGGCGGGGACCGGGCGCGGCGCGTCCGGCCAGGCGGGAGCGGCGTGCAGGCCGGCCAGCGCTGCGGCCGCGCTCCCGCCGGCAGCCAGCAGGTCGGGGACGGCGGGGCCCACCACCACCGGCCCCGGCCCGAACTGCGCCACCAGCAACCGGGTCGTGCGCACCGGGTCGAGCGGCCCGCCGAAGATCGCCACCAGCCGGTCGCCCTGCACGCCGGTGAGGACGTCGAGCTGCGCCGCCCGGGCCAGCCGCCGGATCTCGTCCACCACGGTTTCCGGCTCGGCATCAGGGGCGTTGCCCACCACGACCACCACCGAGTCGTGGTTGCCCCAGCCCAGCGCCGCGGCCCGTGAGCGGAGCGAGTCGTCCGCCTCGCCGCGCAGCAGGGCGTCGACCACGAGCGACTCCAGCCGCGCGTCCCAGGCCCCGCGCGCCTCTGCCGCCTCGGCGTACACCTGGGCGGCGGCGAAGGCGATCTCCCGCGAGTAGCGGAGCACAGCCTCCCGGACGACGTCCTCGTCGCCTGGGGCGATCTGCTCGATCTGCTCCTCGACGACGGCGATCACGACCCGTACCAGCTCGACGGTCTGCTGCAGGCTCACCGTTCGGGTCAGCTCACGCGGCGCGGTGCCGAACACGTCCGCGCTGATGGCCTGCGGCGCCACCGGCTGGCGGAACCAGTCGACGAAGGCGGCGACTCCGGCCTGGGCCACCAGGTTGACCCACGACCGGTTCTCGGCGGGCATCGCGCGGTACCAGGGGAGGACCTCGTCCATCCGCGCGATGGCGGCGGTCGCGAGCGCACCCATGCTGGCTTCGAGGCGGCGGATCGTCGCTGCCGAGCGCCTGGGCACGGTTGCACCCTAGTTGTCGCAGATGGACAACCCCTAGCGTCAGGGGGGTGGACCCCGTCGAGGCCCTGCGCCGGATCGCCTTCCTGCTCGAGCGACGCCGGGAGGAGACCTACCGGGTCAAGGCCTACCGCACGGCCGCCGACGCGCTGGCCGCCCTGCCCGAGGGAGAGGTGGTCGAGCGCGCGCTGGCCGGCACGCTGACCGAGCTCAAGGGTGTCGGGCCCAAGACGGCGAGCGTCGCCGCGGAGGCCGCGGCGGGCGGGCTACCGGCGTACCTCGTCGAGCTGGAGACCGCGGCCGAGGGTCCGGTCACCGACGGTGGCGCTGCTCTGCGGGCCCTGCTGCGCGGCGACCTGCACACCCACTCGGACTGGTCCGACGGTGGCAGCCCCGTCGACGAGATGGCCCGGGCCGCCCGGGACCTCGGCCACGAGTACGTCGTGCTCACCGACCACTCGCCCCGGCTCACGGTGGCCAACGGGCTGTCCCCGGCCAGGCTGCGGACCCAGCTCGACCTGGTGGCGCGGCTGAACGAGGAGCTGGCGCCGTTCCGGCTGCTCACCGGCATCGAGGTCGACATCCTCGACGACGGCTCCCTGGACCAGGAGGACGAGCTGCTGGCGCGCCTGGACGTCGTCGTCGCCTCGGTGCACTCCAAGCTGAAGATGCCGGCCGAGGACATGACCCGGCGGATGGTCGCTGCTGTCGCCAACCCGCACACGGACGTGCTCGGGCACTGCACCGGCCGGCTGGTGACCGGTGGGCGCGGCACCCGCGGCGAGTCGCAGTTCGACGCCGAGCTCGTCTTCGAGGCCTGCCGTCGGTTCGGGGTCGCCGTCGAGATCAACTCCCGGCCGGAGCGGCTGGACCCGCCGCGGCGGCTGCTGCGGCTGGCCGTCGAGACCGGCTGCCTGTTCTCGGTCGACACCGACGCGCATGCGCCGGGCCAGCTCGACTGGCAGCCGTACGGCTGCGAGCGGGCCGAGGAGTGCGGTGTCCCGACCGACCGGGTGGTCAACACGATGCCGGTCGACGAGCTGCTCACCTGGACCGCCCGCCACTCCTAACCGCCCGATCCGGTGATCCACAGTGCATCTGATGGTGATCCACAGGGGATCTGTTGGATCTTCTCCAGCGGATCCGCTGTGGATCACGGCGGGCGGGAGGGGCGCGCGGGCGGGCGAGCGGGAATGGCAGGATCGACACGATGGTTGCGTGGACAACTACTCGTGGAGACTCTGGGAGGATGGCCGACATGACCCTGGTGACCCCGACGGTCGACGTCCGGCGCGCGGCGGACCGGTTCGCGACCGACATCGGCTGGCTGGACTCGAAGCACTCGTTCTCGTTCGGGCAGCACTACGACCGGGACAACACGCACTTCGGCCTGCTGCTGGTCAACAACGACGACGTCGTCGCGCCGGGCAGCGGCTTCGAGACCCATCCGCACCGCGACATGGAGATCGTCACGTGGGTGCTGCGCGGCCAGCTCGTGCACCAGGACTCCCAGGGCCACAACGGCTTGATCTACCCGGGCCTCGCGCAGCGGATGAGCGCAGGCACGGGCATCCTGCACTCGGAGAAGAACGACAGCTGGCGGCTGACCGGCGACGAGGCGCACACCGACCCGGTGCACTTCGTGCAGATGTGGGTCGTGCCGGACGCCGCGGGCAGCAAGCCGGGCTACGAGCAGCTGGAGATCGACGACGCCGCCCTGCGCGGCGGACTGGTCCCGGTGGCCAGCGGCCGTGCCGAGCACCGGGGTGCCGCTGCCATCTCGATCGGCCAGGAGCACGCCGCGCTGCTCGCCGGCCGGATCGCCCCCGGCGGGGTCGTCAGCATCCCCGACGCGCCGTTCGTGCACCTGTTCGTGGCCGACGGCTCGGTCGAGCTCGAAGGCAGCGGGACCCTGGCGACGGGTGACGCCGCGCGCGTCACCGGGGGTGCCGGCCAGCGGGTCACAGCCGGCCCGGCCGGCGCCGAGGTGCTGGTCTGGGAGATGCACGCCCGCCTCGCGTCCTGACCGCCCACCGCGCGCGGGCACCCGTGAACCTGTCAGCCGCAGGCGCCGGTAGACCGGCGCCTGCGGCTGACAAGTTCGTGGGCTACTCGGAGCCGCCCTCGGTCTCGGCGGTGGGGGCGGCGTTGACGTCGGCCAGCTGGTAGCGGTCGATCGCCTCGCGCATCGCCTCGGGCTTGATGTCGCCGCGCCTGGCCAGCTCGCCGATCACCTTGACCACGATCGAGGCCGCGTCGACCTTGAAGTGCCGGCGGAGCGCGCCGCGGGTGTCGGACAGGCCGTACCCGTCGGTGCCCAGCGAGGCGAAGGTGCCGGGGACCCACTGCGCGATCTGGTCCTGCACGGCGCGCATGAAGTCCGACACGGCGACGAACGGACCGGCAGCGCCGTCGAGGGCCTTCGTGACGTACGGCACCCGCTGCTCGCCGTCGGGGTTCATGAAGTTGTGCTCGTCGGTGGCCAGCCCGTCGCGGCGGAGCTCGTTCCACGAGGTGACCGACCAGACGTCGGCCTGCACGTTCCAGTCGTCCTGGAGCAGCCGCTGAGCCTCGAGCGCCCACTGCATCGAGACGCCGGAGGCGAGCACCTGCGCCTTGGGTCCGTCGCCCTCGGCGGCGGGGGAGTAGCGGTGGATGCCGCGCAGGATGCCCTCGACGTCGACGCCGTCGGGCTCGGGCGGTTGGACGTAGGGCTCGTTGTAGACCGTGAGGTAGTAGAAGATCTCCTCCGGCTTGTCGCCGTACATCCGGCGCAGCGCGTCCTGGACGATGTGGCCGAGCTCGAAGCTGAATGCCGGGTCGTAGGACACGGCTGCCGGGTTGGTCGACGCGAGCAGCAGCGAGTGCCCGTCCTCGTGCTGGAGGCCCTCGCCGTTGAGCGTCGTCCGGCCGGCGGTGGCGCCGAGGACGAAGCCGCGGACCATCTGGTCCCCGGCTGCCCAGAACGCGTCGCCGGTGCGCTGGAAGCCGAACATCGAGTAGAAGATGTAGATCGGGATCATCGGGATGCCGTGCGTCGCGTACGACGACCCGACAGCGGTCCAGGACGCGGTGGAGCCGGCCTCGTTGATGCCCTCGTGCAGGATGACGCCCTTGGTGTCCTCCTTGTACGACAGCATCAGCTCGCGGTCGACCGACGTGTAGTGCTGGCCGTGCGGGGAGTAGATCTTCATCGTCGGGAACAGCGAGTCCATGCCGAACGTGCGCGCCTCGTCGGGGATGACGGGCACGAAACGCCAGCCGATCTCCTTGTCCTTGACGAGGTCCTTGAGCAGCCGGACGAACGCCATCGTCGTGGCGACCTGCTGCTTGCCGGAGCCACGCTTCATCACGTCGTAGACCGGGTCGCCCGGCAGCACCAGCGGCGTCGACGTGGACCGTCGCGACGGCAGGTAGCCGCCGAGCGCGCGGCGCCGCTCGTGCATGTACTCCAGCTCGGGGGAGTCGGCAGCCGGCTTGTAGTAGGGCGGCAGCGTCTCGTCGAGCGCGTCGTCGGGGATGTCGAGGTAGAGCCGGTCCCGGAAGCCGATCAGGTCGTCCTTCTTCAGCTTCTTCATCTGGTGGGTCGAGTTGCGGCCCTCGAAGTGCGAGCCCAGGGTCCAGCCCTTGATCGTCTTGGCCAGGATGACCGTCGGCTGCCCGGTGTGCTTGGTCGCGGCGTCGTAGGCGGCGTACATCTTGCGGTAGTCGTGCCCGCCGCGGGACAGCCCCCACACCTGCTCGTCGGTGAGGTGCTCGACCATGGCCCGGGTCCGCGGGTCACGACCGAAGAAGTGCTCGCGGACGTAGGCGCCGTCCTCGGCCTTGTAGGTCTGGTAGTCGCCGTCGGGCGTGGTGTTCATCAGATGGACCAGCGCGCCGTCGGTGTCCTTGGCCAGCAGCTCGTCCCACTCCCGGCCCCAGATCACCTTGATCACGTTCCAGCCGGCGCCGCGGAAGAACGACTCCAGCTCCTGGATGATCTTGCCGTTGCCGCGGACCGGGCCGTCCAGGCGCTGCAGGTTGCAGTTGATGACGAAGGTGAGGTTGTCCAGCTCCTCACGCGCCGCCAGCCCGATCGCCCCCAGCGACTCGGGCTCGTCCATCTCGCCGTCGCCGAGGTAGGCCCACACCCGCTGCTGGCTGGTGTCCTTGAGCCCGCGGTTGTGCAGGTACCGGTTGAAGCGGGCCTGGTAGATCGCGTTGATCGGGCCGAGGCCCATCGACACGGTCGGGAATTCCCAGAAGTCCGGCATCAGCCGCGGGTGCGGGTAGGACGACAGCCCGCCGCCCGGGTGCGAGAGCTCCTGTCGGAAGCCGTCGAGCTGCTGCTCGGAGAGCCGGCCCTCGAGGAACGCGCGGGCGTACATGCCCGGCGAGGCATGCCCCTGGTAGTAGATCTGGTCGCCGCCGCCGGGGTGGTCCTTGCCGCGGAAGAAGTGGTTGAAGCCCACCTCGTAGAAGCTCGCCGACGAGGCGTATGTCGAGATGTGGCCGCCGACGCCGATGCCCGGCCGCTGGGCGCGGTGCACCATGATCGCCGCGTTCCAGCGGATGTACGCACGGATGCGGCGCTCGACGTGCTCGTCGCCCGGGAACCACGGCTCGCTCTCGGACGGGATCGTGTTGATGTAGTCGGTGCTGCGCAGGCTCGGCACGCCGACCTGCTTCTCGCGAGCCCGCTGCAGCAGGCTCAGCATGAGGAAGCGGGCCCGGTTGCGGCCGGCGTTGTCGACGACGGCGTCGAGCGACTCCAGCCACTCGGCCGTCTCGCCCGGGTCGATGTCAGGGAGCTGGCTCGGCAGCCCGTCGCTGATGAGCGCGGGTCGCTCCTGCGATGAGGTCACGAGGATCCTTCGCGTCGGGATGGTGCGCGGTGCGGCGGCGCGACTCGTGATCGGCCGTCGTGCTGCTGGTGGTACGTCGTGCGGTGCTGCGGCGTGCGAGTCCATCGTGCTACCTGCGGGCTCCGATCGCATCCCTGCCTACGGTACTGAGACGTCAGCAGGGGCACGCGGGAGGTGCGCCGGCGCCGGTCAGAGGACGCCGCGCGGACGGAACTGGATCGAGATGCGCGGTCCCACCGCGCGGGCCGTCTTGGGCACGCAGTGGTCCCAGGTGCGCTGGCAGGACCCGCCCATGACGACCAGGTCGCCGTGGCCCAGCCGGAAGCCCAGCGACGCCCCGCCGCCGCGCGGCCGCAGCATCAGAGCCCGGGGCGAGCCGACGGACAGGATCGCGACCAACGTGTCGCGGTGCCGGGACCGGCCGATGCGGTCGCCGTGCCAGGCCACCGAGTCGCGGCCGTCGCGGTAGAGGCAGAGCCCGGCGGTGACGAACGGCTCGCCGAGCTCGTCGGCATAGTGCCGGCCCAGTGCATCCCTCGCCTCGGTGAGCACCCGGTGCGGGAGCGGGGCGTCGGCGTCGTAGAACGCGAGCAGGCGGGGGACGTCGACGACCCGCTCGTACATCTCGCGGCGCTCGGCCTGCCAGGGGACCTCGCGGTGCAGAACGTCGAAGAGCTGGTCGGCCCCGGTGAGCCAGCCCGGCCGGTGGTCGGCCCAGGCGCCGTGGCTGAGGGTGGTGCGCCGCAGCCCGGTACCGAGGTCGGCGAGCTCGATCCGGTCGGTGCAGTCGAGCAGCGAGCCCTGGAGTGCGACGGTCATGGGCGAAGTCTACGCCGGGTTCGAACACCTGTTCTAGTCCCGGGCGCGGATCCGTCGGGGATCATGGCCGGATGCGCAGCGAGGTGGTGGACGGTCCGGACCGGCTCCCGGGAGGTCGTGCGGGACCTGGGCGGGGAGATCGACGACTTCCTGGTGCGCGTCGGGTCGCAGGACGGTCTGCTGCACGTGTGGGTACCGCACGCCACGGCCGGTCTGGCGGTCCTGGAGACCGGCGCCGGGAGCGACGACGACCTGCTGGCCGCCCTGCGCGAGCTGCTGCCGTCCGACGACCGGTGGCGGCACCGCCACGGCTCGCACGGTCACGGCCGCGACCACGTGCTGCCGGCGTTGTGCCCGCCCTACGCCACCGTGCCCGTCCTGGGCGGGCGGATGGCGCTCGGGACCTGGCAGTCGGTGTGCCTCGTGGACCTCAACGGCGACAACCCGGTGCGCCAGGTCCGGCTGTCGTTCCTCCCCGGCTGACCCCCGCGACGGGCGCGGAGCCGCGCTGACGGCTTGCGTCAGGACGCCGAGCCGTCTTGACTACCGGCCAAGGGCTCTGCCGCTGTGGCCGGGTCCGTCGACTTCAGGAGGCACGGGTGACTGCGACCGCGGACAACGCGGGAGGTGATCGCCTGGCCGGCCGGCTCGGGCTCAGCGCCGGACAGGTGGTGCAGGAGCTCGGGTTCGACGACGACTGCGACGCCACCCTCCGCACGGCCGTCGCTGCGCTCACCGGCACTGCGCTGGTCGACGAGGACTACGAGGACGTCGTCGACGTCGTGATGCTGTGGTGGCGCGACGACGACGGCGACCTGGTCGACGCGCTCGTCGACTCTCTGGTCTCTCTCGACGACGGCGGCGTGGTCTGGCTGCTCACCCCGAAGGCCGGCCGCCCCGGGCACGTGGAACCTGGTGAGATCGGCGACGCTGCACCCACTGCGGGGCTGCACCAGACCAGCAGCATCTCGGCCGCGCCCGAGTGGTCCGGCACCCGGCTGGTCACCCGCCGCTCCCGCTGAGCCGGGGTCGGCGGTTCCCTAGCCGGGCAGGCCGGGGATCCGGCGGACCAGGCGGCTGAGGCTGCGGACGTTGCGCACCGCCGACCGGAGCGCGGAACCCCCGGGCAGGCCGGGCACGGCTTCGACGATGGGGGCCAGCGCGAGCAGTCCGGTGACCTGGTGCAGGCGCAGGTCCCGCCGGGCGAGCATCGGCGGGACGGCCCGGCGGCCGGCGGACGCGTCGAGGATGTCGGCGGCGCGTCCCTGCACCACGGCCCAGCCACCGGGCACCACCGGCAGCTCGACCGTGCTCCACGCACCCGGCGCCGCGGAGAAGGCCCAGCCGCCCTCGGGCGCGACGCATCCCGCGACCGCCGACAGCTCGCAGCGCGCCGCGAGCGCGCCCGTGGTGTCGACGAGCGCGGCGACCCCGGCGGACAGCAGGTCGGCAGACGGCGGCGGGGCGCCGGCGGGCGCCAGGTCCAGCGTGTGCACGGCCAGCTCGTACGCCCCCGCGGCCATCAGGGTCGTGAGCGGCAACGGCCCCAGCACCGAGCGCACCTGGCGACGCCCCAGCCGCGCGGCGTCGTCGGAGGCGAGGAAGTCGGCGACGTCGTCGCGCGCCACGCGCAGCGCCGCGAGCAGGTCGGCGCGCGGCGCCAGACCGCGGGCCGCGACGACGGCGTCGTTGTGCGCGTCCTGGTCGAAGGTCGAGGCCCGGAGGTCGGACCCGTCGGGTTCGTCGCCCAGGTCGTCGCGCTCTGCCTCCTCGCGCAGCCGCCGGAACGAGCGGCTGCCCGGCCAGGACCCCAGGTGCACGCAGACGGCCCGGGCGCTCCACCCGTCGAGCCGTGTCGGGGAGTCGAGGTCGATCTCCGCCGCCAGCGCGAGGAACTCGTCCCAGGCCGGCAGCACCAGGCCCGCGACGTCGGCCGGTTCCCACGAGGCCAGCCCACGTTCGTCCGGAGCAGGGTCGAGGGGCGGGGACGACGGGGCTGGCACACTGTCATCCTGCCAGCGCCGCGGTGAAGGAGACCTCGATGCCACTGTCGGTCGGCGACCAGGCACCCGACTTCGAGCTGAAGGACCAGCACGGTCAGTCGGTGCGGCTCTCGGCCTTCCGCGGCGAGAAGGCCGTGCTCGTCGTCTTCTACCCCTGGGCGTTCTCCGCGGTCTGCCGCGGCGAGCTGCAGGCACTGCAGGTCCGGCTGGACGAGATCGTCACGGACGAGGTCGCCGTGCTCGCCGTGTCGACCGACCCGATGTTCGCCCTTCGGGCTTTCGCCGACAGCCACGGCTTCACGTTTCCCCTGCTGTCCGACTTCTGGCCCCACGGGGCCGTCGCGTCTGCGTACGGCGTGCTGAGCCCGGAGGTCGGCATCGCGCTGCGCGGCACCTTCCTCGTCGACCGCGCCGGCCGGGTGCGATGGTCGGTCGTGCACGGGATCCCGGAGGCTCGTGACATCGACGACTACGGGAAGGCGATCGCCGCCCTCTAGTCTGTCCCGGCACGCCGGGGCGCATAGCTCAGCTGGTCAGAGCACCTGCCTTACAAGCAGGGGGTCGGCGGTTCGAGTCCGTCTGCGCCCACCGGAGTCGCCGCGTCCCCGCGGTCGGCGGCGCGGTCGCACCACGGGTCGACCCGATCCGCGATCCCTCGACCGACCGCGCCGCCCTACCTGGTCGACTCGTCGAGCAGTGGCACGTGATCCGTTCGGCGGCGTCCGGTCCATGGCGGCGGTGGTAGCGTCCGAGCACTCTGTCGACAGCGTGCGCGGGGTCACCGGTGCCCTCCGAAGGAGTCGCCATGCCCACCCAGCAGAGACGTGTCATCGGGTGCCCCCGGCTCGCCCAGATACCCACAGCTCTCTTGGCGATCGCCAGCTTCGGTCTTACCGGCTGCGGTGGTGCAGGAACCGACGACCACGCTGCAACCGGCACCAGCCCTGCCACACCGACATCCACCGCGGCCAGCACCGACCCCGTCACGTCGGCCGTGGGAAATGGTGATCCGATCCTGATCAAGACGTCCATCAGAGGGTTCAACGGCAAGGTCGTCAGGGGATCGGTGCTCGGTGAGTCAGCCTTCTGCTCAGGCGGAACTGTCCGGCACGACGACGGAAGCCCCGAGATCGGCTTCCCGGCGGTCAACGTCTTCCTGTGCTCCGACGGCCAGCTGAAGATCGGCTTCGGCCCGGGTCCGGAGCAGATGGACAACTCGGTCCAGACCAGCAACTGGAAGATCCTGGACGGCAGCGGCCGCTTCTCCGGGATGATCGGAGCTGGTCAGATGATCGTGCAATGGTCCACCGACGCAGGGGCGGACAAGGGCCAGGAGACCTTCACCGGACGGGTGGTGGCCCCCTAGCGGAGGTCAGTCCGGCGCCACCCGGGACGCCGGATCATCGAACGACTCCGGCAGTCAGTACCGCCGTCCGGTCAGCGCCCCTGGGCGCCGGCGCCGAACCACCCGACCAGCTCGCTCCGGAGACCGCCCGCATCCGTCGCGGCGGTGACCGCGGTCACGAGCAGTGCGGCCGCCAGCACGACCCGGGCGGTCCCGTGCAGCCACCGTGACCTGGCGCGGCCGTGCTGGCGTCGTCGCAGGGTCGGCACCCCGGTGGTGGCCCGGTCCTGCAGCTCGACGAACTGCGCGTGCCGGCGGTCCGCCGCATCCCGCCGGTCCTGGCGGGGAGCGTCGGGGACCGCGGTCACTCGTCGCGCCGGTCTGCGCCCGGGATGCTCGAGGCGGTGACGAACGACGGGTGCAGGCCCGCCCGCGACAAGGCGTCGTCGGTCGCCGACCGCGGGTCGAAGACCAGCGTCAGGCGCCGCTTCCGCGCGCGCTGCCGGGCGCGGGCGCCGATGAGGACCGCCAGCTCGGGGTGGGTCATCGACCCGACGGCGCGCAGGTCGAGCACGACGTCGCGGGGCCGACCGGTCATCGCCGCCAGGACGGTGTCGCGCAGCGAGGTCGCGCTGCCACCGGCCGGGAGCACCAGAACGACGTCGGGCTCGGGGGTGGCGCCGGGGGCGTGGGGGACTGCGGGCGTGAGCACGTGGACATCCCGTGAGCGAGCCGGCCTGAGAGGCATCTGGACGCGGATGTCGTGGTTCCGGATGCCCCGGACCCTAGTCGCTGCCGGGGGGCTGTGGCGCCGGTACGGCGTTGGAGGCGACGGCGTGCAGCACGGTCTTGACCTGGAACGGCGTCAGGCCCGGGTGCTTGGAGAGCAGGCGGGCCACCAGCCCGGCGACGTGGGGGCAGGCGAAGCTGTTGCCGGTCGCCCGGATCGTGCGGCCGCCGCTCCACGGGATCTCGAGGTCGACCCCCGGTGCGCCGAACTCGACCGGGGGGTGCGGGTTGTAGTCGAAGTCGAACGGGTCGCTGCCGCCTCGGGCGGCGACCGAGAGGACGGAGGCGAACTGGGACGGGTAGCTGGGCGCGGGCACGTTGTTCACGGCGCACACCAGGGTCATGCCGGCGAAGTACGCCGCGTCGGCCAGCTGGTGGAACATCCCGAAGTGCGCGGCCCGGCGGCTGCTCAGGCTGAGGTTCGCCACCTGCATGCCGTTCGCGATCGCCCACTCGAGGCCGGCCGCGAACACCGCGCCGCGACCCGTGAGCCGCGCGCCGAGCACCCGGACGCTGTAGATCTCGCAGTCGGGCGCCGCCCGCCGGATGATCCCGGCGCACGCGGTCCCGTGCCCGAACAGGTCGTCGTGCGGACCGTCGACGTAGCGGGTCCGGCCGGTGTCCACGTCGTACTCCACGGCCACCCCGCCGGCCACCCGGCCGACCGCAGGGTGCGCGGCGTCGACGCCGCTGTCGATGACCGCCACCCGGACGCCGGCGCCGGTCGCACCGCCCCAGGCCCACTCACGGGTGATCGGGACGTCGAGGGGGAGTGCGGACACCGTGTCGAGGTGGCCGCCGGCGAACTGCCAGGACCAGGCGGGCAGCGAGCTCACGCGGGCCCTCGCCGGTCGGTGTACGCCAGCACCTCGCTGAGCAGGTCCACCGCGAGCTCGCGCTCGGCGGCGCCGGCGCGGCCGAGCCGACCGAGAAGGGCGGCCAGGTCGGCCAGGCCCCGGTCGACCTGCAGGCTGCCGGCCGCGGCCGACAGGGCGTGGTCGAGGTCGGTCTCGCCCTCCGTCGCCAGCGCGGTCAGCAGCACGCGGCCCATGTCGCTGAACAACCGGGCGGAGGCCAGCGCGATCGCCGCATGCCGGGCGAAGAAGTCGAGCACCACGAGGTCGCGGATGCTGCCCGGCCGATCGGCGTCCCGGTCGAGCACCTCGATCGCGCCGAGCACCCGCTGCTCGGTCTCCAGCGGCGCCGCGAGGATCGCGTGCGGGACGTAGCCGGTGCGCTCGGCGACGTCCCGGGCGAACCGCGGGTCGCGCTCCACCTCGGTGACCTCGATGGTCTGCCCCGAGCTCACCACCCAGCCGGCGATGCCCTGACCCACCGGGACGCTGAGGCCCAGGACGTCGTCGGCACCCAGGCCGGCGGCCGCGGTGAACACGAGGTTCTCCTCGTCGGCGTCGACCACCGCGATGGAGCAGGCCTTGGCGCCGAAGACGGCCAGCGCGGTCTCGGCCATGTCGGTCAGCTGTCGCTGGTGGTCGACTGGAGCCAGTGCCGGGCCGACAGCGGCGGCCAGGCGGCCGAGCAGCTGCAGGTCCCGGTGCGCGTCTGCCATGCGGCCTCCCTCGCTGGTCCGGTCCAGCGCAACGTAGGGGCAGCCGACCTCCTCACGCCACCGGTTCGGCCCGGGCCGTGCCGGTCTTGGCGAACCGCTTGTGCGGCGCACACGACGGTGCGACTGTCACCAGGACGACAGACCGGGGGCACCGCGGGGGCGCATGCTCCTCCTGCAGGCGCCACGAGGGCTCGACGAGAGGACCAGGACCATGAGCATTCAGCGCAACCGGGACGACGACCTTCGCAAGAACGCTCCCGCGGACGACGAGGTCGAGGGCCACAAGAAGCACCTCGGCATCGACGACGAGAGGTCGAGGGCCACAAGAAGCACCTCGGGCTGGACGACGACGAGGTCGAGGGCCACAAGAAGCACCTCGGGCTGGACGACGACGAGGTCGAGGGCCACAAGAAGCACCTCGGGCTGGACGACGACGAGGTCGAGGGCCACAAGAAGCACCTCGGGCTGGACGACGACGAGGTCGAGGGCCACAAGAAGCACCTCGGGCTGGACGACGACGAGGTCGAGGGCCACATCAAGCGCCTCTAGTCGAGGCACGTGAAGACCCGCTCCACGCGGGTCCGACGGTCACGCGCGTACCTGGGGGGGACGGCGCAAGCGGGGTCAGCCGGGCGGTCACCAGACCGCCCGGCTACCTCACGTCAGGGGCCGGTCGTGACCGGCCGCTGCGCTGCCGCAGCCGGTCGAGGTCGAGGATCGTGATGCGGCTCCGACCGAGCTCGACGGCACCGAGGGCGGCCAGCCGCTGCAGCACCTGGTTGACGGTCGGTCGGCTGGCCCCGGCCATGCCGGCCAGGTCGTCCTGGGTGATCGGGATCGTCACCGGGGCGCCGCCGCCGGGCGGGTACGACTCCGCCAGGTCGATCAGGCGCCGGACCACGCGCCGGTCGACGCCGACGTACAGCGCCTCGAGCAGCGCCTGGCTCAGCTCGTCGACCCGCCGGACCAGGGCGCCGACCAGCAGCTGCTCGACGCCGGGGTTGGCGCGGCGCAGCTCGTCGAACGAGGCCCGGGTCAGGGTCAGCGTCTCGCCGCGCTCCAGGGACACGACCGTCGCGGTGCGGGCGTTGCTGCTCCCGAGCAGGGCCAGCTCACCGAACGCGTCGCCGGGACCAAGGACGCTCAGCGTCGCCGTGTCGCCGGTCGGGATCGAGACCCGCACGGCGAAACGTCCGGACTTGACCAGGTGCAGCGTCTCCCCGGGGTCGCCCTCGTGGAAGACGACCTCACCCTTCGCGTACCCGCGCGGGCGGGTCGCCTGCAGCACCCGCTCGCGCTGCGTCCCGTCCAGCGGTGCCAGCAGCTGCCACGTCACGAGGTGAGTGGATCAGTTCGGGGCGGTGCTGCACCACGCCTTCGCCGAACTCGTTTGGTGCGGCACCCGGGGACGGCCGGGACGGAGGAGGACGTGGGGCACCGCGGAGGCGCGCTGCCCGCCCTCCGCGGTGCCGCTGGCGCGCTCAGTCGGCGAGCGAGACGACCACCCAGATGATCGCCATCACCAGCACGATCCCGGCCAGGATCAGGCCGATGGTGCGATCCGGCGCGATCCGCTGGTGGGCCTCGGGGAGATGCTTCATGCCTCCGTGGTACGCCGGTGCGCCCGGCGCGTCAATGGCGGTGCCGTTCCCGCGGGCCGTCGGGGACGGCATAGGTTGACGCCCATGCGCGTGACGATGCTGCTGGCCGACGCGGCGCAGGAGGTCAACGGGAAGCTCTACGTCCTCGGCGGGGGCTGGTCGGTGACCGGGCCGGACCTGCCGCCCATGGCCATCGCGATCAAGCTCGACGTCCCGTGGACCCAGTCCGTGGCGCCGCACACGTTCGCCCTCGAGCTGGTCGACGAGGACGGTCGCGCCGTCCCGGCAGGCGACGCGGGCGGTGTGCGCGTCGAGGGCACCTTCGAGGTCGGCCGGCCGCTCGGCGTGCCCGAGGGCAGCGACGTCGACTTCGCGTTCGTGGTCAACGTCCCGCCGTTCCCCATCGGCCCGGGGCGCTACTCCTGGCGGCTGTCCATCGACGGCGGGACGCACGAGGACTGGGTGCGACCGTTCCAGGTACGGACCTGACGGGGCGGGCGTGACCGGACCGCTCCGTCTCGGCGACGTCGTCGGCGTGCTCGAGTCGCTGTACGACCCCCGGTGGGCGGCGGACTGGGACGCCGTCGGCCTGGTGACCGGTGACCCCTATCAGCCGGTACGCCGGGTGCTGCTCGCCGTCGACCCGGTGCAGGCCGTGGTCGAGGAGGCCGTGGACTGGGCCGCGGACCTGCTCGTCACCCACCATCCGCTGCTGCTCCGGGGCGTGCACTCGGTGGCGACCACCGGCGCCAAGGGCCGCGCGGTCACCTCGCTGGTCCGGGCCGGCGTCGCCCTGCACGTCGCGCACACCAACGCCGACGCCGCCAGCCCCGGCGTCTCCGACGCGCTGGCGGCCGCGCTCGGGCTCGCCGACGTGCGACCGCTCCGGCCGGTGCCGCGCGACCCGCTCGACGCGCTGGTGACGTTCGTCCCCGAGGCCGACGCCGAGCGGGTCCTCGACGCACTGGCGGCCGCCGGCGCCGGCCGGCTGGGCGACTACGAGCGGTGCGCCTTCACCTCCGGCGGCACCGGCACCTTCACGCCGCTGCCCGGCGCGGACCCCGCCGTGGGCAGCGTCGGTCAGCGCGCGACGGTCGTCGAGACCCGGGTCGAGATGGTGCTGGCCCGGCACCGGCGCAGCGCCGTGCTCGCTGCTCTGCGGGCGGCTCATCCCTACGAGGAGCCGGCCTTCGACCTGCTGGAGTTGGCCGAGCTCCCGGGGCCGCGCGGGCTCGGGAGGCTCGGCACCTGGCCGGCGGGCGGCAGCCTGCGCGACCTCGCCGCGCACGTGGCCGCGGTCCTCCCGGCGACGCCGCACGGTGTCCGCGTCGGTGGCGACCTCGACCGGCCGGTGCACACCGTCGCGGTGTGCGGCGGGGCGGGCGACGACATGTTCGATGACGTGCGCTCCGCTGGTGCGGACGCCTTCGTGACCGCCGACCTGCGCCACCACCCCGCCTCCGAGGCGCTGGAGCAGGGCTCCCCGGGGCTCGTCGACGTGAGCCACTGGGCCAGCGAGTGGCCGTGGCTGGCCGACTGCGCCCGGCTGCTCGGCGAACGCCTCCGCGCCGTCCACCCGGCGGCGGATACGGTGGAGACGCGGGTCTCGCGCCTGGTCACCGATCCCTGGGTCGAGGCGACCACCGGCGCCGGCCCGACCACCACGACCGCGAGGAGCCCGCACTGAGAGCCGACGCTGCCGACCAGGGTCGCCTGCTGGACCTGCAGGCCCTGGACACCAAGCTCGACCAGCTGACCCACCGGCGCACGACCCTGCCCGAGCACGCCGCGCTCGCGGAGGTCGAGGCCGAGCTGGGTGCCCTGCGCGACCAGCTCGTGGTCGCCGAGACCGAGCAGAGCGACCTCGCGCGGGAGCTGACCAAGGCCGAGAGCGACGTCGACCAGGTGCGGTCGCGCGCGGAGCGGGACCAGAAGCGGCTGGACGCCGGGCAGGTGTCCTCGCCGAAGGAGCTGGAGAGCCTGCAGCACGAGATCGCGACGCTGGGCCGCCGCCAGGGCGACCTCGAGGAGATCGTCCTCGACATCATGGAGCGGCTCGAGTCGTCGCAGAGCCGGTCGTCCGAGCTGGCCACCCAGCGGGAGACCACGCAGGCCCGCGCGACCGAGCTCACGGCGACCCGCGACCGCACGACGGCCGAGATCGACGCCGAGACCGAGCAGCTCACTGCGCAGCGCGGCACCCAGGCCGGGTCGCTGGACGACGCGCTGGTCGCCCTCTACGAGAAGATCCGCGCCCAGCAGGGCGGTGTCGGTGCCGCCGAGCTGCGGCAGCGCCGCTGCGGCGGCTGCCGGCTCGAGCTCAACAACGTCGAGATCAACGCGCTGCGTGACACCGACCCCGACGAGGTCATGCGCTGCGAGGAGTGCCGCCGGATCCTGGTGCGCACGGCCGAGTCCGGGCTGTGAGCCGGTACGTCGTCGAGGCCGACGGCGGCTCTCGCGGCAACCCCGGCCCCGCGGCGTACGGGACCGTCGTCAAGGACCACGACAGCGGCACCGTGCTGCGCGAGATCGCCGAGCACATCGGCACCGCCAGCAACAACGTCGCCGAGTACCGCGGGTTGATCGCCGGTCTCGAGGCGGTGCGCGAGATCGACCCGGCCGGCACCGTCGAGGCACGGCTGGACTCCAAGCTCGTCGTCGAGCAGATGTCCGGGCGCTGGAAGATCAAGCACCCGGACATGCGCGACCTCGCGCTCCGGGCGCGCGACACCTTCCCCCCGTCGCAGGTGACCTACGTGTGGGTGCCGCGCGAGCGCAACAAGCATGCCGACCGGCTGGCGAACGAGGCGCTCGACGCCGCGGCCCGGGGGGAGGCGTGGTCGCCTGCCGACAGCACGGCCGAGCTGCGCGCCCAGGAGGCCGACCACGCACTCGCGGCCGCCGACGAGTCGGTCGTCGCGGCCGCTCGACCGTCGATGGTCGGCTGGGACACCGGTCTCGGCACGCCCACGACGACGATCCTGCTGCGGCACGGCCAGACCGCGCACACGGTCGAGAAGCGGTTCAGCGGGTCCGGGGGTCACGACCCGGAGCTGTCGGCCGACGGGGAGCGGCAGGCGGTCGCCGTCGCGGCGCGCCTCGCCGCGGCCGGTGGCGTCGACGCGATCCTCGCGTCGCCGATGCGCCGCACCCGGCAGACCGCGGACGCGGTGGCGAGCGCCCTGGGCCTGACGGTGCGCGAGGTCGACGGGTTCCGCGAGTGCGCGTTCGGCGAGTGGGAAGGCCTGACCTTCGACGAGGTCGCCACCCGCTGGCGCGGCGATCTCGACCGGTGGCTCGGCGACCCGTCCGTGGCGCCGCCCGGGGGCGAGTCGTTCACCGACGTACGCCGTCGGGTGCTGCGGGCCCGCGACCAGGTGCTCGCGCGCCACCCCCGTCAGGCCGTGCTCGTCGTGACGCACGTGACACCGATCAAGGTGCTGGTCACGGATGCCCTCGGCGCTCCCGTCGGGGCCGTGCACCGGATGGAGCTCACCCCCGCGACGCTCACCGACGTGCAGTGGTTCGCGGGCGGCCAGACCTCGCTGCGCCGCTTCAACGACGCTGCCCACCTGCTCTGAGCCGAGCATGCGCGACCTACGTCGGCCCTGACGCTGGCCGGTCGCGCGTGTTCGGTCGTGGGTCAGGCGAGCCAGTCGGCGAGGACGTCGTCGGTGTCCTGGCCGACGGCGGGTGGCGGGCACCCGAGTGATCCCGGTGTGCGGCTGAACCGTGGTGCCGGTGCCGGCTGCACGACGCCGTCGTGCTCGACGAAGGTGCCGCGCGCGACGAGGTGCGGCTGACGGGCGGCCTCGCCGAGCGAGAGCACCGGCGCGACGCACGCGTCGATGCCGGCGAACACCGCGGTCCACTCGTCCCGGGTGCGCGCCGCGAACGCGTCGGTGATGCTCTGTCGCAGTGCGGGCCACTGCGCCGGGTCGGTGCGCACCGCCTCGTCCGGGGCGATCCCGAGGTGTCCGGTGAGCTCGTCGTAGAACGCCGGCTCGAGGGCGCCGACCGCCATCCAGCCGCCGTCGCTGGTGCGGTAGCAACCGTAGAAGGGGGCGCCGCCGTCGAGCAGGTTCGACTCCGGCCGGTCCTGCCACGCGCCCGCCGCCAGCAGCCCGTGGAACATCGTCGTGAGGTGCGCGGTGCTGTCGACCATCGCGGCGTCGACGACCTGGCCGCGGCCACGGGTCCGGGACTCGTGCAGGGCGGCCAGCAGCCCGACGACGCAGTAGGCGGCGCCCGCGAAGTCACCGAGCAGGTTGAGTGCGGGCTTCGGCTCCCCGCCCGCGGGACCGCTCGCACCCAGAGCGCCGGTTGCCGCGACGTAGGTGATGTCGTGGCCGGCCGTGCCCGCGGCGGGGCCGTCCTGCCCCCAGCCGGTCATCCGGGCGTAGACCAGCCCCGGCTGACGGGCAAGGCAGTCGTCGGGTCCGACTCCGAGCCGCTCGGCCACCCCCGGTCGCATGCCCTCGACGAGCAGGTCGGCGCGGGCGACCAGGTCGAGCACGGTGCCCACGTCGCCGGAGTTCTTGAGGTCGAGCGCGACGGACCGCTTGCCGCGGCCGAGGAGGTCCTGCTCGGGTGGCACGGCGGCCAGCGCCGGGCCGCCAGGGCGGTCGACGCGCACCACGTCGGCGCCGAGGTCGGCGAGCAGCATCCCGGCGAACGGCGCCGGGCCGATCCCGGCCAGCTCCAGCACGCGCAGCCCGGCGAGCGGTCCGGCGGGCACCGAGGCCGTCACTCGCCCGAGCCGCGGCGCGGCGAGGTCGGGTCCACCCGCAGGTCGGCGAAGTTCGCGGACGACTTCCCGAACTCCCACCAGCCGCGTACCCACGGCTTCACGAAGGCCATGCTGCGCCCGTACAGCAGGGGGATCACGGCGATCCGGTCGGCGACCGCCATCCGGTCGGCGTCGTGGTAGAGCCGCAGCCGGGTGCCGTCGCTGCGCTCCTGGCGGGCGCGCTCGATCAGCTCGTCGAAGGGCGGGTAGGAGAAGGCGCCCTCGTTGGTGCGGCTCTCGGAGTGGAAGAGCAGCCGGAGGAAGTACTCCGGGTCCGGGTAGCCCGGCAGCCACCCGGTCACGTAGATCGGGGCCACGTCGCCCATCCGTCGGGCCGCCACTGCCTCGTGCACCGACACCTCGCGGACCGAGACGTCCAGGCCGAGGACGTCGCGCCAGCGTGCCGTGATCCGGTCGAGGAACGGCGGTACCCAGAGCGGGGTGCCGACCACGGTCAGCCGGGCGCCCTCGAGACCCGACGCGGCGAGACAGCGGCGGGCCAGGTCCGGGTCGAAGGCAGGAACGATGTCGGGGGTGTGGCCCTGCAGCGCGGGAGGCACGATCCCGCCGGTCGCGATCACGACACTGTCGCCGACGTCGGTCAGCTCGCTGCGGTCGATCGCATGCGCGAGCGCCCGACGAAGATCGAGGTTTCCCACCACGGGATGGGTGTGGTCGAACGCGAGGTAGGCGGACCAGGCCGCCTGACCGAGGACCGCGTCCCGGCTCACCTGCGGGACCAGGTCCGCCGTCCGCGGCGTGTACCGGACCATCACGAGGTCGAGCTCGTCGCGGTCGTAGGCGTCCAGAGCGTCCAGCACGCCCGTCCGGACCATCTCCACCCGCTCGATCTCGCCGGTGCGGGGCCCGGCGTACTCGGGCCGGCGTTCGAGCACGAGTGCGTACTCCGTGCGCTCGACGGTCCGGTAGGGACCGTTGACGACCTGGGCGCCGATGTCGGCCCATGCGGCGCCGCCGGCGCCGTCGATCGCGTGCCTCGGCTGCGGCCCGGCGTCCGGGCGGTTCATCACGCTCAGGAAGTAGGGCGCCGGTGCGACCAGCCGGAACTCGACCGTGCGCTCGTCCAGGGCGCGGACGCCGATCCGGTCGGCGTCCTGGTTGCGGCGCAGGTAGTAGTCCTGCCCGTTCTCGAGGACGAAGTAGATCGCGACGGAGGAGCCCGGGGCGTCCGGGTCCAGCACCCTCTTGATGCCGAACTCCACGTCGTGCGCCGTGAGCGGTGTGCCGTCCGACCAGGTCAGCCCCTCGCGCAGGTGGAAGACGTACCGCAGGCCGTCGTCCGCGATGTCCCAGCGCGAGGCCAGGGAGGGGACCAACGTCCGCTCGGGCCAGGCCTCCACGAGCCGGTCGAACAGCTGCATGCACAGCTGGATGTTGGGCCAGGCGATCGCCGAACGGGGGTCCGGGTCGTCCGGGAGGAAGCTGGTGGCCACCCGCAGGGTCGCTGTCGGGGCCGTCGGGGACGGCTCCGGCGGGTCCCACCAGCCGAATGCCTGGTGGTAGGCGGCGTTCGACTCGGCGAAGCGCAGGGACATGTGCAGGGCGAGCGCGAGCTTGAACAGGACCAGCGCGATCTCGCGCCGCTCGCCGCGGTCCTCGAGGATCGGCAGCAGCGCGCGGTAGTGCCCGATCGCCTCGTCGAGGGCGTAGTCCTGCCGGGCGCGGTCGCCGGCGCGGGCGAGGAAGCGTGCGGCCTTCTCCCGGTCCGACGCGCCCAGGTAGTGGTGCGCCAGCAGCCCGGCGATCTCGTCCTCGGCACCGGCGTACCGCGCCTCGAGCCACTCGGCGGCGCGGCGGTGCAGGCGCTCGCGCTCGGCGCGCACCAGGGTCCGGTACGCGGTCTCCTGGATGAGGGCGTGCTTGAAGCGGTACTCCGGCTCGGGCCAGCGCCGCTCCTCGCGGACCAGGTCGGCGCGCTGCAGCTCCACCAGGAGCGCGCGCACCTCCTCGTCGCCAGCGGCGACGGCTCGCAGCAGCGGCAGGCCGAACCGGCGCCCGAGCACCGACGCGGCGGTCAGCGTCTCGCGGGCCGGTCGCTCCAGCCGGTCGATCCGCGCCAGGATCACCTTCTCCACGGTCGGCGGCACCTCGATCGGCACCTCGTGGTCGAACCGCCAGCCGGCGCCGTCGGGGCGCAGTGCCCCGGTGTCGACCAGGGTCCGCACCAGCTCCTCGAGGAAGAACGGGTTGCCGTCGGCCCGCTCGAGGATCTGCGTCTCCAACGCCGTCGGGAGCACGTCGCGGCCGACCAGATCGGTCAGCAGCGCGCGGCCGGCGTCCGAGGCGAGGGCGCTGAGGACCAGCTCGTCCGTCCGGTGCGGGAGCTCGCGTGGTGCGGACTCCATCACGCGCCAGGACGGGTGGGTGGGCTCCCGACGGGAGGTGACGACGAGCAGGAGCGGCAGGTCCTCGGTGTCGGCGAGCAGCTGTTCGAGCAGCAGCAGGGAGGTGGGGTCGGCCCAGTGCAGATCCTCGAGGGCCACCGCGACCGGGCCGTCGTCGGCGAGCCGTGCGACCAGGCTGCGTACGACCTCGAAGGTGCGGTACTGCATCGCCTCGGGAGACAGCTCGGACACCCGGCGCTGGTCCTCCGGCTCCAGCGGCAGCCCGAGCAGGGCCGCGAGGTACGCCCGGTGCTCGGGCACGCGGTCCTGGAACAGGCGGGCGACCTCGCGCTGCAGGGAGAGACGAACGCGCAGCGCCGGCTCGTCGACCCGGATCCCCAGCCAGGAGCGGAGGAGGTCCCGGAACGGCCAGTACGGCATGGACTCGCCGTACGACACGCAGCGGCCCTCGAGCCAGAGCGGCTCTCGGCCCCCGGACCTGCCCGCTTCGAAGCGACGCCTCAGCTCGGTGAGCAGCCGGGTCTTGCCGATCCCCGGCTCACCGCTGAGGACCAGGACGTGGCCGGATCCTGCGAGTGCCGCGTCGACGCTCGTGGTCGCGACGGCGAGCTCGTGCTCGCGTCCGACGATCCGGGTCAGGTCCTCCTCTGTGCCGTGGCCCCGCATGCTGAGCCCGGTCAGGCCGGTGACCGCAGCCACGGTGACCGGCTCGGCCTTGCCCTTCAGCGACAGCTCCCGCGGGGAGCCCCAGGTGAAGGCGGCTCCGCTGAGCCGGCGCGACTCCGGACCCGCGAGGATCTGCCCCGGCTCCGCGACGGACTGTAGGCGGGCTGCGATGTTCACCGCGTCTCCCGTCGCGCCGTACTCCGTCCGGTCGCCGGCGCCCACCTGCCCGGTGACGACAGGCCCGGTGTGCACGCCGACGCGGACCCCGAAGGCCGTGATGCCCCACGCGCGCTCGACGTCTCGCGCGTACTCCCCGATGTCCTCGGTGATCCGCAGGGCGGTGCGGAGCGCGCGCTCGGGGTCGTCCTCGTGCGACGTCGGTGCCCCGAACAGTGCCAGCACGCCGTCGCCGGCGAGGTCCTTGACCGTGCCGCCGAACGCCTCGACGGCTCCCACGATGCGGGCGACGGCATCGCCGACGACGACCTTGAGGTCCTCGGGGTCCAGCCGCTCGCCCAGCGTGGTCGAGCCGACCAGGTCGGCGAACAGCACGGTCACGACCCGTCGCTCGTCGCGCTCCTCGCCCCGGTCCACACGTGCATCCTCCCGGTTCCGGCGATGACTGCAAGGCCCCTTGCGCAGTCGGGCGAGCCCCGGCTCGCGGGTGCCGGGCGGGCCCGGTTGCGTACTCTGCCGGGATGCCGCGCAGACACCTCGCCGTCCGGCTCCAGGACCAACCCGCCGGTCGAGAGCTGCGCGCCGGGTTCGCGCGGATCCGTACCGAGCTGCACCTGCCGGAGTCCTTCCCCGCCGACGTACTGGCGGAGGCCGAGGCAGCCGCCGGCGACGCCGACGTGCCGTCCGAGGACCTGACCGACCTGCGCTTCCTCACGATCGACCCGCCCGGCTCGACCGACCTCGACCAGGCGATGCACCTGGAGCGGCGCGGCAACGGCTTCCGGGTCCGCTACGCCATCGCCGACGTCGCGGCCTTCGTCCGGCCGGGCGGCGCGCTCGATTCCGAGACCCACCGACGGGTCGAGACGCTCTACAGCCCGGACCAGCGCACGCCGCTGCACCCGCCCGTGCTGTCGGAGGGCGCGGCCTCCCTGCTGCCCGACCAGGTGCGCCCGGCCGTGCTCTGGACCCTCGACCTCGACGCCGACGGCGAGCAGACGGCGGTCGACGTACGGCGCGCGATGGTCCGGTCGCGGGACCGCTACGACTACGCGCAGGTTCAGGACCTCGTCGACCGCGGCACCGACGACGAGCGGCTGCTGCTGCTCGCCGAGGTCGGCAAGCTGCGGATGCAGCTCGAGGTCGAGCGGGGAGGGGTCAGCCTGCCGATCCCCGAGCAGGAGATCGTCGAGAACGGCAGCACGTTCCGCCTCGAGTACCGCACCACCCGGCCGGTCGAGTCGTGGAACGAGCAGATCTCGTTGATGACCGGAATGGCTGCCGCCGACCTCATGCTGCACGGCGAGGTCGGCATCCTCCGCACGCTCCCCAAGGCGCCCGACGGGGCGCTGCAGCGGCTGCGCCGAGCGGCCGGTGGGCTGGGAGTCGACTGGCCGGCCGGCACGTCGTACGCCGAGGTCGTGCACGGCCTCGACCCGTCGAACCCCCGTCACGCGGCGCTGCTCGAGGAGGCCACGTCGCTGCTGCGCGGTGCCGGCTACACGGCGTTCGACGGCGGGGTCCCGGAGCACGCCACCCACGCTGCGGTGGCCGCCGAGTACGCCCACGCGACGGCACCGATCCGACGGCTGGTGGACCGGTTCGTCGGCGAGGTCTGCGTCTCGCTCTGCGCCGGGACCGACGTTCCCGACTGGACCCGGGCGGCGCTGCCGAAGCTCCCTGACGAGATGGCCGACGGCGACCGCCGGGCGCACGAGCTCGAGCGCGAGTGCGTGGCGCTGATGGAGGCGGCTGTGCTGCACGGCCGCGAGGGTGAGGAGTTCGACGCGGTGGCGGTGGAGGCCGACGAGAAGGGCGGCGGGACCGTGCAGCTCGCCGACCCGGCCGTCCGCGCGTCCTGCGACGGGCAGCTGCCGCTGGGGGAGCGGGTCCGGGTGACGCTCGTCCAGGCCGACGTCGCGTCCCGCTCGGTCCGCTTCGCCGTCGTCTGACGGGCGACCGGGCCGCTACGCTGTCGGCACGGCGGACGAGCCGGCCGGACGGTCGCGGCGAGGTCTCGACCTCGCCGAGGAAAGTCCGGGCTCCACAGGGCAGGGTGGTGGGTAACACCCACCCGGGGTGACCCGCGGGACAGTGCCACAGAGAGAAGACCGCCAGCGGTTCGCTGCTGGTAAGGGTGAAACGGTGGTGTAAGAGACCACCAGCGCCCGGGGTGACCCGGGCGGCTCGGCAAACCCCACCCGGAGCAAGGTCAGACAGGGAGCGTTCGAGGGCGGCCCGCCCGAGCTCCCGGGTAGACCGCACGACGCTGGCGGCAACGGCAGCGCAAGATGGATGGCCGTCCACGCACCTCGGTGCGTGACAGAACCCGGCTTACAGGCCGACTCGTCCGCCGCCTGTGCCCGATGCCGTCCCGGCGGTCCTGGCATGGGCCGCTGACCTGCGACACGTGGAGCGGAAGATCATCCGTTGGTGACCGCTGCTCTCCCGATTCCCCGCGTGGGGTCCTGAGGTGAGTTCCCGGGAGTGATCGAGCGGGTCTCGATGCCCAGTTGCCTGCTCAAGATCGTGCTCGGTCACCCGTGCTCGTCGCGAGCGAGCGCGGACAGGACGGTTCCGCCGCACGGCATGCCGGGGCATCATGGTCGGAGGCGGCGTCACCCCACGGACGAGGTGTGTCATGAACGTGCAGGACGAGCGGGTCGCTGCGTTTCACAGCCTGCACTCCTCCGGCTGCTTCGTGATGCCCAACCCCTGGGACGTGGGGAGCGCTCGTGCTTTGACATCGTTCGGCTTCAAGGCGCTCGCGACGACCAGTGCGGGTCTCGCATGGACGTTGGGTCGCTCCGACAACCGCGTCACCCTCGACCAGACGCTCGAGCACCTCCGTGACGTCGTGTCCGCCGTCGACGTGCCGGTCAACGCAGATTTCGAGGGCGGCTTCGCGGTCGACCCGGAGCACGTCAACCGACACGTGATCCTCGCCGCGGCCACGGGGGTCGCCGGGCTGTCGATCGAGGACTCCACGGGTGACGAGGCTCACCCGCTGCATGACTTCGACCTGGCCGTCGAGCGGGTGCGGGCGGCGCGCCAGGCGATCGATGACAGTGGCACGGGCATCGTTCTGACCGCTCGATCCGAGGGCTTCGTCGTCGGGCGTCCCGACCTCGACGAGACGATCCGACGGCTGCGCGCTTATGCGGAGGCCGGCGCCGACTGCCTCTACGCCCCCCGTATCGGCACCGTCGAGCAGATCTCGGCGATCATCGATGCCGTCGCACCGAAACCTGTGAACCTGCTGATCAACGCCCCGTTCATCACCGTCGCGGAGGCGGCGGCACTCGGAGTACGGCGGATCAGCGTGGGGGGGACCCTGGCGCGCACCGCCTGGGCCGGCTTCCTGCAGGCGGCGCAGGAGATCGCGGACGCGGGGACAGTCTCCCGGTTCGAACGGTTGCCGGACGTCGATGCCTTGTTCCGCCGCCAGTAGCCTTCACCGCGCAGGCAGTACGCGGCCCGGTACCGTTGCACCGTGGCGTGCATCCCTGGTGAGGCGTGCTGGATGCGCGCCGGCGAACCCCTCGTCCTGCACTGGATGCCCGCGGCCCCGCAGGACTCCTTCGGCCGGGCGCTCTGCGGCGCCGAGTCCCCGGCCTGGCGGTGCGTCGACGACGACGGGGTCACCGCCGGCGAGTGCCCGCGCTGCGCAGAGGTCGGAGCCGCGCCCGGGGCCGAGCAGCGGGTCCTGTGAGTGCGGGCGGGCCCGACGGCTGTCATGCTGCACCTGGGCCGGGCACCCCACTCAGGGGTGACCGGCCTAGGCCCCGGTCAGCGCTCGCCGTGCTGGCCGGGGCCGCCTGCTGTCCGGCCGGGTGGAGGTCGCTCGCTCCCGGAGGTCCTGACTCCTACGGCGTGGACCCGAGCAGGGACTGCAGCGTCCTGAGCTGGCCCTCCGTGTCCGAGGCGATCCGTCGCAGTCCGTCCGGGGAGCGTCGAACGCCGGGTCCGGCTGGCCACGCGGACGGTTGGCGATGACGGCGGTGGGAGTCGGTCTCCTCGGGACAGATGCGGCCGCGCGGCCGGTCAGGCCAGGAGCAGGACCACGAGCAGGACCACGGCCAGCCACGACATCAGGAGCGCAACGCCCAGGACGTAGCGCCTCGGTGTCCCCTCCGGGGCGGCGCTGCGGGAGGCGGCCTCCTTGGCGCGCAGGTGCGCCGCCACCACCTTGAGCTCGCGCGCCCGACCGGTCTGCCCCGTCTCCGCTATCCGGTCGGCGATCACCTCGATGTCGTTGCTGAGCATCAGTCGGTCGCGCTTCTCGACCCTCACTCGCACCGCCACCTCTCGGACCCCGTCGCTGCACACGCGCGGCGGTCATTCGGACAACGAGCGCCGGTCGGCTTGGTCACGCCGACCTTCTGCCTCTGGTGACCCGAGCCGTCACGGCCACCACCCGTCCGGCGGTTCCGGATCCGCCGCCGAGGGGTAGGTGTGGAGGATGACGCCGAGGGACTCCGACGCCACGCGCGTCGCGCTCGCCATGGTGCGCGCCGACTGGCAGGGCGACGAAGACGCCTGGAACCAGCTCTGGGCCGTCACCGACGATCCCGGACAGCTGGCCCGGGAGCTGACCCGGCTCTGCCGTCAGCAGCTCGACCGGCTCGCCTCGGTGGCGGGCCTTTCGACGGCGGAGATGCTGCACCGGATGGCCGGGCAGCTCATTCCCCATCCGGAACCGGGTCACGTCAATCTGGTCGACCTGGGGCCGAAGCAGCCATGACGGGTAGGGATCGGGCCGACCGGAGGGCCGCTCGGTCACGCAGGCGGGTCAGCCCGGAAGCGTGAGGATCTCCGGCTCTCCGGAGGTGACGAGCAGGGTGTGCTCGAACTGCGCCGACTTGGCACGGTCACGGGTGACGACCGTCCAGCCGTCGTCCCACATCTCCCATTCGGGCGTGCCGAGGTTGAGCATCGGTTCGATGGTGAAGGTCATGCCCTCTTCGATCACGACGTCGTGCGACTCGTCGTCGTAGTGCGGGACCACCAGGCCGGAGTGGAACGCCGTGCCGATGCCGTGCCCGGTGAACTCACGCACGACGCCGTAGCCGAAGCGCTTGGCGTAGGACTCGATGACCCGGCCGACCACGCTGATCGGCCGGCCCGGACGCACCGCCCTGATGGCGCGGCGCAGCGCCTCCTCGGTGCGCTCGACCAGTAGGCGATCCTGCTCCGCGACCTCGCCGACGAGGAACGTCGCGTCGGTGTCACCGTGCACCCCGTCGACATACGCCGTGATGTCGACGTTCACGATGTCGCCGTCGTGCAGCTCGGTGCTGTCGGGGATGCCGTGGCAGACGACCTCGTTGACCGACGTGCACAGCGACTTCGGGAAGCCCTTGTAGCCGAGTGTCGACGGGTAGGCGCCATGGTCGACGAGGAACTCGTGCCCGACACGGTCCAGCTCGTCGGTGGTGACACCGGGCGCCACGTGGCGACCGACCTCGACGAGGGCCTGGGCAGCGATGCGTCCGGCGACGCGCATCCGGGCGACCGTGTCGGCGTCCTTGACCTCGGGGCCGGTGTAGCGGGCCGGCTGCGGCCGGCCGACGTACTCGGGCCGCCGGATGGTGGCCGGGACCTCGCGCACGGGCGACAGTCGGCCGGGAGTCAGGGTGGGCATGGTGCAGAAGTCTAGTTGGGGGGAAGGATGCCGCTATGAGCGACGACCACTGGTACTACTGCCTCAACCACAAGACCGTCGAGCAGGGCGAGGGCTGCGCCGGCACCGAGCGCCTGGGTCCCTACGGCAGCCGGCAGGAGGCCGAGTCCGCCATCGCGACCGCGGCCGACAAGACCGAGTCCTGGGACAACGACCCGAAGTGGAACGACGACTGAGGGTGCCGCTTCGCCCACCCAGGCGATGCAGACGTCGAAGGGGCCGCCCGGTGCTGCCGGGCGGCCCCTTCGACGTGTGGAACGACTAGCGCTTGCGCGCAGTCTTCTTCGCCGCCGTCTTGCGAGCGGCACCCTTCTTCGCGGCCGCCTTGCGGACGGTCGTCTTCTTCGCGGTCCGCTTCGCCGTCGACTTCTTGGCGGTGGACTTCTTCGCCGCGGTCCGCTTGGCCGGAGCCTTCTTCGCGGTCCGCTTCGCCGTCGTCTTCTTCGCGGTCCGCTTCGCCGTCGACTTCTTGGCGGTGGACTTCTTCGCCGCGGACCGCTTGGCCGGAGCCTTCTTCGCGGTCCGCTTCGCCGTCGACTTCTTGGCGGTGGACTTCTTCGCCGCGGACCGCTTGGCCGGAGCCTTCTTCGCGGTCTTCTTGGCGGCAGCCTTCCTGGTGGTGGTCTTCTTCGCCGTCGACTTCTTCGCTGCCGTCTTCTTGGCCGTCTTCTTCGCGGCCTTCTTGGCGGTGCGAGCAGTCGTTGACTTCTTGGTCGCCGCCGCGGCGTAAGTCACCTTCGCGGTGGTCTCTTCCTCTGTGGCCGGCACACGCGCCTCCTGCACTCGTACGTCGTCCCGTTGGTCGACGTGTTCACACGAAAGATCGCACTCCCACGCACGCGTTACCAGCATTTCGATGCACTTGTTTTCCTGGGCCGTCGTGCACTCGACCGTCGCGAGGCACGCGCGTGACGTCGCGTCCGTGGACAGCGATGCAAGAAAACTGTTGCCTGACAAGCGATGCACGCCGCTCGGCTGTGCATCGTGACGGTGTCAACGACGCGGCGCGGGCCCACTGACGCGATCGAGAAAACGTGCAAGCCGATCGCGCATCGCGACGCGTGTCGCACTCTCACCGGCCGCCACACTGACCAGGTGCTGCACGGTGTCCATGTCGACGTACGTCGACGACGACTGCGTCACGAGTCGTGTCTGGCGACGTGTCGGCACGACGAGTCGGTCGTGCACGAGGGTGCCGAGCTCATCGTCGCCGTCGTCGATCGACAGGATTGTTGCGCCGGTGCGGCGCGCGTCAGCGACGCGCTCGAGCAGTCCCTCGGGTGCAGCGTCGGGCGCCACGATGAACACCGTCTCGTCGCGGCGCGCCGCCTCGAGCCGGGCCATCCCGACCGACAGGTGCGGCGGCGCCTCGGCCGGCACGGACCAGCGCACCAGTGTCGGTGCGAGCTCAGGGACACCACTGAACCGCGACTCGTCGTCAAGGTGTGCGGCCAGGTGCCACGGTTCCTCGGTGGGCGTGCCGACGAGCAGCAGCCCGCCCGCGGACGGTGTGGACCGGCGCAGCGTGCTGGCGAAGTCGCGGGTGCGTTCCACCCATCCCGACGTCGCGAGCAGCTCGCGGATGACATGCACGCGCTCGGAGTCCACGCCGACATGCTGCCGGTCGGCGGACCTACCGCGCAGCGCGACGCGCGAAGGGGTCCCTACGGCGTCCAGACCTGGCCGATCAGCTGAAGGAGTGCTCACCCGAAGGGAAGGTGCCGGCGGCGACGTCGGCCGAGAACGCGCGAGCCGCGTCCGTGAGCGTGCCGCGGAGATCGGCGTACTGCTTCACGAATCGCGGCATGGGTCCGTTGCGCAGCCCGGCGAAGTCCTGCCATACCAGCACCTGGCCGTCACAGTCGACCCCGGCGCCGATGCCGATCGTCGGTATGGACAGCTCGCCGGTCACGCGCTTGGCCACCTCGGCCGGGACCATCTCGAGGACCACGGCGAACGCACCAGCCTCGGCCAGCGCAATGGCATCGCCGACCAGCCGGTCGGCCTCGGCCCCGCGACCCTGGACGCGGTACCCGCCGAGGCCGTGCTCGCTCTGGGGGGTGAACCCGATGTGCGCCATCACGGGGATGCCGGCCGTGACCAGGGCGCGGACCTGTGGAACCACCGACTCGCCACCCTCGAGCTTGACCGCGTGCGCCCCGGCCTCCTTCATGAAGCGCACCGACGTGGCGAGCGCCTGCTCGGCCGAGGCCTGGTAGGAGCCGAACGGCAGGTCGGCCACGACCAGCGCGCGCTGCGCGCCGCGGCTGACCGCCCGCACGAGCGGGATCATCTCGTCGACGCTGATCGGGAGAGTGGTGTCATAGCCCAGAACGTTGTTGGCCGCCGAGTCGCCGACGAGAAGCACAGGGATGCCCGCGGCGTCGAAGACCTCGGCGGTCATCTGGTCGTACGACGTGAGCATCGCGAAGCGCTCGCCGCGCTCCTTCATCGCCCGCAGGTGCGGGACGCGGACCCGCTTCGGCGTCGCGGCTGCGGCGCTCGCCGCGGGTCCACCGCCGTACGGCGCAGGGCCCTCGTCGCGAAGCGGGGCGCTCTCGGTCGGGCTGGTCGGGTTGGACATCGTCGGACCTCCGGTGTCGCCTCGAGGCTCCCGGACGGAGTCCCCGGACCCGTTCATGGTGGCACGCGAGTGCCGCGGGCGGCGTCCTCAGGGGCGGGGTGCGTGCTCGCGCCAGCGGTTGGTGATGGGCAGCCGCCGGTCGCGGCCGAACGCCTTGAGAGAGATCTTGGGTCCCGGGGGGTACTGGCGCCGCTTGAACTCGGCGCGGTCGGTGAGCTGGAGAACCTTCTCGACCAGCGACCGGTCGAAGCCCGCGGCGAGCAGCTCGCCGGACCCGCGGTCCTGCTCGACGTAGTCGTCCAGGATGTCGTCGAGCAGCTCGTAGTCGGGCAGCGAGTCGGTGTCGACCTGCCCGGGCCGCAGCTCGGCCGACGGTGGCTTGGTGATCGACGCCTCCGGGATGGGGGGCGTCTCGCCGCGCCGCGCGGCCTCGGCGTTGCGCCACCGGGCGAGCGCCCACACCGACGTCTTGGGGACGTCCTTGATGGGCGCGAAGCCGCCGACGGCGTCGCCGTAGATGGTCGAGTAGCCGACCGACAGCTCGCTCTTGTTCCCGCAGGCCAGCACCAGGTGGCCGTTCTGGTTGGACAGCCCCATCCAGATCACCGCCCGGATCCGTGCCTGCAGGTTCTCCTCGGCCAGCCCGTCCAGGTGCAGGGCGTCCTGGTACGCCGCAACCATCGGCGCGATGGGCACGGTCTCGAAGTTCAGCCCGGTGCGCTGCGCCAGCTCGGCGGCGTCGGTGCGCGAGCCCTCGCTGGAGTAGGCGCTGGGGTTGGAGACGCCGTACACGTTCTCGGGCCCGACGGCGTCGCAGGCGATCGCGGCGACCAGCGTGGAGTCGATCCCGCCCGAGAGACCGAGCAGGACGCTCCGGAAGCCGTTCTTGCGCACGTAGTCGCGCAGCGCGAGGACGAGCGCGGCGTAGATCTCGGCCTCGTCCTCGATGCGGTCAGCCACGGGGGCCTGCACCGGCTCCCAGGCGGGGAGGGGGTCGGCCGACAGGACGACGCGCTGGATCGTGGTGGCGGATCCGTCCGGAGCCTCGACGTGGCTCGCCTCGTCGGTCGCGGGAGCCGTGGCGTCCGGCAGGTCGAGGTCGACGACCAGCAGCTCCTCCTCGAACTGCCGCGCCCGGGCGAGCACCGCACCGCCCGCGTCGACGACGAGCGAGTCGCCGTCGAAGACCAGCTCGTCCTGGCCGCCGACCATGTTGACGTAGGCCATGGTGCAGCCGGCCCCGGCGACGCGACGGCGGACCAGCTCCAGCCGCACGTCGTCCTTGTTCCGCTCGTACGGTGACCCGTTGATGACCAGCAGCAGGCCGGCGCCGGCCTCGCGGGCGACCGCGACCGGGCCGCCCTCCTGCCAGATGTCCTCGCAGATCGCGATCGCGACGTCGACACCGTGCACCCGAGCCACCGTGAGGGAGCTGCCGGGGACGAAGTAGCGGTACTCGTCGAAGACGCCGTAGTTGGGCAGGTGGTGCTTGGCGTACCTGGCCACGACGCGACCGCGGTGCAGGACGGCGGCCGCGTTCTGGGGGGCGCCCTTCGGCGTACCGAGCACGGGGACCGCGTCCGGTGCGCCGTCGAGGAAGCCGACGACCACGACCAGGTCGCCGAGGCCCTCGCTCGCGAGCCTCGACGCGAGGGTCTCCACCGCCTGCCGCGACGCGTCGACGAACGACCGTCGTAGCGCGAGGTCCTCGACCGGGTAGCCGGTCAGCGCCATCTCGGGGAAGGCGACCAGGTGGGCGCCCTGCTCGGCGGCCCGCCGGGACCAGGTGAGAACCTGCTCGGCGTTGCCGGCGAGGTCCCCGACGACCGGGTCGTGCTGGGCGAGGGCGAGACGCAGCTGGGCCACACCACGAGCCTACGGCGGCGCGGCTGTGCGCCGCCGTCGGTCCCTGACCCGCCGTACCTCGTCGAGTGGCGCGTTGTGGCAGAAATGTCACCGTAATAACTGCCACAACGCGCCACTCAACGCCGTCGGCGTCGGGGAAGTGGCGAGAGCTCAGATGCGGCGGAGGTGACGCACGTCCGGGACCTCCGGGCCACCGGCCCGGCCCGGCCCGCCCGCGTCGGAGGTCGAGCCGGGCGGGGGCGACTGCGCGGCGGCGTCCGCGGTGCGGATCCTCGTCGCGTAGGCGGCGAAGTGCTCGGACAGCCAACCGGTCATCGGCTCGGCGGCCATCGGCCGGGCCAGGAAGTAGCCCTGCACCAGGTCGCACTCCATGTCCTGCAGCAGGCGCCAGCTCGCCTCGTCCTCGACTCCTTCGGCGACCACCCGCAGGCCCAGGTCGTGGCCGAGGCCGATCACGGCCCGGACGATGGCCCGGTCGTCGGCGCGCTCGGACAGGTGCCGGACGAACGAGCGGTCGATCTTGACCTCCTGGACCGGGAGGCTGCGCAGGCGGGTGAGCGAGGAGTAGCCGGTGCCGAAGTCGTCGACCGACACGTGCAGGCCGAGGTCGACCAAACGCTCCAGGGCCAGCACCGCGCGCTCAGGGTCGGCCACGATGGCGCTCTCGGTGACTTCCAGCTTGAGCAGCGCGGCCGGGAGCCCGGCCTGCACCAGGAGCCGGGCGACGACGTCGGCGAGCTCCGGCTCGAGCAGGTTGCGCATCGACACGTTGACGGCCATGAGGACGGGCGTGCCGGCGTCGCGCCATGCCACGCACTGCCGCACGGCGGTCTCGATCACGAAGCGGGTGAGCGGCTTGATGAGGCCGGTGTGCTCGGCGAGCGGGATGAACTCGTCCGGCGGCACGTTGCCCCACAACGGGTGGTTCCAGCGCAGCAGCGCCTCGACCCCCGTCACCTGCCCGGTGCCCGGGTCGGCCTGCGGCTGGTAGTGCAGCTCGAGGGTGCTCTCCTCGACCGCACGGGCGAGATCGCCGATCAGGGAGAGCCGGCGCGAGCTGTACGGGTCGCGGTTGGGGTCGTAGCGCGCCACCCCGGTCGAGCCGTGCTTGGCGTCGTACATCGCGACCTCGGCGCGTCGCAGCAGCAGGGCCGCCGACGAGCCGTCGCGCGGGGTGGAGGCGATGCCGATGGAGGCCATCACGTCGAGGGTGACCTCGCCGAGGTCGAACGGCCGGGCGATGTCACGGGTGATACGGGCGACCATGCCCTCGATGTGCACGTCGTCGCCGCCCAGCAGCACGGCGAACTCGTCGCCGCCCAGGCGGGCCACCACGGTCTCGCCGCGCTCGACCTGGCGCAGCCGCCGCCCCACCTCGCGCAGCAGGCGGTCGCCGACGTCGTGGCCGAGGGTGTCGTTGACCTCCTTGAACCGGTCGACGTCCATCAGCAGGACGGCAGCCGAGCCGTCGGTGAGTAGCCGGCGCTCGAGCCGCTGCTGGAAGTGCAGCCGGTTCGGCAGCCCGGTCAACGGGTCGTGCAGCGACAGGTGCTCGGTCTCCTGCGCGGCGGTCTTCACGCGGGCCACCAGGCCGGAGTTGGTGAGCGCAACGCTGGCGTGCCCGGCCAGTGCTTCGAACAGCTTGAGGTCGTCGCGGTCGAACGTGCTGACGTCGTCGAGCCGGTCGGTCACCAGGAAGACGCCGGTGATCTCGCCACCGTCGCGCAACGGGGCGGCCATCGCGTCCTGGTGCCCGTCGGCGCGCAGCGCATCGTGCTCTTTACCGACTCCTCCGCGCGCCAGCAGCACCGGTTGGCCGTGGCAGGCGGGCGCCCACCACTGCGTCGAGTGGGGCTGGCAGAGGACCACCGACGCAGTCCGCGCGCGCAGCAGCTGGCAAGCCTCGAGCCGTACCGTCTCGAGCACCGACTCGTCCTGCAGCGCCTGGTCGACCGACCGCGTGTACTGGTAGAGCAGCTCGAGGCGGCTGTAGCGCAGCCGCTGCACGTGGAACCCGCGGTAGAGCGCGAAGCTCAGCACAGCGAGGACGGTCAGCAGCCCCAGGGCCGCCATCGAGTCCTGCAGCACCAGCACCGCGACGAGTGCGAGGTCTGTGACGACCGCCGTGCCGATCGCTGCGGTGCCCAGGGTGCGGGCCAGCTCGCCGAGGTCCCACGCTCCCAGCCGCAGGCTGATGATGAAGAACAGGGCGAGGTTGGCGACCAGGTCGGCGACCAGCGTGGCGGCGAGCGCTGCCAGCCACGTGCCGGCGGAGACGTCGGCGACGGGTACGTCGAGCACAGCCAGCACGCCGGCGAAGACGAAGCAGGCGAGCGTCACCTGGGCGACCGTCGAAGCGACGTTGAAAGCCGCCTTGATCGGCTGGTTGCGGCGCAGCACCAGGTGCACGACCGCCACGCCGAGGACCGCGGCGAGCAGGATCCGCTCGGCCGGCAGGAAGTACAGGCCCATGACGAGCGGCGCCTGGTTCAGCGTGATGCTGTGGTTGTCCCGCCCGAAGGGCAGATGCACCGCGAACCGCTCGGTGAGCGCGAACAGCACCGCGACGACCGGCCACCACACGTGCGGGCTCAACGGGTCGAGCGTGACGCCGGGGCTCCAGAGGAGCAGGCCGGTCGCAGCCAGCGCCCCGCTGACGGCCCAGATCAGGGCGTCAACGGGTACCGAGCGGCGGGACACCCCACAAGTGTGGGGCATCCGACCACGTTGCGTAGCAATCAAGCCACTTCAGGCGGCGGTTATGACCCGTTCGGACCAATCCTACGAATCCGCTGGAGGGCCGAACCGGTCGACTCTCCTCCTGCCCGACGGGTCAGCGACCGCCGACCTTGTTCCACGAGGCGCCGGCGACGTCGTGGGAGTTCCAGGACGCTCCGGCCTGGTCCTTCTTGTTCCACGAGGCACCGGCCTGGTCGTGACCGGCACTCGTGAGGATGCCGGTGAGCAGGGCGACGGCGACGAGCGCGAGGACGGCGAGGAGGGCGAGGACGGGGGACAGCGTGCGGGCCGCGGTCGTGCGCATGGGGTGACTCCAGGGTGCTCGGTGGATCCCCCGGAGGGGCGGGGGGTTGACCCTGATCATCCGGGACGGTTCGTCATCGATGCTTCATGACAAACCGTGGAGAGGGCAAAGGATGTCGCCCGGACGGCGGCACCCGGATGGCCCAGTCCGACCACAGATGCATCCGCCCGGCGTAGTCGTCTCCTCACAGGCTGTCACGGGCCTGGTGCGACCGCACCACGAGGGACCGACCCCCCGCCGGTGCGGCCCGATCCCCCCAGGTGCGCGGACAGGCGCCGGGTGGGCCCCTGCACGTAACACGTCGGAAACACCGGCCCGGCACGATCTGCGCCATGGACAAGCAGCAGGAGTTCGTGCTCCGGACCCTCGAGGAGCGCGACATCCGCTTCGTGCGGCTCTGGTTCACCGACGTGCTCGGGACGCTGAAGTCGGTGGCGGTGGCGCCGGCCGAGCTCGAGAGCGCCTTCGACGAGGGCATCGGCTTCGACGGCTCCGCGATCGAGGGGTTCGCCCGGGTCGCCGAGTCCGACATGCTCGCCAAGCCCGATCCCGGGACCTTCCAGATCCTGCCGTGGCGCTCCGAGTCGCCGGGCACCGCCCGGATGTTCTGCGACATCGTGCTCCCCGACGGAACCCCGTCCTACGCCGACCCGCGCCAGGTCCTCAAGCGGACGCTGGCGAAGGCCGGGGAACTGGGCTTCGCCTTCTACACGCACCCCGAGATCGAGTTCTTCCTGCTCCGGGACGGTGCGCCGGGGCAGCCTCCGGTGCCGGTCGACCAGGGTGGCTACTTCGACCACATCGCGCACGGTATCGGCCACGACTTCCGCCGTGACGCGATCACGATGCTCGAGAGCATGGGCATCTCCGTCGAGTTCAGCCACCACGAGGGTGCTCCGGGCCAGCAGGAGATCGACCTGCGCTACGCCGACGCGCTGTCCACCGCCGACAACGTGATGACCTTCCGGCACGTGATGAAGCAGGTGGCCCTCAGCCAGGGCGTGCAGGCGTCGTTCATGCCGAAGCCGTTCACCGACCACCCGGGCTCGGGGATGCACACCCACGTGTCGCTGTTCGAGGGCGAGCGCAACGCGTTCTACGAGGCAGGCGCGAAGTTCCAGCTCTCGAAGGTGGCCCGGTCGTTCATCGCCGGGCTGCTGGTGCACGCACCCGAGATCACCGCGGTCACCAACCAATGGGTCAACTCCTACAAACGCCTGCTCGGCGGCGGAGAGGCGCCGGCCTACGTCTGCTGGGGCCACAACAACCGGTCCGCGATGGTGCGGGTGCCGATGTACAAGCCGGCCAAGGGCCAGTCCACCCGCGTGGAGGTGCGCAGCCCCGACTCGGCGTGCAACCCCTACCTCGCCTACGCCGTGCTCCTCAGCGCCGGGCTCAAGGGGATCGAGGAGGGCTACGAGCTGCCGGAGGGGGCCGAGGACGACGTCTGGGCGCTCACCGACGCGGAGCGGCAGTCGCTCGGCATCGAGCCGCTCCCGACGAACCTGTCCGAGGCGATCCGCCGGATGGAGACCAGCGAGCTGGTGGCGGAGACGCTCGGCGAGCACGTCTTCGACTTCTTCCTGCGCAACAAGCGCGCCGAGTGGCTCGAGTACCGCCGTGAGGTGACGGCCTTCGAGCTCGACCGGTACCTCTGGGCGCTGTGACCGCGCCAGGTGCGCCTCGGGTCCTCGTCGTCCAGCACGAGGCGAGCACCGGACCCGGCTGGTTCGGCGACTGGCTGACCGCGGGCGGTCTGGACCTCGACGTGCGGCACCCCTATGCCGGCGACGAGCTGCCGTCCCTCGACGCCGCGGGCGCGAGCGGGTTGCTGGTGCTCGGTGGTGCGATGGGGCCTGCCGACGACGAGGACTGCCCGTGGCTGCCGGCCACCCGCGCGCTGCTCGCCGAGGCGGTCGACGCCGGTGTACCGACCTTCGGCATCTGCCTGGGCGCGGAGCTGCTCGCGCTGGGCTGCGGCGGCGCCGTGCGGCGTGGGACGTCGGCCGAGCTCGGGGTCCTCGACGTCGACCTCGAGCCCGCTGCCGCCGACGACCCGGTGTTCGGCTGCCTCCCGCCACGGGTGCGGGTCGTGCAGTGGCACTGGGAGGAGATCGCCGAGCTGCCCGGCGGGTCGGTGCTGCTGGCCACCTCACCGGCGTACCGGCACCAGGCGTTCCGTCTCGGCCGCGCGGCCTGGGGCGTGCAGGGGCACCCCGAGGTGACCGGCGACATCGCCGCGTCGTGGGCCGGGGAGGACAGCCCGCTGCTCGTCGCCGAGGGTCGCACCGCAGACGACCTGGTCGCCGAGGTGCGCACGGCGGAGGACGAGCTGGCGGCGACCTGGCAGCCCCTGGCGCTCGCGTTCGCCGGCGTCGTGCGCGGTTTCCACGACGGCGGAGCGACCACAGGTCGATAGCGTGAGTGCCGTGGCGCCGGAGCAGCAGAGCGGCCGCGGCAGCGCGGTCGCGCGGCTCGCGCGGCTCGGCTTCACCGAGCCCGCTCAGGCGGCAGCCGCTCTCGAGGGCGGGGCCCTGGCGCCGATCCCCGCCGGCGACGGCGCGATCCTCGCCGACCTCGGCCTCACGGCCGACCCGGATGCCGCCCTCACCGGGCTGGCCCTCCTGCTCGCGGCGCAGCCCGACACGCTGCTCGGGGGCGCATTGCACGCCGACCCGGCGTTCCGTCGGCGACTGCTCGCCGTGCTGGGCGCCAGCCGGGCGCTGACCGACCACCTGGTGCGGTTCCCCCAGCAGTGGCGGCTGCTCGCGACCGATCAGGACGTGCGCCCCACCGCGGCCGGCCTCCGGCGCGCGATGCTCCTGCAGGTCGGTGCCGACCCCGACGACCCCCTGCCGGTCGGTCCGCCCGACGTCGCAGCGGCGAGCGACCATCTGCGGATCGCCTACCGCAACCAGCTCCTCGCGCTCGCGGCACGCGATGTCGCGGAGGGTGCCGAGGTGTCCGACGTCGCGGCCGAGCTCGCCGATCTCGCCGGCGCCACGCTCGAGGCAGCTCTGGCAGTCGCCCGGGCCGATGTCGGCGCCGCCGCGGTCACCTGCCGCCTTGCGGTCATCGCGATGGGCAAGTGCGGTGGGCGCGAGCTCAACTACGTCAGCGACGTCGACGTGGTCTTCGTCGCCGAGGCGGTCGACAGCGCCGACGAGACGGCCGCGCTCAAGGCGGCGGCCGCGGTCGCCGCCACGATGATGCGGGTCTGCTCGGCGTCGACCGGGGAGGGCACGGTCTGGCCGGTCGACGCGGCGCTGCGCCCCGAGGGCCGGGCGGGGCCGCTGGTGCGCACCCTCGCCAGCCACGTGGCCTACTACCAGCGGTGGGCCAAGACCTGGGAGTTCCAGGCGCTGCTGAAGGCGCGGCCCGTGGCGGGCGACCTGGCGCTCGGCCAGGCATATGTCGATGCGGTGGCGCCGATGGTGTGGCAGGCGGCCGAACGACCGGACTTCGTCAGCGACGTGCAGCAGATGCGGCGCCGCGTCGAGGACACCCTGCCGGCCTCCGACAGCCACCGCGAGCTGAAGCTGGGGCCGGGCGGCCTGCGGGACGTGGAGTTCGCCGTGCAGCTGCTGCAGCTCGTCCACGGCCGCACCGACGAGTCGCTGCGCAGCGGCAACACGCTGGAGGCGCTGGAGGCCCTGTCGACCTACGGCTACGTCGGGCGGGACGACGCGGCCGAGCTGGACCGGGCGTACCGGTTCCTGCGAACGATCGAGCACCGCCTGCAGCTGCACCGGTTGCGGCGGACCCACGTGATGCCCGCGGACGAGGACGACCTCCGCCGGCTCGGCCGCTCGATCGGGCTGCGTACCGACCCGGTGACGGACCTCGAGTCGCAGTGGCGGCGGCACGCGCGGGAGGTGCGCCGGCTGCACGAGAAGCTGTTCTACCGGCCGCTGCTGTCGTCGGTCGCGCGGCTCGCCTCCGACGAGGCGCGGCTCACTCCGGAGGCCGCGCGCTCGCGCCTCGAGGCGCTCGGCTACGTCGACCCGGCCGGCGCGCTGCGGCACCTCGAGACCCTGACGTCCGGCGTGAGCCGGCGGGCCGCGATCCAGCGGACGCTGCTGCCCGTGCTGCTCGGCTGGTTCGCCGACGCACCCGACCCCGACGGTGGGCTGCTGGCGTTCCGCCGGCTCAGCGACTCGCTGGGCACCACACCGTGGTACCTCCGGCTGCTGCGCGACGAGGGCACGGTGGCGCACCGGCTGGCGCGACTGCTGGCCAGCAGCCGCTACGCCGTCGACCTGCTGGCGCGGGCGCCCGAGGCGGTGCGGCTGCTCGCCGACGACGCCGGCCTGGCGCCCCGCAGCCGGGCCGAGCTGCTGGTCGAGGTGCGCGCCGGCCTGGCCCGGCACGACGACCCGACGACCGCGGTCGGCGTGGCCCGCGGGGTACGCCGGCGCGAGCTGTTCCGCATCGCGGCGTCCGACCTGCTGGGGCTGGCCTCCGTCGAGCAGGTCGAGGAGGCGCTCACCGACGTCGGTGCCGTCGCGGTTCAGGGCGCCCTCGAGGTGGCGGTGCGCGTGGTCGAGTCCGCCCGGGGCGAGCCGCTGCCGACCCGGCTCGCGGTGGTGGCCATGGGCCGCTTCGGTGGGCACGAGCTGAGCTACGCGAGCGATGTCGACGTCCTGTTCGTCCACGACCCGGTGGAGGGCGCCGACGAGCGGTCCGCGACCGAGGCGGCGCACGCCGTCGTGCAGGAGCTGCGCGGGCTGCTGTCCGTGCCGTCGCCCGACCCGGCGCTCGTGGTCGACACCGATCTGCGCCCGGAAGGACGCAACGGCCCGCTCGTCCGGTCGCTGGCGTCGTACGCCACGTACTACGAGCGCTGGTCCCTGGTGTGGGAGCGCCAGGCCCTGCTGCGCGCCGAGCCGGTGGCGGGTGACGCGGAGCTGGGCACCCGCTTCGTGGCTCTGGTCGACCCGCTGCGCTACCGCGCGGACGGTCTGAGCGAGACCGACGCGCGCGAGATCCGCCGGATCAAGGCGCGGGTCGAGAGCGAGCGGCTGCCTCGGGGTGCCGACCCGCAGCGGCACACGAAGCTCGGTCCTGGTGGCCTGGCCGACGTCGAGTGGACCGTGCAGCTGCTCCAGCTGCGGCACGCCGGGGAGGTGCCGGCGCTGCGGACCACCCGGACCCTGGCGGCGCTGCAGGCCGCCGCCGAGCACGGGTTCCTGCAGCCCGAGCAGGCCCGGGTGCTCGGCCACGCCTGGCGGACCGCGAGCCGGGTGCGCAACGCGAGCCTGCTCGTGCGCGGCCGGGCCGGCGACACCCTGCCCACCGACCTGCGCGAGCTCACCGGCGTCGCGCGCGTGCTCGGCTACCCTCCGGGCGCGGCAGGCACGCTGGTCGACGACTACCGTCGCGCGACCCGGCGGGCCAGGACGGTGGTGGAGCAGGTGTTCTACCGGTGACGCGCGCGGCGCCTACGCACCGCGCCGGCGCGGCGACCTACCGCGACGCGCTGCGCAACAGCGAGTTCCGCGGCCTGGTGGTGGCGCAGGTGGCCAGCGAGTGGGGCGACAACATCGCTCGGGTCGCGCTGGCGTCGCTGGTGCTGGCGCGTACCGACAGCGCCTTCCTCGCGGTGCTCGCGTTCGTCGTGAGCTTCGTCCCGGCGGTCTTCGGCTCCGCCCTTCTCGGCACCGCGGCCGACCGGCTGCCGCGCAAGGTCGTGCTCATCGGCTGTGACCTCGCGCGCGCAGTGGTGATCACCGTTCTCGCCCTGGTCGCGGTCGACGGCACCGCGGTCTGGGTCCTGCTCGCACTGCTGCTGGTCGCCGAGACGTTCACGGCGCCGTTCGAGGCGGCGCACCGCGCGGTCGTCCCCGACGTGCTGGAGGACCCGCGCGTGACCCTCGCGGGCACGGGGCTGATGCGGGTGCTCTACCAGGTCGACCAGGTCGTCGGCATCGTCGCCGCCGGCGTCGTGATCGTCCTGGTGGGGGAGCGGGCCGGCCTGCTGATCGACGTCGGGACCTTCGCGGTATCGGGCCTCGTCCTCTCGGCGACGCTGCGCTGGCGGCCCGCCGTCCGGGAGCCCGGCGGACACACGACCCTGCTCACCGACGTCCGGGCCGGCTGGCGGCTGGTGTTCGACGACCCGTCGATGCGGGCGCTGGTGCTGCTCGGGTGGAGCGCCGCGGTCTTCCTCGTCGCGCCCGAGGCGGTGGCCCTGGCGTACGCCCGTGACGACGGCGCCGACCCCGCGATAGGTGCCGCGCTGATGGCCAGCCTGCCGGCCGGTGCCGCGATCGGCGCCTGGCTCGTCAGCCGGCTCGACCCGCTGCGGCAGGTCCGGTCCATCGTCCCGCTGGCGGTCGTCGCCTGCCTGCCGCTGATGGCGACCAGCCTGGCCCCGCCCTGGGAGGTGGCGCTGGGCCTGTGGTTCCTGTCCGGTACGGCCCAGGGCTTCATGGTGCCGCTGCTCACCACGGTGAACCTCGTCACCCCGCAGGACATGCGCGGGCGCGTCAACGGCCTCGCGGGCGGCGGCTTCGCGCTCGTCACGGCGTCGACCTATCTGCTGGCCGGTGCCGGTGCCGACCTGGCGAGCCCGGCGGTCGCCGTGACGTTCGCCGCGGTGGTCGGCCTCACCCTGGTCGGTGTCGCGCACCGCACCTGGCCGCACGGCGAGCTGCGGCGCACGGCCGAGCGGGTCTACCGGGCCGAGCGCCGGGTCTGAGCGGGCGACACGCTCGATCCGGACATTCGTGCCATTTGACTGCGCTGCACGGCCTGGTCGGGCACACTGCTGCGTGGCTCCCGGGCCTCGTCGGGTCTTGCTCCCGCGGCGAGGGCCGACCCCGGACGCCGGCCGGCCCGCCCCCTCTCGTGAAAGCCGTACCGCTGCCTCATGCGCCCCGCCCGACGCCCTCTCCGTACCGTCCTCGCCGCTGCCCTGGCGGGTGCCGTGGTCGCCACCCTCGCCCCGGCGACGCCCGCCTCGGCGGTGACCGTCACGGTCGACAAGCGGTTCTTCGGGATCCACGACGCCGACCCCACCAGCTGGCCGCTGGTCGCCGCCGGCGCAGTGCGGCTCTGGGACTCCGGCGTGACCTGGCGGGACATCGAGACCTCGCCCGGCGTCTACGACTTCAGCCGGCTGGACGCCCAGGTGGCGCGCGCCAACGCCGCCGGTGCCGAGGTCACGCTGGTGCTCGGGATGACACCGGACTTCTACGCCGCCGGCGGCGCGGGCAAGACGTCCAACCCGACGAACCTCGACGCCTGGTCCAGCTACGTCCGCGCGGTGGTGACCCGCTACGGCGCGACGGCGACATCGGCGCGCCGGATCGCGGCGTACCAGGTGTGGAACGAGGCCAACGTCACCGGCTACTGGACCGGCACGCCGCAGCAGATGGCGCGGCTGACCCAGCGCACCTACGACGCGGTGAAGTCCGTCGACCGCGGTGCCCTCGTCGTCAGCCCGGCCTTCGCCTCGCGCATCGGTGAGCAGATCAAGGGGATCACCCGCTTCGCCTTCGCCTGGTCGAACGGCAAGCCGGCGTGGAAGTACACCGACGTCATCTCCCTGAACCTCTACCCGCTCGACACCTACGGTACGAGGGTCGGCACCCCCGAGAAGTCGATGGAGCTGCTCACCAAGGCGCGGCGCATCCTCGGCTTCGGCGGCCTCCCGTCGACGTTCCCGATCTGGAACACCGAGATCAACTACGGCATGCCGACGGGCTCCGCGGGCGGCACCGGTGCAGCGCCGATCCCGACCCAGCTGCAGGCGTCGTACGTGCTGCGCACCATGCTGCTCAACGCGGCCAACGGCATCCGCCGGGTGGACTGGTACGCCTGGGACATGGGCTACCTCGCCAACGGCAAGACGCTCGGCAACACCCGCCTGGTCGACCCGGCCAACACCACCAGCGGCCAGCTGACGCTCGCCGGCAAGGCCTTCCGGCTCGCCCAGATGTGGATGCTCGGCGGCCGGCTCAAGGGAGCGACCAAGCGCGCCAAGCCCTGCGCGAAGAGCACCAACGGCACCTACACCTGCGTGATCGTGTACCCGAAGGGCGTACGCCGCGTGTACTGGAACCCGACCAAGAAGGTCACGGTCACCACGGCGCGGACGGCCACCTACAAGGTCGGCATCTACGGCGCCCGGACCAAGGTCAAGGGTGGGTCCACGCTCAAGGTCGACTACCGGCCCGTGATGGTGCGGTCCCGGTCCTGACGCGCCCGGGCGCCCGGCAGGCTTCCGCGGCTGGGGAAGCACTGCGTCTAGGGTGTAACCGGACACCCGCCCGGTGCGTCCTTGAGACAGCAGGTCGTCGGCGCGGGTCAGTCCGTCCGTCGCCTGCTCGCGACACGCGCACTCTGCCCATCACCGAGCGACACGGGGATCCCTCACCCATGACACGTACGACACTCCTGCACGGCACCTTCCCGCGACGGCTGCTCGCCCTCGGAGCGGCCGCCGGCCTCGCGCTGACGCTGCTGCCGGCCGCACCCGCCCAGGCCGCGACCCACCAGCGCGTCAAGGCCTCCTTCTTCGGCATGCACGACGGCGACCCGGTCAGCTGGCCGCAGACCAGCGTCGGCGAGATCCGGCTGTGGGACTCCGGGGTGAGCTGGCGGGAGATCGAGACCGCCAACGGGGTCTACGACTTCACCCGCCTGGACGCCCAGGTCGACGCGGCGCGGGCGCACGGCTCGCGGGTGCTGCTGGTGCTGGGCCAGACCCCCAGGTTCCACTCGACCAAGCCCGGCAAGCGAGGCACCTACGGGCTCGGTGCCGCCTCGATGCCGACCAGGTCGTCCTGGATCAACTACGTCTACAAGGTCGTGAACAGGTACCGGGGACGCGGCGTCGACTACCAGGTCTGGAACGAGGCCAACGTCAGCGGCTACTGGAACGGCAGCCCCAAGCAGATGGCCAAGCTCACGCTCTGGGCCTCGCGCGTCATCAACAAGAACGACTCCGCGGCGAAGGTGATCGCCCCGGCGCTGGCCACCAGGCTCACCGGCCAGCGTGCATGGCTGCGCGCGTTCTACGCCCAGCGCGTCGGCGGGGCGAAGGTCGCCACCAAGGTCGACGTGGTCTCGCTCAACCTGTACCCGCTGCCCAAGCAGGCGCCCGAGGCGTCCATGACCCTGCTGTCGGCGTCCCGGACGATGCTCTCCCAGGCCGGTGTGCGCAAGCCGATCTGGAACACCGAGATCAACTACGGTCTGCTCGGCGGGGGCACCGCGCGCAACATCAGCCGGGCCAAGGAGGCGGCCTACGTCTCCCGCACGCTGGTGCTCAACGCCACCAGCAACGTCAAGGGCGTGTTCTGGTACGCGTGGGACCTGCAGAACCTCGCGAACACCCAGCTCACCGCCAGCGACGGCGTCACGTTGACGCCGGCCGGCAAGGCCTACGGGGTCACCCGCGGCTGGCTGCTGGGGACGCGCACCTCGCCCTGCACCCGTGACCGCAAGGGCACCTACACCTGCACGCTCACCTACTCGGGCGGGGTGAAGCGCGTGTACTGGAACCCGTCGCGCAAGGCGACGGTGCGCGCGGTCAAGTCCGCGCGTGCGTCGGTGGGCCTGTACGGCGTCGAGAAGCCGCTGTCCGGTGGCGAGGCCGTCGGCGTCGGCAAGTCCCCGGTCATGGTGCGCTCCGCGAAGTAGCACCCCCGGAGCGACCTCGGAGGCCCTCACCCGCACGGCGGGTGGGGGCCTCCGTCGTGAGCGGAGCGGCGCCGGAAAGGGTCAGGGCCACGCGTTCCTGCGAGGGGCGTAGGTGTCGGGGATGTCCGGCGACCCGATGCCAGGACGCTGCGGGCTCTAGCCCGGGGGGTGCGCCGGCAGCCGGACGCGGAGCAGGACGCCCTGCGCCTGCGGCTCGATGTCGATGCTGCCGGCGTGCCGGTCCACGACGATGCGGCGGCAGATGTCGAGACCCAGCCCCGTCCCCTGGCCGACGCCCTTGGTCGTGAAGAACGGCTCGAAGGCGTGCTCGCGCGCCTGCGGCGTCAGGCCCGACCCCGTGTCGACCACCTCGACCTCGACCCCGTCACCGTGGCGCCGCGTGACCACCGTCAGCGTCCCGGAGCCGTCCATGGCGTCCAGCGCGTTGGTGAGCAGGTTGGTCCACACCTGGTTGAGCTCGGCGGCGGCGGCGTCGATGACCGGGACGTCGTCGTCGTACGCGCGGACGACGGTGACGCCCGTCGGTATCCGGTGCGCGAGGATCGCCAGTGTGCTGTCCAGGCCTTCCTCGACCTGGGTGCGCTGCACCGACGCCCGGTCCAGCTGCGAGTAGGTCTTGACGTCGCCGACCAGCTGGGAGATGCGGCGGCTGGAGTCCTTCAGCAGGGTGAGCATCGAGTCGCTGGTCAGCGTGCACGCCACCCACTCCAGCGCGGGCTCCAGCGACTCGGGCAGCAGGTCGGCCACCCGGTCGCACCACGCCGTGTCGACCCCGGCGGCAGCGAGTGCGGGCACGATCACCCAGTCCCGCCGCACGTCGTTGCGCTCCATCCAGGTGCTCAACGCGTCCTCGCGACGGGCGGTCTCCAGCGCGTCCGGCCGGCCGGGGGATCGGGGCACGTCCTCGCGCAGGGCGTTCAGCGTCATGTAGTGCTCGGCGCTGATGCCGTGCGCGGCCAGCCGGGACAAGGCGTCCAGCAGGCCGTCGTGGGTCTCGCGCAGGACGTCGACGGCCCGGGTCGCGGCGGCAGCCGGGTTGTTGATCTCGTGGGCGAGCCCGGCGGCGAGGGTGCCCAGCGCGACGAGCGCCTCGCGCTCCCGGGCGACGGTCTCGAAGGCCCGGGCGGTGCGGAAGACCCCGACGAGGATGTGCTCGCCGAACGGGAACCGGTCGCGGGCCCAGTCGCGCAGGTCGGTCGACGGTACCCGCAGCAGCCTTCCCGGGACCCGTCCGCGCCCGGTCGCCAGGTAGACCCCGTGCTCGTCCCACGCGCGGAAACCGCCGGCCCACCTGCCGGGCAGGTCCATCGAGCCGAGCAGGGTCTCCTCGCGGCCGAGGTGCCGGACCAGGTCGACGGCGCCGGCGACGAGCAGCCACCAGGACTCTGCCGCGGCCCCCTCGCGGAAGACCTCGTCGCCGACGTCGAAGGTGACCTCGTCACCGAGCGCCAGCAGCGCGGTCAGGGCCTCGTCGTCGGTGCCGTCGAAGACCGCCATCGTCCGCAGGTCGGCGAGCTGCACGGCCGGGCCCTACACCGTGGCCAGGTAGCGGTGCACGAGATAGACCGACATCGCTCCCTCGCCCACCGCGGACGCGACCCGCTTCATCGACTCGAGCCGCACGTCGCCGGCCGCGAAGACGCCGGGCACGCTGGTCTCCAGGGCGAACGGTGCCCGGGCCAGCGGCCACGACCCGCCGGCGCCGTCGGCCAGCAGGTCGTGGCCGGTGACCACGAAGCCCTTGCTGTCGCGCACGACCTGGGCACCCAGCCAGTCGGTCCGTGGGGAAGCCCCGATGAAGACGAACAGCCAGCTCGTCGCCACCTCCTCGGAGCGCTCGGACGCGGAGGTCACGGTGATGCCCTCGAGGTGGCTGTCACCCCGTGCTCCTGTGACGGTCGCGCCGGTCCGCACCTCGACGTTGGCCGCCTCACGGATCCGGGCGACCAGGTAGCTCGACATCGTGTCCTCGAGCGACGGACCGCGGACCAGGAGCACGACGAGCTTGGCGAAGCGGGCCAGGTTGAGCACGGCCTGCCCGGCCGAGTTGGCGGCGCCGACGACGTACACGTCGTCGCCCTCGCACTGCACCGCCTCGCCGGCGCTGGCGCCGTAGTAGACCCCGCGGCCGGTGAAGTCCTCGAGTCCGGGAGCCGCCAGCCGGCGATAGGAGACGCCGGTGGCGACCACGAGCGCCCGCGCCTCGATCTCTGCCCCGTCGTCCAGGCGGATCGCTCGCACCGGTCCGCGCTCCTCGAAGGACGCGACGTCGCGCGCGAGCACCATCTCGGCCCCGAACCGGCCGGCCTGCGCGACGGCCCGGTGGGCGAGGTCGGCGCCGGACAGCCCGCGGGGGAAGCCGAGGTAGTTCTCGATCGACGCGCTCTGCCCAGCCTGGCCCCCGGGGGCCTCGCGCTCGACGACCACGGTCCGTAGCCCCTCGGAGGCCGCGTACACCGCAGCGGCGAGGCCGGCCGGCCCCGCGCCGACGATGCAGAGGTCGTAGAGCGGCTGCTCCGCCCGGGTGCGCAGGCCGAGGGCGTCAGCGACCGCGGCGGTGGTGGGGGTGAACAGCGGGTCGGCGTCGGCCACCAGCACCAGCGGCAGGTCGGTGGTCCCGGCCGCGGCCAGCTCGACCAGTCGGGCCGCCTCGTCGTCCCGGTCGATGTCCAGCCAGCGGTAGGGCACGTGGTTGCGGGCCAGGAAGGTCTTCACCTCATGGCTTCGCTCCGACCACCGGTGCCCGACGACCCGAACGTCGACGGTGTCCTCCCGGTGCGACTGCCGCCAGTCGTCGAGCAGGTCGTCGACCACCGGGTAGAGCCGCTCGGCGGGCGGGTCCCAGGGCTTCACCAGGTAGTAGTCGAGCTCGATGTCGTTGATAGCCCTGATGGCGACGTCGGTGTCGGCGTAGGCCGTCAGCAGCAGGGTCTTCGCGTCAGGAACGGTCGGGCGAGCCCGGGCAAGCAGCTCGATCCCGGTCATGTCCGGCATCCGCTGGTCGGTGGCGATCAGGGCGACCGGCCGACCCTTCAGCGCGAGCTCCGCGAGCAGCTCGAGCGCCTCTGCGGCCGACGTCACCCAGGCGACGCGGTAGGCCTCGCCGTAGCGCGAGCGCAGGTCCCGGGTGATGGCCATCGAGACGCTCGGGTCGTCGTCCACCGTGAGGATGGTCGGCTTGGCCATGTCTGGTGCGCACCCCGCCTCCGGATCTGCCCCTCGCGGGAGCGTAGTGGGCGGTCCGCGGTCGAGCGAGCGGTTCACGCCGACCGGCCGGCTTCCGCGGGAGGCCCTCGAGTGCCGTGGACGGCGGATCGCGGTGAACGGCGAGAAGTGCTACCTCGACCGCACCGCTCTCGGCCTCCACTTCGGCGGCCAGCCCTGCGCCCGGCCGAGAAGTAAGACGTCTGAGCCCGGACAGCACGAAACCCCCCGACCCTCGCAGGTCGGGGGGCTCCGCGTGACGCTCAGATGTCGTAGTACAGCTCGAACTCGTGCGGGTGCGGACGCAGGCGGATCGGGTCGACCTCGTTGACGCGCTTCCAGTCGATCCAGGTCTCGAGGAGGTCCTCGGTGAAGACCCCGCCCTCCTGCAAGTAGGCGTTGTCGGCCTCGAGGGCGTCGAGCACCTCCGGGAGCGATGCCGGGACCTGCGAGATCTCGGCGTGCTCGTCCGGGGGCAGCTCGTAGAGGTCCTTGTCGACCGGCTGCTCGGGCTCGATCTTGTTCCGGATGCCGTCGAGGCCGGCCATCAGCATCGCCGAGAAGGCGAGGTACGGGTTCGACGACGGGTCGGGCACACGGAACTCGATGCGCTTGGCCTTCGGGTTCGCGCCGGTGATCGGGATGCGGATGCAGGCCGAGCGGTTGCGCTGCGAGTAGACCAGGTTGACCGGGGCCTCGTAGCCGGGCACCAGGCGGTGATAGCTGTTGACCGTCGGGTTGGTGAACGCCAGCAGCGACGGTGCGTGCTTCAGCAGGCCGCCGATGTAGTACCGCGCCATGTCCGACAGGCCGGCGTAGCCGAGCTCGTCGTAGAACAGCGGGTTGCCGTCCTTCCACAGCGACTGGTGGCAGTGCATGCCGGACCCGTTGTCACCGAAGAGCGGCTTCGGCATGAAGGTGGCGGTCTTCCCGGCGTTCCATGCGACGTTCTTGATGATGTACTTGAACAGCATCAGCTTGTCGCCGGCGGACAGCAGCGTGTCGAACTTGTAGTTGATCTCGGCCTGGCCCGCGGTGCCCACCTCGTGGTGCGCGCGCTCGACCTCGAGGCCGGCCCGGTTCAGCTCGAGCGACATCTGGTCGCGCAGGTCGGCGTAGTGGTCGACCGGCGGGACGGGGAAGTAGCCGCCCTTGTACCGCGTCTTGTAGCCGCGGTTGCCGCCCTCCTCGACGCGCCCGGAGTTCCAGGCGCCCTCGATGGAGTCGATGTAGTAGTAGCCGGCGTTCTGCTTGGTCTCGAAGCGCACGTCGTCGAAGACGTAGAACTCCGCCTCCGGGCCGAAGTAGACCGTGTCCGCGATGCCGGAGGTCTTCAGGTACGCCTCGGCCTTCGCCGCGATGTTGCGCGGGTCGCGGCTGTACGGCTCGTCCGTGAACGGGTCACGGATCGAGAAGTTCAGCGCCAGCGTCTTCTCGACCCGGAACGGGTCCAGGAAGGCGGTCGTCGGGTCCGGGATCAGCTTCATGTCGGACTCGTGGATCGCCTGGAAGCCGCGGATGGAGGATCCGTCGAACATCTGGCCGTTGGTGAAGAAGTCCTCGTCGACCGTCTCGGCCGGCACGTTGAAGTGCTGCATCACGCCCGGCAGGTCGCAGAAACGGACGTCGACGAACTTCACGTCCTCCTTCTTGATGAAGCGCAGGACCTCGTCCGCGTTCTGGAACATCCATCCTCCTTGGAGCCGGCGGCGATCTGCCGTCTGGACGGCGACGCTAGGGGCGCCGGATTTCCCGGCAGTGACCCTCGTGTTTCCGTCGTGTTACGAGTCCGCACCCTCACGCGGTGCCGTGGTGAGCCGGTCGGTCGACAGGCCGGGCACCGGCCGCGGGGACCGGGGCCTACCGACGTACCGTAGGCCCGTGGTCGAGCGGAAGGACATCGCGACCTGGCTCGAGGGGCCGGGGAGGCGCCCGCACGCGCCCGGCTCGTACCCCGGCCAGCGACTGGGCCTGCCCGAGCAGGGCCGCGGGTCCGTCGCCGGTCTCGGGGCCCGCCTGATCGCCTATCTGATCGACGCCCTGGCCTGCAGCCTCATCGCCTACGGGCTGCTGCGCGACCAGGGCTGGACGCTGGCGGTCTTCGCCCTCGAGGTGCTCGTCCTGACCTGGCTGGCGTCCGGCTCGGCCGGTCAGCTGGTCCACGGGCTGCGGGTGGTCCGCCTCGACGGGAAGCCGGTGGGCCTGCCGCGCGCGCTGCTGCGGACGCTGCTGCTGTGCCTGCTGGTCCCGGCGGTCATCTGGGACCGCGACGGGCGCGGGCTGCACGACAAGGCCGTGGGGACCGTCGTCGTCCGCTTCCGCTGAGGCACGTGTCAGCCGCTGGCCGCCGGATACGGCAGCCAGCGGCTGACAAGTCGGCGGGGCTGCGTCAGGCGCGCGGGCCGCGCGGCATCCGGGTGCCCTTGGGCATCGGGCCCTTGGGGATCGGCAGGCTCATGGTGCCGAGCGCCTTCAGGCGGCGGTTGACCTCGGTGACCTGGGAGTTCGTGAGGTTGCGCGGCAGCTTCATCAGGTGGTTGTTGAGCTTGCGCAGCCGGACCTGCCCCTCGCCGTTGCCGGCCTGCACGTCGTACACCGGCACGTCGGGCACGTAGCGCGCGACCTTCTTCTTCTCGGTGACGAGCAGCGCCTGCACCCGGGTGGGTGAGCCCTCGCCGATCAGGACGACACCCGGCCGGCCGACTGCCCGGTGCACGATGTCCTGGTTGCGGGTGACCGCCACCGCCGGTGTGACGACCCAGCCGCGGCGCAGCATGTTCAGGGCCGCGGCGGCCGCGCCGGGCTGCCCGTCGACCTGTGAGAACGCCGCCTTCTCGGCCCGCTTGCCGAAGACGATGGTGGCCACGAGGAAGGCGGCCATGAAGCCCATGATCCCCAGGTAGACCGGGTGCCCGATGAGGAAGCCGACCGCGAGGACCACCGCGAAGACCAGCAGGCCCGCCGCGGCGGTCACCCAGCCGACCATCGGATCGACCTTGCGGGTCATCGAGTAGGCGGACCGGATCTGCGCGACCCGGCCCTGCTTGGCCGGCGTGCCGGCGTCCTGTGCGGTGCTGTCCTTGCGAGCCATGCGCCGAAGGATACGTGCCCTCCGTCAGCGGGCCGGTCCTCCGCCCGCCGGTGGCACCGGCCGGTAGGAAGAGGTGGGCGGCGGGGTCAGCCGGCCTGCCGGTGCTCGCGCTGCGGCAGCAGGGCGAGCGGCTCCCGGACCGGGGCGGTGAGGGGGATGGTGGCCAGCGCCTCGGAGCCCTGCCGGGCCAGCTCGTGGCGGATCTCCAGGGCCTGCCGCGCGTTGCGGCGGGACCCCTCGGTGACGTGGTGCGTCGCGGCTCGTACCGCGGTGGAGACGAGCTCGGAGAAGGTGGCCATGGGCGGGAGGGCCTGGGGCGCTGCTGCTCGTGTCATGCCTCTACTGGACCCGGCTGCAGTTACAGGCGGATGTCGGCCCGGCAACGTCCCGCGAAAATCTGCCGGGCGGGTGGGGGCGGCATGATCCTTTGCGCGCGGACGCACCGGACCCGCCGTCGTCGTGGTGTGTCGGCGCACATTCGGGGGTGCGGCGCGCGGTGGGTCAGGCGCTGGTGGCGGTGGGCAGGTCGGCCCGGTCGGCAGCGGCCGCGTCCCGCGCCTGGATCGCCTGCTGGTAGAGCCGGCCCGCGCGGTACGACGAACGCACCAGCGGCCCGGACATGACCCCGGCGAAGCCGACCTCGTCGGCCTCCTCGCCCAGCTCGACGAACTCCTCGGGCTTCACCCACCGCTCTACCGGGTGGTGCCGCGGCGAGGGCCGGAGGTACTGCGTGATGGTGATCAGCTCGCAGCCGGCGTCGTGCAGGTCCTGCAGCGCCTGGCTGACCTCCTCGCGCTCCTCGCCCATGCCGAGGATGAGGTTGGACTTGGTCACCAGGCCGAAGTCGCGGGCCTGCCGGATCACGTCGAGCGAGCGGTCGTAGCGGAACGCCGGCCGGATCCGCTTGAAGATCCGCGGCACGGTCTCGACGTTGTGTGCGAGCACCTCGGGGCGCGACTCGAAGACCTCGGTGAGCAGGTCCGGCTTGCCGTTGAAGTCGGGGATGAGGTTCTCGACGCCCGTGCCCGGGTTGAGCGCATGGATCTGCTTCACGGTCTCGGCGTAGAGCCACGAGCCGCCGTCGGGCAGGTCGTCACGCGCGACACCGGTGATGGTCGCGTAGCGCAGGCCCATCGCCTGCACCGACTCGGCGACGCGTCGCGGCTCGTCGCGGTCGAGCGGCTCCGGCTTGCCGGTGTCGATCTGGCAGAAGTCGCACCGGCGGGTGCACTGGTCGCCACCGATGAGGAAGGTGGCCTCGCGGTCCTCCCAGCACTCGAAGATGTTCGGGCAGCCGGCCGCCTCGCACACCGTGTGCAGGCCCTCGCGCTTCACCAGCGCCTTGAGCTCGGTGTACTCCGGGCCCATCGTCGCGCGGGTCTTGATCCACGACGGCTTGCGCTCGATCGGGGTCTCGGCGTTGCGGACCTCCAGGCGCAGCAGCTTGCGGCCCTCCGGTGCGATCGTCACGCCGACCAGGGTACGTCGGTGACGATCTCCCCGCCCGGAGGGCTGCCTCCGCGCAGCTCGGCCGGGCCGCTCACCAGCCGGTCAGGACCTCGGTGAGGCGCTTCTCGACGTACGGCGTGGCCTCGGCGACGGTCACGGCGCGGCCGGTCTCCTGCGACAGCGACGTCACGGCGGCGTCGGTCAGGCCGCAGGGGACCATGTTGGCGAACGGCGCGAGGTCGCAGTCACAGTTGAGTGCGAAGCCGTGCATGGTCGCGCCCTGCGAGACCCGGACGCCGATCGCCGCGACCTTGCGGTCCGGGCCGGCGCCGTCGACCACCCACACCCCGGAGCGGCCCTGGACCCTCCCGGCGTCGACGCCGAGGTCGGCACAGACGAGGATCAGCGCCTCCTCGAGGCGTCGCACGTAGGAGACCACGTCCAGCGGCTCGGGCAGCCGCACGATCGGGTAGCCGGTGAGCTGGCCGGGTCCGTGCCAGGTGATCTTCCCGCCCCGGTCGACGTCGACCACCGGGGTCCCGTCGAAGGGCCGCTCGGCGGCCAGCGTGCGCTTGCCCGCGGTGTAGACCGGCTCGTGCTCGAGCAGCAGCACGGTGGGCGGCTCGGCGCCGGCGACCACCTCGGCGTGCAGCCGGCGCTGCTCGTCCCACGCCTCCTGGTAGGGGACGACCCCCGCGTGCACCATGCGCAGCTCGCTCACGCCCCGAGCGTACGTCAGCGCGGGTGAGCTCCGGGTGGCACGAACCCGCGCCGGCGCGACAGACTCGGGCCCGTGACGGATCTCCGGGTCGCCCTCGTCGGCTACGGCATGGCGGGCCGGGACTTCCACGCACCCCTGCTGCGCGAGGTCGACGGTCTGCGCGTGGGCTACGTGGTCACCGCGAACCCGGAGCGGGCCGCGGCCGCCCGCGCGGACAACCCGGGCGTCGAGGTCGTCGACACCCCCGACCGCCTCTGGGACCTGGCCGCCGACGTCGACCTCGTGGTCATCGCGTCGCCGACCGCGGCCCACGCCGACCAGGCACACGCCGCGGTGCGCCACGGACTAGCCGTCGTGGTGGACAAACCGCTGGCGACCACGGCGGATGCCGGCCGCGGACTCGTCGAGGCGGCGGCGGCCGCCGGGACGATGCTCACCGTGTTCCAGAACCGGCGCTGGTACGCCGAGCACCTCACCGCGCGCGCGGTCCTGTCCTCGGGGGTCCTGGGCGAGGTGATCCGCTACGAGGCGCGCTACGAGCGGTGGCGGCCGGTGCCCAAGGACCGCTGGCGGGAGCAGTCGACCAGCGAGCAGGGCGGCGGCCTGCTGATGGACCTCCAGCCGCACCTGGTCGACTCCGCGGTGGACCTGTTCGGTCCGGTGGCGACGGTGTACGCCGAGCTGCGCGCTGTGACCACCGCCGGCGACGACGTGAGCTTCCTGGCGCTGCGACACGCCTCCGGAGTGACCAGCCACCTGGGCGCGACCTCGCTGGCCGGCGCGCCCGGCCCGCGGACGCGGCTGGTGGGCAGGGACGCCACCTACCTCGTCGCGGACGTCGACGGCGACCTCACGGCGTACGGCGAGTGGCTCGACGCGGACGACGACCACCGCGGCTTCCTGGTGCGCGGCGAGCAGTCCGAGCCGGTCCCGAGGGCACCCGGTCGCTGGGCCGACTTCTACCGAGGCGTCCGTGCCGCGCTGGTCGAGGGCGCCCCGCCGCCGGTCGACCCGGCCGTGTCGGTGGGTGTCCTCGAGGTGCTCGACGCGGCCCGGGTCTCCTCCCGCGACGGCGTCGTCGTCCGGCTGTCCTGACCGGTCCCGCGCGCCGGCGCCGGCTCAGTCGGTGGAGGCGCCGGGCAGCAGGCGCGGCTCCAGCCGTGACTCGACGGCCGCACCGTCCGGCCCGCGCTCCACGACGTAGGCCGCCGCGCCCGGCCGGTCGGCGACGACCTCGACGATCTCGGTGCCGTCGTAGACGATGCCCACCCCGTCGTCGGTGGCGTGCGAGGTCGGCAGCGTCCCGTCGGCGACCAGGTCGTGCAGCAGCGGCCGGCGCTGCTCCTCGCTGTCGTAGTGCACGCCGTTGCCGTACGGCAGCAGCGCGAGTCCGTCGAGCACCGGGCGCAGCTCGCGGCCGAAGCTGTCGGTGGGGCCGCCGACGTACCAGCAGATCGAGCCCGCGGACACGCCGCTGAGCACGACGCCTTCCTCCCAGCACTCCCGGAAGACCTCGTCGAGCCGGTGGGTGCGCCACACGGCGAGCAGGTTGGCGACCGACCCGCCGCCGACCCAGACCACGTCCTGCGCCAGCAGGTGCGCGCGCACGTCGGGCACGTTCGGCTGCGCGAACAGCTCGAGGTGCGAGGCGCGGACGTCCGATCCTGCGAAGGCGCGGTAGAACCCCGCGGTCCCGTTGAGGGAGTCGCCGGCTGCGGTGCCGAGGTAGCAGAAGCGCGGCCGGTCCGGGCTGCCGGCCAGCTCGATGGCGTGCTCGATGAGCGGACCGCGTCGCCACTGGAACGCGCCGTAGTCGGTGGGCAGGAAGCCGCCGGAGGTCGCGAGGATCTTCACCCCGGCACCCTACGGACACCGGGGCGTGCGCGTCCCGCCCCCATCGGGACGGGGGTGGGTCGCGCATGCAGGAGCCGATCGGGCGGTCAACGCAACCCCTAGGCTGCCCGCGTGGTGGTCTGCCCGGCCTGCGGCACCGAGAGCACCGACGGAGCGAAGTTCTGTCGCGAGTGCGCCGCTCCGCTCGCCCTCGCGGTGCCCTCGGCCGCTGAGGTGCGCAAGACAGTGACCGTGCTCTTCTGCGACGTCAGCGGCTCTACCGCCCTCGGCGAACGGCTGGACGCCGAGGCGATGCGGTCGGTGATGACGCGGTACTTCGCCGAGATGAGCAGCGTCGTCGAGGCGCACGGCGGCACCGTGGAGAAGTTCATCGGCGACGCGGTGATGGCCGTGTTCGGGATGCCGACGGTGCACGAGGACGACGCGCTGCGCGCGCTGCGGGCCGCGGCCGGCATGACGGCGGCGATGGAGGGTCTCAACGCGGACCTCGAAGCGCGCCACGGTGTCCGCCTCGCAGCGCGCATCGGCGTGAACACGGGGGAGGTCGTCGTCGGCGGGGGTGACCCCGGCAAGGGGACCGTCGCCACCGGGGACGCGGTCAACGTCGCCGCCCGGCTGGAGCAGGCGGCGCAGCCCGGTCAGACGCTCTTCGGAGCGACGACCTACGCACTGGTGCGCGACCACGTCGAGGCCGAGGCAGTGGCGCCGTTGGTGCTCAAGGGCAAGTCGGTGCCCGTGGAGGCGTGGCTGCTGCACGAGGTGACGTCCCTCGACGCGAGCCTGCGCTCGTCGCTGGGGGCGTCCCCGATGGTCGGACGGGGTGACGAGATGCTCCTCGTGCGGCAGGCCTTCGCACGCAGCGTCCACACCCGTCGGCCCCAGCTGGTGACCGTTCTCGGCGCTGCCGGCGTCGGCAAGACCCGGCTGCTCACCGAGGCGCTGACCGGGCTGGACGCGACGGTGCTCGGGGGCCGCTGCCTGTCCTACGGCGAGGACATCGCGTTCTGGCCGCTGCGGGAGATGCTGCGCGGCGCGGCCGGGATCCAGCCGGGCGACGACGATGCCAGTGGCCGCGACAAGCTCCGCGAGCTGCTGGCCGAGCTCCCCGACCTCGGCCGGCTGGTCGAGCGGTTGGCTCCGCTGGCCGGCCTGACCGGGACGCCGGCCGAGGCCGACGAGACCCAGTGGGCCGTCCGCCGGCTCGTCGAGACGTTGGGGCGCCACCGGGCCGTCGTGCTGGCGATGGACGATGTGCACTGGGCCGAGCCGGCGCTGCTCGACGTCGTCGACCACCTGGCCGACTGGACGCGGGACACGCCGCTGCTGCTCGTGTGCCTGGCCCGACCAGAGCTGCTGGACGAGCGGCCGCAGTGGGCCGGCGGCAAGGTGAACGCAACAACAGTGCTGCTCGAGCCGCTCGCCGAGGCCGACGCCGGGGCCTTGCTGGCCAACCTGGCGGACGGCCCGCTCCTGGACCCGTCGACCCGTGCCCGGATTCTGTCCGCGGCGGGTGGCATGCCGCTCTACGTCGAGCAGATGATGGCGATGCTTGCCGAGGACCGGGCGAGCCGGGACGGCGGGTCGCTGCCGGCGGACGCCGCACCGCGTTCCGTGGTGGTGCCCCCGACCATCGCCGCGCTGCTCACCGCCCGGCTGGACCGGCTCGCGGCGGCGGAGCGCGCGGCGCTCGAGGCGGCCGCCGTCGTCGGGACGACCTTCTACCGCGGAGCGGTGGCCGAGCTCGCGGCACTCGCCCCGTCGGAGATCCCGGAGCTGCTGAGGTCCCTGACGCGCAAGGAGCTGGTGCGGCCCGACGCCTCGGAGCTGCCGGGCGAGGAAGGCTTCCGGTTCCTGCACGCCCTGGTGCGCGAGGCGGCGTACACCTCCATCTCCAAGAGTCGGCGCAGCGAGCTGCACGAGCGCTTCGCGCGCTGGCTGGACAAGCAGGCTGCGGCACACCGGCTCGACGTCGACGAGTTCGTCGGCTTCCACCTGGAGCAGGCGGTCCGGTTCCGCCGCGAGATCGGTGACGCCGACATGTCGACCGACGAGCTCGCAGCCGACGCGGCCCGCCGGCTCGGTGGCCACGGTCGGCGGCTCGCGGCGGCAGACCCGGTCTCGGCCGCGTCGCTGCACGACCGGGCGGCGGCTCTGGTGAGCACCGGAAGCCCCGAGCACCTGGAGCACCTGCGCCTTGCCGCGGACTCGGTCCTGTTCGCGGGCGACTACCCCGAGGCGCAACGGCGCTACTCGGTGGCCCTCCTGGCGGCCCGGGCGGCGGGAGACGAGCGCAGGGTCACCCTCGTCGAGCTCGCGGCCGCCGACGTCAGTGCGCACCTCGGCCTCGGCTCGGACGCGGAGGAACGGCTGCAGGTCGCCGAGCAGGCGCTGCACCGGTTCCATGCGGCCGGCGACGACGAGGGCATGCTCGTCGCCGGACTGACCGCGCTCAAAGCCCTCAACGAGCTCTGCCGCTGGGCACGGATGATCCGGATCACCGACGACCTGCTGCCTGCCGCCGAGCGCCTCGACGACCAGATCCACCGCAACGAGCTGCTGCAGTTCAAGGGCATGGCGATGTTCTACGGTCCGACGCCGATCGACGCACTGCTGGAGCACCTGCGGGTGGAGCCGCCCTTCACGAGCCACCTGTCGCAGCTGGGTCAGGTCTACGGTTATGCCGCGGCTCTGGCGATGGCCGGCCGCGACGCAGACGCCCGGGCCGCCCTCGGACGGGCTGACGCACTGCTCACCGAGACGGCGAGCCCGGTCGCGCTTGCCATGGCCGCGTTCGCCGGTAGCGACACGTTGATCCACCTCGGCGACCTGGGCGCAGCCGAGCCGATGCTGCGCCGCGGCATCGACGCGATGCAGCAGATCGGGGAGCGGGCCTTCCAGTCCTCGCTCGCCGTCGTCCTCGGCGAGGTCCGGCTGGCGCTCGGCGACCCGGCTGAGGCGAGGCGGTGGGCGGAGCAGGGCCGAGACCTGACGTCGTCGAAGGATGTCCTCGGTCAAGCCGGCTGGCGGGCACTGCTGGCTCGGCTGGAGGCCGCGGACGGTCGGCCCGAGGACGGTCTGGCACTTGCCGACGAGGCGGTCCGCCTCATCGAGCTGGGAGACGACCTGACGGCACGAGCCAAGGGGTACGAGCACCGGGCCGAAGTGCTGGCGGCCGCCGGTCGCCAGGACGAGAGCGTCGCCGAGCTACGGGTCGCGCTCGCCGGCTACCGGGAGAAGGGCGACCGGACCTGCGCGCGCCGGCTGCAGGCCATGCTCGGCGAGTCGGACGGATGACGGGCCAGGGGCCGGAGAGCACCTCGTGGTCGGCCGTCGCGGTAGGGAGCGGCGTGGTGTTCGCGGCGTCGGGAGCGGTGGCCTTCGGGGTGGCGGCCCCCCTCACGCTGCTGGGCATGGACCTGTGGTCCGCGCACGTCACGCACACGACAGCGCCACTGTCCGGCGGGGCCACCGAGACGGTGGTCGCGGCTCTGTTCGTGTTCATGGTCGCGGTCATGGCTGCTCTGGTCGTCAGCGTCCCCCTCGGCGCCGCACTCGGGTTCGGCAACGGGGTGCTGGCCAGGACCCGACCCGGCAGGTCCTGGCCGGCGGCAGTGGCGGTGGCGTCTGTGGTCGGGGTGGTCGCCGGCGCGGGCCTGCCGCGGCTGGTCCTGGGCGATGACGTCCTGCTCTGGCTGCACGTCGTCACCGGCCTGGTGTCAGGTGCAGCCTGCGGTGCCCACCTGCGCTATCTCGCGGGTCGGGTCCGACGGCGGGAGCTGCGCGCCGAGCCCGCCCGGTAGCCAAGCCGGCGGACCGCCCGCTCCGGCGGCCTGTGGACAACCCGTCGGCGACCCCGGTCGGTTCCGGGACCCTGGAGTGCATGAACGAGCTCCAGGTGCCCGGCTTCGACGTGGTCGAGCTGCTGGGCTACGGCTCGGGCGGGGAGGTCTGGCTGGCCCGCGAGCGCGCGACCGGGATCCCCGTGGCGCTCAAGCGGCTGCGGGTCGGGGCCGACCTTGCCGCCCGCGACCGGCTGCGCCGAGAGGCCGCGGTGCTGGCCGGGGTCGACCACCCGCACGTCGTGCGGCTGCGGTCCGTGGTCGGCGACGGCGACGCTCTCGTGCTGGTCCTCGACCTGGCGCCGAACGGCAGCCTCGCCCGGCTGCTCGCGACCCGGCGGTGCCTGTCGCCCGGCGAGGTCGTCACGCTGGCCGTCCCGCTCGCCCAGGCGCTCGCGGCGGTCCACGCCCAGGGTCTGGTGCACGGCGACGTCACCCCCGCCAACGTGCTGTTCGGGTCCGGCGGACGTCCGCTGCTGTCCGACCTCGGCGTCGCCCGGCTGCTCGGTGCGGACTCTCCCGGGAGCGCCGTCCACGGCACCCGGGGCTTTCTCGACCCGGTGGTGGCCGCAGGCGACTCGCAGAGACCTGCGTCGGACGTGCTCGGGCTCGCGGCGACCTGCCTCGCGGCGCTCAGCGGGGCGGCACCGTACGACGACGACGGCCGGCGGGTGCCCGTGCCCGCGGGCGTGGACCCGGCGGTGCTGGCCGTGCTGGAGCAGGCCCTCGCGCCCGACCCGCGGGACCGGCCGGGCGCGGCGGCGTTCGCGGTCGCGGTCTTCGACGCGGCCGCGGCCGAGCCGGTCCGCCTCGACCGGTCTGCCGCGCGGATGCCGGGTTCCGCCGCCGCCGACCCGGCTGCCGCTCCCGCGGTGGCCACGCACCAGGTGCATCCCCGGCCCCTGCCCGGACCGGAGCCCGCCGGGTTGCCGGCCCGGCGACAGTGGTCGGCGCCGCTGCGGCCCGGCAGCCTCGTGAACCAGGTGCGCGCCCGCGGTCGCGGGGCGCTGGCGGTCGTCGCTGCCGCCGTCGCGGTGACCCTGGCGGCCGTCTCCGGGGTGGCCTGGGCCGGTGCCGGCGGTGGCGACGAGCCGACCGGGCTGCCGAGGGGTGGCACCCGCGGCCGGTCCGTGGCACCGACTTCCACCGCTCCCGCGGCGCCGCCGACCACCGCTCCCGCGGCGCCGCCGACCGATGGGGCCGGGACCACCGCACCGACCGGCCCGCCGGTCGCGGTCCCGACGACGGGGCCGTGGGCCCGGCGCCTCGCCGGTCTCGACGCGGCCCGCTCCCGGGCCTTCGCCACCGGCGACCTCGCCGGCCTGGGCGCTGTCTACGCGCCGGGCTCGCCGGCCCGCAGCCGGGACGCGCGCGTCCTGCGGCGGCTCAGCCGTGCCGGCCTGCACGCGGACGGGCTGCAGCTGAGGGCGACCAGCGTGCGGCAGCTCGACCGGTCGGCCGGACGGGTCCGGCTCGCCGTCACGGACGTGATGCCTGCGTACCGCCTGGTCGACGGCGGCGACGCGGTGGTCGAGCAGCGCAGCGGTCGTGGGCTGCGGTCCTGGACTCTCCAGCTGGCCCGGACCGACGACGGGTGGCGCGTCTACGACGTCGCGCGGGGGTGATCCGAGGCGACCATCTCGCGCAGTGCCGGCTCGAAGGCCGGGTGGGCGAACTCGAAGCCGGCGTCGAGCAGGCGCCGGGGGACGACCCGCTGCCCGCCGACGAGATCGGCGCCGAAGTCGCCGAACGGGATCTTGATCGCGAACCCGGGCACGGGCAACATCGTCGGCCGGTGCAGCACCCGGCCCATCGCGGCGGTGAGCGCGGCGTTGGTGAGCGGCTCCGGGGCGCTGAGGTTGACCGGCCCCGACATCGTGCCGTCCAGCAGGAACCGCACCGCGCGCACGTAGTCGTCAAGCGCGATCCACGACCACCACTGGTGCCCGGACCCGATCCGCCCGCCGAGCCCGAGCCGCACGAGCAGCCGGAGCCGGCCGAAGGCTCCGCCCTTGCCCGACACGACCAGCGCGGTGCGCATGGTCACCACCCGCGCCCCGCCCGCCACCGCGGGCTCGGTCGAGGCTTCCCAGGCCGCGACGACGTCCGCGAGGTAGGACGTCCCCCGCGGCGACTCCTCGTCGCAGACGGTGTCACCGGGGTTGCCGTAGTAGCCGATGCCCGCCATCGAGAGCAGGGTGGGCACGCCGGTGCCGGCCACCGCCCTGGCGATCGTGGTGGTGCCCTCGACCCGGCTGTCCATGACCGCCCGCTTGTGCGCCGGCGTCCACGGCTTGTCGCCGACTCCGACGCCGGCCAGGTGGATCACAGCGTCAGCACCGGCGAGGGCTGCGGCGTCGACGGTGCCGCCTGCCGGGTCCCACTGCGCCTCGTCCGGCGCGGACGGCGGGCGACGCACGAGCCGGACGACCTGGTGGTCGTCGGCGCGGAACGACGCCACGAGGGCATGACCCAGCAGACCGGACGCGCCGGTGAGGACGACCTTCACGTGCTCTCTTCTCCCCGGTGGGGGCCGGGCGATGCGTCCGACCGCCGGCCGGTCAGAGGTGGGTCGTGCTGGGTGCCGGCCTCAGAGCCCGAGGTCGGACTCGAAGGAGCCCTCCTCGAGCCGCGCCTTCACGGTGCTGAGGAACCGCGCCGCGTCGGCGCCGTCGACCAGCCGGTGGTCGTAGGACAGCGCGAGGTAGGCCATCGACCGGATCGCGATCGTCTCGCCGAGGTCGGGGTCGTCGACGACCACCGCGCGCTTGACGACCGCGCCGGTGCCGAGGATGCCGACCTGCGGCTGGTTGATGATCGGTGTGTCGAACAGCGCGCCACGGCTGCCGGTGTTGGTGAGGGTGAAGGTGCCACCGCCGAGCTCGTCGGGCGTGATCTTGTTGTTCCGGGTGCGGTCGGCGAGATCCGCGATCTTGCGTGCCAGGCCGGCGATGTTGAGGTCGCCGGCGTCCTTGACGACGGGCACGAGCAGGCCGCGGTCGGTGTCGACGGCGACGCCGAGGTGCTCGGCCCCGTGGTAGGTGATCTCGCCCTTCTCGGTGTCGATGCTCGCGTTGACCATCGGGTGCGCCTTGAGCGCCTCGACGGTGGCCTTCGCGAGGAACGGCAGGAAGGAGAGCTTGACCCCTTCGCGGGCCTCGAAGTCGCCCTTGGCCCGGGCTCGCAGGCGGGCGACCCTGGTGAGGTCGACCTCGACCACCGTGGTCAGCTGCGCCGAGACCTGGAGCGACTCGACCATCCGCGCGGCGATGACCTTGCGCAGCCGCGACATCTTCTCGGTGGTGCCCCGCAGCGGCGACGCGGCCGTCGTCGGCGCCGCTGAGGTGGCTGACGCCGCCGGCGCTGCCGGCGACTCGGCCGCTGCCGGCGCCTTGGCGGCCTCTGCCGCCGACAGCACGTCCTGCTTGCGGATCCGGCCGCCGACGCCGGTGCCCGTCAGGGTGGCGAGGTCGACCCCGTGCTCGGCCGCGAGCTTGCGGACGAGCGGGGTCACGTACGCCGGGTCGCCGCCGTTGCCGCCTCCGTCGCTGTCGCCGGCAGGGGCGGCGGCGGGAGCGCTGGCGGCCGGCTGCTGGGGGGCAGGTGCCTGCTGGGGGGCAGGTGCCTGCTGCTGGGCCGGCGGTGCCGGGGCGGAGATGAGCGACGGAGCCGGCGACCCCTGCTGCGAAGGGGCCGGCTCCTGCTGCCGGGGCGCCTCGGACTGCTCGGACTGCCCGGACTGCCCGGACTGCCCGGACTGCCCGGACTGCCCGGACTGCTCGGACTGCTCGGACTGCGGCGGTGCCGACTGGCCACCGCCGCCGCCGCCGATGACGGCGAGCTCGGCGCCGACAGCGACGGTCTCGTCCTCGCCGACGAGGATCTTCGTCAAGGTGCCGGAGGCGGGCGAGGGGATCTCGGTGTCGACCTTGTCGGTCGAGACCTCGAGCAGCGGCTCGTCGGCCTGGACCTGGTCACCCTCCTGCTTGAGCCACCGGGTGACGGTGCCCTCGCTCACGCTCTCGCCCAGCGCCGGCATCGTGACCGACGTGCCGCCCGAGTCGCCACCGCCCGAGTCGCCACCGCCCGAGTCGCCTCCGCCCGAGTCGCCACCGGAGGGTGCCTGCTCCTGGGCGGGCGCCGCGGCCTGCTCGGCCGGCTGCTCCTGCGGTGCCTGCTCGGCCTGCTGCTCCTGCTGCGGCTCGCCGGACTGCTGCTCCTGCTCGGGCTGCTGCGGCTGCTCCTGCTGACCGCCGGACCCGCTTTCCGGGCCCTCGGCCGCCTCGCCGCCGATGACGGCGAGCTCGGCGCCGACGGCGACGGTCTCGTCCTCGCCGACGAGGATCTTCGTCAAGGTGCCGGAGGCGGGCGAGGGGATCTCGGTGTCGACCTTGTCGGTCGAGACCTCGAGCAGCGGCTCGTCGGCCTGGACCTGGTCACCCTCCTGCTTGAGCCACCGGGTGACGGTGCCCTCGCTCACGCTCTCGCCCAGCGCCGGCATGGTGACAGAGGTCGACATCGGCTCTCGTGCTCCTTCTCGTCGGCGGTGGGGCTGCTCGTCGGTGCTGCGGTCGGAACTCGTGCGGTGACTGGTCTGCGTGGTGCTCAGCCGTGCGCGTGCAGGGGCTTGCCGGCCAGGGCGAGGTGCGCCTCGCCGAGGGCCTCGGACTGGGTGGGGTGGGCGTGCACCAGCTGGGCGACGTCGTCGGGGTGGGCCTCCCAGCCGTAGATCAGCTGGGCTTCGCCGACCAGCTCGCCGACCCGTGCGCCGACCATGTGGATCCCGACCACGGGGCCGTCCTTCTGCCGCACCAGCTTCACGAAGCCGGCCGTCTTGAGGATCTGGCTCTTGCCGTTGCCCGCCAGGTCGTAAGTGACCGTCTCGACCTGGTCGTCGCCGTAGGTCTCCCGGGCCCTGGCCTCGGTGAGGCCGACGGAGGCGACCTCGGGGTCGGAGTAGGTGACGCGCGGGACGCCGTCGTAGTCGATGGGGGCCGGGTCGAGACCGGCCAGCCGCTCGGCGACCATGATGCCCTCGCCGAAGCCGACGTGCGCGAGCTGCGGGGTCGGCACCAGGTCGCCGACGGCCGAGATCGTCGGCACGTTGGTGCGGCACTGCTCGTCGACCACGACGAAGCCGCGGTCCATCTCGACACCGACCTGCTCGTAGCCGAGCTCCTGGGACACCGGGCCGCGGCCGACCGCGACGAGCAGCAGGTCGGCCTCGAGGGTGCTGCCGTCCTCGAGGGAGACCTTGACGCCCTTCTCGGTGTGCTCGACCCCGGCGAACCGCGCCCCGAGCTGGTAGGAGATGCCGCGCTTGCGGAAGGCGCGCTCCAGGGCCTTGGAGGACTGCTCGTCCTCCAGCGGCACGAGGTGCGGGAGCGCCTCGACGATCGTCACGTCGGCACCGAAGGACCGCCAGACGCTCGCGAACTCGCAGCCGATGACCCCGCCGCCGAGCACCACCACCGAGGCGGGCACCGACTCGAGCCGGAGCGCGTGGTCGCTGCTGAGCACCAGCTGCCCGTCGAGCTCCAGCCCGGGCAGGCTGCGGGCGGTGGAGCCGGTGGCCAGGACGACGTGCCGACCCTCGTAGCGGGTCCCGTCGACCTCGACGGCGGTCGGACCGACGAGGCGGCCGATCCCCGCGACGTAGGTGATCTTGCGGCTCTTCACCAGTCCCTGGAGGCCCTTGTGCAGGCGGGCGACGACCCCGTCCTTGTACTCGTTGACCGCGGGCATGTCGATGCCCTCGAAGGTCGAGCGGACGCCGAACTGCTCGCTCTCGCGGGACGAGTCGGCCACCTCGGCCGCGTGCAACAGTGCCTTGGTCGGGACACAGCCGCGGTGCAGGCAGGTGCCGCCGAGCTCGCCCTTCTCGACGAGGACCACCGAGAGGCCGAGCTGGGCCGCCCGCAGCGCGCAGGCGTAGCCACCACTGCCGCCGCCCAGCACGACCAGGTCGTACGGCTGGCTGCCGGCATCGGCGACCACGGAGCCGTCGGCGTCGTTGCCGGGCTGGTCCGCCACGAGTGCACTCCTTGCGGTCGAGCAGGGCGATCGGGTCGCGGAGACCCCACTGTCGACCTCATCCTGTCACCGGGAGCACGCTCACGGGCAAGCGGGTCGACGGCGGACCCCGTGGAACCCACGCCTCGTGCCCTACCGTTGCTGGGACGAAACGAACGGGTCGGCTGGAGGGTGTCCGTGGGGCTGTTCCGCAGGCGGTCGAGGCCGGGCGTCGTCCGCCAGGCCGACAGCGCCGACACCGACCACCTGGCTGCGTTCGCACGCTCGCACACCGGTGTCGAGGCGTTCGTGGAGCCGCCGACCGCGGTCTCGACCACCACCGTCCTCCTGGTCGCGAGCACGGGGGAGTGGACCCGCCGTCGGGTGCGTGACGCGCGGGCTGCCCACGAGCTCTCCCACCGGCTGGGGATCCCGTCCTACGACGCCGCGGTGGTGGGCTACCCGCAGCGGATGCGGGACTGGAACGCCCGGCAGAAGGCGGCCCGCGACGACCCGAGCGGCTGAGACGTCCGGCCGACCGCGCGGGGGACTGCGCGGCTGCCGGACGTCTCAGCCGTGACCGGCGACGGGTGGGTAGTCCGGCCGGCCGTTCGGGGACGGTCACATGCGGGGTGCCCCGGGCGGCTCTCAGCCGCCGTGCTTCGCGCGGCCCTGGCCGTGGCCGGCGGACTTGCCGTGCGTCGACGTGCTCGACTGCTCGCGGTTCGAGGCACGGGCCGTGGTCCGGTCCGCTCGCTTCGCCGCCCGTGCAGCCGACTTCGCTTCGCGCTTCGCGGACTTGGCAGCCGCCTTCTCGGCGTGCTTCGCGGCGCCCCTGCCATGAGCCGTCGTGGTGGTCTCGTCGGCGGTGGCCGGTGCCTCCGTGCCGGTCGCGTCGGGGGAGGCCGTGCCCTTGCCGCAGGTGGAGTGCGCGGCGGCGCTGACCAGGGCACCGTGGTCCGGCAGCCCCTGGGTGGCGTGCGCCACGAAGGACACGTACTGACCGTGGGTGGTCGAGGTCGCGCAGGCGGCGGCGATCGCCGCGGCGACATCGGGAGCCAGCGTCGTGGTCGGGACCGGCGCGGCGGCGTCGGACTCGTCGTCCGACTCGTCCTCGCCCTGGTCGTCGGACTGCTTCTCCGACTCCTCGCTCGGGGCGGCCGTGGTGGTGGCCGGCGCCGGCGTGACGTCGTCGGTCTCGTCGGTGTCCTCGCCCAGGTCGTCCCCGTCCTCGCCCTGGTCGTCGGCGGCACCCGCCTCCGTGGTCTGTGTCGAGGTGACGACGGTCGTGTCGGCCGACGGCGCGGAGTCGGCGACGTTCACGACTGCGGCGGCGGCGCCACCGGCGCCGATCATCGCGGCGGCGACCGCGACCGAGCCGATCCGCGCGTTGCGGGCCAGGGCGGTGGCGAGACGGACGAGCACGGCGGACCTCCGGGACGAGAGCGATGACGGTGCCGGTCGAGCAGGCACGGGTGCGGCCGTGTCCGGCTACACCCTGCCCATCGCTGTCCGTCATGCACTCGTTACCGATCGTGAGGCAACCCTCACCCGTTCGGGGCACCCGATTGCCCCGTCTTTGCCTCCGGACCCCGCGTGGGCCGCCGGCGCAGGACGGGCGGGCGACGGCTCAGGCGACCGGGACGCCGTCCGCGGCGAGGTCCTCGGCGAAACGCACCAGGGTCCGCACCGCGTGGCCGGTGCCGCCCTTGCCGGTGTAGCCGTGCGGGGCGGCGTCGTTGTACGCCGGACCGGCGATGTCCAGGTGCACCCAGGGGAGACCCTTCGGGACGAACTCCTTGAGGAACAGCCCGGCCACGAGCATGCCGCCGTACTTGTCGCCCAGGTTGGCGATGTCGGCGACGTTGGACTCCATCGAGGCGCGCAGCTCCACCGGCAGCGGCATCGCCCACATCTGCTCGCCCGCATCGTCGGCCGCCGCGACGATCGCGTCGCGGACCGGGTCGACGTTGCCCATGGCCGCCGAGGTGCGCGCGCCCAGGGCGACCAGCTGCGCGCCGGTGAGGGTGGCGACGTCGACGAGCACGTCGGGCTTGTCCTCGCCGGCCCGCACGATGCCGTCGGCGAGCACCAGCCGGCCCTCGGCGTCGGTGTTGAGCACCTCGACGGTCGTGCCGCCGTAGATCGTGAGGACGTCGGAGGGCCGCTGCGCGGTGCCCGACGGCATGTTCTCGGCCATCGGCGCGTACGCCGTGACGTCGACCTTGATCCCGAGGCGGGCGATGGCGGTGACGGCGCCGATGACCGCGGCCGCGCCTCCCATGTCGGACTTCATCCACTCCATCGCGGCCGCCGGCTTGAGCGACAGGCCGCCGGAGTCGAAGGTGATGCCCTTGCCGACCAGCGCCAGGTGCGGGGCGTTGCGGCCGCCACCCTTGTAGCTGAGGCGCACCATCCGCGGTGGGCGGGACGAGCCCTGGCCGACACCGAGGATGCCGCCGTAGCCCGCCTTCTTCAGCGCCTTCTCGTCGAGGACCTCGACGGTGACGCCCGCGGCCTTGGCCGCGGCGACCGCACGGTCGGCGAACACCGCGGGCGGCAGGTCCGCCGGCGGGGTGTTGACCTGGTCGCGGACCCAGTGCACCGACTCGACGAGCGTGTGCGCCCGGGCCACCCCCGCCTTGGCGGCCTTGTCGCGCGCCAGGTCGCTGCACAGCGTGAACTTCTCGACCGGGGGCCGGTTGCGCTCGGTGCTGGTCACCCGGTAGGCGCGGAAGGCGTACGCGCCCAGGAGCGCGCCCTCGGCGACCGCGGCCACCTCCTCGGGCGTGGCCGCGGGCAGGGCCAGCCCGACGGTGCCGGTTCCGGCGAGGGCCCGGGCGGCGGCACCGGCCGCGCGGCGCAGCACCTCGGCGCCGTACGCGGGTCGCTCGTTGCCCTTGGTGGTCCTGGCCTTGCCGACGCAGACCGCGACCACGACGGGAGCGGTGGTCGCGCCCATCGAGGACAGCTTGGAGATCTCGTTGGGGAAGCCGAGGTTGCCCATGGCCGCCACGGTCGCGGCGATCCGGCCCTTGAACGCCTTGTCCACCTCCTCGCCGCCGGGCAGGACGACGAAGCCGTTGTCGCCCTTGGCGACGGCGACGACGAGGGCGTCCACCTTCAGGGTGGCGGGCTTGCTGGTGCTCAAGCTGACCGTGGTCAAGGCTCTTCCGTCCTGCTCGGGGAGGCTGGCGTCGCCGCGAAGGCCTGACTCACCGCACGGGCGACGGTTCGCGATGCTAACCCGCCGGCCGGCGGAGCCGATCTTCGGGACGCCCTGGGGCATCGCCGGGGCGGTTTGCGGCGGGTTTCGCGGGGTGGCTAGCGTCCGCGTGATGAGCGACCAGACCGAGTCGACGCTTCGCCGTTCCCCCCTGCACGAGCGCCACGAGGCCCTCGGAGCCAAGATGGCCGACTTCGGCGGCTGGCTGATGCCGATCGAGTACCAGGCGGCGGACGGGGGCGGGGTCGTCAAGGAGCACACCGCGGTGCGCGAGGCGGTCGGCGTCTTCGACGTGAGCCATCTGGGCAAGGCCGTCGTCCGCGGGCCCGCCGCGGCGGCGTACGTCAACGCTGCGCTCACGAACGACCTCGAGCGGGTCGGTGCCGGCAAGGCGCAGTACACGCTGTGCTGCGACGACGCGACCGGTGGCGTCGTCGACGACCTGATCGCGTACTACCGCTCGGCCGACGAGGTGTTCCTCATCCCGAACGCAGCCAACACGGCGGAGGTGGTCCGCCGGCTGGCGGCGTCCGCACCCGAGGGTGTGGAGGTGGTCGACCAGCACGAGGACTACGGCGTGCTCGCCGTCCAGGGTCCGCGCAGCGACGAGGTCTTGGCGGAGCTGGGGCTGCCGACCGGCCATGACTACATGTCCTTCGCCGACGCGGAGTGGGACGGCCGCCCCCTGGTGGTCTGCCGGACCGGCTACACCGGCGAACGGGGCTACGAGCTGCTGCCGCGGTGGGGCGACGCCGCGGACCTCTGGGACGCGCTGCTCACCGCGGGAGCGCCGCACGGGATCCGGCCGGCCGGCCTCGGGGCCCGCGACACGCTGCGCACCGAGATGGGCTACCCCCTGCACGGCCAGGAGCTGTCGGCGGAGATCACGCCGGTGCAGGCGCGGTGCGGCTGGGCCGTCGGCTGGACGAAGCCGGCGTTCTGGGGCCGTGCGGTCCTGCTCGCGGAGAAGCAGGCCGGCGCCGCACGCCTCGCCTGGGGGCTCGAGGGCCTCGAGCGGGCGATCCCGCGCGCGCACATGGCGGTGTCGTCCACAGCCGGGGAGCCGCTCGGCGAGACGACCAGCGGCACGTTCTCGCCGACCCGCAAGGTCGGTATCGCACTGGCCCTGCTCGGCCGGTCCGCCGCCGAGGGCGACGAGGTCGTGGTCGACGTGCGCGGCCGGTCGGCCCGCTTCCGGGTGGTCAAGCCGCCGTTCGTCAGGTCCTCGACGTCGTGACCGGGCGCCGATGAGGGACCAGCGGGTCCTGCTGCTCGGGATGATGGGTGCCGGGAAGACCTCGGTCGGCCGCGGCATCGAGGCGCGCACCGGCTGGCGCTACCGCGACAACGACGAGGCGGTCGAGATGCTGACCGGGCTCCCGACCCGCGAGCTGCACGAGCAGCGCGGCACCGGCGCGCTGCGAGCCGCCGAGGCGCAGGTGCTGCACGACGCGCTGGTCGCGCCGCCGCCGAGCGTCGCCGGTGTCGCCGGCGGTGTGGTCGAGTCGGACGCCGACGTGCAGGCGCTGCGGGACGCCGACGCGTTCGTGGTCTACCTGCACACCCCGGTCGACGAGCTCGTGCGCCGGGTCGGTGACGGCGCCGGCCGGCCGTTCCTGCAGCCCGACCCGGAGGCCGCCCTGCGCCGCCTGTACGCGGGCCGAGAGCCGTTGTACCGCTCGGTGGCCGACCTGGTGGTCGACACCTCGGTGGGCGACGCTGACGCGCACGCCGACCAGGTCGTCCGGGCTCTCACCGCCGCCTCCTGATCCGCTCAGGCGAGAGCGGCGCGGAGCACGGGGACGGCGAGCAGGGCCGTGGTGCCGTCGTCGCCCAGCAGCCCGAGGTCGAGCAGCGGCTCGAGGTCGAGCCGGGCCAGGGCCAGCCGGTGCGCCGGGTGGGGGGAGACGCCGCCGGCCAGCCACCAGGGCGGGGCGCGGAAGGACAGCCGGGCCGCGACCAGTGCCGCTGCGGCGCTGACCGGGCCGTCCAGGACCACGGGGGTCCGGCGGGCCGCCGCCTGCAGCAGCAGCCCGGTGGTGAACGCCAGGTCGGCTCCTGCCACCGCGCCGAGCAGGGCCGCCTGATCGGCGAGGGTGGGCCGGCCGCGCCGCATCGCGTCCCGGGTCGCCGCGCAGGCGCGCATCCACTCGGCGTCGGTCAGGTCGGTGGCGGTGACCGCCGCCGCGTCGGACCGGGTGAGCAGGCCCACCAGCGTCGCGGCGGGGACGGCGAGGTCCGGTCCGGGGAGGGCCACCAGGAGCAGGTCGGTGCCGGAGTCGGCCTCCTCGTCGGCACGGGCGGCACCGGCCAGCACCGCCGCCAGGGCGTCGTCCCGGCTGCAGGCGTCAGCGGTCGCGTCGGCCGCGACGATGCCGCGGCGCGGCAGGTGGACCACCTCGACCGAGGTGCTGCCGGCCACCGCGGCGGTGCGGGCCGGCACCTCGTCCGCGAGGACGAGCAGCCGGGCCCGCGACGGCGGTACGGGGACCGCGCGGCCCTGGACGCCGGCCAGCCACGTCGCGACATCGCCGAGCATGCCGGTGTCTGGTCCGAGCGCCGTCCGGGCGTCCGCGCGCGCCACGTCGTCGGGCCGCTCGACGGCGACCGCCAGCTCCTCGAGGGTCGGGGTGCTCGCCGGGAGGTCGCTCATCGGGACATCGTGCCGTCCGGCGGTGCGAACTCGCCCACCGCGCCGAACTCCGCCCGCCGGGCGGCCCGCCGCAGTGCCAGCAGCACCGGCCGGGCCGCGACGGCGACCAGGGCCGCCGTGGTCAGCGCGCGCGGGAGGTCGAAGCCCATCGACGTCACGAGGGTGAAGGCGAGGAAGCGGCCGAGGTTCTGGGTCAGCGGGTCGCCGGCCACGTAGGAGATGCCGCTGTCCAGGCCGGTGGTGAACGGCCAGAGCCAGAGGTTCATGAGCAGGCCGTAGCCGAGCCCGGCCACCGCGCCGTACGCCGTGAGCAGTGCCACCTCGGCCCGGCCCGAGGCGCGCGGCAGGCAGCCCGCGAGGAAGCCCACCCAGCCCGCGGCGAGCATCTGGAACGGCAGCCACGGCCCGACACCGGCGGTCAGCAGGGCGGAGGCGAACAGCGTCACCGACCCCAGGACCAGGCCGAACCCGCGGCCGAGCGCCCGGCCGGCGAGCACCAGCAGGAAGAACACCGGCTCGAACCCGGCGACGCCGCCGCCGAGGGGTCGCAGGGCCGCGCCCACCGCAGCCAGGACGCCGAGGACCGCCACCGACTTCGCGTCCATGCCGCCGTCGGCGACCTCGGCCAGCACGACGGCGAGCAGCAACGGCAGCAGCACGACGAACAGCCACGGCGCGTCCGCCCGGCCGGCGAGCGTCGACCCCGGCTGGACGAACAGCGGCCAGCAGAACGCGAGCAGGCCCACCGCGCTGACGACGACCAGCGCGAGCGACGCCCGCGGCCGGACCCGCACCGCCGAGACCGCTCGATTGCGACCTGGCTCCCCGACACGCCGGTACGGCCTCCGGCGTGTCGGGGGCTCAGGTCGCGAACGAGCGCCCTGGGGGACGGTGGCCGGCGTCGGCGGGACGGGGGCGACCGGCGGGGTGGCGGGGGTGGTCGGGGTGGTCGGGGTCATGGGGTCAGCCGGCCAGCGAGGCGGCGACCTCGGCGACGGTGAGCCACGGGAGCGGTGCGAGCACCTTCGCCACCTGCGGCGCGAACGCCGGCGACGACACGACGACCTGCCGCGACGGTCCGTCGCTCACGACCTCGCCGTCGGCCAGGACCACCGTGCGGTCGGTGACGGTCGCGGCCAGCTCGACGTCGTGCGTCGCGAGGACGACCGCGTGCCCCTGCGCCGCCAGGTCGCGCAGCACCAGCCCCAGCGCCGCCTTGCCCGGGTAGTCCAGGCCGCGGGTGGGTTCGTCCAGCAGGACGACCGGGGGTCGACCGGCCAGGACCACCGCGAGCGCGAGGGCCAGCCGCTGCCCCTCGGACAGGTCACGGGGATGGGTGTCCGGGTCGACCGGGCCGAGCAGTCGGGTGAGCAGCTCGAGGGTGGTGCCGGCGGCGGCCGAGGCGTCGCGGTCGGACTGTGCGCACTCGTCGGCGACCGTGTCGGCGTAGAGGAGGTCGCCCGGCTGCTGCGGCACCATGCCCACCTGGCGCACCAGGTCGCGCGCGGCCAGATCGGCGGGTGCGGACCCGCCGACCCGGACGGTTCCGGTGTCGGGACGGCGCAGCCCGACGAGCGCCGACAGGAGCGTCGACTTCCCGGCACCGTTACGGCCCATCAGGGCCACCACCTCGCCGGCGCGCAGCGTGAGGTCGACACCGCGCAGGGCCGGTCGCTCGCCGGTGGAGTACCGGACGACCAGGTTGCGGGTCTCGGCCACGACCCCGCCGCTCGCCCGCGGCGCCCCGACCGGCGGCGGACACGCGCGCAGCTGCGCGGACAGCTCGCTCGAGCGTCGACGCGCGTCGCGCACCGAGAGCGGCAGCGGTGACCACCCGGCGAGCCGGCCGAGCTCGACGACGGGTGGCGCCACGGGCGCCGTCTGCAGCACCTCGGCCGGGTCGCCGACCACGACCGGCCGCCCGCCGCCGGGGACCAGGATGACGCGGTCGGCGTACTGCACGACGCGCTCGAGCCGGTGCTCGGCCATCAGCACCGTCATCCCGAGGTCGTGGACCAGCCGCTGGAGGAGGGCCAGCACGTCCTCGGCGGCGGACGGGTCGAGGGCGGAGGTCGGCTCGTCGAGCACGAGCACCTTCGGGTGCGGCGTGAGCACCGAGCCGATGGCGACCCGCTGCTGCTGGCCGGCCGACAGCGTGACGAGCGGGCGGTTCCGCTGCGCCGCCATGCCCAGGACGTCGAGCGTCTCCTCGACCCGTCGGCGCATCGCCTCGGGCGCGACGCCGAGGGACTCCATGCCGTAGGCCAGCTCCTCCTCGACGGTGTCGGTGACGAAGCCGGCGAGCGGGTCCTGGCCGACGTAGCCCACGACGTCGGCGAGGTCGCGCGGCCGGTGCTCGCGGGTGTCGCGCCCCGCCACCGTCACCCGCCCGGTGAGCAGCCCGCCGGTGAAGTGCGGGACGAGCCCGTTGACGGCGCGCAGCAGGGTCGACTTCCCCGACCCGGTGCGACCGACGACCAGCGCGAGCTCGCCCTCCGGCACGTGCAGGTCGACGCCGGAGAGGACAGCCGCGTCGGACCCGGTGTAGCGGACCCCGACCTGCTCGAAGGTGATCACACGGTCTCCTCGAGGCGGGTGCGGTGCGAGGGCGTCGCAGCCGCCGGCTCCCGCTCGGCCTCGGTGTCCGGGGACGGCGCGAGCCAGGCCGGCAGCAGGGCGACCAGCAGCGCGACGGCGGGTACGACGGGGAGCCCCGGCGCGACCAGTGGCGACGTCGAGGGAGCGACCGCCGACGGGTCGACCCCGGCCGTGACCAGCATCCCGACCGCAGCCACCGCGCCGCTCGCGGACACCGCCCACTCGAGCGGTCCCCATCGGTCCGGCCGGTAGCGGGTACGCGTCGACCGCCGCCCGCCGACAGCGAGCCCGGCGGCGGCCACCAGCGCCCCGCCGGCGAGCAGCGGCAGGCCGAGCGCCGCCGGGCTGCTGGCGTCCAGGAGGCCGTACAGCCCGGCGCACACGCCGAGCAGGCCGAGCAGGGTGAGCGCGCCCGAGCGCCGCCGCAGCCCGGGCTGGTCGGCGCCGCGGCCGAACCCGCGGGCGTCCATCGCGGCGGCGAGGTCCACCGACCGCTCCAGCGCGCCCTCGAGCACCGGCATCGCGACGCCACGCAGACCGCGCAGCCCGGTGTGCGGGCGGCCGCGCAGCCGTCGCGCGGCGCGGACCCTCGAGACACCCTCGACCAGCTGCGGGGAGAAGCTCAGGGCGACCACGACGGCCACCCCGACCTCGTACAGCGCCCCGGGCACCGCACGCAGCAGCCGGCGTGGGTTGGCCAGGGCGTTGGCCGCCCCGACGCAGGCCAGGATCGTGGCCAGCTGCAGGCCGGCGTAGACCGCGCCGAGCAGGCCCTCGAGGGTGAGGTCGCCGCCGAGCCGCACCCCCGCCGCCCAGTCGGGCAGGGAAGCCTGCGGCAGGTGGACGAGCACGGTGCCGGGCACGGGGGCGCCGACGACCGTGGCGAAGACGACGCGGATGGCGACGACCACGAGGCCCATCCGGAGGTAGAACCCGTAGGCCTTGGCCCACGGCGCCCGGGTGCGGCGTGCGGCGACGACGTACCCCGCGACCGCGAGCACCAGGGCGAGCAGCAGCGGGTCCGTCGTGCGGCTGGCCGCCGTGGCGAGACCGGTGGCCCACAGCCACCAGGCCCCGGGATGCAGCGGCTGCAGGCGGCGCCGGCCGAGGGCGCCGGTCACGTCGGCCGCCGGCGGGTCCGGACGACCGCGGCGCCGCCGAGCCCCGCGACCAGGGCGGTGCCGACGGCAAGCCCGGCCCAGGGGGCGCCGGACGCCGGGTCGTCGCCCGGGCCGCCGGTGCCCGCCCCGGCGGCAGCGGCCGCCGGACGGGTCGTCCGGACCGCCGCTGCCGGGCTCGATGGGCCGGTGGACGAGGTCGACGCGGTGGCCGTCGGGGTCGCCGCCGGCGTCGGTCCGCGGGTCGTCGCCCGGCGGGTCGTCGACGGCGCCGGTGTGACGGTCGGTACCGGCACCGCCGCGGTCGACGACGACCGCGCCGGCCGGCTCGCGGTGCCGGGCGTCGCAGTCCGCGGTCCCCGGGCCTCCGGCGCTGCCCGCGGGCAGATCCGGGCGAAGGAGATGTCCGGGGGCTGACGCCTGCCGCCGTCCTGCCAGACCCAGGCCTCGGTGTCACCCGGCTGGGGGTCGTGGCTGCCGGCTCCGGTGGTCGCGTACACCCACCGGCTGGACCCCTTGGCCCGCCACCAGTACGACCAGTAGGTGTCGGCCCCGGTGTCGCTGCAGGCGGGTGCGCCGTCGAGCTGGCAGACCTGGCCCGGCTGGCGCGGGACGAAGGCGTAGGAGATGCCGGCCTTCGTCAGCGCCTCGAGACCGCTGTCCGGGTCGCCCGTCGCGCAGGCCGTACGCAGCGCACCACCGGTGAGCCGGCCGTCGACGACGACCCCCACGCAGGGGGTCGTCGTCGACGCGACCGCAGGAGCCGCCGGTCCGAGCAGCGCGAGCACCGCGACCACCCCGGCGCCCCCGAGCGCGGCGGGACGGAGCACGTCAGCGACGCGACGGACCGGCGGCACCGGCGGGACCCCCTGGTTCCTCAGCAGGCCAGTCGCGGCAGACGTCGCGACGAGCCGTCGGTGCCGATGTCGGCGAGGGTGGCGCGGGCCAGCGCGGGGACTGCCTGGCTGGTGGCGCGCACCGGGTCGCCCGAGGCGGCCCGGTCGTAGCGCACCTGACCGCGGACACCGGCCTTGGCGCCGCAGCGGACCTGCAGGGTGCGCAGGAAGTGCCGCGCCTTCGCGGCAGCCTTGCCGCGGCCGAGGGCCGTGAAGGCCTGCGCGGCGAGCGCCGTCGAGTTGGCGTTGCGACTGCCGTTGCCGGACAGGGAGCCGTTGGCGTGCTGACGCTTCGTGAGCCAGCGGCCGGCGTCCGCGGCGGCGGCCTCGGCCGCAGGGGTGCCGACACTCACCAGCGCCTGCACCGCGAAGCCGGTGGAGTCCGCCGACCCCTTGCAGGTGGCGGCGTCGAACACCTCCGGGAAAGCACCGTTCGGGCACTGCTGGCCGAGCAGGTAGCCGACGGCCTGGTGCGACGCGCCGCGCCTGGTGGCACGCTCCAGCCCGATCAGGGCCAGCGACTGCCCGATCGTGTTGCTGAAGTCGCCGTACGCGCTCCGGTCGGAGAACCGGCCGGCATCGGTGGCGGCGCAGTCCGTGCGCGTCCGGGTGCCGCACTCGAGCGCGAGCAGCCCGGCGAGCAGGTCCTTGCGCGGCCCGGTGCCGAACGCGGCCGGGTCCACGCCCTGGGCGGCGGCCACGACGACGAGCTTGGCGTAGGCACCGGCGTAGGACTCTGTCGCGTCGCCGCCGCCGGTGTAGTCGAGGACGTGCGCCTTGAGCGCGCGGGTCGCCCGGCGGGCCGCGAGCTTGCCGACCTTGGCCGCGTCCAGCGCCAGGACGGTGTCGCCGGTGAGGCCGTAGTCCGGGTAGGTCTGGCCGTCGAACGTCGTGGTGATGAGGTGGTCGTCGTCCAGCTGACGTCCGAGCCAGCCGGCGCCGGCGTCGGCCCGGTTCTTGGTGGTGACCGCTTCCGCGGTGCCCGGTGTGGCGAGCACGACGGCGGGCACGGCGACGAGCGCGGCGGCAGCGAGCAGCCGCGCGCGCAGAGGGGTGGTGGTGCGTCCGAGCACTGTGGGTCCTTTCACGGGAGCGATCCGCGACGGATCCCCGGGGCTCCGGGCCGCGCACGACGACGCCCCCGACGCGACGTCGTCCGGGGACGGGTCACGTGCGGGGGCGGTGGGTGCGGACGACGGTGCGTCCGGGCTCCGCCCCGCATACCTCGACGGAATGAGTGGAGCCGCTCACGCCTCTCAGGTGCTCCGACTCGCCGCGGGCCCGGGTCCTCCGGGCGCGGCCTACGGTTGCGGGTCAGTGCCGGATTCCGACCGGCTTCCCCTGCGAGGGCGCGTCTGCAGTTGTGTGTCTCCGGCGCACGTGCGCCGGCAGCGCATCCGACCACGCGCGGTAGGTTCGCGTCAAAGCGTCGAGAACATCCGGGACATGGGTCGCCGGGTCGGTGAGGAGCAGTGCGTCGATGACGTGGTGGTGGCGGCCGGAGACCTCCGACGGCGAGGTCGTCGACGGCGTGGCGACCGAGAGGTTCCCCAGCCAGGCCGACGCCGAGTCGTGGGTCGGCGAGGCCTGGCAGGACCTCGCCGCTCAGGGGGTCGACCGGGTCGTTCTGCTCGAGGGCGACCGCGAGGTGTACGGCCCGATGTCCCTGCACGCCGCCGACTGAGCTGGCTCTCACCGACTCGTGGCTGGCCCGTCGGGGTGTGCGTGCGCGGCCCGGTACGAGGGGCGCCGGCGGTTCCATCATCCGACCCGGCGTGGCGGCGTGGCGTTGCCGTACTTAGGGTCGAGGCATGGAGCACCGTTACCTGGGCCGCAGCGGCCTGAAGATCTCGGAGATCACGTACGGCAACTGGCTGACCCACGGGTCCCAGGTCGAGAACGACACGGCGACCGCGTGCGTGCGCGCCGCGCTGGACGCCGGCATCTCGACGTTCGACACCGCCGATGTCTACGCCAACACCAGGGCGGAGACCGTCCTCGGCGAGGCGCTGAAGGGTGAGCGCCGTGAGGGCCTGGAGATCTTCACCAAGGTCTACTGGCCGACCGGCCCGGGTGGGCACAACGACTCCGGGCTGTCGCGCAAGCACGTGATGGAGTCGATCGACGGCTCGCTGCGTCGCCTGCAGACCGACTACGTCGACCTCTACCAGGCGCACCGCTACGACACCGAGACGCCGCTCGAGGAGACGATGCAGGCGTTCGCCGACCTGGTCCGGATGGGCAAGGTGCTCTACGTCGGCGTCTCCGAGTGGACCGCCGAGCAGATCCGGGAGGGACACGCGCTCGCCCGGGAGATGGGCGATCCCGTTCGTCTCGTCGCAGCCGCAGTACTCGATGCTGTGGCGCGTCATCGAGCCCGAGGTCGTGCCGGCCTGCGAGGAGCTCGGCATCAGCCAGATCGTGTGGTCACCGATCGCGCAGGGCGTGCTGTCCGGCAAGTACCTGCCCGGCGGCGAGCTGCCGGCCGGGTCGCGGGCGACCGACGACAAGGGCGGCGCCGACATGATCGAGCGCTGGATGCGCGACGACGTGCTGACCGCCGTCCAGGGACTCAAGCCGGTGGCCGACGAGGTCGGGCTGACCATGGCCCAGCTCGCGATCGCGTGGGTGCTGCAGAACGACAACGTGGCCGCGGCCCTCGTCGGCGCGTCCCGCCCGGAGCAGGTCGCCGAGAACGTCAAGGCCGCCGGGGTGCGCATCCCCACCGAGCTGATGGCCCGCATCGACGCCACGCTCGGGGACGTCGTCGTCCGCGACTCCGCCGAGACCGCCAAGAACGCCCCCACGACCCGCCCCACCTGACCGCCCGCAGTCGCCCGGCCGATCCCGCAGTCGCCCGGCCGATCCCGCAGTCGCCCGGCCGATCCCGCAGTCGATCACGTTTACGTGATCCACCGTCGCCTTGCATGGCGTGCAACCCGTGCAAGGCAACAGTCGATCACGTTTACGTGATCGCCGGACCGGGGGCTGCGGGCGTCGGTCAGCGGCGTCGGCGGGAGCCGCGCAGTCGCGGCGGCGGCAGCCGGAAGCGCCGGATCTGCATGCTGCGCATCAGGGCGTACGGCAGGGCGCCGCGGGCGTTCTCGTCGGGGAAGCTGCGGGTCAGCCCGCGCCGGAGCTTCACGGCGAGGACCACCGAGTCGAGGACGATCAGCACGACCAGCGCCAGCCACAGGGCGCTGCCGATGCGCTTGGCCTGGTCGTTCGGGCTGAACGAGAGAAGCAGGATGAGCACCGCGAACGGCAGGAAGAACTCCGCGACCGTGCGCCGGGCGTCGACGACGTCGCGGACGTAGCGCCGCACCGGCCCGCGGTCGCGCGGCGGCAGGTTGCGCTCGTCGCCGGCCTTGAGGGCAGCCACCTGCGAGCCGCGCTCCTCGCGCTGCTTCACGCGCATGGCCCGGTAGGCCTCCTTGCGCGTCTTCGGCGCGGTGATGGCGCGGCGCCTGCCGCGCTCGGCCTCGCGGCGCTTGGGCGTCGGCCGCCCCTTGCCACCGTCGCGGCCGGTCGCCGACGAGGTGGTCGTCTCCTCGGCGGGGGCGGTCTTGCTGCGTCCGAACACGGGCGTCAGCGTACCGGTGGGTCACTACGGCCGGACCGGCCCGTCACCCCGCGCGGAGGTCGGGAACTTCGCGGCCCCCGTGCGCGTCGGCAGGTGCAGGTGGTCGGTCCTAGGCTGGACCTGTCGGCTCCGACCAGGCGCCGCGACGAAGGGGGTACCGGACTCTCATGAGCGTCATGAAGCGGCTCAAGCTCATCTTCAGCGCCAAGGCCAACAAGGCGCTCGACCGGGCCGAGGACCCCCGCGAGACCCTCGACTACTCCTACGAGCGCCAGCTCGAGATGCTGCAGAAGGTACGCCGCGGCGTGGCCGACGTCGCCACCTCGCGCAAGCGCCTCGAGCTGCAGCTGCAGAAGCTGCAGGCGCAGTCGGACAAGCTCGAGGCACAGGGCCGCCAGGCGCTGGCCGCCGGCCGCGAGGACCTCGCTCGCGAGGCGCTCACGCGCCGGTCCGCCGTGCAGCAGCAGCAGGCCGACCTGGCGACCCAGCACGCGCAGCTGCAGGCCGAGGAGGAGAAGCTCACCCTCGCCTCGCAACGGCTGCAGGCCAAGGTCGACGCCTTCCGCACCCGCAAGGAGACCATCAAGGCCACCTACACCGCGGCCGAGGCGCAGACGAAGATCGGCGAGGCGTTCTCCGGCATCTCCGAGGAGATGGGCGACGTCGGGCTCGCCGTGCAGCGGGCCGAGGACAAGACCCTGGCGATGCAGGCCCGCGCCGGGGCGATCGACGAGCTGCTGGCGAGCGGCGCCCTCGACGACGCGTCCGGCACGGCCAAGGACGACATCACCGCCGAGCTGGAGCGGATGTCGAGCACCAGCGACGTCGAGCTCGAGCTGGCCCGGCTCAAGGGCGAGATCGGCGCCGGCCCCGTTCCGGACGCCCTGGAGGCCGGCAGCCCCGGCGCCACGAACGGCACGTCGGCCCCCACCGCGACGCCGGTCGAGGAGGAGAAGCAGTGATCGTCCGGGTGCTCGGCGAAGGGCAGTACGCCGTCGACGACGCGCACGCCGAGCTGCTCAACGGTCTCGACGCCGGCCTGGAGCGGGCCGTCGAGGCGAGCGACGAGGCCGGCTTCCGCTCCACGCTGGCCGACCTGCTCGCGCAGGTGCGGGCGGTGGGGGAGCGGCTGTCCGACGACTCGCTCCAGGAGTCCGACGCCCTGCTGCCCGACGAGAGCAGCACGCTCGAGGAGGTCCGCCTGCTGCTGGCCGACTCGGACGAGGGCCTCATCCCCGGCTGATCCGAGGCACCCATGGCACGCACCCGATACGTCCCCGACCGCGGCCTGTCCGCCCGGATGGGCCTCACGGTCTTCCTCCTCGGACTGCTCTACGTCGCCCTGATCGCGCTGGTCACCAGCTACACCAGCCTCGCGCTGGGACTGGTCATCGCCGGCGGAGCACTGTTCGCGCAGTGGTACTTCAGCGACCGGATCGCGCTCTACGCCATGCACGGCAGGGTCGTGACCCCGGCGGAGGCACCCGAGCTGCACGGCATCGTCGACCGGCTCTGCGCGCTGGCCGACATGCCCAAGCCGACCGTCGCGATCGCCGACTCCGACGTGCCCAACGCGTTCGCCACCGGCCGCACCCCGAAGCGCGCCGTCGTGTGCGCAACCACCGGGATCATGGCGCGTCTCGACGAGCGCGAGCTCGAGGGCGTGCTCGCGCACGAGCTCTCGCACGTGGCGCACCGCGACGTCACCGTGATGACGGTGGCCTCCGTGGTCGGTGTCCTCGCCGGGTTCCTCACCCGCATCGTCATGTTCTCGGGCATGGGTCGCCGGCGGGACAGCAGCGGGGGTGCCCCCGCTGTGCTGGTCGTGATGCTGGTGTCCATGGTCGTCTACGCGCTGGCCTTCCTGCTGACCCGCGCGCTCTCGCGCTACCGCGAGCTCGCTGCCGACCGGGCCGGTGCGTTCCTCACCGCGCAGCCGTCGGCGCTCGCCTCCGCCCTCACGAAGATCAGCGGCGACATGGGTCGGATCCCCAGCCGCGACCTTCGCGAGGCCGAGCCCTACAACGCGTTCTTCTTCGCTCCGGCCGTGGCACCGGGCTTCACGCTCTCATCGCTGTTCTCGACGCACCCGCCGCTGCAGACGCGCCTCGACCAGCTCGCCGAGATCTCCGCGACGCTGTCGCGGCCGTGAGCCTGCTCGGCAAGCTGCTCGGCCGCAGCACCCCGCCGGAGCCGACGCTCGACCAGCTGTTCGCCCTGACCGACGCCGCACTCACCCTCCAGGCCGCGATGGGACTGCGGCCCACCGGTCTCGGCTCGGTCGCCTACCGGGCAGCCGAGGGGCGCGCGTCGGGCGATGTCACCGCCGATGCGGAGGCGCTGGTGGAGTCCGGCGGGGGGCCGGACGTCGAGCGCAGCGTCGACTCGTTCGGCTACACCTGGCTGCTGCTGCGGCACGACGCCGTCGACACCCCCGGGCTGGTCACCGACCTGCACGCGGTCAACTCCGACCTCGTCGCCGCCGGGTTCGGGCCCACCCTGCTCTGCTCGCTCGTGACCCTGGACGACGGTGCGGGCCGCCGCGTCGGTCTCGTCTACCTCTACAAGCGCGGCACCTTCTACCCGTTCGCGCCCACCGGCGCGCAGAGCCGCGACACGGCCTACGAGCTGCAGGTGCGCGCCGCGGTCGGCGCCGACCTCCCGGTCGAGCCCGACCTCGCGCGCTGGTTCCCGGTCTGGGGTGCGCCCGGCCTGACCATCTGACCCCGTGATCATGAAACTTCCTCCGCCCTAGCACCCGGCAGGGCCTTCATGATCACGGGCAGTTGGAGGGTGCAGGCAGGGCCGCAGCGTCGCGGCGTCCCGAGCCACCCGCCCTGCACGACCAGCGCAACACCTGGCCTGCCGTGTGGCACGGCGTGACCGTCACGGCTCGCCAGCCGTAGCGCAAGGTGCGGGTGCCCTCGTCGGTGAGCAGTTCGTTGTCGCGCTGCTGGTCGGTCTCGCGCAGCTCAGCCGGGGGGTAGGCGGCGCCGTCCAGCTCGACCACGGTCGCGTACGGGTCGTAGCGCACGTCGCGGTACCGACGCCGGCCGCGAGTGCCCTCCCTCGCGTTGCGGCGCCCCCGCGGCAGGCCGTGCGCCCGCTCGACCCGGCCACCGTCGCGGGGACGTCACCGTCGGAGCGCCCGGAGCCGTACATCTGTGGACGGTGCCCGTTCTCGGGCCATCCTGTGGACGCCGCCCTCCCCGCGGTGATCATGAAATGTGCTCAGGACTAGAGACCCGACGACCTTTCATGATCACGGGGGTGGGGGTGCGGGAGGATGCGCGGGTGAAGGTCCTCGTCGCCCCCGACCGCTACGGCGTCGAGCTGACCGCTGCCGAGGCGGCCGACGCCGTCGCGCTGGGGTGGAGCCGCAGCGCCCCCTACGACGAGCTGGACCTCCTGCCGCTGTCCGACGGCGGGCCCGGCTTCGTCGACGTCCTGGCCGTTGCCCTCGGCGACGGCACCGAGACCGGTGTGGTGACGGTGCGCGGGCCTCTCGGCGACCCGGTGCCCGCTCGCGTCCTCACCCAGGGCGGCACGGCGTACGTCGAGGCTGCGGAGGCAGTCGGCCTGCACCTCGTCGCCCCCGCCGACCGGGACCCGCTGCAGGCGTCGTCGTACGGCGTCGGTGAGCTGCTGCTCGCCGCGGCCGCCACCGGCGCGAGCCGGCTGGTCGTCGGGGTCGGGGGCACCGCGACCACCGACGGCGGGCGCGGGCTGGTACGCGCCCTGGACGGACGCCGCGACGAGCTGGCCGGCTGCGAGGTGGTCGCCGCCACCGCCACCGACGCCCCGTTGATGGGGCACTCCGGTGCTGCGCACGGCTTCGCCTCGGCCAAGGGGGCCGACCGGCACGCCCGTGACCTGCTCGAGGAGCAGCTGCGTGCCTGGGCCACCGAGACCGACGGCGGGCTGGCGGTGCGTCCCGGCGCGGGCGCCGGCGGCGGCATCGGGTTCGGCCTGCTGCTCCTGGGTGCCGAGCGCGTCAACGGGACCGCCCTGGTCGCCGAGCTGGCGGGGCTCGAGGAGCGGGTGCGCGGCGTCGACCTCGCGCTCACCGCGCTCGAGGTCTTCGACTGGGAGTCGCTGCGCGGCCGGGTCGTCGTGGGCGTGACGCGGGCCGCCCAGCACGCCGGCCGTCCGACGGTGGTGCTGGCCGAGCGGGTCGACGTGGGCCGCCGCGAGCTGTCGTCGGCGGGGGTCGACGCGGCCTACGCCGTGGCCGACGTGCCGCTCGGCGGCGATCCGCTGGGGGCCGCGGACCGGCTCTCCGTGCTGGCAGCGCGGGTGGCCCGCACCTGGTCGCGCTGACCGGGGCGGTGACCGGGCGGCGTGACGCGGGCCACAGCGGGCGCACCGGCCGGGCAGAACCGGGTTGCTGTGTCACCATGGACGGGAAGCACCAGACGGAATGAACCGCGCCGGCGACAGGTTCGCCGGAGGAGCAGCACCTTCCCGCCTGACCCCGGAACTCCCAGGAGCACCCAGATGACCGTCCAGGACCAGACCACCGAGCAGGCCACCGAGCCGGCGACCGGCATCGTCCTCACCGACACGGCCGCGTCGAAGGTCAAGAGCCTGCTCGAGCAGGAGGGTCGTGACGACCTCGCCCTGCGCGTGGCCGTCCAGCCGGGTGGCTGCAGCGGCCTGCGCTACCAGCTCTTCTTCGACGAGCGGACGCTCGACGGCGACGTGACGACCGACTTCGGCGGCGTGGGCGTCGTGGTCGACCGCATGAGCACGCCGTACCTCGCCGGCGCGACCATCGACTTCGTCGACACCATCGAGAAGCAGGGCTTCACCATCGACAACCCCAACGCCGGCGGCTCGTGCGCCTGCGGCGACTCGTTCCACTGACCCACCCGCGGGCGGCCGGCTGACACACCGGCGGTCGCAGCATCCGTACGTCGACGGCCCGGTCCCTCCCGAGGGGCCGGGCCGTCGTGCGTCCCGGCCGGCGGTGCTACCTGACCGGGCCGAGCAGCACCGTGCCGGTGGCGCCGTCCTCGACGGTGCGCAGGCCGAGCGGCGCGTCGAGGCTCACCGTGCGGTGCCGCTCCTGGGCGAGGTCGATGCAGGCCTTGCCCGGCTGCGGGGTGGTGGGCATCAACCAGAGGCGTATCCGCTGGTCGTCCTGCACGGTGCGGATGGCGTAGGAGTAGCAGCCGGCCACGCCGCCCCAGAACGTCACGTCGAGGGTGCGGTCGTCGGCGCCGCGTGCCACGGAGGTGAACTGCGACTGCGGGTCGGGGACGGGCTCGCCCGGCCCGGTCGACGGGGGTGCGGCGCTCGGCTGGACAGGTGGCACGGCGACGCCGCCCGAGCCGGTCGAACCCGACGAGCCGCCGGACGAGCCGCCTCCGGTGGCGGCGGCGGCCTGCACCAGCCGCGGCTCGACCGCCACCTGGACGAGTGGGTTGTCGGAGCCCTCGACCCGGAAGAACCACGCCGGGACCAGCAGGTAGCCGTCGGACGACTGCTGCAGGGACAGGCCGAGGTCGGCGCCCGTCACGGTGACCGGACCGCCGCACGGCACCGGGTCGGTGCCCTCGGGCAGCGGCTCCGGGCAGGCCATCAGCGGCATCGGCAGCGGCGTGCGCCGCAGCAGCTGGAACGCGTCGGCGGCGGAGACGATCGGGTAGCGGCCGTCGGCACCGGCCCGCACCAGCCAGCCGGAGCCGCTGTACACGCGTGCCCCGTCGGGGTCCTGCACGAGCGTGGTGCGCAGCCCCCACGTGGGCAGGCCGTCGACCCGCGGGTCCAGGAAGTACAGCTCGGTCCCGTCGGGCTGCGCCACCCGTCCGCTGTCGGACGCCTGGTCGTCCCTGAGCCCGAGGGCGTCGAGCACCGCCTCGCCGGTCGGCAGGTCGGCCGGGGGAGCGACCTCGGTCGTGCTGCTCCCGTTCGTGTCCGCGATCCGGGTGCACGGGACGTCGGCGGTGACGTCATCGGAGGCGACGGGGGAGTCCGGGGGCAGCGCGACCGCGCAGCCGACCGTGACGCTGCTGCCGGTCGTCCACTGCCCGGAGGCATCGACCGTCAGGGAGGACGCGAGGCCGGCAAGGGCCGCCCTCAGGTCGGACGGGTCGACGGGGGCGAGCAGCCGCACGGTCGCGGTGCCGGGGGCGTCCGACAGGTCGGCCCCGTCGCCCAGGGAGTAGCGCGGGTCCGCGGTGGCGCCGTCGGCCGGCGTCCAGCCGACCAGTCGCAGCGGCTTCCCCGAGACGGCGTCGCTGCCGCCGGAGCCCGGGCCGACGCCGCCCACCTCACCCCGCAGGGCCAGCCAGGTGCCGCCCACGGCCACGAGGACGAGCACGGCGACGGCGAGCGGCGCCCAGCGGTGTGCGGTGCGGTCTCCCATGCCAGTCCGACGCGGCGCGCCGGTGACGGGTTCCGTCAGTCTCCGTAGCTGTCGAGACCGGCGACCAGGCTGCGGGCCCGCTCCGGGATGAGTAGCACCCGACGCCTCGGGACGGGGACCTCGAGCAGGTGCCGGGTGACCTCGGCGGCGTCGGCGACCAGGTCGTCGAGGGAGCCCGGCTCGGCCCCGGAGGGGACGTCCGCGTGCGGCACGGTGGAGGTCACCTGTCGAGCGTCGCACGCCGCCACCGCGGGCGGAACGCCTACCGGTCGGTAGTCTTCCCGTGCCGCCGTACGCCCGTCCGACCACCGGAGCACCCGTGCGCATCGCCGTCACCGGCTCGATCGCCACCGACCACCTGATGACCTTCGAGGGCCGGTTCACCGACTCGCTCGTCGTCGACCAGCTGGACAAGATCTCGCTGTCGTTCCTCGTCGAGGACCTCGACGTACGCCGCGGCGGCATCGCCGCGAACATCGCGTTCGGCATGGGCTGCCTCGGGCTCGACCCGGTGCTGGTCGGTGCCGTCGGCCAGGACTTCGCCGACTACCGCTCGTGGCTGCAGCGGCACCGGGTCGACACCGGCTCGGTGCACGTCTCCGAGCTGCGGCACACGGCCCGGTTCGTGTGCACCACCGACGACGACCACGCGCAGATCGCCAGCTTCTACGCCGGTGCCATGCGCGAGGCGCGCGACATCGAGCTGGCACCCGTCGCCGACCGCATGGGCGGCATCGACCTGGTCGTCATCTCGGCCAACGACCCCGAGGCGATGCTGCGGCACACCGAGGAGTGCCGGACCCGCGGCTACCCGTTCCTCGCCGACCCCGGGCAGCAGATCGCCTGGATGGACGGCGCGGGCATCCGCCAGCTCATCGACGGCGCCACCTACCTGTTCACCAACGAGTACGAGGCCGCGCTCGCCGAGCAGAAGACCGGCTGGTCGGCCGAGGAGATCCTCGGCCGCGTCGGCACCCGCGTCGTGACCCTCGGTGCCAAGGGTGCCCGCATCGACCGCAAGGGCGAGCCCACGCTGCACGTCGAGTGCGCGCCCGAGGACCGCAAGGTCGACCCGACCGGCGTCGGCGACGGCTTCCGCGCCGGCTTCCTCGCCGGGCTCGAGTGGGACCTCCCGCTGGAGCGGTGCGCACAGGTCGGCAGCCTCCTGGCGACCTACGTCATCGAGACCAAGGGGACCCAGGAGTACGAGCTGGGCCAGCGTCGATTCCTCCAGCGGTTCGAGGCGGCCTACGGCCCGGACGCCGCGGCTGACGTCGCGCCGCACGTGCGCTGCCCCCGGCCCTGATCGCCTGACCGCGCGCTCCCCGCGAACCCCCGTGGTGTCCACGCACGTGCCGGTCGAGCCGCCGCCGTCCCGGTGGGCCTTCGGCGACGTCGGCGCGGCGGCGGCCGGCGAGGAGCTGCTGGCGGTCGGCGCCGACCTCCAGCCGGGCACGCTGCTCGGCGCCTACCGGGCCGGCCTCTTCCCGATGCCGGTGTCCCGCCGCGGACCGGTCGGCTGGTTCTCGCCCGACCCGCGCGGGATCCTGCCGCTCGGGGCGCTGCGGGTCCCGCGGTCGCTGCGCCAGGCCTGCCGGCGCTACGAGATCCGGGTCGACACCGCGTTCGACGAGGTGGTGCGCGGCTGCGCCGACCCGAAGCGGCCGGGCGGTTGGATCCGGAAGGACGTCCGCGCCGGCTACCGCCGGTTGCACGACCTGGGCTGGGTGCACAGCGTCGAGGCGTGGTCCACCGGGCCGGCCGGCCGGGACCGGCTCGCGGGCGGGCTCTACGGCGTGTCGGTGGGCGGCCTGTTCGCGGGGGAGTCGATGTTCCACCGGGAGCGGGACGCCTCCAAGGCGGCGCTCGTCGGGCTGGTCGGGCTCCTCGGGGCCGACGGCCGGGACCGGTTGCTGGACGTGCAGTGGGCGACCGAGCACCTCGTCTCGATGGGAGCGGTGGAGGTGGCCCGTCCCGCCTACCTGGCGCTCCTCGCCGAGGCCCTCCCGCTGCCCCCTCCGGAGTGGTCTCTGGAGTAGGGTGCTGACCGCGTTGACGACCGCCGGGAGTCGCCTCCGGCACGACCATCGACAAGGGGCAACGTTGGGTCCGTCCGGCACGCAGCAGCCGCGTCGTTTGCGGCGCGCAGGCCGAGCTCTCGCGCTCGGTGGCCTGCTCCTCATGTCCCTCACCGCGTGCGCGTCGGAGGACCTGCCGACCTTCGCGATGCCGGTGCGCGACGCGACCGACCAGTCGAACCGGATCCTGTCCCTGTGGCAGGGCTCCTGGATCGCCGCCCTGTCGGTCGGCGTCATCACCTGGGGCCTGATCCTGTGGCCCGTCGTGGCGCACCGGCGCAAGCGCAACGCCACCGGGCTGCCGCCGCAGACCCGCTACAACCTGCCGATCGAGGTCTTCTACACCGCAGTCCCGCTCATCATGGTCGCCGTCTTCTTCTACTTCACGGCGCGTGACGAGGACCGCATCATGCAGACCTCGGCCAACCCCGACCACCGGATCACCGTCACCGGCATCCAGTGGTCGTGGCAGTTCACCTACGCCAGCGACAGCGGGCCGGACACCACGGTGACCGGCACGCCGGGCAAGCCGCCGACCCTCTACCTGCCCGAGGGCGAGAGCGTGCAGTTCCAGCTCCAGTCCAACGACGTCATCCACTCGTTCTGGGTGCCGGCGTTCCTCTTCAAGATGGACGTGATCCCGGGCCGGACGAACACCTTCGAGATCACCCCGAAGCAGCTCGGCCGGTTCCGCGGCAGGTGCGCCGAGCTCTGCGGCCAGGACCACTCCCGGATGCTGTTCAACGTCAAGGTCGTCACGCCGACCGAGTACCAGGCCTACCTGACCAAGCTCGAGCAGCGGCTCGCGAACGGGAGCGCACAGTGACCATCGCCGCCTCGCGACCCGGCGCCACCGGGGCGCTGCGCACCCGCCGCAAGGGCAGCGCCGTCGTCAAGTGGATCACCAGCACCGACCACAAGGTGATCGGGCAGATGTACCTGATCACCTCGTTCGCCTTCTTCCTCGTCGGCGGCCTGATGGCCATGGTGATGCGTGCCGAGCTGGCCCGGCCGGGCAACCAGTTCCTCTCCGGCGAGCAGTACAACCAGCTGTTCACCATGCACGGCACGATCATGCTGCTGCTCTTCGCGACGCCGTTGTTCGTCGGCTTCGCGAACGTGATCATGCCGCTGCAGATCGGCTCGCCCGACGTCGCGTTCCCGCGGCTGAACATGTTCAGCTACTGGCTGTTCCTGTTCGGTGGCCTGATCGCCGTGGGCGGGTTCCTGACCCCGGGCGGAGCGGCCGCCTTCGGCTGGTTCGCCTACGCGCCCCTGTCCAGCGAGGCGTTCTCGCCGGGCGTCGGTGCCGACCTGTGGATCATGGGTCTCGCCCTGGCGGGCTTCGGCACGATCCTCGGCGGCGTCAACTTCATCACCACGATCTTCACCATGCGCGCGCCCGGCATGACGATGTTCCGGATGCCGATCTTCGTCTGGAACGTCCTGCTCACCAGCGTCCTGGTGCTCATGGCGTTCCCGGTCCTGGCGGCGGCCCTGCTCGCCCTCGAGGCCGACCGGAAGTTCGGGGCACACATCTTCGACCCCGGCAACGACGGCGCGCTGCTCTGGCAGCACCTGTTCTGGTTCTTCGGCCACCCCGAGGTGTACATCATCGCGCTGCCGTTCTTCGGCATCGTGTCCGAGATCCTCCCGGTCTTCAGCCGGAAGCCGCTGTTCGGCTACAAGGGCCTCGTGTTCGCGACCATCGCGATCGCCGGGCTGTCGGTCACCGTGTGGGCCCACCACATGTTCCCGACCGGGGCGGTGCTGCTGCCGTTCTTCTCCTTCATGACCTTCCTCATCGCGGTCCCGACCGGGGTGAAGTTCTTCAACTGGATCGGCACGATGTGGAAGGGCTCGCTGACGTTCGAGACCCCGATGCTGTGGTCGATCGGCTTCCTCGTCACGTTCCTGTTCGGCGGCCTCACCGGCATGATCCTGGCCTCTCCGCCGCTGGACTGGCCGGTCTCCGACACGTACTTCGTGGTGGCCCACTTCCACTACGTCGTGTTCGGCACCGTCGTCTTCGCGATGAACGCCGGGTTCTACTTCTGGTGGCCGAAGATGACCGGCCGGATGCTCGACGAGCGGCTCGGCAAGATCCACTTCTGGACGCTGTTCGTCGGCTTCCACCTGACCTTCCTGATCCAGCACTGGCTGGGCGTCATCGGCATGCCGCGGCGCTACGTCGACTACCTCGCGAGCGACGGCTTCACGACGTACAACACGGTCTCCACCATCGGGTCGTTCCTGCTGGGCGCCTCGACGCTGCCGTTCGTCTACAACGTCATCAAGTCCATGAAGGGGCCGAAGGTCACCACCGACGACCCGTGGGGCTACGGCCGCTCCCTGGAGTGGGCCACGTCCTGCCCGCCGCCGCGGCACAACTTCCTCGAGCTGCCGCGGATCCGGTCCGAGTCGCCGGCCTTCGACCTGCACTACCCGCACGTCGCGGCGATGGACACCCCGACGGAGAACAAGAACCTGCTCGACCAGGTCTACGGCGAGCCTGATCTCGAGGGCGGCACGGGGGGTCGACGATGAAGGTCGAGGGCTGGCTGTTCGCCGCGGGCTTCTTCTTCTTCGGGCTGGCCGCCGTGATCTACGGCCTGCTGTCCGGCGAGGTGGTCGGCACGGTGGCCCTGGGCTTCACCGCCGGTCTGGCCTTCCTCACCGGGTACTACCTGCTGTTCACCGCCCGGCGCATCGACGCCCGGCCGGAGGACAACCGGATGGGCGAGATCGCCGACGGGGCCGGCGAGCTGGGCTTCTACAGCCCGCACAGCTGGTGGCCCCTGGCGGTCGCAGCGAGCGCCGCGATCGCGTTCCTCGGGATCATCTTCGGCTGGTGGCTGTTCCTCATCGGCGCCATCGCCGGCGGCCTCTCGGTGGTCGGCTTGGTCTTCGAGTACTACCGGGCCGAGCCCGCCCACTGACGCTGCCGCCCACCCCCTCGACGGCCCACCCCGCGGCCGCCAGGGGCTCAAGCCCGACCGGTCCCTGTGCCGATTCGTTACCCAGCGCACCCGCGCGGGATTGGACGGTTCGGAGGGCAACCGGTCAGACTGGTCACGCGTCATCCTTCTCAGGGGGGCGCTAGCGAGGAGGATGTCAGTGGGGGATCGGGGAGTGCTGCGCCCCCGGCGCAGCTCCGGTGGGGCACGTCGACGACCGCTCGGCGTGCTCGTCGCGTCCGCGGCGCTGGTCGCGCTCACGGCGGGTTGCGCCTCGTCCGGGAGCCCCTCCGCAGCCGGTCCTGAGGCGCATGCCGCCTCGTCGGGCGGTGCCGTGGCGTCGGTCTCCCGGGCCGGCATCGACCTCCTGCCCGCGAGCGCCTCGACCGACGTCCAGGTCGACCAGCCCGTCACCGTCACCGCGAGCGACGGCACCCTGACCTCGGTCGTGCTCACCGACGCCAAGGGCCGCCAGGTCGAGGGTGACCTCACGGCGGACAAGCACAGCTGGACCGCCACCGGCAGCCTCAAGCTCGCCCAGCACTACCGGGTGGTCGCCGCCGCGGTCGACGCCGACGGCGTCGGCACCGAGCGCACCGGATTCTTCGCCACCGTCGCACCCCGCAAGGTCCTCGAGACGTCGATCTCCCCGCTGTCCGGCCAGTCGGTCGGCGTCGGGATGCCGATCGTCGTCCGGTTCAACGCCTCGGTCCGCGACCGCGCCGCGGTCGAGCAGGCCCTGGTCGTCACCAGCAAGAAGCCCATCGACGGTGCCTGGAGCTGGACCAGCGACACCGAGGTGCACTTCCGGCCCCAGGAGTACTGGCCCGCCTACAACGACGTCACGCTCGACGTGAACCTCAAGGGCGTCGACGCCGGCAAGGGTGTCTGGGGCATGAGCAGCCGCACCATCAAGTTCCGCACCGGCTCCTCGATGGTGAGCGTCGTCGACGTCGACCGCCACACGCTGACCGTCTACCGCAACGGCAAGAAGAGCCGCGTCATCCCGGTCACCACCGGCAAGGCCGACTTCCTGACCCGCAACGGCACCAAGGTCATCCTCGAGAAGCACACCCTCAAGGTGATGGACGCCAGCACGATCGGCATCTCGCAGGGCTCGCCGGAGTACTACCGGCTGGACGTGCCCTACGCGATGCGGGTCACCTGGAGCGGCGAGTTCGTGCACGCCGCTCCGTGGTCCTCGGGCGACCAGGGCCGCGACAACGTCAGCCACGGCTGCGTCGGCATGAGCATGACCAACGCGATCTGGCTGTTCAACCAGTCCAGCGTCGGCGACATCGTCAAGGTCGTCGGCTCGCCGCGGCAGCTGGAGCCCGGCAACGGCTACACCGACTGGAACGTCTCCTGGGACGACTGGCTGGCCGGGAGCGCCCTCCAGGGCTGACGGCGTGCATCCGGGGCGGGTGAGCGGGAAGTAGCCCACCTGTGAGCCCTACCGTCTCGATCGCCGTCCTCACGCGCGACCTGCGCGTGCACGACAACCCCACGCTGCACGGTGCGGCCACCGACGGCGACGCCGTGGTGCCGCTGTTCGTCCTGGACCGCGCGATCCTGCGCTCGGACTACAACCGGCCCAACCGGGCCCGGTTCCTCGTCGAGTGCCTGCGTGACCTCGACACGTCGCTCGAGAAGCGTGGGGCCGGACTCGTGGTCCGCGAGGGCGAGTGGGTCCACGAGGTCATGCGGGTCGCGCGCGAGGTCCGGGCCGTCAGCATCCATGTCGCCGGGGACGTCACGGCCTACGCGCGGCGACGGGTCGAACGGCTTCGCGAGGCGATGCCGGACGGTGTCGACCTCGTCGTGCACGACGAGACGCTGTTCGTGGTCCCGCCCGGTGCCCTGCTGCCCAGCGGCGCGGGCAAGGACCACATGGCCGTCTTCACGCCGTACTTCCGCAAGTGGTCGTCGCTGGGCACCCGCGAGCCCGCACCGACCCCGCGGGCGCTGTCCCTGCCTGCCGGCCTCGCCAGGGGACGGCTGCCCGCGGCCGACGCGGTGGCGAAGGGTGCAGTGTCTCCCGACCTCGCCACCGGGGGCGAGGTCGAGGGACGGCGGCGCATGACGTCGTGGCTGCGCGCCGGCCTCGAGGACTACGACGACGACCACGACGCCCTCGGCAACGACAACACCAGCCGGCTGTCGCCGTACCTGCACTTCGGTGCCCTGTCGCCGGTGGAGCTGGCCAGGAAGGCGGGGGAGTCGCGCAGCACGGCCGCGCAGGCGTTCGTCCGGCAGGTGGCCTGGCGCGACTTCTACGCCCAGGTGCTCGCCGCCCGCCCGGACGTGACCACCACCGACTACCGCTCGCGCGGCGACCGCTGGCACCGCAGCGGCGCCGAGCTCGCGGCGTGGAAGGCGGGGCGTACCGGCTACCCCGTCGTCGACGCAGGCATGCGCCAGCTGGCCCGCGAGGGCTGGATGCACAACCGCGCCCGGCTCATCACCGCGCACTTCCTCTGCAAGACGCTCTACATCGACTGGCGCGAGGGCGCCCAGCACTTCGTCGACCTGCTCCTCGACGCCGACGTGTCGAGCAACACGATGAACTGGCAGTGGGTGGCGGGCACCGGCACGGACAGCCGCTTCAACCGCGCCTACAACGTGACCCTGCAGGGGCGGCGGCACGACCCGCACGGCGCCTACGTCCGCCGCTACGTCGAGGAGCTCGCTGACGTCGACGAGGTCTACCTCCACGAGCCGTGGCTGCTGCCCGAGGACGAGCGCGAGCGGCTCGGCTACCCGGCGCCGATCGTCGACCAGGACGAGGCGCGCCAGCGCCTGCGGGCGGCCCGGGGGCTGGACTGAGCAGCCGGTCGAGCCCGGCCCGTCGGCCGCCACGCGCCCCCCGCGTCCCTGATCGTTCCGCGACTCCGCCCCCGAGCGACCCCGGACTGCGCGGTGAGCGCCCGCTGACAGCCCGCAGATGATCACGGTCCCGTGGTCAACTGAGGCTGACCGGGGCATGCACGCCACGGTCGGGACGAGATGACCACGGTCCCGTGATCATTTCCGGTTTGCGCGGGTCAGAGGGCGGGCCAGGGGCCAGGGGTCAGGACGGGGTGGTGGTGACCTTCTCGCCGCGCTCGAGCTGCTCGGCGGCCCGGGCGATGTTGCGGGCCATGCCGCCGAAGACGATGCCGTGGAACGGCGCGACCGCCCACCAGTACGCGTGCCCGAACAGCCCGCGGGGGTGGAACAGCGCCCGCTGGACGTACGTCGACCGCCGGCCACCGTCCGCGTCGACCGGCTCGACCGCGAGCTCGAGCCAGGCCAGCCCGGGCAGCCGCATCTCGGCGCGCAGCCGGAGCAGCTCGCCCACGTCACGCTCCTCGACCCGCCAGAAGTCGATGGTCTCGCCGACGTGGACCCGGTCCGGGTCGCGCCGGCCGCGGCGCAGCCCGACCCCGCCCGCGAAGCGGTCCAGCAGGCCGCGCACCCGCCACGCCAGCGGGAAGGAGTACCAGCCCCGGTCGCCGCCGATGCCCTCGAGCACCCGCCAGAGGGACTCCGGCGACGCGTCGACCGGCTGCCGGCGCAGGTCCTCGTAGAGGCTGCCGCCGGCCCAGTCCGGGTCGGTGGGGAGCGGGTCGCTGGGAGCGCCGGCCAGCGAGGCCGACGACCAGCGGGTGGTGACGTCGGCGTCCCGGATGCGTTGCAGGGCGAGCTCGACGGACCGGTCGAAGCCGAGCAGCCCCTCGGGCGGGTCGGGGACGTGCTCGACGATGTCGCGCTCCTTGGCGACGACCTCGACCTTGAGCGAGTCGACCAGCGGCCGGGCGATGGAGTTCGGCACCGGCGTCACCAGGCCGACCCAGTGCCCGGACAGGGTCGGGGTGAGCACCGGCACCTTCACGATGATCCGGCGGCGCAGCCCGGCGACCGCGGCGTAGCCCTGCATCATCTGCCGGTAGGTGAGGACGTCGGGGCCGCCGATGTCGAACGACCGGGACACGCCGGCGGGCAGGGCCGCGCAGCCGACCAGGTAGCGCAGCACGTCGCGGATGGCGATCGGCTGGATCCGGGTATCGACCCAGCGGGGCGTGATCATGGCGGGCAGCCGCTCGGTGAGGTAGCGCAGCATCTCGAACGACGCCGAGCCGGAGCCGATGATCACGGCCGCCCGCAGCACCGCCGTGGGCACTCCGGAGCCGAGCAGCAGCTCGCCGACCTCCTGCCGTGACCGCAGGTGCGGCGACAGCTCGGCGGCCGGGACGTCGGGTGCCAGCCCACCGAGGTAGACCAGCCGGCCCACTCCGGCTTCGCGCGCGGCCGCCCCGAAGGTCTGCGCGGTCTCCCGGTCGGTCTGCTCGAAGCCGTCGGTCCCCAGCGCGTGAATCAGGTAGTACGCGACGTCGGCGTCGGCCATCGCCGGAGCCAGCGAGCCGGCGTCCGAGGCGTCGCCCTCGACGATCTCGACCGCTCCGGCCCAGGGGTGGTCGCGCAGGCTCGCGGGACGCCGGGCCAGCACCCGCACCCGGTGGCCGGCGTCGAGCAGCTCCGGAACCAGGCGGCCGCCGATGTACCCGGAGGCGCCGGTGACGAGGCAGAGCCGGCCGGAGGAGTCCCCGGACGAGGTGCGCACGGTATCGGTCATGGCTGGGTGTTACCCACTGCCGTGGTGCTGATCAGTGGTGCCCGCTCGACTCCAGCTCGTGGACCTCGGCCGGGGTGGGCGTCTCGACGCGGTCCTCGAAGTAGAACCGCGACACCCGGGCCCGCGCCTTGGCCGCGAGCAGCCGTCGGCGGGGCACGCCGTTGGCGTCGGTGGACGGCCCGACCTCGTACGGCGCCGCCACGAGGTGCTGGGTGAGCTCCCACTTCTTCGCGTCCGAGAGCGGCTCGTGGACCTCGATCATCTCGCCGTGCGGGAGCCGGACGATGCGGCCGGTCTCGCGGCCGTGGAGGACCAGGTCGCGGTCGCGGCGCTGCAGGCCCAGGCAGATCCGTTTCGTCACGACGTAGGCGAGCGGTGGGATCACGAAGATCAGCACCCGGAAGGCCCATGTGATCGAGTTGATCGACAGGTGGAACGTGACCGCCAGCAGGTCGTTCGCGCCGCCGGCCAGCAGGATCAGCCAGGTCGTCAGCGCCATCACGCCGAGGCCCGTGCGGGTCGGGACGTTGCGGGGCCGGTCGAGGACGTGGTGCTCCTCGTTGTCACCGGTGACCCAGCGTTCGAGCATCGGGTAGATGATCATCGGCGTGAACAGCAGGCCGGGGATGATCAGCGCCGGGCCGAGGACGTTCCAGGGGATGGTGAACCCCAGGAGGTGGGTCTCCCAGTTGGGGAACATCCGCAGCGAGCCCTCGAGGAAGCCCATGTACCAGTCCGGCTGGGAACCGGCGGATATCTCGGTGGGCTTGTACGGGCCGAACGCCCAGATCGGGTTGATGGTGGCGAACGCCGAGAGCAGGACGGTGACGCCGAAGGTGATGAAGAAGAAGCCGCCCGCCTTGGCCACGTACACCGGGAAGAACGGGTAGCCGACGACGTTCTTCTCGGTCCGGCCCGGCCCCGGGTACTGCGTGTGCTTCTGGTACCAGACCAGGATGAGGTGCACGGTGATCAGTGCCAGGAAGGCGCCGGGGAGCAGCAGCACGTGCACGGTGAACAGCCGCGGGATGATGTCCTCACCCGGGAACTGGCCGCCGAAGAGGAAGAACGCCAGGTAGGTGCCGACCACCGGCAGCGACTGCAGCACTCCCTCGGTGATCCGCAGGCCGACCCCGGAGAGCAGGTCGTCGGGCAGCGAGTAGCCCGCCAGCCCCTCGAGGAAGCTCAGCATGATGAGGATGACGCCGATCAGCCAGTTGGTCTCTCGCGGCTTGCGGAACGCGCCGGTGAAGAACACCCGGCACATGTGCACGACCATCGCCGCGACGAAGATCAGGGCCGCCCAGTGGTGGATCTGGCGGATGATCAGGCCGCCGCGGACGTCGAACGAGATGTGCAGCGTCGACTCGTAGGCCTCGGACATCTTCAGCCCGTGCAGCGGGATGTAGGAGCCCTGGTAGATGACCTCGGTCTGGCTGGGCTTGAACCACAGCGTCAGGAACGTGCCGGTCAGCAGCAGGATGATGAAGCTGTAGAGCGCGATCTCGCCCAGCATGAAGGACCAGTGGTCCGGGAAGACCTTGCGGGCGCTGCGCTTGACGAAGTTCGCCGAGCCGAACCGTTCGTCGATCTCGTTGGCCGCCGTGCCGGCGATCCGCTCGAGTGCCATTTATCGATCCCCTCGTTCCCAGAAGCTCGGGCCGACCGGCTCGTGGAAGTCCTCCCGGGCGACCAGGTAGCCCGAGCTGTCGACGTCCAGCGGCAGCTGGGGCAGCGGGCGGGCCGCCGGGCCGAAGATCACCGCGCAGTCCCGGGTCACGTCGAACGTCGACTGGTGGCACGGGCACAGCAGGTGGTGGGTCTGCTGCTCGTAGAGGCCGACCGGGCAGCCCACGTGCGTGCAGATCTTGGAGTAGGCGACGATCCCGTCGACGCTCCAGCGCCGTTCCTTGGCGTCCTGGATGTCGTCCGGTGCCAGCCGGATGACCAGCACGGTCGCCTTGCCCTCCTCGGCCAGCGGGTGCTCGGCGTTCTCGATGCCCTCCGGGAGGACGTGGACGACGCCGCCGATCGGGATGTCCGAGGCCTTGATCGGGCGCCCCTGCGGGTCGGAGACCAGGCGCTTGCCGGGCGTCCACCAGGTGCCGGTCAGCGCGGCGCCGGGGAGCGGGCCGAGGTCACGCAGCGGGATGATCGCGAGCAGGCCCAGCGGGGCGAGCGCCCCGAGCAGGCTGTTGCGGATCAGCTTGCGCCGACCCATCCCGGCGCCGGCGGCACCGTCCCGCAGGGCGGCGACGGCCTCGGCGCGGTCCTCGTCGCTGGAGCGGAGCGGCTTGCGCGGCGTGATGACCTCGTCGTCGGGCATCAGCGTCTTGGCCCAGTGGATCGCGCCGGCGCCGATGCAGAACAGCGCCAGGCCGAGGCCGAGGCCGAGCAGCTTGGTCGACAGGCCGACCTGGGAGAGCAGCTCGTCGCCGCTCTTGCCGGCCGGCTTGATCGCGAAGTAGGCGACGATGAACAGGACGGTCCCGAGCGTGGAGAGGCCGAAGAACGTCGCGACCTCGCGCTCACGCCGCGTCGCGGCCTTGGGGTCGATGTCGGAGCGCCGGTAGACGTGCGCCGGCAGGCCGGGGTTCTCGTACTGCCCGGCCAGCTCGACCTGGCTCCCGCTGCCGGGAGCGCCGGTGGCCTCGGTGCCCATCACCTCGGAGTTCGAGGCCCCAGCCGCCGTCGTGGAGTCCTGCACGTCTGTCGTTCCTCCCTCGGGCCCGGTCCGGATGCTGTCGTCGCTCGTGGGATGAGTCATCGGGCCTTGGCCCCGAGCCAGACCGCGCAGCCGATGAGGGCGCCGAGCCCGACCAGCCAGCCCACCGCGCCTTCGGTGACCGGCCCGAGCTTGCCGAGCGAGGCACCACCCGGTGTCGGTTCGGAGCGGGTGGTCTTGAGGAACGCGATGATGTCGCGCTTGTCCTGGGGGGTGACCGTGGTGTCGGCGAAGACCGGCATCGACTGGGGGCCGGTGACCATGGCCTCGTAGATGTGCTTGGCCGTCGTCTTCTTCAGCGAGGGGGCGTACTTGCCGCGGGTCAGGGCGCCGCCGGCGCCGGCGAAGTTGTGGCACATCGAGCAGTTGCGCAGGTAGATCTCGCCGCCGCGGGCGATGTCGGCATTCCGCGTCGACACGTCCTGCCGGGACGGGATGGCCGGTCCCGGCCCGAGCGAGGCGACGTAGGCGGCCATCGACGCGATCTCGGCCGGGGTGAACTCCACCCGCTTGGCCTCGATCTGGGCACCCAGCTCGCGGGCCGGCATCCGGCCGGTGCCGACCTGGAAGTCGACCGAGGCGGCGCCGACACCGACCAGGGTCGGGCCGTCGCTGCTGCCCTCCGCGTTGAGCCCGTGGCAGGTGGCGCAGTTCTTGAGGAACAGCGCGCGGCCTTCCGCGAGCGTCTGGTTGCCGATGCCGGCCGACGCCTGTGCGTCGTTGGTCGGCACGAACGCGGAGTACGCCCCGCCGGTCGCGGCCAGCGCCACGAACAGGAGGACGACAGGTGCGAAGCGGTGCCGGCGGCGGCGCGACACCGCGCCCAGGACGCGGCGCAGCACCGACGGAGTGGTGGGACGGGTCACGGGCTCGCTCACTTGATCAGGTAGATGGTCGCGAAGAGGCCGATCCAGACGACGTCCACGAAGTGCCAGTAGTAGGACACGACGATCGCGCTGGTGGCGTGACCGTGCGTGAACCGCTTCGCCGTGAACGTGCGGCCGAGAACGAGCAGGAAGGCGATGAGGCCGCCGGTGACGTGCAGGCCGTGGAAACCGGTCGTGAGGTAGAAGACCGACCCGTAGGCGTTCGAGCTGAGGGTGAGGCCGTCCTCGTGGACGAGGGAGGCGTACTCGTAGGCCTGGCCGCCGATGAAGAACGAGCCCATGAAGAACGTGATGATGAACCACATCCGCAGCCGGATGACGTCACCCTTCTCCGCGGCGAACACCCCGAGCTGGCAGGTGACCGACGACAGCACCAGGACCGTGGTGTTGATGGTCGAGAACGGGATGTTGAGCAGTTCGGGCTCGGTGTCCCAGAGCTCGGGGCTGACCGAGCGGATCGTGAAGTACATCGCGAACAGTGCCGCGAAGAACATCAGCTCCGACGAGAGCCACACGATGGTGCCGACCGACGTCGTGTCCGGCCGTGATGCCGGAACGTGACTCGGACGGCCTGGACCTGTCGACGTTCCGGGAGCCGCTGCAGTCGCCACGACCGGCATTATTGCGGTCCGCGGCCCTCTCGGCACCCCCGACCCCCCGACAAAGCCGCAGCCGTCCGTCCCGCCGTACGCTCAGGCTGTGGTCGTCCTCGGTCTGCCCGCGCACGGCGGCGCCGGCGGAGAGCTGCCGCCCTTCACGCCGGGACGCCTCCTGACCGCCTGGGAGTGGCCCTGGCTGCCCGTCCTGGGCGTGGTCCTGGTGGCAGGGACCTACCTGTACGGCGTGACGCGGCTGCGCCGCCGCGGCGACCGGTGGCCCGTCACCCGGACCCTGTCCTTCGTCGGTCTCGGGCTGGGCTCGTTCCTGCTCATGACCACCTCGGCCCTGGCCGTGTACGACACCACGCTGTTCTGGGTGCACATGGTCCAGCACATGGTGCTGGCGATGCTGACGCCGGTGTTCCTGGCGCTCGGGGCGCCGGTGTCCCTGGCACTGCGGACGCTGCCGCGGGGCGGCCGGCGGGTGGTGCTGTCCGTGCTGCACAGCCGGGTCGCCAAGGTTCTCACCTTCCCGGTCGTCGCGGGCGCGCTGTTCGTGGCGAACCCGTTCGCGCTGTATCTCACCGGGCTGTACGAGGAGACCCTGCGCCACCCGTGGCTGCACGACCTCAACCACCTGCACTTCGTCGTGCTCGGCTGCCTGTGGTTCTGGCCGATCCTGGGCCTGGACCCGATGCCCAACCGGGTGCCGTACCCCATGCGGCTGCTCGCGGTGTTCGCCACGATGCCCTTCCACGCCTTCCTCGGTGTCGCGATCCTCAGCCAGACCACTCTCATCGCGGGGGACTGGTACACGGCGGTGGACCGGCACTGGGGCCCGACCCCGCTCGCCGACCAGCACTGGGGCGGCGGCCTGCTCTGGGCCAGCGGCGACCTGGTGGCCCTGCTGGTGCTGGCGGTGCTGTTCGTGCAGTGGTCCCGGGCCTCGGAGCGGGAGGCCCGGAGGGAGGACCGGCGGCTGGACCGCCTGGACGAGGAGGCGGCGCGCGCAGCCCGGGCCGAGGTGGCACCGACGGCCGGCCGGCCGCCGGCGGGTCGGTAGCATCAGCGCGTGACCGAGGCGCCCCGCATCCAGTCGATCTCGACCACCGAGCCCCGCGCGCTGCCCTCCGCGGGCGCCGACGTGCCGCGCCCGGCGCCGGACGCGACCATGAAGGTCCTGCTCTACAGCGACGACGTCGACACCCGCGAGCGCGTGAAGCTGGCGATCGGCCGGCGCCCGGCCGCCGACGTCCCGACGGTCGAGTGGCTGGAGTGCGCGACCGGGCCTGCGGTGATCGCGGCACTGGACACCGGTGAGATCGGCGTCGCGATCCTCGACGGTGAGGCGACCCCCACCGGCGGCATGGGCATCGCCCGCCAGGCCAAGGACGAGATCTTCCAGTGCCCGCCGATCGTGGTGCTCACCGGACGCGTCCAGGACGGCTGGCTGGCGAACTGGTCGCGCGCGGAGGCGGCGGTGCCGCACCCGCTCGACCCGATCGTCCTGGGGCGCACCGTCGCCGACCTGATGCGGCGCCGCGGCGCCGAGCTGCGCTCCTAGGCGCCGGATGAGCGACCAGCGGTCGGCCAGGACCTGGCCGGGGCTCCTCTCGACGCTGCTCGCGGGCAGCGACGTGACGGCGGAGGACACGGCCTGGGCGATGCAGCAGGTCATGCTCGGGGAGGCGACCCCGGTGCAGGTCGCCGGCTTCGCCGTGGCGCTGCGCGCCAAGGGGGAGTCGCCCGACGAGATCACCGGCCTGGTCCAGGCGATGCTGGCGGTGGCGTCGAGGTTCACCGTCGACGGCCCCGCCGTCGACACCTGCGGCACGGGCGGCGACCGGGCCAACACCGTCAACATCTCGACGATGTCGGCGATGGTGGTGGCCGGCACCGGGGCCCGGGTGGTCAAGCACGGGAACCGGTCGGCGTCCTCGGCCTGCGGGTCCGCCGACCTGCTCGAGGAGCTCGGGGTCGTCGTCGACCTCGAGCCGGCGCGGGCCGCCGACTGCCTGGACGCCACCGGGGTGACCTTCTGCTTCGCGCCACGCTTCCACCCGGCGCTCCGGCACGCCGCCGTCCCGCGCCGGGAGCTCGGCGTCCCCACGTTCTTCAACATCCTCGGGCCGCTGGCCAACCCGGCCCAGCCGTCGGCCCAGGCGGTCGGCTGCGCCGACGGGCGGCTGGCCGGCGTCATCGCGCAGGTGCTCGCCGACCGCGGTGTGTCGGCGCTCGTCTTCCGCGGTGACGACGGCCTCGACGAGCTCACCCCGACGACCACTTCACAGGTGTGGGTGGTGCGCGACGGAGCGGTGACCCACGAGCAGGTCGCCCCCGAGGACGTCGGGCTGACCCGGGCCGCGGCCGACTCGCTGCGCGGCGGCGACGCGCCGCACAACGCCGAGGTGACCCGGAGCTTCCTCGCCGGCGAGACCGGCCCGGTGCGCGACGCGGTGCTGCTCAACGCGGCGGCGGCCCTGGTGGCCCTGGAGCCGGCTCCCGGCGGGTCGCTCACCGACGGGCTGCGGGCCGGGCTCGCCCGGGCGGCCGAGTCGGTCGACAGCGGTGCGGCCGCCCGCGCGCTGGCCGGCTGGGTCGGGACCAGCCAGTCCCTCGCGGCCGGCTGACCGGGCGTACGGTCACCCGGTGCGCAACCCGATCGCCGGAGTCCGCCGCGACCGGACCGCCGCCGTGCTGCTGGCCGCGGGGATGGTGGTCGGCTGCGTCGCGGGTGTCGCGCTGGCCTACCGGGTCGCTGTCCGGACGGTGGCGGGCCGGGTGCTCGACGGGCACGCGCTGCGCGGAGCGGTAGCCAGCCGGTCGGCGGTCACGGACTACGTCCAGGGTGTGCTCGACGTCGTGTCGGTGGCCTCGCTCTTCGGGGCGGCCGCGCTGATCGCGGTGATCGCCCTGGTGCGGTTGCGCCGGGCTGTGGGGCTGGCCGCCCTGGTGGTGCTGGTCGGAGCGAACGTCACCAGCCAGCTGCTCAAGAACCTGCTGCTGCACCGACCCGACCTGGGGCTCACCGAGCGCACCCCCGCGACCCTCAACAGCTTTCCCAGCGGCCATAGCACGGTGGCCTTCTCGGTGGTCGCAGCGCTGCTGGTGGTGCTGCCCGGGCGGCTGCGCCCGGTCCTGGCCGTCGCCGGTGCGGCCTACGCCACCGTGACGGCCGCAGCGACGATGTCTGCCGGCTGGCACCGCCCCAGCGACTCGGTCGCGGCCTTCCTCGTCGTCGGGGCATGGGTCGCGGCGGTAGCCCTGGCCGTCCTCCTCGTCGAGGACCGGTCCACGGTGGCCGACCGCCGCACCGAGGCGGAGCGGCGGACCGCGCGACGGCTGCTGGTCGCGGGAGGTCTCCTGCTTGCGGCGGGGGCTGTGCTGGCCGCGGTCGCCGAGCTCGTCGGTCTCCGGCCGGGTGGCACGTTCGTCGACGGGACCGCCTACCTGGCCGGTCTGCTGGTCCTGGCGGGCACGGCGGCCCTGGTCGTCGCCGGGGTTCTGGTGCTGGCGCCGGGGCTGACGTTCACCCCTGCCGACCCTGCGCTGCCCCCCGACCTTGCGGCGCCGCCGGACCCCGCGGAACCGGACGACTCCGCCGAGCACGACACCTGAGTGTGGGCGGGGTCAGCCGGTAGGTCGCTCGGCCGTCAGTCCGTGCCCTCGGCGCCGAGCGAGAACGCTGCGTCGAGGTCGTGCTGGCTGTAGGTGCGGAAGGCGATGTGGGTCTCGGTGGCGCGCACGCCGTCGACCTTGCTCAGCCTGTCGGCGATGACGTCGGCCAGTGCGTCGTGCTCGCGGACCCGCACCATCGCGATGAGGTCGGCGCCGCCCGTGACCGAGTAGACCTCGCTCACGCCCTCGAGCGCGGCGATGGCCTCGGCCACCTCGGGGATGCGGTCGGACTCCACGTGCACGAGCACGATCGCGGTGATCACCGGGTGCCTCCTGAGGTCCTGTCGCGCGGTGCGCCGAGCCTAGCGACCGGTGTCCGGCCAGGCAGCCGCCGGTTGCCGGACCGCGCCACCGACGCCGAGATAGTCAATGGAGTTGACCAATCGGGGTCCGAGCCGTCACCCTCGTCATAGAGGTCAACGTGGTTGACCGATGCGTCGAGGAGGAGCCCATGCCCGTCATCACCGCACCCGAGGTCGCGACCCACCAGGTGGGCGCCACCCGGTTCACCGCCCTGGCCACTCCGAGCCGCGGCAGCCGGCGCACGAGCGTGTGGCAGGTCGAGCTGCCGGCGGGTGAGCCGGCGACGCCACATCGGCTGACCGACGAGGAGATCTTCGTCGTGCTGGCCGGTACCGCGCGGGTGGAGATCGACGGCGAGGCCGCGACGGCCACGTCGGGCGACGCGATCGTGGTGCCGCCGGGGGTGCCGTTCTCGCTGGCGAATGGCGGCGCGGACACCCTGCGACTGCTGTGCTGCCTGCCGGTCGGCGGCCAGGCGCAGCTGCCCGGCGGCGAGCCGTTCACGCCGCCCTGGGCCCTGTGAGCCGGCCGAGCGCGGTCCCGGACGCGAGCTCGACGGACCCGGGAGCGCACCAGGCCATGCCGCTGGCCCGGCTGATGGCGATGGCGTACCGGCTGCTGATCAGCGGGCTGCACGAGCGGCTGGCGGCTCGGGGGTGGCCCGACGTGCGGCCGCAGTACGGCTACGTGCTGCTGGCCTGCCGCGAGCGTCCGACCACCTCCGGCGAGGTCGCCGCGCTCCTCGGTGTGAGCAAGCAGGCGGCGTCCAAGCTCACCGACAGCATGGTCGAGGCCGGGCTGCTGCGCCGGCAGCGGTCCGACCAGGACGCCCGGGCCAAGCCCTTGGTGCTCTCCGCCCGCGGGCGCCGCCTGCTGGCCGTCGTGGCGGAGGTCTACGCCGAGCTGGAGCAGCAGTGGGCCGAGGTCCTGGGCCGGTCGCGGGTGGAGGCGGTGCGCCGGGACCTGCGTGCGGTGCTGGTGGCGGCGTACGACGGTCAGCTGCCCCCGGTCCAGCCGGTCTGACAGCCCGGGAGGCAGGGCTCAGCCGGCGATGCGACTGACAGGGGCCGCCAGTGCGCCCGGCTGGTGCACCGGGCGGATGTCGCGGCGGCCACCGAACGGGTCGAGCGCGTCGCGGCCCGACCCGGCGGCGTCGGCCCAGAGCTGCACGCCGCCGGCTCCGAACGCCGGACAGGCCCAGGTGCCGGTCATGGCCACCAGTCGTACGCCGGGCTGCTCGAGCCAGCGCAGGACGCACTCGGTCTCCTCGGCGCTCGCGGCCGGGGTCGGCCCCGTGCCGGGTGTCACGACCTCGGCGGTGGCGACCAGAGAGGCGGCGACCACCCGCGGGTCCTCGGTGCGGCCGGCGACCGCGGTGGCCGGCCAGCCGGCCGTGGCGCACGACCACGATCTCCCAGCTGCCGTCGGGCCGCTGACTGGCGGCCGACCACCTCGGCGCAGCCGGTGAGGGCGGACACCCGCTGCAGCCGGGACGCGGCACGGACGAACGCGGCGAGCCGGTCCCGGTGCACGCCGGCCTCCTCGTAACGCTCCACCTCGGCCAGCCGCGACACCTTACGGCCCAGGGCCGCCACGACGGGGCGGACGTCGCCGAGCATCGCGGCGCGGACGGCGTCGGCGTGCGCGGCGTAGTCGTCGACCGACTCGCGGCCGTCGCACGGCGCCCCGCAGCGACCCATCTCGGCGAGGGCGCAGGCCGTGGTCGGCCGGCTGGGGGAGAGCCGGCCGCTGCACTGCCGCAGCCGGAAGGCCTCGTGCAGGGCGGCGGTGGCCAGCTCGATCTGGCGGGTGCCGGAGAACGGTCCGAGGTAGGTGCTGCCGTCGGCACGCACCTCGCGCACCCGCGACAGGCGGGGGAACGCCTCCGCCGTGAGCTTGAGCCAGTGGGCCCGCTCGGGGAAGCGGGACCGCCTGTTGTACCGCGGCTTGTGCGCGGCGATCATCCGCAGCTCGCGGACCTCGGCCTCCAGGGGCGTGGCGCAGACGATCGGCACCACCGAGGTCGCCAGCCCGACCATCTCGGCCATCCGGCCTCGGGTCTCGCCGGCCGTGAAGTAGCTGCGCACCCGCGACCGGAGGTCCTTGCTCTTGCCGACGTAGAGCACCTCGCCGCGCTCGTCGACGAACTGGTAGACCCCGGGCAGGTGCGGCAGCGGCTCGGCGAGGTGCCGCTTGGCCCGCTGCTGCGGCGACACCCGGGAGGAGAAGGTGGACAGCTCGTCGAGCGACCGCACCCCGAGGTTGCCGAGCCGCTCGAGCATGCCGTGCAGCACGTCGACGGTGGCCCGGGCGTCGGACAGGGCGCGGTGGTCGGGCGTGGTGCCGGCGCGGAACAGCCGGGCCAGGCTGGACAGCTTGCAGTTGGGTGCCTCGTCGCGGGTGACGACCTGCCGCGCCAGGCGGGCGGTGTCGAGCACCCGGTTGCCGGGCCACTCCTGACCGGTCGCGGCGCACGCGGCCTTGAGGAAGCCGACGTCGAACGGCGCGTTGTGCGCGACGAGCACGGAGTCGGGGCCGGCGAACTCGAGGAAGGCCGGCACCACGACCGGCAGCCGTGGTGCCGTCGAGACCATGCCGTCGCTGATGCCGGTGAGCACCGAGATGAACGGCGGGATCGGCACGCCGGGATTGACGAGCGTCTGGAACTCACCGAGCAGCTGCCCGCCGCGGACCTTGACCGCGCCGATCTCGGTGATCTCACAGCTGTGCGGCGACCCGCCGGTGGTCTCGAGGTCGACCACCACGAAGGTCACCTCGTGCAGCGGCGTCCCGAGCTCGTCGAACGTCGCCTGGCTGAACTGCGGCGCGCCCTGCCACGGCCGGGTGGCGAGCGGCGGCGAGGACATGCACCTGACGGTAGGCAGGACTCGGGACACAACCCCGGAGGCGCACCGCGAGCCACGGGTCGGCTGTGGGTCGACCGGCGCCGGTCAGACGATGCCGGTGCCGCCGACGCCGCGCCAGGTCAGGGCGACGCCGAGCACCACCACCACGACCGCCGTGAGCACCGGCGCGAGCCGCAGCACCGGAGCGAACCGGGACCCCGGGTGGCTGGCCAGCCGCGACTCGGCGCGCTCGCGCAGCCGCATGACGACCAGCCCGACCACGGCCAGGGTGGCGGCCATCCCGAGCCCGAACGCGACGACCAGCGCGACGCCGAACCACGGGTGACCGAGCGCGACAGCGCCGAGCAGCACGAGCAGCGCGGAGGGACTGGGCAGCAGCCCCCCGGCCAGCCCCATGGCGACCAGCTGGCGGCGGGACGGCGGCTCGCCGTCGTCGGTGCGGACCACGTCGACGTCGTCGTGGTCGTCGTCGTGGTCGTGGTCGTGGTGGGTGTGACCGTCGTGCCGGGCGTGCACGGCGTGCGGCTGGTGCGGCTCCAGCGGCACCGGTGCGCCCGTGACGACCGGCCGCGACACGATGCTCCCGATCGCGTCGCTGCCCACCGCGGCCGGCTCCCGGGGGGCCGGGGCGTGCGGGTGCTCGTGGTCGTGCGGGTGCTCGTGGTCGTGGTCGTGCAGGTGCTCGTGGTCGTGGTCGTGCGGGTGCTCGTGGTCGTCGTGCCCGTGCGGTGCCGGGACGCCGTGCGCGTGCGCCCGCCCGAACAGGCCGTGCGTGTGGCTGCCGTCGTCGTGCTGCTGGGTACGCCGGGTGCGCCGGGCCGACTCGCGCAGCAGGGCGAGACCCACGAGCACCACCAGCAGCCCGCTGGCGACGCTGAGCCAGGGGTAGACCCGGGCCGGGACGAACGCCGTGCCGGCGCTCACGAGCAGGCCCAGCGCCAGCACCCCGGCCGTGTGGGTGGCGGTGACCGTCGCGCCGACGGTGGCGGCGGCCTTGAGGGCGCCCTCGCGCCGGCCGGACAGGTAGAACGCCATGATCGTCTTGCCGTGACCGGGGGCCACCGCGTGGGCGGCGCCGAGCGCCAGCGCGGCCAGCACCGCGATCAGGCCGAGCCACGGGTTCCCGTCCGTCCGGGCGAGCAGTCCCTCGAAGGCGAGCGTGAGCCGGTCGTTGCCGCGGGTCAGGTCCGCTGCCGGTGCGGTCTCGTCCGACGACGCGGTCAGCCGCGGACCGCCCGGCGTCACGGACAGCCGCGCTGCCCGCTCGTCCAGCGGGCTGCTGAGGAGGTCCTTCGGGTAGGCCGTGAGGACACCGCTGCGCGAGCGGGTGGGCACGTCCGAGCGGGCCAGCGTCGTGCCGTCGCCGCGCGCGGTCATCTCCCGCCAGCCGACCTCGTCGTCGGCGGCCCGGTCGACGAGGGTGACGTCGGTGCGGCCGGTGACGTCCGCCGGGGCGGTGAGCCGGCACTCGAGGCGCAGGATCGGGAGCCCGGCCTGCCCGGGCGTGGTGCTGGCGTCCGACGAGGTCACCGTCAGCGGTACCCGGCGGGAGCCGACGGTGAGGCGCAGCGACGAGCGGGCGGCGTCGCAGGCGCCGGTGGCCCAGGTGGCCAGCTCGGAGGCCGACATCGTCCCGTCGCCGCTGGTGTCGACGGTGGGGATCCGCTGGGCGGTCGGGATCTCGGCGATGTCCAGGACGTGCTCGACGGTGACCGAGTCGGTGCCCACCACGACGCCGCTGTAGCGGTTGACGGTGAAGTTGCCCAACGGGTGCGCGCTGGCGGCGGTCGGGAGACCGACCACGAGGGCGACGGCGGCCGCGGCGACGGCGCCCAGCCGTAGACCGAGCCGGCGGCTCATCGGAGACCTGCCAGCAGCGTGCTGACCTGCTGGTCCCGGAAGGGGCTGACCCCTGAGTCCAGGGTCTGTGCCTCGCGCAGGGTCCTCGACGCGGCGGCCAGCCCGTTGCCGGCCTCGATCGCACCGAGGTGGAACACGAGGCGGGCGTCCCGGGTGCCGAGCTGGTTGGCCTGCCGGGCGTAGCGGAGAGCGGCCTTGTCGTCGCCGGTCGCGTGCAGGGCCCAGGCCAGCGCGTCCGCGGTGTGGATCGAGTGCCGGCGCGTCCACTCCGCCCGGGCCGCGGCCAGCGCGGCGGTGGGGGAGCCGTGGTCCGCCTCGAAGACCGCGGTCTCCAGGTCGGTGGCCACCCCGTTGGCGGCGAGCAGCCGCGCGGACGCGGTGGCGACGGCGTACTGCTGGTCGGCCAGCCGCTGGCGGCCGGTGGCCTGGTACAGCTCGCCCAGCTCGACGACGTACTCGGTGAGGGGCAGCCGCTGCACGACCCGCCGGTAGTCCTTCTCGGCGCGACCGACGTCGCCGGCGGCGACCGCGAGCCGGGCCCGACCGGCCAGGGCCGGCATGTACGTCGGGTCGGCATCGAGTGCGTTCTTGTAGTGGTGGGCCGCCAGCCGGAGGTCGCCGCTGGCCCGGGCCAGCTCGCCGAGGTGGTAGGTCGCGTAGGCGTAGGACGCGGCGCTGGTGCCGGACTCCTTCTGGGACAGCCGCATCAGGCGGGTGGCCTCGGCGAGGTCGCCGCGCAGCTCGGCCTGGTACGACAGCCGGGCGAACGTCGAGGGGCCGGGGTCGAGGTCGTCGGCGCGGGTCGCGGCGGCGCTGGCCTCGTCGTAGCGACCGAGCTCGGTCAGGGCGTCGGACCGGATGGCTTCGGCCGCCGCGCTGTACGGGTTGATCTCGAGAGCCTTGCCGGTGTCCTGCAGCGCCTGGGTGAACTCGTGCCGCGCCGCTTCGAGCGTGGCGGCGGCCGTGAACATCACCGAGTCGTCCGGCGCCAGCCCGCGGGCCTTGGCGAGGGCGGCGTCTGCCTTCGTGTAGTAGGTGGGGTCGGCCGTGATGCGGGCCTGCTCGACGTAGGTGAGGGCCAGGGTCGACCACGACCGGTGGTCCTTGGGGGTGCGGCGCAGCCGGGCCTGCAGGCTGGCGATGGCGTCGTTGGGGTCGGCCAGGGCGGCGGGGTCGACACCGGGTGTCGAGCGGCCGGCGGCGGACGGGAGCGCCTGCGGGCGGGTGTCGTGCGAGCCGCCCAGGAGGGCAGCCGCGCCGAAGGTGATGACGACCGCCAGCGCTGTGGCGCCGGCGACCAGGAGCACGGGCCGGAGCAGCGGTCGCATGCGGGTGGTCCTTCCTGCGGGGAGGTCCCCGCCCCGGCCGCGCCGAGGCGCGACCGGGACGGGGTGTGGCTGGTCAGGCGGCCGAGGCCGACCGACCGGTCACGGTTCCTTGCCTGGCCTTACTTGTCGGTCGACGTCTTCGTGGTCGACCCGCTGTAGGGCAGGGCCACGAACGGGAAGGTGTCCCCGAACGCCTTGTCCGGACCATTCACCCCGTCGCCGAGGTCGTTCGGGTTGCCGATGAGCTCGCCACCGACGACCTGCAGAGCGGCGTCGAGGACGTCGTCACCGAGACGGCGGCCGTTCGGGAAGCCGTTCTTGTCGCCACCGATGACACCGAGGCGGCTGTAGGGCTGACCGTCCTGCCAGGTCGTGTTCAGCCGGAGGTACTCGGCCGCACGCTCCTTGCCGCGGGGGTTGTTGATGCCGGTGACACCCTTGAGGAACACCTGGACCAGGTCGGTGCGGTTCTTGACCTGGATCTTGGTGCCGCAGACGGCGTTCAGCGTCGCAGCGAGCTCCGAGTTCTGGACGAACGGCAGGGCCGCGGCGTCCTGACGGGGCTTGAGCGAGTTGAACGTGTCCTTGACCTGGTAGGGGATGACGACCTCGTTGACCAGGGGCTGGCCGAGACGCGAGATCTGCTTGTACTGACCCTTGCTGTTCTTGCGGTCGGTCGTGCTCCAGATGCCCACGACGGACCGGCCGTTGCTGATCAGGTCGCGACGCGGGACCTGGAGGCCCAGCGTGTTGACGTTGAAGCCGGCGAGGCTGTTGTGGCCCGCCTCGGTCATGCAGTCGCCGCCGTAGAGCACGTCGAACACCCGCAGGTCGAGGAAGAACGGGTCTGCTGCCTGGCCGGCGAACGACTTGCGACCGGCGCCCTGGAAGCCCTGCACGGCCGCGTTACGCAGCGCGGCGTAGTCGGGCATACCGGCGTTGCCGGTGTTGGACGGTGCCACCTTGCCGTTCTTGATCAGCGTCCGGACCTTGTCCTTGCCCTTGCGGACAGAGGTGCGGGTCAGGGTGTACTGCTGACGGAACAGCAGGTTCGGGTCGTCGAGCGAGGTGACCGGACCGTTGTTGTACAGGAAGGTCCCGTTGCCGGTGAAGCTGTCGGACGCCTTGGGGGTCCGGGTGGTCCGGAACTTCCAGGTGTAGACGACGTCCGGCTTCGCGTCGTAGTCGTTGTCGATGTTGATCTTGTAGTGCGCGTCGGTGGCCCAGGGGTAGAAGTTCGGGCCTCCGGCCGGCTCTTCGAACGGCGTCCAGTTCGCGAGGATGTTGACCATCCCGTTGGACTGCGCGAACGCGTAGACGTCGGTGTTGTCGTACGCCGGCTGGTTGGCGATCGCCGGCGCCTCACGGTGGCTGGATGCGATGGAGCCGGTGGGCGCGAGCGCCACCAGAGTGCCACCGACGGCCAGTGCACCCACGCCGAGCAGGGCAGTCGCCCGAGTCGTGCGAGTTCGTCTCGACTGAGACATGGATCCCTCCCTCAAGGGGGTTTGATTCGGCCCGCTACTCGAGGTGACGGCTGTCACACGAACGGGCTACGGGGTGTGCTTCGGTTCCCAGGCGTGTTTCGGATTGGTGCCATTCAGAAGAACGCCGGGTGTGGTCCGTCCGGGAGCATGACTGACCGTTCGGCTGACCAAGGGTCAGCCGAACAGCCGATAGCCAGGAGAGGCGCCGGCCCGGTGGGTCGACGCCCCTCCTGGTCGGGTCAGGCCGTGACGAGCCGCCCGGTGGAGCGACGGGCCACGAGGACGCCGGCCAGCGCGATCAGCGCGCCGAGCCCCACGACCCCCAGCGGAGCGGCCGGCAGGCCGCCCGACGGGCTGCGGCCGTCGCCACCGGTGAGGATGGTCTCGGTCTCCAGCTGGCCGTCGTCGCCGTGCGACGCCGGCGGCGACGACTGCGCCACCGAGCCCGAGTGCGGCAGGGCCACGTAGGGGAAGTCCTCGTCGAAGCCGGAGGCGTTGCGGTCCACGGCGTCGCCGAGGTCGTTCGGGAAGTCCTTGTTCCCGCTGGTGCCGCCGAGCGTCCCCGCCACCTCACCGGCGACGACCTGCAGGGCGATGTCGACGACGTCGTCCTGCAGCCGGCGGCCGTTGGGGAAGCCGTTGTTGTCGCCGCCGATGACCCCGAGCCGGCTGAACTTCTGGTTCTTGATCTTGTTCACGTTCAGCCTCAGCTGCTCGCTGGGGGTGACACCCTGCGGCTGGTTCAGGCCGGGTATACCGGTGAGGAACACCGTGACGAGGTCCTGCCGGTTGTCGGTCGGGACCTGCTTGAGACCGCAGACGTTCTTCAGCAGCGAGGCCAGCTCGGGCTTCACGACGAACGGCAGGGCCGCCGCGTCCTGCGTCGGGTCGATGGCGTTGAAGGTGTCCTTCACCTTGTAAGGGATGACCGCCTCGTTGACCAGCGGGTTGCCCAGCCGGGACACCTGCGTGTAGGTGCCGTCGGCGTTGCGGCGGGAGGTGGTGCTCCACACCCCGATCACCGGCTCGGATCCGACGCCCGGACCCTTCACCAGGTCCTGCTTGGGCACCTGCAGCGACAGGGAGTTGACGTTGTACCCGTTGAGCGTGTCGTTGCCGACCTCGGTGCCGCAGCCGGCGCCGTAGAGCAGGTCGAACACCCGCAGGTCGAGGAAGAAGGGGTCCTCGGCCTGGCCGGCGAACGACCTCGACGACTTGCCGCTGGAGCCGCCGAAGCGGGCGATCGCGGCGTTCCGCAGGCTCCCGTAGTCGGGCATCGAGGCCTTGCCCACGTAGGACGGCGCCACCGGCGCGTCGTGCAGCAGCCGGGTCTGGGTGCCGTCCTTGCGGATCAGCGTGAGGTCGTAGGTCTGCCGGAACAGCAGGTTGTCGTCGGTGAGCGAGGTGACCGGGCCGTTGTTGTAGAGGAAGGTGCCGTTGCCGGTGAAGCTGTCCTTGTTGGCACCGTCACCGGGCTCGCGGCTGGTGGTGAACGTCCACCTGTAGACCAGGTCGGCCTTCGCGTCGCCGTCGTTGTCGATGTTGATGTCGTAGTGCGCGTCGGTGGCCCAGGGGTAGAAGTTCGGGCCGCCGCCGGGCTCCTCCATCGGGATCCAGTTGGCGACCAGGGTCACGGTGCTGCCCTTGTCGGGGCTGACGAAGGCGTACAGGTCGGTGTTGTCGTACTTCGGGGTGTCGGTGATGGCGGGTGCCTCACGGTGGCTGGACGCCGAGGCGCCGGTGGGCGCCAGGCCGGCGACGCCGCCGGCGGCGACCAGGGCGCCGGAGACGACCAGGACACCTGCTCGGGTCCGGCCGGAGGGGCGGGGTCGGGACATGCTGACTTCCCTTCGTAGAGGGGCGGTGACGGCCTGTGACGTAGGTCACAGGTGAGCAGGTGCCGGGCTTTCGGCGTCAGCGGCAGCACGGATTGGTCCGGCTCCGGAAGTCGTCGCATGTCGGCGGGTCTGTCCCGCGCGGCGGCCCCGACACGCGGGGAGCGACCCGCCGTCGCGCGCCGCGGCACCTGCCCGCCGGCCCTCGCCCGCCCGCCGCAGTGGTGCAGGACTGGGAGGTGCCGGACTAGCTGACCCCGGGGGGAGGTCCCGTCGACCCGCGGACGGCGAGCCGGGCGTCGACCCTGACGTGCTTCGTCCGGCTCTGGGGGCGGGTGATCCGCTCGAAGAGCCGCCGCGCCGCCAGCGCCCCCATGTCGGCCAGCGGCTGGGCCACGGTGGTCAGGCTGAGCGTGCGCAGCGCGCCGATCCCGATCCCGTCGTAGCCGACGACCGACACGTCCGCCGGCACCGTCAGGTCACGGTCCTGGACCGCTGCGACGGCGCCGAGCGCCGCCAGGTCATTGGCGACGAACAGCGCAGTGGGCGGGCGGGCCACGCTCAGCGCCTCGTTGGCCGCCGCGTACCCGCCCGCGTCGGTCAGGCTCCCTTCGACGACGTGCGCGCGACGGCCGAGTCCGGCTGCGGACATGGCGGCGAGGTATCCGCGGCATCGGTCCTTCGAGACCGGGTTGTCGCCCCCGGACAGATGGGTGACCCGACGGTGCCCCAGGCCGAGGAGGTGCTCCACGGCCATCGTCGCGCCGGCCAGGTCGTCGTTGCTGACCGTGTCGATGCGGGGCCCGGTGATGTCCCGGCGCGTGATGACGACGGTCGGGACCTCCATGGCGAGGGACCGCAGGGCGGCCGCGGTCAGGCGGTGCGAGATCAGGATGAGGCCCTCGACCTGGAGCTCGAGCAGCTTGTCGAGCTCGGCCCGCTCGAGCTGCGGGTCCGAGCCGCCGGTGACCAGGACCGTGCTGTAGCCGCGCTCACGCACCTGTGAGTGGACGCCGTCGAGGATCTCCGCGAACACCGGGTTGTGCAGGTCGAGGACCAGGACGCCCACGGTGCGGCTCCGGCGGTCGGCCAGGCTGCGCGCGGCCGCGTTCGGGCGGTACCCGAGCTCGGCGGCGGCCGCCGAGATCGCCGCCCGGCTGGCGTCGCCCACCTTGGGCGATCCGCGCATGGCGAGGGAGACCAGCGACTTCGACACCCCCGCCCGTGCGGCGACGTCGTGGATGGTCGGGCGCGGCCGGGCCACGACGGCTACCGGCCCCCGGAGCGGATGTCCGCGACGTGGACGGGCGCTCCGGTGGCCACCGACTCCTCGCACGCGATCGCGGCGCGCAGGCTCTCCACCGCCGACTCCGGTGGGCAGGGGTTGGAGCCCTCGCCGGCGACCAGGCTGACGAAGGCCGCGGTCTCGCGGCAGAAGGCGTCGCGGAACCGGTCGACGAACCCGGTGTAGGGGGCGGCGTTGGTGCCGAGGTCCCCGTCCAGCGCCCGCAGGGGGGTGCGGTGACTGAGCCCGGTCGTGACCGAGTCCTCGGACCCCATCGCCTCGAGCCGGACGTCGTGCCCGAGGGCATCGTGCCGGGCGCCGTGCACCGACACCTGCACGCCGCCCGTCGTGACCGCGTGGATCAGGCTGACATCCGCATCGTCGAGCTCGGCGTACTGCGGATGAGCGCGCACCGCCGAGGTCGCGTACACCGTGGCGATCTGCTCGCCGGTCAACCACCGGACCAGGTCGAGGTCGTGCACGTGCAGGTCGCGGAAGATGCCGCCGCTGCTCGCGATGAACTCCGGTGTCGACGGGGTGTGGTCGTGCGACAGCAGGCGCAGGGCGTAGACGGCGCCCAGCCGGCCGTCGGCGATCCGCTCGCGGACGGCGCGCATCCCGGTGTCGAACCGGCGCTGGAACCCGATCTGGAGCGTGGCTCCGTGCTGCTCGGCCAGCGCGACCACCGACTCGGTGCCGGCCAGGGTGAGCGCGATCGGCTTCTCGCAGAGCACCGGCCTGCCGCGGGCGAGGACGCGCGCCAGCGGATCACCGTGCGCGGCGGTCGCCAGCGCCACGACCGTCCCGTCGGCGTCGACGTCGCCGAGGGCGGACCACTCCACAGGTCGGGCGCCGAGACGCTCCGCGAGGTCGACGGCCCGGGCGTGCGTGCGGTTGGCGACCAGCACCTCGTCCACCCGAGGGTCGGCGACGAGGTCCGCCACGCGGATCGCCCCCATCCGGCCGACGCCCATCACCACGATCCTCATGCCGTCCCGACCTCCTCTCGTCCTGGCGTCCCCCGTTGCGTATCGGGACCCAGCGTGGCACGATCGTGGCGAAATTGGAACGCTCCAACAAAGGTGTCCTCATGGCTGAGTTCCTCGATCGCGTCGCGTCGGCGCCCATCTCCTGGGGAGTCTGCGAGGTCCCGGGCTGGGGGGCGATGCTCCCCACCGACCGCGTGCTGACCGAGATGTCCGGGCTGGGACTGACCGCTACCGAGCTCGGTGCCCCCGGCTTCCTGCCCGAGGAGCCGGACGCGCTCAAGCGCGTCCTCGGCAGCTACGGGATGACCCTGCTGGGGGGCTTCACCCCGGTGGTGCTGCACGACCCGGCGATGCGCCAGGCCACCATCGCCCAGGCGACGGCGGCTGCCGGGCTGATGCAGCGGGCCGGCGCCAGCGTGTTCGTGACGGCCGTCGTGGTCGATCCCGGGTGGTCGGTGCCGGGCCCGCTCGACGCCGCCGAACGGCGGCACCTGGTCGAGATGCTGGGCGTGCTGGACGAGATCTGCGCGGAGCACGACCTGCGGCAGGTCCTGCACCCGCACGTCCAGACGCTGGTCGAGACGGCTGACGACGTGAACCGGGTGCTCGACTCCTGCGAGGTCGCGTGGTGCCTCGACACCGGGCACCTCGCGATCGGCGGCGTCGACCCGGTGCAGTTCGCCCGGGACGCGATGCAGACGGGTGGGCCACGTGCACCTCAAGGACGTCCACCTCGACCGTGCGGGGACCGTCCTGCGTCGAGAGACGTCACTGATGCAGGCCACCCAGGACGGGCTGTTCGCCTCGCTGGGCCAGGGTGACGTCGACATCGCCGGTGTCATCCAGACCCTGGAGCGGGCCGGCTACCAGGGCTGGTACGTCATCGAGCAGGACACGGCGATCACGGACGGGCTGCCGGCCGCAGGTGAGGGACCTGTCCGGGAGGTGACGACGTCGCTGGAGTTCCTCACCGACGTCGTCGCGCCGACCCTGGCGGCTGACCGCTCGTGACCCTCCCCGACGTGGTCACCGTGGGTCGCGTCAGCGTCGACCTCTACGCCGCAGAGCCGGGTGTCGGGTTCGACCGCCAGCAGTCGTTCACCAAGTCGGTGGGCGGCAGCCCCACGAACGTGGCCGTGGCTGCGGCCCGGCTGGGGCGTAGCGCGGCCGTGGTGACCGCAGTGGGAGCGGACGGCTTCGGTGACTACGTGCGCCTGCGCCTGGCGGAGTGGGGCGTCAGCACGCAGTTCGTCGGTGTCCGGCCCGGTGGGCAGACGCCGCTGGCCCTGGCCGCCCTGGACCCGCCCGAGTCGCCGCAGATCGCCTTCTACCGCGGCGCCGCAGCACCGGACACCACGCTGGTCGAGGCCGACCTGCCGATCGGCTGTCGTCCGCGGCTGCCCGGTGCTGTGGGTCAGCCACGCGGCGCTGGCGCAGGGGTCCACCGCCCGGTCGGCCGAGACGTGGCTGGAGCAGCGCGACCGAGCGACTCACACGGTTCTCGACCTCGACTACCGGCCCGCGCTCTGGGGTGACGTCGCGGCCGCACGACGGGCAGCGCGCGGCGCGATCGAACGGTCCACCGTGGTGGTCGGCAACCGCGACGAGTGCGAGATGGCTGTCGGCTCGAGCGAGCCCGACGTCGCCGCGGACGCGTTGCTGTCGGCGGGTGTCGGCCTGGCCATCGTCAAGCTGGGGGCCGAGGGCGTCCTGCTGGCCGTCCCCGAGGGTCGATGGCAGGTCCCGCCGGTGCCGGTCGAGGTCGTGTGCGGCCTCGGCGCCGGCGACGCCTTCGGGGGAGCTCTCGTGCACGGGCTGCTCGAGGGCTGGGACGTGCCCCGGATCGGTCGCTTCGCCAGCGCGGCAGGCGCACTGGTCGCGGGGCGGCTCACCTGCGCCGACGCGATGCCCTCACTCGGCGAGCTCCAGGGCCTGGTCGCCGAGGAGGCGGACGTGACATGAGCGAGCCACTCGACCGTGACCGGTACCGCGCTCTGATCGAGGCGCGCATCTTCGAGCCGGACGTCCTGCGGTCCGCCCTGCTGGGGCGGCGCAGACGCAGCATCGCCGGCGACGACGGGCGGCTGCTGATCCTCGCGGCCGACCACACCGCGCGCGGGATGCTCGCGGTCGGCGCCGACCCGCTCGCCGTCGCGGACCGCTACACCCTGCTGGACCGGCTGGTCCGCGCCCTGGCCGTCCCCGGTGTCGACGGCGTGCTGGCCAGCGCCGACATCCTCGAGGAGCTCGCCTGGCTCGGTGCCCTCGAGGGGCGGCTCGCGATCGGCACGATGAACCGCGGCGGCATCATCGGCGCCCGCTGGGAGCTGGACGACCGGCCGACCGCCTACGACGTGGACCACGTCGAGTCGTGCGGCCTCGACGGCGGCAAGATGCTGCTGCGCATCGACCACACCGATCCCGGCGTGGCCCGCACCATCGAGACCGTCGCCGCCGCCACCACCCGACTGGCCGACCGGCGGATCATGTGCCTGCTCGAGCCCCTGCCGTACCTCACGGACGACGAGGGGCGCGCGATGCTCGACCACTCGGACGAGCGACTGATCAAGGTGGTGGCGATCGCCTCCGGTCTGGGGTCGTCGTCCGCCTACACCTGGCTCAAGATCCCGGCCAGCGACCGGATGGCGGAGGTCGCCGCCGCCACCACCCTGCCGGTGCTGATGCTCGGCGGAGACCCCGGTGCCGACGCAGCGCGCACCTTCGACCGATGGGAGACATCGATGCGTGAGCCGAACGTCCGCGGCCTGGTGGCCGGACGGCCCCTGCTGTACCCGCACCTCGGCGAGCCCGAGCAGCACGTGCAGCGCGCCGCCGAGATCGTGCACGGGACGCAGCGATGAGCTGGCACCGACCGTCCGGAGCGCTGACCTCGGGCGCGGCCGACGTGCAGGTCGACCCGGCCGACGCGGGCTGGGCGTACAGCGGCCTGCAGGTGTTCACGCTCCGGGACGGTCACGACGTGCAGGTCGACCTGGCCGACGACGAGGCGGTGGTCGTGCCTCTGTCGGCTCGTGACGTGACGGTGACCGTCGACGGGACCCCTCACCTGCTCACCGGTCGCGACGGGGTGTTCGCGGCGGTGTCCGACTGGATGTACGTGCCGCTCGGGGCGGACCTGACCATCACCGGCAGGTCGGGCGAGGTCGCCGTGTGCACGGCCCGCGCGAGCCGTCGCCTCCCGGCCGTCCTGGTGCCGGCGACGGACGTCCCGGTCGAGGTGCGCGGCTCCGGCCGCGCGAGCCGGCAGGTGACGAACATCGCCACCCCCGAGTCGTTCGCGGGAGCCGACCGCATCATCGTCTGCGAGGTGATCACCCCGGGCGGGAACGTGTCGTCCTGGCCGCCCCACCGGCACGACGGCATCGGGGACTGCCCGGTGGCCAACGAGGAGATCTACTACTTCCGGATCGGGCGGCAGGAGGCCCCGCACGGCGACGCCGTCGGCCAGGGGCTGTTCCACGTGTACACGGTCGACGGCTCCGTCGACGAGACCGTCACGGTCCGCGACGGCGACGTCTACCTGGTTCCCGAGGGGTTCCACGGACCGTCGGTCGCGCTGCCCGAGTACCCGATGTACTTCCTGAACGTCCTCGCCGGGCCGGGCGAGGACCGGACGATGGCCTTCTGTGACGATCCGGACCACCACTGGATCCGCCAGTCCTGGGACGGCCAGGCTCAGGACCCGCGGCTGCCGTGGACCTCGGCTGCCGGCCGCACGACGACGGCGACGACGTGAGCGAGCCACGACGCATCGGCATCGCCGTGCTGGGACTCGGCTGGATGGGACAGGCGCACAGCCGCTCCGCGCTGCGCATCCCGTCCCTGTTCCCGGACCGCTCGTTCGACCCCAGCCTGGTCGTCTGCGCCGATACGTCGGCTGCCAGCCGCGAGCGCGCGGTCCGCGACTTCGGGTTCGAGCGCGCCGTCGAGGACTGGCGTGAGGCCGTCACAGCCCCGGACGTCGACGCCGTCTGGGTCACGGCGCCCAACATGCTGCACGTGCCGATGATCGAGGCCGCGTGCGCGGCCGGCAAGGCGGTCTTCAGCGAGAAGCCGATCGGCGGCAAGCCCGAGCACGCGGTCCGGGCCCTCCGGGCCGCCCAGGCGGCCGGGGTGTCCACCGGCGTCGGCTACAACTACCTGTGGGCGCCGCTCGTGCTGCACGCGCGCGACCTGATCACCTCGGGGGCGCTCGGTGAGATCACGCACTACCGGGGACGGTTCCTCTCGATGTACGGCAGCGACGAGCTGGGCCTGCTCACCTGGCGGTTCATGTTCGACCAGGCCGGCTACGGCGTCACGAGCGACGTCCTGAGCCACTCGGTGTCGCTCGCACGCTTCCTGGTCGGCGGCATCTCCGAGGTCGTCGGCATGAAGGCCACCACGATCACGCACCGGCCGCTGCCGACCAGCGCCGCCGGCCACTACGGCCGTGGACGGCCGCAGGACGAGAAGGGTGCGGTCGAGAACGAGGACTTCGCGTCGATGCTGTGCCGGTTCGAGTCCGGCGCGACCGGCACGTTCGAGTGCAGCCGCACCATGGTCGGGCCGGAGAGCCAGAACGCCTTCGAGGTCTACGGCACCAAGGGCGCGCTGTCCTGGAACCTCGAGCGCCTCAACGAGCTGCAGGTGTACCGGCCCGGACCGGACGCCGACAGCGGCTACACCACCGTCTTCGGGGGAGACCGGTTCCCGTTCCACGGCGTCTTCGTCCCGGGCCAGGCGAACCCGATCGGTTTCGAGGACCTGGTCACGATCGAGGACTACTCGTTCCTCCAGAGCCTGGCCGACGGCAGCCGGTACTCTCCCGGGTTCCGTGAGGCGGTCGAGGTCGTCAGCGTCCAGCAGGCGCTCATCGACTCGTGGGAGTCGCGCGCGTGGCAGCCCGTCCGGGACCTGTCGATCGACGAAGGAGCCACCCGATGAGCGTCCCGACCACGCGAGTGACCACCGCCGAGGCCATCGTCAGGTACCTCGTCGCCCAGCGGATCGTCGTCGACGGCGAGGAGGTGCCGCTGTTCCCGGGCGTGCTGGCCATCTTCGGGCACGGCAACGTGACCAGCCTGGGGCACTCGCTCGAGGTGCACCGGGACGAGATCCCCGTGTGGCGGGGCCAGAACGAGCAGGGGATGGGACTGGCCGCGGTCGCGTTCGCCAAGGCCGTGCGCCGGCAGCAGGTGATGGTGTGCACCTCCTCCATCGGGCCCGGGGCCACGAACTTCGTGACCGCCGCCGGTGTCGCGATGGCCAACCGGCTGCCCGTGCTGTTCATCTCCGGCGAGACCTTCAACTCGCGGCTGCCCGACCCGGTCCTGCAGCAGGTGGAGCACTCCGGCTCGCCGTCGACGACGGTCAACGACGCCTTCCGGCCGGTCGTGCGCTTCTGGGACCGCATCACCCACCCGGCGCAGGTGCTCTCCTGCCTTCCTCAGGCGCTCGGGACGCTCCTGGACCCGGCGGACTGCGGGCCGGCCTTCCTCGGACTGCCGCAGGACGTGGCGGCGGAGGCGTACGACTACCCGCTCGCCTTCTTCGACCGGCAGGTGCACGAGATCGCCCGGCCGCGCCCGGACCGCGGTCACGTGCAGCGGGCGGCCGACGTCATCCGGTCGGCGCAGCGGCCCGTCCTGGTCGCGGGCGGCGGGGTCCACTACTCCCGCGCCGAGGCCGAGCTGGCCGCCTTCGCCGACGAGCTCGGGCTGCCGGTGATCGAGACGGTGGCGGGGAAGTCCTCGGTGCTGGCCTCGCACCCGCGCTACGCCGGCCCGATCGGCGTCACCGGCGCGATGGCCGCCAACACCGTTGCCGCCGAGGCCGACGTGGTCGTGGCGGTGGGCACCCGCCTCAACGACTTCGTGACCGCCTCCTGGACCCTGTTCGCGCCCGAGGCGCAGCTCGTCGCCGTCAACGTCGGCCGGGTCGACGCGCACAAGCACCGCGCGGTCCCCGTGGTCGCCGATGCACGCGAGGCGCTGGCCGAGCTGCGGGAGGCGCTGACCGGCTGGGCGGCGCCCGCTGACTGGACGGCCCGGGGGAGCGCGCAGCGCGCCGAGCTCCAGCGGTACGTCGACGGTCGGGTGGCCGACGACGGGGTCTGGCCGCCCAGCTACGCCCAGCTGGTCGGCGAGGTGCACGCCTCGGCCACGGGGGACGACTACGTGCTCACGGCCGCGGGCGGGCTCCCGGGTGAGCTGAACGTCAACTGGACGAGCAAGGGCATCGCGACGTTCGACTGCGAGTACGGCTTCTCGTGCATGGGCTACGAGACGTCCGGGGCGTGGGGCGCGGCGATGGCCCGTGGCGGCGGCCAGGTCTATGCCATGGTGGGCGACGGGTCGTACCTGATGATGAACTCCGACATCTACGCGTCGGTGCTGTCGGGCAAGAAGTTCATCCTGGTGGTCTGCGACAACGAGGGCTACGCCGTCATCGAGCGCCTCCAGGTCAACCAGGGCGGCGCGTCGTACAACAACATGCTGGCCGACTCGACCGGGCCGGGAAGTGGTGAGCGGGTCGACTTCGCCGCGCACGCCGCGGCGCTCGGGGCACTGAGCATGCAGGTCGCGAGCCTGGCGGAGCTCCGGACCGCCCTGGAGATGGCGCGGGCGGCCGACCGGACCACGGTGATCGTCTCGAAGGTCCGGGCCCAGGACTGGACGGAGAGCGGGACCTTCTGGCAGGTGGGCGTACCCGAGGTGTCGGAGCGACCGGAGGTCGTGGCCGCCCGGGCTGCCCTGGACGAGGGCCTGGCCGCCCAGCGGCGCGGCATCTAGACCCGGGCGGTGACCCAGCGGGCGGGGGCCGCAGGTCGCCGGCCGTCCTGGCGACGGTGCCGGCGGCCCGCGGGAGGAGCCCGGCGCGAGCTGCCCGCCCACCACGTCAGGGTGGCGAGAGGGATCGGTGCCGGTCCGGAGGAGGGCCCCCTTCCGACGGCTCCTCCCGCGCGTCCCGGCGGGACTCGCCTGCCGGGCCCGCCGCCGCCGTACGCTCGGATCGTGACCGCGACGCCGCTGCCGACGAGCACCACCCGCTGGCGCTGCACCCGCTGCGGCAACCTCACCCGCTTCGACGTCACGAGGACCTCGCGGGTGCAGGAGTTCGTCCACGTCGACCTCTCCGGCGAGCAGGTGGTCGAGGAGCGCGAGGTGCTGGCCGAGCAGGTCGAGAGCGTGCGCTGCCGCTGGTGCGACGGCGTCGGCACGGTCGAGCTGGTCCCGCGGCCGGCCGACGGCCCGACCGACGACGGCACACCTGGTGGCGGGTGAGCCGGTGAGCGCCGAGCCGCGCCCGGACGAGCCGCACCGCGGCCGGCCGCACGAGGACGAGCCCCCGGTCGCCGGGTCCGCCGGGCCGCCCGACCCGGCCTGGGACGGTCCGCTCCCGGACGCCGTCCGGAGCCGGGTGGTGGCCCTGGCCGCCGACACCCTCGGCGGCCTGGCCGACGACGAGGTGCCGGCCGCGCTCAAGCGGTTCCGCTCGTGGGCGCCGCAGCACCGGCGGACGCGGGCGGCGACGCCGCTGGCCGTCGCCGTGGAGCGCGACGTGCTGTTCCGGCAGCGGGTCGCGACCGCGGCGCGCGCGGCGCTGCCCGACCTGGCGGCCGCGCTCGACGCGGGCAGCCCGCCGCCGGCCGCCGACCCGGCCGAGGTGGCCTCGGTCGCCTACCTGGCCCGGACGCCGGGCTGGGCCGCGCTGGTGGGTGCCGCCGGGGCCGCAGCCGAGCGGGCCTCCGCCGACGAGGGCAGTGCCCGGGCCGCTGCCGAGGTCGCCCGGCTGGCGGAGCAGCTCGCGGCCGAGCGCGGTCGCCACCAGGAGCAGCTCGCGGCGATGGCGGCGCAGGTCGAGGCCGCCGCGTCGGAGGCGGCCACCGTGTCCCGGGCGCTGCGCGAGGAGAAAGGTGCCCGGCGCCGCGCCGAGCGGGTGGCCGCGGAGGCGGAGCAGACGGTCGCTGCCGCGGACGCCCGGGCGGCGGAGGCTGTGGTCGCGGCGCAGACGGAGGTCGCCCGGGCCGCCGCGCGGGTGACGGAGGTCGAGGCGGCGCTGGAGGCCAGCCGGCGGGCGGTCCGCGAGGGACGGTCGTTGGAGGACACCCGGGTGCGGCTGCTGCTCGACACCGTCGTCGACGCGGCGTCCGGGCTGCGCCGCGAGCTGGCACTGCCGCCGGTCGAGACCCGGCCGGCCGACCTGGTCGACGCGGCGGCCCCCGGGTCGGCGGTGTCCTCGGTCGGCGAGCGCGCCCTGCGCTCCGACGACCCGGCGCTGCTCGACCAGCTGCTCGCGCTGCCGCAGGCGCACCTGGTCGTCGACGGCTACAACGTGACGAAGACCGGCTATCCCGAGCTGTCGCTGGAGAACCAGCGCAACCGGCTGCTGCTCGGCCTGTCCCACCTGGCCGCCAGGTCGGGCGCCGAGGTCACCTGCTGCTTCGACGGTGCGGCGCTCGAGGGCCGGGTGCCCGCGGCCGGCGCCCGCGGCGTGCGGGTGCTGTTCAGCAAGCCGGGGGAGACCGCCGACGAGCTGATCCGGCGGCTGGTGCGCGCGGAGCCGGAGGGCCGGCCGGTGTGCGTGGTCTCGAGCGACCGCGAGGTGGCGGACGGGGTCCGGCGCTCCGGCGCCCGCGCGGTCTCCTCGGCGGCGCTGGTACGCCGGCTCGACCGGGGCTGACCGCGGGGCAGCCGGGACCGCCCGCTCGACCGGGTGGCCGACCTAGGCGTCCGACGCGTGCCCGTGGCTTGCGGGGTTGTGTCCGGGGGTCTTCGTAGCGTCCTGCCCAGACGACATCGAGGAGGTCTTTCGTGATCATCGACTGCACCAGCTGTGAGGTGCGTGGCCTGGCGTGCGGCGACTGCGTCGTGAGCGCCCTGCTCGGCGGACCGCCCGGCGAGATCGACGACGACGAGGCTGCGGCCTTCGACGTGCTCGCGGGCTCCGGCCTGGTCCCGCCGCTGCGGCTGGTGGTGCCGGTCGAGGTGGTCCGGCACGGTCCACCGGGCCGGCAGGCCGCCGGCGGCCGGGCGGCCGCCGGCTGACCCGGGCCGGGAGGGCTGGGCCCCGGACGCGAGCCGGCGTCGGCCCGGCGCGTACCCCGACGTCCACCATCCGGACGCGGGGCGCGCGCGTGCCGGGCGAGCGGCGCCGGCCGCCTGTTCAAGCGCGCCGCAACACGGGTCGAGTACCAGACGTGACAGTCGATCCCTCGGAGGCGCGCCGTGACCATTTGATCATCACGAAATGGTCACGTAAGGTTCGCGCGCAGATGACCCCCTCGACACTTCCCCTCCGCCTGCTCGCGGGTCTGCTCCTGGCCGCCGTGGGCATCGCCGTGCTGCCCGGGTCCGCGTCGGCCGACCCCGCGCCCTCGCTCGCCGACGTGCAGCGCCGGGTCGAGGCGCTGCGCCAGGACGCCGGGGACGCCGCCGAGCGGTACAACACCGCGAAGGTCCAGCTCACCGAGACCGCCCGCGCCATGCGGTCCGCGCGCAACCGCTACGCCGTCACGAAGCGCCACCTCGACTCGATGCAGGCGCTCGTGGGTCGGATAGCCGTCGCCTCCTACAAGTCCGGCGGCATGGACCCGACGGTCGCGCTGGTGCTGTCCGAGAGCCCCACCGCCTTCCTGCGGCAGGCCTCCGACCTGTCCCAGGTCAACCGCCGGCAGTCCGCCCTGCTGCAGGGCATGGAGGCCGCCCGGCTCCAGGCAGCCGTCGACCGCAAGGCCGTCGCCGACCAGCGGGCCCGGGCGGCCGCGCTGCAGGACCGGCTCGCGACCGAGAAGGCCGCGATCGAGGGTCGCCTCACCGAGGCCAGCGACCTGCTGGCCCGGCTCGAGGCCAAGCAGCGCGCCCGGCTGCTCGCACTGCAGCACGCCGCCCAGCAGCGGGCGCTGGCCGCTCGCTCGGACGCGCCCCGCGCCTCCCGCTCCTCGCGACCGGACGGCGGCACCGCTGATGCCGGCGCCAGCAGCGACCCCGGTGGCGGCGGTGGTGGTGGCGGGAGCTACGCGGGGCCGGCCTCGGGTCGGGCCGCCGAGGCCGTCCGCACCGCCTACGCCCAGCTCGGCGACCCCTATGCCTGGGGCGCCGCGGGACCGGGCTCGTTCGACTGCTCCGGCCTGACCATGTACTCCTGGGCCGCGGCCGGCGTCTCCCTGCCGCACTCGTCCGCGGCGCAGTACTCGGCCGTGCGGCACGTGTCGCTCTCCGACCTGCAGCCCGGCGACCTGGTCTTCTACTACAGCCCGATCAGCCACGTCGGCATCTACATCGGCGGCGGCCGCATCATCGACGCGCCGTACCCCGGGCTGAGCGTGCACATCACCGGGCTGAACTCGATGCCGATCGTCGGCGCCGGCCGTCCCTAGCCGCACCCGCCGGCCGTCCGACGGCCCGCCGTCGCGCGTCCCGGCCCGGCCCGGCGCCGCGGCCTAGTCTGACCGGGTGCCGCAGTACGACGCCCCGGGAGCCGAGGTCGAGCCTCCCGGGACGCCGGAGCCGTCCCGTCCGCCGGTGCACCCACCCCGCCGTCGCGCCGCCCTGCTGCTGCTGCTCGTCGGCGTCGCGGCGGTGGCCGGAGTAGCGATCGCGCTGGTGCTCTCACGGCTGGTGCTCGCCGACCCCGGCCCGGCCTCGCCGTCGCCGACCGGCCTGCCATCGGCCACCGCCTCGGGCAGCTCCACGGCCTCCGCATCGGCGACCCCGTCGCCGGACGACACCGCCGCCCGCACCGCGGCGCTGGCGTCCCTGCTCGCCCAGCGCGGCACGTCCGTGACCAGCCGCGACCGCGACCTGTTCCTCGCCACCGTCGATCCCGCCGCGACCGACTTCTACGCCACCCAGGGCGAGCTCTTCGACCGGGTGGCCGGTCTCGAGCTGTCGGCGTGGTCCTACGCCGTCACCGGCGACGGGCCGGGCTTCACCCCGCAACGGGCGGCCGAGCTGCCGACCGGCTCGGTCATCGTCCGGGTCCGGCTCACCTACCGGCTGGCCGGGACCGACACCACCACCGACCGCGAGCAGTACCTCACCGTCGTGCCGCGAGGCGGCGCGTGGCTGGTCGCCGCCGACACCGACGCCAGCGCAGCGGGTCTGGACACCCAGCGGGACCTGTGGGACCTCGGGCCGGTGCGGGTCGTCCGCGGCGCGAGCAGCCTGGTCCTGGCCGACGAGCGCGGCGCGACGAAGGCGCAGGTCCGCAAGATCGCCGACGAGGCGGATCTCGCCGTGCGCGACGTCGACGACGTGTGGACGGGGGAGTGGTCCCGCGAGCCGTTGGTCGTGCTGCCGCGCAGCCAGCAGGACATGGCGACGCTCATCGACAGCGACGGCGACGGCCTCGCACAGATCGCGGCGGTCACCACGGGCTCCTTCGAGTCCGGCCTGAGCCGCGGCGACCGGATCGTCATCAACCCGGCCGCGTGGGACACCCTCGGCGCCCTCGGCCGCCGGGTCGTGCTCACCCACGAGATGACGCACGTCGCCACCCGGTCGAGCAGCGTCACCGCGCCGCCGATCTGGCTGTCCGAGGGCTTCGCCGACTACGTGGCCTACCAGGCGAGCCCGGTGCCGGTCACGATCGTGGCAAGCGACGTCCTCGACGACGTCCGCGACGGCGACGTCCCCCAGCAGCTGCCCACCGACGACGACTTCGACGCCTCCCGCGGCGACATCAGCGCGGCGTACGAGGGGGCGTGGCTGGCCTGCCGGCTCATCGCCCAGCGGTACGGCGAGGAGAAGCTGGTCGCGCTCTACGCCGCCGTGACCGACAGCAGCGGCGCCGGCTACCCCGACGAGATGCGCGAGGTCCTCGGCATCGGCGAGCGGTCGTTGGTGCGGGACTGGAAGGCCTACCTGCGCGACAAGGCCGCTGCGTGAGCAGCCGTACGACGCTGCTCCTCACCACGTCGGGACTTGCGGTCCTTCTCGCAGTGGCTGCGGCCGTGCTCGTGCCCTGGCGCCCGTTGCCGCTGCACGGGCTGGCGCCGACACCGGTCGACCCGGCCCGGGACTTCACCGTGGCGCAGGTCGCCCGCGAGCAGGCGTACCACGCGGCGGTCCGGGTGCCGGCGTACACGTCGTACCTGCTCGGGCTGCTCGTCGCGGCGGCGCTCGGGCTCACCCCCGCCGGTGCGCGGCTCGTGGCCCGGGTGGCCGAGCCCGTGGGGGGCGGCTGGGCGTGGCGGGTGCTGCTCGGCACGGTGGCGCTGACGCTGGTCGGCCGGCTGCTGACCCTGCCGTGGGACGCCTGGACCGAGTCGGTGCGTCGGCGCTACGGGCTGTCGACCCGCAGCTGGGTGGGCTGGGGCGTCGACGTCGCCAAGTCCTACGGCGTCGGGCTGGTCCTGACCCTCGCGGTGCTGCTGCTCGTGGTCGGGCTGGCCCGGTGGCAGCCCGAGCGGTGGTGGGCCCTCGGCGCGGGGCTGGGGGCCGCGCTCGTCGTGCTGGTGTCCTTCGCCTACCCGGTCGTGGTCGAGCCGGTCTTCAACACGTTCACCCCGCTGTCCGCCGGTCCGCTCCGGACGTCGCTGCTCGAGCTCGCGCGGGAGGACGGCGTACCGGTGCGGGACGTGCTCGTCGCGGACGCCAGCCGGCGCACGTCCTCTCTGAACGCGTACGTGTCCGGCCTCGGCGCGACGCGTCGCATCGTCGTCTACGACACCCTCGTCGAGCAGGCGCCGCCGAGCGAGGTGCGGCTGATCGTGGCGCACGAGCTCGGCCACGCGAAGGCCCGCGACGTCGTGTGGGGAACCCTGATGGGCGCCGTCGGCGTGGCCCTGCTCGTGTGCGTCCTCGGCCTGCTCGGCCGGTGGTCGTGGCTGCTCGACCGGGCCGGTGTCGCGTCCTTCGGCGACGCCCGCGCGGTAGCAGTGGTGCTCGCGCTCGTGGCGCTGCTCTCGGCGGTGGCCGGACCCGGCCAGAACCTGCTGTCGCGGCGGATCGAGACCCGCGCCGACGTGCACGCGCTGGACCTCACCCGGGAGCCGGCCGCGATGGTGGAGATGCAGCGCCGGCTGTCGGCGACCAACCTGTCCGACCTCGACCCGTCGCCGCTGGTGTTCGGGCTGTTCGCGACGCACCCGACGGCGCCGCAGCGGATCGCCCTGGCCCGGAACTGGGCCCGCCTGCACGACGCGCCGGTCCCGCCGGGGCTGTCGCCCTGACCGGAGCCCGTCGCGTCGCTACCGTGGGCGCATGGCGGTGGACCAGGCACGGCTCGAGGCCTGGTGGGCCGGTCTCGCCGACGGAGAGCGCACGCACCTGATGGACGTCGCCCATCAGCCCACGATGGACACCATGACGGCGGCCCTGGTCGACACGCTGCCCGGCCTACCGCGATTTCGCGGGTCGTTCGGCGGCGTCCCGCTCCCGGAGCGGCTGCCGGAGCCTTTGCGGTCGTTCGTCAAGGCGCGCCGGAACGATCGGGACGCGGCCGCCGGCTGATCGACCTGATCGACGGCGGGGCGTGCGCCCGGTGGCAGGCTCGATCCGGCACCGTTCTGTCCCGTAAGATCCCGAACCATGCGTGGGGCGGGGAGGGTGCTGGCCCACGGCGCCGCGGTCGGCCTGCTGGCGTGGCCGCTGGCCGGCTGCGGGGGAAGCGGAGAGCAGCCGACAACCCTGCCGAGCCGCGACCGGACGACCTCCCCGGCCGCGACGGCGACCACCGGCACGCCGTCACCGTCCGCGTCGGGTGTGGCGGCCGCTGCGGTCGAGGCAGCCGTCCGCGCCTACTACGCGACGCTGACCGAGGCCGCGCAGAGCAACGACGCGTCCATGCTCGACGGACTGGTCGACGCGGGCTGCCCGTGCGCGGCCGCCACCAAGGTGATTGCAGCGAACACTCGCGCGGGCCGGACCACGCCGGACGCCGCGTTCGTCGTCCGGCGGGTCCGGCCGCACGACGTCGAGGGCACCGTCGCGGTGGCCGAGGTGGTGTACCAGGCGTCGGCGTACGACGTGCTGGGAAGGGGCGGGCAGGTGGTCAGCAGCGTCGACGCGCACCGCAGCCACCTCGACCTGTCCCTGGTGAAGTCCGACGAGGGAACGTGGGTGGTCACCAACGTGACCGATCTGGAGGGCTGATGAGAGCGCTACGGGGTCTCCTGCTGGTGGTGGCCGTGCTCGGCACGGTGGTCGCCGCACCGTCGGCGGCGTACGCCGCGAAGTGCCAGGAGGGGCAGATCGACTGCATCCACTCCGGCGGCAACCAGGGCGACGGCTCGATCGTGACCGGCGGCGTGATCTGGCCCGGGCAGGGCCCGGACAGCCCCATCGGCCAGGCGGCCGGCCAGTCGTGCGACGGCTGCGAGTGGAAGCTCGTGATCGCGTGCATGTCCAACGGCCCGAACAACCCCGACGACGCCCTCTGCGGAGTCGCTGTCTCGTCCTGCGCCGGTCGCGGCCAGGACGGCATCCTGTACCGCGTCTACTACCGCGACAACGCCCAGCCGAACTGGCGGATGGTCTCCACGATGTGCATCGGCCCGGGGGACCAGCCGGTGCCCGTCGCCGACGTCGCTCAAGCGGTGCGCGACAAGGTGGTCAGCTACCTGCCCGACGCCGATCCCTCGTTCCAGCCCGCCGCGGGCGGCATCGTCAACCTGCCGACCATCTTCGACGCCGGCGAGGCCGCCACCTTCGTGACCCCGTCGTTCCAGGTGCTCGGGCTGCCGGTCACCGTGACCGCGACGGCGCGCTGGGAGTGGACCTTCGACGACGGAGTGACCCGCTCGTTCACCGCGCCAGGCGGCCAGTACCCCGACGACTCGGTGTCCTGGACCTACGCCACCCCCGGCGGCCGCAGCGTCCGCGTCACGACGTTCTGGGACGGCCGGTTCACGGTCGCCGGCAACGGCCCCTACGACGTCCCCGGACCGGCGATCACGCAAGACCGCCGGCCCGATGGCCGTGCCCGTCCGCGAGGCGAACTCCCACCTCGTCGGCGGCTGACTTCAGGTAGCCGGATGCCTACGTTCAGTGTTGACGACCGGACTGTCCCGGTCAGGGGCTGAGAATCTCGTAACACTCCGTGTGTGCTCCGCGATGAGCCGTCGAGCCGGCCAGCCGATCGGTCGGACGTCAGGGGAGGACATTCACATGCTTACTTGGGTTCGCGCGGTCGCGCGGAGCAAGGACGACGGCGCCTCGGCCGTCGAGTACGGACTTCTCGTCGCGGCCATCGCCGCTCTGATCGTGATCATCGTCTTCGCGCTCGGCGGGATCATCAAGGGCGTCTTCTCGAAGACCTGCTCCGCTGTCAGCTCCGGCGCCAGTGTCGGGGGAGACTGCACGGGCTGAGCCGGCAGCCGCCGCCCGGACCGCGTCGACGGTCCGGGCGCTCCCGGCTGTCCGTAGGGTGATCCCTCGTGTCGCGCCGGACGTTGATCATCACGAACGACTTCCCCCCGAGAGTGGGAGGGATCGAGTCGTTCGTCCTGGCCATGGCTCAGCGCCTGGACCCCGCGTCAGTGGTCGTCCACACGGCCCGCCAGGAGGGTGATTCCGCGTTCGACGCGTCCTTGCCGTTCCCCGTCGTCCGGGACCCGGCTCGGCTCATGCTGCCGACGCCCGCGATCACCCGACGGTCCGTCGCGATCGCGCGCCGGTTCCAGTGCGACTCGGTCTGGTTCGGGGCGGCCGCACCGCTCGGGCTGATGGCATCGGCCCTCAAGGCACGCGGCCCCGTGCGGCGGACCGTGGCAACCACCCACGGCCACGAGGTCTGGTGGGCCAAGGCGCCGGCCGTACGCCGGGTCCTCCGTCTGATCGGAGACCGCAACGACGTGCTCACCTACACCGGCGAGTACACGCGCTCCGAGATCGCCAGAGCACTGTCGCCTGAAGCCGCGGGCCGGATGGCGCCAGCTGACTCCAGGCGTGGACACCCTGGCCTTCCGTCCGGACGTCGACGGTACGCGCTGTGCGACGGTTGTACGGGCTCGGCGATCGCCCGGTCGTCGTGTGCGTGTCACGCTTCGTGGCGCGCAAGGGGCAGGACGTGCTCGTCGCTGCGCTGCCGGAGATCCGACGGGCGGTCCCCGATGCGGCGCTGCTGCTCGTGGGCGACGGTCCGATGCGCGCCAAGCTGCAACGCCTGGCACGCGACCTCGGCGTCGCCGAGGAAGTGGTGTTCACCGGCCCCAAGCCCTGGGCCGAGCTGCCACCGCACTTCGCTGCTGGCGACGTGTTCTGCATGCCCACACGCACTCGCAAGGCCGGCCTCGAGGTCGAAGGCCTCGGCATCGTCTACCTCGAGGCCGCTGCGTCCGGGCTCCCGGTTGTGGCGGGCAACTCGGGCGGTGCACCCGAGACGGTCGACCAGGACCGCACCGGACTCGTCGTCGACGGCCGCTCCACGAGCGTCGGTTGCGGCCGCGGTCGGCGGGCTGCTCGCGGACCCGGAGCGGGCTCGGACCATGGGCGCTGCCGGTCGTGAGCGCGTGCTGGCCCACTGGTCGTGGACACAGGCCGAGGCGGCGCTCTCGGCTGCGCTGAGCGGTAGGAGCTGAGCGTCCGCTGGTCGGCGATCAGTCCGAGAAGCGTCGGTCGAACTCCTTGACCTGATGGACACACGTCGCGCGCGCGTCTGCCCCTTCACCGACGGATCGGGTCCAGTCGACCGTCCAGCTCAGTGCGTCGTCGAAGGACAACCGTGGCCGCCAATCGAGGCCGGTTGTGGCCAGCGTCGAATCGAGGGTGAGCTGAGCGGCTTCGGGGGGGTGCACGGCTCCGTCCCGGTCCCATCCAGAGCTGCCGCCCCACAGCTCGGCGGTCCGATCGGCCACCTCGCCAACGGTCCGAAAGCTGGCTGGGTCGGGCCCGAAGTTCCAGGCAGGCTCGCTGACCCGACCGTCCAGCAGGGCCTGGACCAACGTCAGGTAACCGTTCAACGCATCGAGGGCGTGCTGCCACGGCCGGACGGCATCGGGGTAGCGGATGCGCGGCCGATCGCCGCGCGCCATGGCCGCGAGCAGGTCAGGCAGGAGCCGGTCCCGGCTCACGTCGCCGCCGCCGATGACGTTGCCGGCCCGCGCGGTCGCCGTAGGACAGGCGGGAAAGCTCTTCGTCCAGGAGTCGACCAGGATCTCGGCCATCGCCTTGGACGCGCTGTACGGGTCGTGACCCCCCAGCGGGTCGGTCTCTCGGTACGGCGTCCCGGTCCCGTCGTTGCGGTAGACCTTGTCCGTCGTGACGACGACGAGCGCTCGTACCGTGTCGGAGGTATGCACGGCCTCCAGGACGTTCAACGTGCCGAGGACGTTCGTCTCCATGGTGGTCCGGGGGTTCTCGAAGGATGCCCGGACGAGCGGTTGGGCGGCCATGTGGATGACCACGTCTGGACGAGTGGTTTCCAGCGCGTCACGGACAGTCGACGGCTCGCGGATGTCGCCCCGGACGTCGTTCTCGATGTCCTCGCTGATGTTCGCGAGCGTGTACAGGGCACCCGGCACCGGGTCCAGCGACAGCCCCGAGACTGTGTGGCCACGTGCCCTGAGCAGCAGCGTGAGCCAGCGCCCTTGAACCCCGTGTGGCCCGTGACCAGGTAGTGCATGACCATCAGGCCTTGTCGAGGTACTCGAGGATGTTGTCGGCGATGTAGTCGAGCATCGGGGCCGTGAGGCCGGGATACACGCCGACCCAGAACGTGCGTTTCATGACGACGTCAGAGTCCGTGAGGTCGCCCACCACGCGGAAGTCCACGCTCCGGTAGGCGGGCTGGCGGGTGATGTTTCCGGCGAACATCAGGCGGGTCCCGATCTTGCGCTCGTCGAGGAAGCGCAGGAGTGCGGCACGATCCACATGCAGGTCCTCGCCCAGCGTGATCGGGAACCCGAACCACGAAGGGTCCGACTTCGGTGTTGCCCGCGGGAGGAGCAGGCCCGGCGTGCCGTCCAACCGGCTGTACAAGTGGGCGAAGTTCTTCTTCCGTGCCTCGACGAAGCCGTCCAGCTTCGCGAGCTGCGACAGCCCGAGGGCTGCCTGCATGTCGGTGGCCTTGAGGTTGTATCCCACGTGGCTGTAGATGTACTTGTGGTCGTAGCCGATCGGGAGGTCGCCCAGCTGCCACTCGAACCGCTTGAGGCAGGTGTTGTCGTGCCCGGTCTCGCAGTAGCAGTCGCGTCCCCAGTCGCGGAAGGACTCGACCTGCTTCTTCACCAGCGGCGACTTGACGAAGACCGCGCCGCCCTCACCGGTGGTGATGTGGTGGGCCGGGTAGAAGCTGGCAGTCGCCGTGTCCCCGAAGCTCCCCGTCCGGCGTCCGTCGTAGGTCGACCCGAGCGCGTCGCACGAGTCCTCGACCAACCACAACCCGTGCTCGTCACACAGCTGCCGCACGACGTCCAGGTCGAAGGGATTGCCGAGGGTGTGCGCCATCATGATCGCGCGCGTGCGCGGCCCGATCGCCTCGGCGAGCATCTCCGGCTTGGCGTCGTAGGTCCCCAGCTCCACGTCCACCAGGACCGGCCGCAGCCGGTTCTGGATGATCGGGTTGATCGTGGTGGGGAAGCCCATCGCCACAGTGAGGACCTCGTCGCCCTCGACAAGTCGTCGCTGACCGAGCTTCGGGCTGGTCAGGGCCGACAGGGCCAGAGGTTGGCGCTCGACCCGCTGTTGACGAAGACCGCGCTGCGCGTTCCCACGTAGCGCGCCAGCCGACGCTGGAAGTCCGCGGTGAAGCGGCCGGCGGTGAGCCACCCGTCGAGAGACGAGTCGACCAGAGCCGCAAGATCGTCGCCGTCCAGGACCTTGCCGGAGACGGGGACCGGGGTTTCGCCGGCGACGAAGGCCCGAGCTGCGAAACGCTCCTCAGCGTAGGACCGGACCTGGTTGAGAATGCCTTCGCGTCGCGGCTCCAGTGCATCCGTCACGGTCTTCCCCCTGCACGCGGCCCGATCACGGGTCACGACTCTAACTGCTGGGCCGCGGGCCCTCGGTCCGGGTCCGGTCGCGTCGGGTCGGTCACCGCAGCGAATGCCCATCTGCGCTGCGCGAAGTAGGTCGCCACGATCAGGACCCCGCCCAGGCCGTACTGGCTCGGGAGGACCGGGAGCTTCAGCCGTTCGACGAGCAGAGCCAGCCCGACGACATTGATCATTAGCACCACGCCGTACAACGCAGCGAACCTGATCAGCTCTGCAAAGTAGGGGTTCTGCGAGTGCCATACGAGGCGTCGCTGGGTGACGTGCGCTTGCACGACCGCGACCGCCTGGGCGACCACCAGACTTGACACGTAGCCGATCCGGTGGCCGACCGATTGCTGAAGGACCGTGAACAGGACGAAGCCGAAGGCCGTGTTCCAGATGCCGACAACCACATAGCGCACCTCGCGCTTCGGGGGCTGCATCAGCCGACCCGTTTGAGGGCGTCCGCGGTAAGCCGGATCTGCTCCCGCAACGGCAGCGGAACGCGTCCGAGCGCTGCGCACCGGGACTCCCACGACGCGTTGTCCGAGTGGTAGTGGTCGTCCGCATCGCCCGAAGCTGTCTCCCGATGAACTCTTGCCCCAGGGCGCAGAATGGAGATCGCGAGCTCGGCGAGCTCGCCGAGCTCGACGAGCTCGCCGCCGCTGTCGAACATGCCGGAGCGCCCGCCTAGAGCGTGGCCTACCGCCACGGCGAGCAGATCCGCGACATCGACGTAGCGGCGCCACACCAGGTGTCGCGCCGAGAGCGTCACGTCGCCCACCAAGGCCTGGGCGACGATGTCGGAGAAGGCGTAGTCGCGGGGTCTTCCGACGTAAGGCCCCGAGACCGACCATGCTCGGCAGATGACCGCGTGCTTGCCGGCCTTGGTGGCAGCACTCTCGGTGGAAACTTCCTCGTGCCATTTGAGGTGCCCGTACAGGTTCACCGCAGGGTCAGGCGAACCGCCATCGGGCGTCCAGGCCGCTCCGCTCGAGATCGTGACGACGGACCCCACGCTCGGAAGTTCGATGGTCCGCACGAACCTTTCGGTCAGCTCCCGGTTCAGCGCGCCGTAGGCGTCGGGGCCGAGGTCCCGAACCTTCTCCCGGGTGAGGAAGGCACAGTTGACGACCAAGCTCGGGCCCCACCGACGGACTCGGTCCCAGTCCCAACCGAGGAGGTCGAGCTGCCGCCCCCCTGAGTGCAGTGTCCGAGGGCGCCCGGTGACCGGAAGGACCTCCCAGCCGGGGGCTTCGTGCCGGATCAGGTCGATAGCGGTTCGCCCGAACCAACCCCCTGCACCTAGGAGCAGGACCCGCTGCCGTGGCGTTGCTTCTCCGGCGGCTGAGCGAGTGGGGATCGTGGACCGGACACGATCAGCCGGACGGCTCATGCGCGATGCCCAACGTCTGCCGAACGACGAAGTTGGGCCGGCCCTTGACCTCTTCGTAGATCAGACTCATGTACTCGGCCATCGTGCCCATCATGACCGTCAAGATCCCGAATCCCAGCAGTCCCAACGACACCAGACTGCCGAACCCGGCGAACGGGACTCCGCGGGTGAGCCAGACGACCACACAGACCAGAAAGGACAGCCCTGAGAGGGCAGAAAAGGCGATGCCGCCCAGGGAGATCAGACGGAGCGGTAGGTAGGTGTGGGCGAAGATGGCACGGACGGCCAGGCCGAAGACCGGAAGGCTGTACGCCTTGGAAGATCCGGCGAAACGCGGCGGCCGTGGCACGGGTACGGCTGCAGACTCGAATCCGGCCCATGACACAAGCCCCCGCATGAACCGGTTGCGCTCGTCGAGTCCACGAAGCGTCTCGTAGAGCTGCCGATCCATCAGCCGGAAGTCGCTCGCGTTGCGCGGCATCCGGCCGGCCGTCAGCCTGTTCGCGAGCCAGTAGAAGGCCTGGGAGTTGAACCGACGCAGGCGACTCGTGCCCTGGCGCTCCGTGACGAGGCCATAGACGTTGTGGACGCCCTTCTCCCACTGGCGGACGAAGTCCGACACTGCCTCCGGTGGATCCTGAAGGTCCGCCGTCATGAAGACGGCGGCATCCGCCGTGGCGAAGTCCAGTCCGGCGGTCAGCCCGCCGTCCATGTGGAAGTTCCGCGAGAGACGTACGGCGGTGATGCGTGGGTCCATGGCGCACAGGCGTTGCAGCACGAGCCACGAGCGGTCCTGGGAACCGTTCTCGACGATGATGGCCCGCCAGGTGTACTCCGACTCCAGGTCGAAGAGCTGGAGGAGGCGCCTCACCAGCTCGTCGAGACACTCCTCCTCGTTGAAGGCGGGAATGATGACGTCGATACTGGTCACCCTGCGGACTCCTGAGTTCGTCTGGGGATCGCATAAAGGACCGTGTCGAACGTCTGATAGCCGTAGCAGCGCAGGTGGAAGGCGTATGCCGGGCGGAGGTGGTGGAGCCAGATCAGAAGCGTCCACAGATGATCGGGCTCGTGGTACGCACTGATCGCCAGCGTCGGCGAGTCCGACGTGAGTGTCGCACTCAACCCGAGCAAGGCGCCGTGCTCGGCTCCCTCGATGTCCATCTTGATGTACGTGGGATGCCAGCCGTGCAGCAGATCGTCGCCCGCAACCGCTCCCACCATCGTGGAACCCGCCTGCGATACCCGCGCGGAGGCTCCCGTTTCCCCTTGAAAGGTCAGGAGTTGTGTCCGGTCGGACAGCGCCAACGGCAACGCCAGGCCGGTGACACTTATCGATCGGAGGGTTCGCACCAGTGCTTCGTAGTTGGCCGGGTCCGGCTCGAGGGCCAGCACCTCGTCGATCTCCACTCCTGCGGTGACGAAGGCAGAGATGGTGTCGCCCGTGTATGCCCCTGCGTCCAGCAGCCGGACGGGCCTGTGGAACAGGTCCAGGCCGTCGCCCAGGTACTGGCGGCTCACCGGCTCCACCGCGGGTAGCGACTCCATGTCGCCAGTGGTCCGGTATCGCAGGACGGCATCGAAGATGGCTCGCGAGGTGTCGTCCGCCAGAAGGCTGCGGGCGGAATCGATGGCCGACCGCTGCGCGTCGTACATAGCCAGGTCGCCGGTCAACCAGTAGCACTCGAGCTGTACGCCGCGCCTGTCCAGCGCGATCGCGGCGTCCACTGGCGACCACACGTCGAGGTAGCCCTGCGCGAGCAGGTCGCCACGAAGCTTTCGAACGTCGACCTCCGGGTTGCACACGCCTAGCAGCACCGTCGAGGTCCGGTCGATCGTGTGAGCGGCCGGGTCGGCGACCGGGAGCCGAGTGCTGCGCCCTCCAGGTCGGAAGTCGATCAGAGAGCTGACGCGAGTACCGACGGACTCGAGTCCCTCGGCCAATCGTTCGGAGAACGTCCCAGAGCCATAGACGAGACACCGCTCCGGCAGCTCGCGCGGTCGGTCGCCCATGCGTTACAGGCCTCGCTGCAGGATGAGGTCGCGCAACCCGGGGGTGCTGTTGTACGGCCCGTCGATGTGGTCGATCGTCAATGGCTGGTCTGCGTCGATGCCTTGCGTCAGCTGCTCTCCGTTCATGACCTCGCGGCACGACAGCTGGCCCTTGAGCAGCGGGATCGCGAGGTAGAAATCTCGTACGAACGTGTCCTTCGAGAACACGTAACCGGGCTCTAGATTCCGCTTGGCGTAGGCGCCGCGGACAAGTGCGTCGAGGTATTCGGTCTCGCGCCGAGCCACCACGCGACGTCCACCGGCGCTACCGCCGCACATCTCGCGGGCCCGCTGGAACGCCTTGAACCACTGGTCCACCTGCTCCGGGGTCGAGCAGTAGGGGGACACGGCTACGCCGTCGTGCTCGATGTCCACATGCCGCTCCCACGTACGGGCGCCCTTCGCGTAAGAGAGGTACATCGAGGCCTGCCAGTCGCGGAACTCGTGCGTCGACAGCCCGATCACATGAGCTGGGTAGCGGTCCTTCAGGTAGTCGATCTGGTTGAGCTCGAGCTCGTGGTCCTCGGACGGATACAGGGAAACGCAGTGATTGATGGCGAGCGGGATGCCACGGTGCTCGAAAAAGGCGACGAGGTCGTCGAGGTCCTTCTCCGAGGCTCCTCCCGTGGAGGCGATGACCGGGCGTCTGGTGGCCGCGATCCGCTCGATCAGCGGCCAGTCGTTGATGTCGGAGGAGGCGATCTTGATGATCGGCATGTCGAAGGCGACGCAGAGGTCCACCGAAGCCTCGTCGAACGGTGTGGCCATCGGGATGCAGCCCACCTCGACGATCTCGCGGACCATCGCGCCGAACTCGTCTCGAGTGAGCTTGGTTGCTTCCGTCTTCTTGACGTAGCGCAGTTCCTCGCTGCCCTGGAAAGTCGGGTGGACGAAGTTGTCGACGTCCCGGAACTGCAGCTTAATGGCAGCGCGGACGCTGTTGTATCGAACCACTGTGCCGTGATCACGGATAAGCTTCAGCCCGCGCTCGAGACTGCCCCAGTGATTGTTCGCAAGCTCGAGCACGAACAAGTCATTGAAGATCTCGCGATCACGCTTTTCGACGGCGGTCATGTCAGCCCCTGTCTCGCCATGTCGGCCCCGGCATGCCGGCTACCTCGTTCCGCATCGAGGGTAATGGATGCCCTGGAATGTCGGCGGCTGCGCACCGACGGGGCTCAAGACGACCCCTGAGGGGCGGCACGGGGGTGCGCGTCCCCTGAGCCCGCACTGCACGTGCGGCCGCGGCGTGGACGCCGGGCCGGTCTAGGGTACGTGCCCATGACAGATCCGGCCCGCCGTGTCGCCGCAGAGGCACGACGCCCGACCACCAACTGCCCAGGCTGCGGCGCCGAGTCGGTGTTCCGCGCCCACGCCGTGGTCGCGCCGTTCATCGCGGAGCTGACGGGAACCGTCCTCGACGAGCCCGTCACACTGCGCCACTGCCCCGCATGCACGCTCGGCTTCTTCGACCATCGCTACTCCGACGAGGACATGAGCGCGATCTACGGCGGCTACCGAGGGTCCAGGTACGTCCGAGCAAGGAGACACTGGGAGCCCTGGTACGGAGGCGGGGAGAACGACGCCTTCGCGGCTGACTCCGCAGGCGTGAAGGCTCGGGTGCAGTTCTCGACGGAAGTACTTCGGGCGGCAGGGGTTGGACCGAATCTCGGCTGCGTCGTCGACTTCGGCGGCGACCAGGGGCAGCTGTTCCCGGACATCGACGCTGCCAGGAAGGTCGTCGTCGATGTGTCGGACGCCCCGACCCTGCCGGGTGTCGAGCGGGCCTCCTCGCTCGACGAGGTCGACGCCGTACCCGACCTGGTGCTGGTCGCCCACGTGCTCGAGCACCTGGCGGATCCCTCCGGACTCATGGCCGAGATCCGTGGGGCTATGTCGATCGCGGGCCATGTCTACATCGAAGTTCCGCTCGACCAGCCGAGCATCCGGAACTGGCACTCGCGCAACGGTTACCGTCGCTGGCTGCATCGACTGGTCCGTTACAAGCCACTCTTCGTCGCTGCGGACTTCGCCTCTGGCGTGATGCGGCAGTTTGGTCGCCCGATTCCGCGCGCAGGTGTGATCAAGGAGAGCGAGCACATCAACTACTTCAACGAGCGATCACTGCAGGCCCTGCTCGAAAGGTTGGACTTCATGGTGCTCACTGTCCGGGCTGAACCTGACGCCCGGGCCGGGAAGCTGCGCCTTGGCCGCCTCGCGATGGTGGCAGCTCCTGTCAGGCCCCCGGCATGAAGGTCGCCGAATTCGTCGCGCTGCGGCTGCAGCACTGGGGCATCGACACCTGCTTCACAGTGACCGGTGGCGGTGCGATGCACCTCAACGACTCTTTTGGGTCGGCGCCTGGGTTCGACGTGCGCTACATGCACCACGAGCAGGCGTGTGCGATCGCCGCAGAGGGCTATGCACGGGTTGCCGGTCGACCGGCAGTTCTCAACGTCACGAGCGGGCCGGGCAGCATCAACGCGATGAACGGCGTGTTCGGTGCTTTCACCGACTCGATCCCCATGGTGGTGGTGGCCGGCCAGGTACGCCGCGACACGAACGCCGTGCTCGAGGGGCGTGACGACCTGCGCCAGCTCGGTGACCAGGAAGCGCGGATCCTCGAGATGGTGAAGCCGATCACCGTGTGGCATGGCGCGGTGAACTCCGTCGACGACGTGGCCAGGCTGGTCGACGAGGCAGTCACGGCCGCTACCACGGGGCGACCCGGACCGGCGTGGCTCGAAATACCCGTGGACGTGCAGGGCATGCCGGTGCCTGATCACCTCGACCCGTCCGCACCCCTGCCTCGAGCGGCCGCAACAAGCGTCGACCTGTCCGACGCGATGAATGAGGTGGCCACGATGGTCGCCGCGGCGTCACGCCCGCTGGTGCTCGCGGGCACCGGTGTTCGTAGCGCCGGCGTGCAGGACCTCGTCATTCCGTTGGCCGAAGAGCTCTCGGCACCTCTGGCAACTGCGTGGACACACGACCTGATCGACTCCGACCATCCGGCGTTCGCGGGGCGGCCGGGGACCATCGGGACTCGGGCCGGCAACTTCGTGCTGCAGAGCTGCGACCTCTTGCTGGTTCTAGGTTCCAGGTTGAACATCCGCCAGGTCAGCTACAACTGGGCGGAATTCGCACCGCACGCGAAGATCGTATGGATCGACATTGACCCGGCGGAGCTGACCAAGAATTATCTGCGCCCGCACCTCACCATTCCGGCAGACCTAGCAGATGCAGTGCCCGAACTTCTCCAGGCTGCCAAGCGAATTCGGTCGCCGGAGCGCCGCCGGTGGTGGGCCTGGTGCCAGGACATCCGAGTGCGTTACGAGCCGAGCGAGGCGGACTACCAGCCGAGGCCGGGGGGGATCAACGCCTATCACCTCGTCGCGGAGCTCTCGAAGTGGATGACTTCCCAGCACGTGATCGCCTGTGGGGACGCCACCGCGTGCATCGTGCCCTTCCAGGTCATGAAGTTGAAGGCGGGCATGCGGATGTTCAGCAACAGCGGCTGCGCATCCATGGGTTACGACCTGCCTGCGGGACTCGGTGCGGCTGTGGCCGATCCCGTGGGCCGCGTGATCACGCTCGCAGGTGACGGCTCGGTGATGATGAACCTCCAGGAGCTGCAGACTCTGCGAGCCTGGGCTCCGGACGTGTTGCTCCTCGTGCTCGACAACGGGGGCTACCTGTCGATCAAGCAGACCCAGAGAAACTTCTTCGGGCGGGAGTTCGGAGCTTCACCAGCTTCGGGCGTGACATTTCCCGACTTCGCGCAGGTGGCCCGAGCTTTCGACCTGCCGGTCACGGTGCTCGAGCAGGGTGATCATTGGCGGCGCGAGTTGCGTGAGGTGGTCGAAGCTCGGGGGCCGCGTGTCTGTGTGGTGCGGCTGGACCAGGCCCAGGAGTTCGAGCCGAGGCTCCGGTCGAGGATGGTCGACGGCACCATCCGAACTCCGCCGCTCGACGACATGTACCCCCACCTGCCCGACGACGTGCTCGAGCAGGTGCGCTCATCCGCGGCTGAGATCTAGATCAGCGCGAAGGCTGGAACTGCGGTTGGTCACCATACCTTCCACGGCGCGCTGCCTGAGTCCCACATCTCGTTGAGCATCAGGGACTCGCGGTAGGTGTCCATGGGTTGCCAGAATCCTTCGTGCTGGTAGGCGACGAGCTCGCCTCGGGAGGCAAGCTCACCCAGCGGTTCCTGCTCGAGAACCAGGTCGTCGTCAGCCGATCCGAGGTAGTCGAAAATCGCCCGCTCGAAGACGAAGAACCCGGCGCTCACCCAGTCCTCGACCTGCGGCTTCTCCCGGAACTTCTCCACGACCTGGCTCGAGGCGATGTCGACCATCCCGAAACGGGAGAGCGGGCGGACCGTCGTGATCGTCGCCGTCTTCCCGTGGGAGGTGTGGAAGTCGAGCAGCTTCTGGACGTCTACGTCGGCGAGACCGTCACCGTAGGTGACGATGAAGCGGTCGCAGTCCTGGACGTACCGCTTGATCTGGCGGACGCGGCTTCCGGTCTGCGCGTTCGCACCGGTGTCAGCGACCGTGACCGACCAGTCGGACTCCAAGTGCTGGTCGTGGAAGACGATCTCGTGGCTCCGGCCCAGCGTGATGGTGAAGTCGTTGTTGCGCGCCTCGTAGTCGAGGAAGTAGTCCTTGATCACGTCGCCCTTGTAACCGGTGCAGACGACGAAGTCGGTCACGCCGTAGGTGGCAAAGGTCTTCATGATGTGCCAGAGGACGGGTTTTCCCCCCACCTCAACCATCGGCTTAGGGCGGAACTCGGTCTCTTCGCGCATGCGGGTGCCGAGGCCGCCCGCGAGCAGGACGGCCTTCACGGCGCCGGTGTGATTCGTGGTGGGAGCACTAGGACATGATGGTCATGACGCCGCACTGTGCGCCACCCGTCGATGCGCAGCACGTCGGCGAGGGGGGCGATCCGCGGGGGCACTCGGCGCTGCGCTCATGGAGCGACGATCTCGCGTGAGAAGAAGAAGTTCCGTGTCGACTCGCTGAGGCGGGCAGGGTCGTCGATGGCGCCGACGTTCGCGGCACCGCCCCGGATGCGGAAGTAGAGCCAGTCCCCGCCGTGCCCCGTCGCTGCGGGCGGCCCGAGCAGGGTGGTCAAGGCGTCGATGGTTGGCGCGACGTCGGCACGATCGAGTCCGCGGAGGTCGAGATGCACGCCGCAGAACCCGACCTCGCGGAGCGCCGTCACCGCGCTGGGGGTGACGTCGTTGCCGAGACGCATCTGCCACAGGCCGGCCGATGTGTACTTGACGCCGCCGTAGGACCACAGCTTGTCCGGATTCGTCATAGCGGCGACGAAGTGGCTGTAGTCGGGTAGGTGCCCGGTGGGCGGTGACTCGGGAAAGGGCATGAAGGGCAGCTCGAGCACCCCGCACTTCGCCTTGTCGACGTGGTTCACGGCCGCGGCGTAGGCCTCGCCGGTGGCTGTCGCCGCAGCGCCCTTGAACAGCTGACGGCTGATGAGTGCGTGGTAGGGCAGGACACCGTCGAAGAGCGTGAGGAGGACCAGGACGGCGGCAGCGACCTGCACCGCCCAGCGTCTCGGGTGCGGGGCCAGCTCCGAGATGAGGGCGACTGCCGCGGCCAGCACGATCGTCAGCAGCATCGGCAGCAGCCTGTCCCACGACCTGATCGCCGGTGTCACGTAGCTCGCGAAGGCATATCCGGCCGCCTCGGGCACGAACAGAGCCGTCGCCGCTACGAGCAGCGTGAGCAGCAAGGAGCTCGGCGCCGTCGGAGCTCCGGACGGGGAGCCGTCACGGATCCGCCTCCGGCGCCGGATCGCCAGCCCGATGGCCAGGACGCCGAGCGCCAGGGTTCCGGCCACGGACCCGAACTGTCCGTACGTCGATCCCTCGATCTCGGAGTTGACTGCGTGGCCGAGAGGCTGGGTCACCTGACGTGCGACCGGAACCCAGGTGACCGGGGACGGTGACAGACCGAACGTGAGGTTGCCGGCGAAGTAGCCGGAGTCGACCGGTGCGCGCGCCGCCACCGGTCGCGTGGGCGGGTCGTGGGAGTTCGCCAGGGACGTGCAGAAGAGGGCCATCGTGACCGCGAGCAGGACGACGCCCAGGGGGTACGCGTCCCGGATGAGCGGAGGCCCGAGACCCCCCCGATGACTGGCGTTGAGCGCTCTCCACGTGAGCGTGACGGCCAGAAGGACGACAGTAAAGAACGCGTAGTAGATGCCGCCGTAGGCGACCAGCACGCAGATCAGCGTCGTGCCCGCCAGCCGTGCGCCGTCCCCGCTCCGGAGCTTCACGCCACGCACTCGCGGACTCCGGCCGGTTCCCACGAGGAGGCACAGACCGACACCGAGGACGGCCGGCCACATGGTGGACAGCCACGGGTGGTAGAAGGCCCGGACCACGTGGTACGGGATGAACGTCGCCGCGAGGGCAAGGGCGATGGCGAGTGGTCGGGGTGTGGGCAGGAGCTTGAAGACCCACAGGCACGCGACCGCCGTGATCGGGAACGACAGCGCCCAGACGAGGTTCTGCGCCAGGAAAGCGTTCCCCGTGAGCTTGAGGAGGGCCGCCGCCATCCCGGTCTGCGTCAGCTCCAAGGTCGGGAAGTACGGCGCGAACTTCATGCCGAAGGGAAAGCCGAGCTCCGGGACCGTCCAGTGCATGGTGATGCCGGCAGCGTTGCCGATCACATCGAGCTTCCCCATCGGGTGGTCCAGTTCGCCGACAAGGCTGCGCAACATGACGCCGAGGAGGGCGAGCGCGGCCGATGCCGTCACTACGGCATCGACCAGGTGTTCTCTCCAGCTGATGGAGCCGTGGCCGGCCACGAACGAGGCCTCGTGCGACCCCGACCGGTCCTGAGATCGCTGCGTCGTCGTCGTCATGACGGAGGTTCCATCAAGAGGTACGTGCCGTCGACCACCACAGTCACCCAGCCGCGATCGGTGAGGAGCTCTCGCAGGGGGCTGGTCTTGGCCATGACGACAGCGTCGGGGTCGAGCTTCTCCAGCCGCTTCTGCCATCCTCGCGAGCCGTTCAACATCTCGTTCTGAGCGGTGATCCGGTCGCTGCCGTAGCGGTCGCTCCTGCCGTCGATAGACAGGCGAACGTGGCTGCCGCCGAAGTCGCGCAGGAAGCCGGTCGTGTTGTAGGTGGCGACCACTCGACGGACATCCGGCTGCGCGGCCAAGTGGGACGCGATCCTCTTCGGGAGGTTCTCCGAGATCTGCGCGTGCTGGATGTAGGTGCCGCCCGCGGCCAGCAGCAGAACGGGCACGCACGCGAGGACCATCACTCTCGGCACGGTGACACGGGAGTCCCATCGCGGAAAGGCTCGATCGACCGATGTCGCGACGAGAGGGACGAGCAGCAGGCTGGCGAAGACTGCGTTGCGGTAGGCCATCAGGCCGAACGCGGTCATCGCCAGCGCGTAGAAGAGCGTCCGAGGCTGCACGGCGCCCGGGCGTGACCAGCAGATCAGCAGCATTGTGAGGCACGCTGCCAAGCCCCAGGCGACCGGCGTTCGCAGCGCAGTGGCCTCCCACTCGACAACTGTTCCCGCTGCCTTGGTGACGAGGAGGGGCGACAGGAGGAGGCGGGGGCCGACCGGGGTCAGTGCGGCAGCAGCTGAACAGACAAGTGCGGTGATCGCTGGCAGCCGCCAGTTGCCGCGTCGCTCAAAGGCTCGGACCAGTGCGAGCAACCCGCAGAGGCCGGGGACGAGCACCCATAGCCCGTGGACGTTGGCCCACAGGTACGTGAGGCCCACGGCCGGCATCAGGCGAGGCGCGATGTCCTGCGACAGGGCGCGGTTGATCGGCGGCATCAGGAGGACGACGAACAGCAGCGAGAAGGTCTGCGGCCGGTCCTGCACGACGAGGCTGGCCGGGATCCCCACGGCGAAGAAGAGAAGTGCCGCTGTGGCCGGCCGGGCTGTGCGGTGCAGGAAGCGTCCCAGCAGGATGTAGAACGCCACGGCAAGCAGGAACCGGAGCACGAACACTCCGGTGTAGCCGAACGCGGAAACGATCGAGGCGTAGAGGACTTCGACGGACCAAGCCGTCGGGAACCATGTGCCAGGGGTGTACGCGATCGGATCGGGAGACAGGTCGAGGGATCGGGTGCTGATCCAGTGCTCTCCCAGGACTCGGTGCCAGTAGAGGTCCGGGTCGACGTTCAAGTAGGCCGTCACGCAGACACCTGCGCCGCCCACCAGGACCAGGACGAGTGTCCAGGCCGACGCGCGGGGTGCCCGACCCGCAGGGCCCGGTGCTGCGGCGCTGGCCTCGACCGGCAGAGCCTGGCTCACGAAGCTGCGCAGTCGTCTGGCGAATCGCCAGAGTCAGCTGCAGTTCCCGCCGACGCTTGCCGCGGAGCTGACGCCGCTGCAGGTCTTCTGGAAGAGACCCTGAACGACTCCGCCGAGGGCGAAGACGATGATCACGATCACCGCGGCGATGGCGGCGACCAGAAGCCCGTACTCAACTGCTGACGCACCTGCGTCGTCGCGGGTGATCTTCCGTGCAGGCACGAACCCTCCAGATGTGATCTGCCTTCGGGGCCGGGACACGCCCGGTCCCGAAGGCAGGGGTCAAGACAAGGTCAGCCGGTGCAGTTGCCACCGACGCTGGCGCCGGAGCTGACCTGGGAACAGGTCTTCTGGAACACGCTCTTGATGATGCCACCGAGAGCGAACACGATGATGACGATGAGCGCGGCGATCGCGGCGACGAGGAGGCCGTACTCGACTGCCGAGGCGCCCTCCTCCTTCTTGTGCGCGACAACCTTACGAATGTAGGCGAGCATGTTGCATCCTCCGAATGGGCCCGATGATGAAGCTGGGACCCCCCCACGAGCCCAGCGGTGCTGTTCAAGGATCGACGGTGCCACAGGCATCGGGTATCGCTCAGGCAGATGGAGCGAGATGGTACGAAAGGCTGAGGCCAAGATTCGGCAAAGCGAGCCTGTCGCCGCTCAGTAGCCGCTGTCCGCTGGGTTCCGGATCAGGCCGAGGCGCATCGCGGTCATCAGGGCCTGGGCGCGGTTGGCCGCTCCGAGCTTCTCGTAGACCTTCGAGATGTGGGTCTTGGTGGTCGACTCGCTGATGTAGAGCTGCTTGGAGATCGCCGCCACGCCCAGCCCGTCGGCGAGCAGGCCGAGCACCTCGCGCTCGCGCGGGCTCAGCTGCGGCCCGGACGGCGTGAGCCGGCGCTGCATGGCACCCGCGAGGTCGGTGGCGGTGAAGGCCCGCGGAGAGACGGCCGCGTGGCGCGCGGCGGAGATGACGTCATCGGCCGGCGCGTCCTTGGGGACGAACGCCGACGCACCCGCCTCGAGCGCCCCGAAGAGCTGGTCGTCGCCGGCGTACATGGTCAGGACGACGATGCCCATGGTCGGGAACGCGTCGCGGACCTTCTTGGCGGCGTCGAGGCCGCTCCCGTCGGGCAGGCGGACGTCGAAGATGACGACGTCGGGCTCCGCGGACCCGATGACCTCCAGGGCCTGGGCGACCGTGCCGGCCTCGCCGACGACGCTGAAGTCGCCGGTGCGCTCGAAGGCTCGCCGCAGACCCTGGCGGATCAGCTCGTGGTCGTCGACCAGCACTACCGTCGTGGGCACGGACGACACCTTAGTCGGCGACCAGCGTCGCACCTAGCGACACCTCGACCGCGGTGCCGCCCTCGGGCCGGTTCCCGACGGCCAGCCGCGCACCGATGCGGGTGGCCCGCTCACGCATCACCTCGAGGCCGAAGCTGTCGTCGCGCGGCGTGCCGAGGCCGGACCCGTCGTCGGCGATCGACAGGTAGGCGCTCGGGGGATCGATCCGGCAGGTGACCCACAGGTTGTGCGCGTTGGCGTGCTTGCGCGCGTTGGTGACAGCCTCCTGGGCGATGCGCAGGAGCTCGGTCTCGGAGTCGATCGGCAGCCTCATCGGGGTCTCGTCCAGCACCAGGTGCACCGTGAGGTTCGAGCTGGCCCCGACCTGGCGCACGTAGTCCGACAGGGCGGTGCCCAGACCCGGTCGTGGTCTGCACCTCGCTGCGCAGGTCGAAGATGGACAGCCGGAGCTCCGTGATGACCCGGGTGAGCTCGGAGCGCAGGGTCTTCAGGTCGGCCTCGAGGTCCGGGAGGTAGCGCGCCCGGGCTGCCAGGTCGTCGACCACGTAGCCCATGGACGCGAGCTCCTGCGCGATGCCGTCATGGATCTCCCGCGCGAGGCGGCGCCGCTCCTCGGCGGTGGCCAGGCTGCGGACCTCGCTGAACAGGAGGGCCGTCTCGAGCCGGAGGCCGAGCTCCTCCAGCACCGCCTCGGCGGCCGCCAGCTGGGACTGCTCGAACGGGGCACCGAGGGACCGCTCGATGGCGATCAGGCCGAACGTGCGCAGGCCGATCCGCAGCGGCAGCACCGCGGAGCAGCCAGTCGTCCCCGGTGTGAGCGCCTGCGACGAGCGCATCGCCGTGCTCGACGCCCAGGCCTCGTCGAACAGGGCGCTGTCGACGTCCCACTCCAGACGGTCGGCCCCGAGGAACGTGACGGGGGAGAGCCGGCCGCCGCTGGAGCGCACGTAGACGCCGCCACGGTCGAAGGGCGCCTGCCGGTTGACCTGCTCCAGCATCTGCTGACCGAGGCTCACCGGGTCGAGGCCGCCGGAGAGCTGCCGGGCCACCAGCCGGAGCTGCGAGATCAGCCGGTACGCAGCGGCGTAGGCGACGTTCTCGGTCGGTTCGCTGCTCGCCTGCTGGAGCCGGCCGACCCAGGCGCCGAGCAGGCCGACGGCGAGCGTGATGAGGGTCCAGCGGCTCTCCAGCGCGAGGTAGCTGCTCCAGTCGAGCATCTCGTCGCCGACAAGCTTTCCGATCATGAGCACCAGAGCGCTCAATCCGGCAGCGGTCACGGCGATCCGGGCCCCGCCCGCCAGTCCTGCGGCGAGTGCCGGCGCGATCAGGTAGGGGAGCAGGGTCTCGGGCAGGGGCTCGAGCAGGAGCATCACGGAGCACGCGAGCACGGCCTCCGCGACGGGCTGGAACATCGAGGTGGGTCGCCACGACTCGGGAAGCGGGACGCTGGCGGCCACCGCGACGGCGACCAGCAGCCCGACGACGAGGACGTCGTCACGCGTGTTTCGCTGCACCAGCGTGAGCACGACGCCCACGACCAGCAGCCCCGCGCGGACCGCGAGAACGACTCGCTGGTCCCGTCGCAGTGTCGTCAAGGTCGACACGGCCATGCCGTGACGCTGTCACAGCGACCGGGCCGGGGCCACGTTCTCGGCCAATCGCCCGCCCCGGGCGTGTCGGCTCTGGTGCAATGACCGGGTGGACGATCAGCTGCGGTCTCTGTCGGAGGTTCTCCAGGAGGCCGACACGAAGCTGCAGCTGGGCCGCAACGCGGGGGCCCGCGTGTGGCCGAGCGGCTTCGACACGTTGGACACCTACCTGAGCGGCGGCCTGCGCTCCGGTGAGCTGACGTTGCTCGGCGGCCCGCAGGGCCTGGGCAAGACCACGTTCGCACTGCAGATGCTGCGGCACGCCGCTGTCTCCGGCGAGGCGGTCATCTACTTCTCCTACGAGCACGACGCCTCCACCGTCCTGGAGCGCCTGATCGCCATCGAGGCCGCGAGCCTGGCCGGCATCGAGGCGGTCTCCCTGCGCCGGATCCGGGAGTCGCTCGAGGCCTCCGACGGTCGCGAGGGCAGCCTCGCCGACCGCCTGCGGAACACGGTGGGCGGCAGCGACGCGGTCGCGGCGGTCCAGGCCTACGCCGACCGCCTCTTCATCCACCGCTCCAGCGGGACCGAGACCAGCGTCTACACCGTCCGGCAGGTGGTCGACCAGGCGCGGGCGCTGACCGGCCAGCCGCCGATGGTCGTCGTCGACTACCTCCAGAAGGTGTTCGTCCCGGGCGGCTCGGAGCTCGAGGAGGAGCGCGTCACCAAGATCGTCGAAGGGCTCAAGGACCTCGCCCTCGAGGTGGAGGTGCCCGTGCTCGCGATCGTCGCCGCCGACAAGGAGGGCCTGGCTGCGGGACGCCGGCTGCGCGTGCACAACCTGCGCGGCTCGTCGGCCCTCGCCTACGAGGCCGACATCGTCCTGATCATGAACGACAAGTACGACGTCGTCGCACGCCACCACCTCGTCTACGACGTCGGCAACGCCGAGCGCTTCCGCAACTGGGCGGTCGTCACGATCGAGAAGAACCGCTCGGGCCTGGACAAGATCGACCTCGAGTTCCGCAAGCGGTTCGAGCAGGGCCGGTTCGAGACCGACGGCAACGCGGTCGCGGAGCAGCTGGTCGACGAGCGCGTCTACGTCGAGTAGCCGTCAGCGGGGGAGGTCGGCCTCGTCCCGGAACTCCCAGAGCGTGCGCGCCAACGACCTGGTCTCGACCGCCGCGCCGAGCAGCGGGCCGGCCTCCTTCCCGAGCCCCGCCAGGATGGTGAGGTCGTGCTCGTCGAAGGGCGGGTCGTCCCGGCGGGCCAGCAGCAACAGGGCCTCGATCTGCGGGATCGGGGCCGCCAGCAGGTGCCGCCAGCTCGCGAGTGGAGCACCCTGCAGCTGCTCCCGGGCGATGTCGCTCTCCTCGATGATGACGCCCTTGTGGGCCTGGGCCACCTGCTGGACCAGCCACGACTCGGCGTGCAGCTCGTAGCGGTGCTCCAGGCGGCGCAGTCCGGCGCCGGCGGCGACCCGCCAGGCATCGTCGTCGGGGATCATCAACGCTCCCGCGTCGGCGTGCGTCCGCTCGACGGCGTCCAGGACGACGACCTCCGCGGTCTCCGGCACGCCGTAGAGGGCGTGCACGACCCTGCTCAGCCGCCTGACGAGGTCAGCGGCATCGTCGGTCGGTTCGACACCCGGACTTGGGGCGGGATCGACGGCGACCCCAGAAGGGCGGCCGGGACCGGACCCGCTGCGAGCGTTCGTTTCGGCGCCGGGGGACTCCGACCGTGGCGCCGTGGGGGCCGGACGCAGAGTTTCCATGTCGCGCAGGGACGTGCTGGTGGCACCCGCCGGGAGCCGCGTGCTCCGCGTGCTCCGCCGGGTCCGTGGGACGGCGGACAGCGGTGGGGAGTCCGCCACCATGGATCCAGTGTTCGTGTCTACTGGCTCGGTCTTGCCGACGTCGGGCAGGACGTCGTCGCCTTCCGGCTCCCGCTCGTTCTGCGTCGTCGTCAGCGCTGGCCCGGCCGATACCTCTGGACTCTCGTCGCGGGCGACCTCGACCGCTGGCATCGCCTGACTTACGGCAGCGTCCGGGTATGGGGTTGGATCAGCCTCGACGACGTTCGGGGCATCCGCTGCCACGGTTCCGAGGAGCTCGGCGGCAGCGAGCGGTGCGGTCGCACGGTGCCGAGCCGCGATCCGCCAGACCAGGTCGTCGTCCTCGGTGAGCGGGTCGTCCCGGTCGAGCAGCAGCTCCTGCAGTGCCTCGTTCACCTCGGCGTGCTGCGGCGGCATCGTCTGGTGCGCCCACGGTTCGGAGAGCAGGTCCTCCAGCGCTGCGAGCAGGGCGGGCTTGGAGATCGGTAGCGGCAGGACCGCCGCGGCCGGCAGCCGGCGCATCTCCGGCTCGTCCCACCCGGGACGGTCGCTCGAGACCAGCAGCACCGGTGCGAGCTTGGCGTGCGCCCGCAGGTTGGTGACGGCGGCCACCGCGAGGCGCGGGTTCTCGAGGTCGAGGATGAGCGCGTCGGCGTCGTCGGTCCCGGCGATCCAGTCGCCGAACTCCGGCGGTCGCAGGTCGACGACCTCGTAGTCGGTCGCCGACAGCCCCATCGCCATCGCGGGGTTGCGGGAGACGACCAGGACGCGCGCCACGGTCAGGTGAGCCGACCGCTGAAGGAGTGGAAGATCGTGATCGCCGCCGGACCGAGGATGACGACGAACAGGGACGGGAGGATGCAGAAGATCAGCGGGAACAGGATCTTCACCGGCACCTTCTGCGCCAGCTCCTCGGCCCGCTGGCGTCGCTTCGTGCGCATGTCCTTGGCCTGCACGCGCAGCACCTGGGCGATCGGGATGCCGAACGCGTCGGCCTGGACCATGGCCGTGACGAAGCCGCGCAGCTCGGGCAGGTCGGAGCGCTCGCCGAGGGCACGGAGGGCCTCGACGCGGCCCAGGCCGATCTGCATCTCCTGCAGCACCCGGAAGAACTCGTCGGCGAGTGGTCCGGTCGTGTTGCGGGCCACCTGCGAGAGGGACGCATCGAACGCCAGACCGGCCTCGACCGAGATGGTGAGCAGGTCCATGGCGTCCGGCAGCTCCCGGCGGATCTGCTCGCGCCGGTTGTAGCCCAGCTGGTAGATCGAGAGGTCCGGGGAGAAGAAGCCCGCCAGCGACAGCGTGATGGCGAGGCCGAGCACGGTGAGGAACCCGGCGCCGAGTGCGAGCGGGACGGCGATCCCCAGAGCCAGGCCGGCGATCAGGCCGAGCATCTTGAAGGCGATGACCCGGTCGACGTCCCACTGCGGCGGGTTGCCGGCCAGCTCGAGCCGGTGCCTGATGCGCGCGACCTGGTCACCAGCGGTGAGGCGCCTGCCCATCCGGGTGAAGCGACCGAGCATCGGCGTGACGACCCGCTCGAGGAACGGGCGGTTGAGCTCGTCCTGCATCGACTGCGGGGCGGCGCGGATGGCTTGGACGGCGGCGAGCGACCGCGACACCTGCTGCCGCTCCGAGGTGATGGCACCCACCGTCGCGAGTGCGAGGGCGACCGCGAGGAAGATGCCGCCCAGGCCGAGGACGAGCAGCAGGCTGGCGTCCATCAGACCTCCACCTTGACGGCCTTGCGCATCCACAGGGCTCCGACGGCGAGCAGCACCACGCCGACGCCGAGGAGGAGCCAGCCGAGCACCTCGGAGACGAGGGGCTTGAGGTAGCTCGGCTGCGCCAGGGCCAGGTAGAGCGCGAACACTGGCGGCAGCAGGCCGAGGATCCAGGCGGAGAGCCGACCCTCCGCCGACAGCACCTTGACCTGCCGGCGCAGCGTCTCGCGCTCGCGCAGGGTCGCGGACACGGTGGTCAGGAGCTCGGCCAGGTTGCCACCGACCTCCCGCTGGATCCGGATCGCCATGACGACCCAGGCGAAGTCCTTGCTCTTCATCCGGTCGGCGATGCCCTCCATCGCGTCCTCCATGGGAACGCCGAGCCTGGCCTCCACGAGCGCCCGGTTGAACTCACCCGTGATGGGTTGCGAGCCCTCGCGCACGACGGTGTCCATGGCCTGCGGCATCGAGTAGCCAGCCGACAGGCTGCCGGCGATGAGCTGCAGGGTGTCGGGGAGCTGGGCCAGGAAGGCCGAGGTGCGGCGCGACTCCTTGATCACCAGGTACGCCCACGGCAGCCCGAGCCCGGCGGCCAGTCCGAGGACGGTCGGGAAGATCTGCCCGCCGGAGACCAGCAGCAGGATCAGGGCGGCGCCGATCGCGATGGCGAGATGGACGAGCATCCACTCCGCGGCGCGGAGCGGGACACCCGCGGCCTCCAGCCGCAGGGCGAGAGCACTCTCGAAGTCACGCCTGTCCACGACCTTGCCCGCCAGCTCGACGGCGCTGCGCGCCACCTGGCTGCTGCCGAGAGCTGTCGTCGTCTCCTCCTGCTTGACCGGGGCGCGGCCGGTCAGGGTGTAGAGCGAGAGACGGCGGCGGACCCGACCCTGCTTCTCGTCGCGCCGCACGGCGGCCAGGGCCACGTAGACGATGATCAGCAGGCCGAGGAAGAAGGCACCCAGGAGGTACGGCAGCGTCGCGGAGTCGAACAGCGACGAGCCGGACGTCTCGACCGGGGTCGGGCCGGCGATCTGCGTGGGCGCGGGCGCGCTGCCCGACGCGGACGAGTTGCTGCTGGCGCGCAGCCGCTCGGTGCCGGCTGTCGCGGTGACGACGACCTGCGCTGAGTCGGCGACGTCGGCCGGCAGGTCGCCGGTGATGCTGATCTGGGTCCTGATGTCCTCGGCGGCCTGCTGGAAGACGGACGCAGGTCGGCTGTCCCGACCTTGACGACCGTGCCCTGGGTGCCGGTGACCAGCTCGGACAGCTCGGCCGGCGCGACCGCGTCCGGCCCGATGTAGACACGCGTTGATACGGACGCCGTCGTCGGTCGCATGTCCCACGGCCTGGGCAAGCGTGGCCGTGCTGTCTGCCGAACTCGTTGCCGTCGGAGAGCAGCAAGACGCTTGCGGACGCCCCCGTCGCCGGTCTGGTCCGCGGCGAGGGCAGCGCCGTCGTAGAGAGCGGTCCCGGTCGTCGTGCTCAGTGCTAGCGACTGGATCGATCGGCCTTGACGGCCGCGTGGTCGGACGTCGGGGGCTGGGGCGTGTCGGTGACGTCGGCGAAGGTCACGAGGCCGACCTCGACGTCGGCCGGGAGCGAGTCGAGGAAAGCGCTCGCGGCCGCCTTCGCGGCGTCGAACTTGTTGTCCGGCAGCCATGCTCTTGCTGGTGTCGATCGCCAGGACGCTCGTGCGCGTCACGGTGGTACTCGCTGTCCAGCTGCGTCGACCTCGGCGGTTGTCGATCTCGGTGCCGTCGATGGTCACCTTGACGACGCTATCGGGTCGATGGTGGTGCCGGCCGGGAGCCCGTCGGCCTGGAAGACCACCGAGCGTGCCGCCGTCGCGGGTGGCGGCCGCGATCCGGCCGGACGCGGCGGCCGCCGCGGGTCCGCCCGTGGCGAGGACGCCGAGGGCTCCGAGCAGGACGACCGCGGCGAGGCGACGGCCCGTCGTCATCGCCCGAACTTCTCGAAGGCGAAGATCGTGGGGTCGACCGTCACCCCGGAGGAGGCGAGCTTCTCCAGGAACTTGGGGCGCAGGCCGGTGGACTTCAGGGTCCCCAGCGAGCGGCCGGCCTCGTCGAAGCCGGCGCTGTAGTCGAAGAGGAAGATGTCCTGGAGGGTGATGACGTCGCCCTCCATGCCCACCACCTCGGTGATGTGGGTGATGTGCCGGGTGCCGTCCTTGAACCTCGCCTGCTGCACGATGAGGTCGATCGCGCTGGACACCTGCTCGCGGATCGCGCGCACCGGGAGGTCGACGCCTGCCATCAGCACCATCGTCTCGACGCGCGAGAGCACGTCGCGCGGGGCGTTGGCGTGCACCGTGCAGATGGAGCCGTCGTGGCCGGTGTTCATGGCCTGCAGCATGTCGAGCGCCGCCGCGTCACGGATCTCACCGACGACGATGCGGTCGGGCCGCATGCGCAGCGAGTTCCGGACCAGGTCGCGGATCTTGACCTCGCCGCGACCCTCGATGTTCGGCGGGCGCGCCTCGAGCCGCAGGACGTGGTCCTGGTGCAGCTGGAGCTCGGCGGCGTCCTCGATCGTGATGACGCGCTCATCGCCCGGGATGAACGACGAGAGCACGTTGAGGGTCGTGGTCTTGCCGGCGCCGGTGCCACCCGCGACGAGGATGTTGAGCTTGCCGCGCACGCACTTCTCGAGGAAGTCCGAGACGGTGCGGCTCATGGTGCCGAAGCCGATGAGGTCCTCGACCATGTACGGGTCGGCCGAGAACTTGCGGATGGTGAGCAGGGAGCCGTCGATGGCCAGCGGCGGGATGACCGCGTTGACGCGGCTGCCGTCGGGCAGGCGGGCGTCGACCATCGGGCTCGACTCGTCGACGCGGCGGCCGACCCGCGCCACGATCTTGTCGATCGTGCGGCGCAGGTGGCGCCTCGTCGCTGAACGTCCCCTCGACCGGGTGCACCCGACCGGCGCGCTCGATGAAGATCGCGTCGAAGCCGTTGACCATGACCTCGGTGATGTCCGGGTCGCGCAGGTAGGGCTCGAGCGGTCCGTAGCCGAGGATGTCGTCGGCGATCTCCTGGGCGATGCGCGCCCGGTCCGCGACGGTGAGCGGTGTCTCCTCCTGGGCGAGCACCTCCTGCAGGGTCTGGCGCACCTTCTGCTCGAGCTCGGACTGGGTGAGCCGCGAGTCGTAGAGCTTGGGGCCGAGGTTGTCGAGCAGGGTCTGGTGGACCGTCCTCTTCAGGTCGCTGAAGGGGTCGACGCTGCGGCGGGCCCTCGGTGCGGCCGAGACGAAGCTGCCGTCGCTGACGCCGTTGTCGGTGGGGACGACGCCGCGCTCACGCTTCGCCGCGGCAAGCCGGTCGGCAAGGCTCATGTGGACTTCGCCCTCCTGCGGAGCAGGCCGCGGCGGTCGGTGCGCAGCTCGCTCGGGATGGAGCCGCTCGCTGCCCGTGGTCGCCGTGTTGGCCGCGACGTTGCGCTCGGCGAACGCCTTGATGGCCAGGCTGACCGGGTGCTTCGGGTCGTCGAGGACGATCGGGACGCCTCGGTTGATGGACGCCGGGACGTCGCGCGAGCTCGGGATCTGGGCCGCGATCGGCGCCTTGAGGGTCTTCTCGACCTCGCTCAGCGCGAGCCCGACCTTCGAGTCGGCCCGGTTGAGCACCAGCCGCCACTTCTCGCGCGGGTAGTTGAGCAGGTCGAGCGTCTCGAGCGTCAGCTTGAGGTTCTTCAGGGCCGGGATGTCGAGCGTCGCGAGCAGCGCGACCAGGTCGCTCTGGTCGAACGCGGCGAGCACGTGGTCGTCGAACGCCGGCGGGGTGTCGACGACCACGAAGTCGAACTGCTGCTTGAGCAGGGTCAGCACGGTCGTCACCAGCGACGCGGGGATCGACTCGGCCGTCCCCGGTTCGATCGGCGCGACGAGCGTGGTGAGACCGGGGGAGTGCGGAGTGAGCAGCGACAGCACGGCCGACGCGTCGAGGCTGTCGGCCAGCGGGACGGCGTCGGCGATGGTGTGCGCCGGGAAGAGCTGCAGGGCGATCGCGACGTCGCCGAAGGCGAGGTCGAGGTCGACGAGGCAGACCTCGCGGCGGCCGCGGTCGGCCAGCGCCGCGGCGAGGTTGGTCGCCAGCGTCGTCTTGCCGCACCCGCCCTTCGCCGAGAACACGGTGACGAGCTGGCCGCGGCTCACCGGCTCGCCGGTGGAGGGGGTGCCGTCGACGGTCTCGCGCAGCTGGCGGGCCAGCTCGCGGGCGCGTCGGACGGCGCTGTTCAACCCGGCGAGGTCGCGCTCCTCGACGACCTCGAACACCCCGGAGCGCAACGCGTCGGTGAGCACCGAGGTGTCCACCCGCCGGCGGACGAGGATGACGGCCAGGCTGGGTCGGGTCACCCGCATCGCAGCCGCGAGGGCCAGCGCCGCCGACTGGTCGACGGTCGGGCCGAGCACCACGGCGTCCTCGCCGAACTGGGTCTCGAGGTGACGGCGCAGCGCGTCGAGGGACGGCAGCACCATGCTGTCCGGGCCGAGCGCCGAGTGCAGCGTCTCGGAGATGTTCGGGTCGAGGTCGACGATGGCCGTCATGTCAGTTGAACAGGTTCTTGGCGGTCGTGCCGGTGTCGCGTCGGGTCGACCTTGGCGTCCTTGCCCAGCAGCGTGAAGTACATCTCGCCGTGCGTTTTGCCCGTAGACGATCTTCTGGGCCTGGTCCTGGTCGACCGCGAGCGTCATGATCGCCTTGGGCAGCTGCTCGGTCTGCGCGGAGGATCCGGACCCGGTCGTGGTCGGGCACGACCGTGGTGGCGCCGGTGGCGATGACCTGCGACCTACGGGAGCAGGAACCGGGTGCTCTCCTGACCGGCGTTCGACCCGCTGGTGTCAGTGGTCGTCAGCATGATGGCGACCTTCGTCGCCCGGCGTGACGAAGCCAGCCACCCGAGCCGGGTCACCGAGCTGGACGCTGACGGCGAGCTTGCCGTCCGGGATCGGCAGGGCGCTGCTGTCGCGCCAGGTCGCCGAACTGCGTCGCGAGGATCGGCTCCCCGACGGCGATCGGCGCGAGAGCCACCTTGGTCGCGATGGCCGAGATGTCGCTCATGGCCGCGAGTCCCTCGACGCTCTTGGCGAGGTACTCGCGGGTGTCGATGGCGCCGAGATCGCTGGCCTGCTGGGCTGTCGTCCCGGCCGGGATCGGCGCGGTGGCCACCAGGATGTTCGACCAGCTTGTAGTCGGCACCGGCCCGCTCGTCCACGCCGTTGACGTAGAGGAACACCCCGGTCGTCCCGAGCGCCGCCACGACCAGCGCAGCGATGAGGAGCAGAGTGCGTCGTCCCATGAGTCCTTCAATCGGTACGTTCGCGGCGGAGTTGAGCCGGAGCGGTCACAGTCTGTCCGTCGGGTCGCGATGTGGCTGTCGACACCCGACGGTACCCAGCGCCGCCTGACGCGGGGGCCAATTGCCCCAATCTCGTGCCTTCGGCCAGCTCCCGATCTGTCGGATCCCCGACCAGGGCGGCGACCGGCGCGCCGCCCTGGCACGAACGGGCCGGGTCGCAGGTGGCTCAGCCGCTGGCGACGACGCTGACCACTCCGGCGCGCACGTCGTGCCGCTCCCAACGTCGCGCGCCGCGGACGAGGCGCCGGACGCCGAGAAGGACAAAGGGGACGGCCAGGTACAGCGGCCACTGCCAGGGCGCCACCTCGGCCAGGGCGGAGAACAGGATGGCCACCAGGGTCGTCGACAGCGCCAGCCGGGCGGAGTACGCCGCCATCACGCCGGGAGGCGCCGGCGTGTCACGAGGCCCGCGCAGGTCCGCTCGGTAGGGATGGGCCAGGGAGAGCTCCATGCACAGGGCGACCACCCGGACCAGTGCGACCACCGCGGAGGCCACGAGAGCGGTCAGCTGCGACCGCGTCGGGGCGTCACCGGCCCGGAGCAGGGCTGCCCCGAGCGTGAGGACGATGGCCACGAGGCAGGTCTCGGCGACGACCTGGGCCTTGGACCAGTACGCCAGCGACGGGCGGCGGGGGAGGGTCTCGAGCCAGATCGCCCCCGTGCCGTCGAGGCAGAACGCGTTGACGCCGAACAGCAGGCCCGCGCCCGCGGCGACCAGGCCGGGTAGCAGGACCAGCGAGGTCCACTCGAGACCCGCCACCGCCGCGACCCCGCCCGGCAGGATGCTCAGGACCAGCAGCCCCCGGCGGAGCGGGCCGGAGCGCCACACGCTGGCGCGGTCGGTGGCCAGGAGCGACCTGCCGGTCGGAGCGCGGGTCCGCGCGGCGTCGCACCCTGGTCGAGGTGATCCGGGCGCTGAGGTCGCCCGGCCGGCGCAGCGCCCAGTCGCACGTCCACCGGCCGGCCCGGTCGGCGAGCAGCGCGGTCACGACCAGCACGGCTGTGACCAGGGCCCAGGTGCGGAAGACCCCGTTGGACGGGCCGATCGCGGCGCTCACGACGCCGGTCGTGGGGGCGCTGTCGAGGACGTCGCCGACCCGGTGGGCCAGGACCACACCGAGGGCCGAGGCGACCGCGACGGCGGCGACCGACCAGGTGGCGACGCGTCCGGTCCGGGAGGTCCGGATGCCGATGACGCCCCAGGCCAGGGCCTGCCCCGCGACGGTGACCAGCCCGACATAGGCGAGGCAGGTCGCGACGCCGAGCGCGAGACCCCAGGACGGCCCGATCGTGTAGGCCGTCAGCCCGAGGAGCCCGACGAGCTGGGCGGTCCAGGCCAGGTTCAGAGGCGTGAGGGCGAGCGAGGCGAGGTACTGGGTGCGGGTCGAGATCGGGTAGGCGACGAGCTGGTCGGTGGGGAAGAGCTCGTTCCCGCCGCCGGCCACCAGCGGGCCGACCAGCGCCAAGAGGGCCACGGAGAGGTACGCGGTCGGCGCGAGCAGGGTGATCTCGAAGCTCTTGTCGCGGTCGATGAGCAGCGCGGCGACGACGGCAGCCAAGGCTGAGCAGCGGCACCACCAGGGCCAGGGCCAGGAAGCCGGCTGCGGGCGCGTGGTGACCGCACCATCCGCCAGCGCAGCCCGACCAGGGCCGAGACCTGCGAGCTGCTCACGACAGCAGCGACCGGTAGCGCGCTGCGCCGACCGGCCCGGAGAGCTCGGCAGCCGGAGCCGCGGCCACGACGGAGCCCTGACGCAGGACGACGGCCTCCTCGCAGGACTGCACGGCGAGGTCGAGCAGGTGGGTCGACACGAGCACGGCCGACCCCTGGAGCCGGTGCTCGCGGATGACCTCCATGGTGGCCTCGACGCCCAGCGGGTCGACGCCGTCGAAGGGCTCGTCGAGCAGCAGGACGGCCGGCTCGTGGAACGCGGCGAGCACCACGGACATGCGCCGGCCCATCCCGTGGCTGAAGCCGGCAGTGATCCGGTCGGTGACGCCGCCCAGGTCGAACCGGTCGAGCAGGTCGGCCCCTCGCTGCTGCCACCCGTCGGGCAGGTGACGAAGGGTGGCCGCCAGCTGGAGGTGCTCCCAGGGCGTGGCCCGGGGGATGAGGCCACCCACGTCCGGGCAGTAGCCGACGCGTGCCTTCGCGGCGGACGGGTCGCGGACGGCGTCGACCCCGGCCACCGTCACAGTCCCGCCGCTGGGTGGCAGCACACCTGCCAGCACCTTCAGGGTCGTCGACTTCCCGGCCCCGTTACGGCCGACCAGGGCTACCGACGCACCGGCGGCCAGTGTCAGGTCGACGTGGTCGACCGCGAGGACCGGGCCGAACTGCACGGTGAGGTCGCGCACCTCGACGACGGTCGACATGGGTGCGATTGTCACCCAGGAGTCGCGTTCGCGCTGCCGAACCGTGCCGTGCCACCCCTCTCGCCCCCTGCGGAGACGGCTGGGGAGGCCGGCCCTACGAGTAGAGCGCGTCGACCTCGGCCGCGTGCTCCTTCATGACGACGCCGCGCTTGAGCTTCATCGAGGGAGTCAGCGCGCCGCTCTCCTCGGTCCACTCGGTGGGCAGGATCGTGAACTTCTTGATGGCCTCGGCCTTGGAGACCGCCTTGTTGGCGTCGTCGACCGCGAGCTGGATCTCGGCGATGACCTCGGGGTCCACCGCGGCATCGGCCAACGACATCCCGCTCTTGCCGTGCTGGTCGAGCCAGGCGGGCAGCGCCTCCTCGTCCAGCGTGACGAGGCAGGCGATGTAGGGCTGCGCGTCGCCGACGACGATGCACTGGCTGACGAGACGGTGGGCGCGCAGCCGGTCCTCGAGCACGGCGGGGGCGACGTTCTTGCCGGCGGCGGTGACGATGAGCTCCTTCTTCCGGCCGGTGATGCGCAGGCAGCCGTCCTCGTCGAGCTCGCCGATGTCACCGGTCGAGAACCAACCGTCACGTAGCGCTTCGGCGGTGGCCGCCGCGTTGTTGAAGTAGCCGGCGAAGACCTGCCCGCCCTTGAGCAGGACCTCGCCGTCGTCGGCGATCCGGATCGCAGCCCCGGGGATCGGGCGTCCGACGGTGCCGATCTTCACCATGCCGGGGGTGCACACGGTCGAGGCGGCGGTCGTCTCGGTCAGGCCGTAGCCCTCGAGCACCGTCAGCCCGATGCCGCGGAAGAAGTGGCCGAGCCGCGGCCCGAGGGGGGCGCCGCCGGAGACCGCCCAGCGGACCCGGCCGCCGAGGGCCGCCCGCAGCTTGCCGTAGACGAGCTTGTCGAAGACGGCGTGCTTGGCTCGCAGGGCCAGGCCCGGACCGCCCTGGTCGAGCGACTCGCTGTAGGCGATCGCGGTGTCCGCGGCGGCGCGGAAGATCTTGCCCTTGCCGGCGGCCTCGGCCTTCTGCTCCGAGGAGTTGTAGACCTTCTCGAAGACGCGCGGGACGGAGAGGATGAAGGTCGGCTTGAAGGTGGCCAGGTCCGGCAGCAGGTTCTTGATGTCGGCCGTGTGACCGAGCTCGGCCCGGGCCATCACGACGCCGACCTCGATCATCCGGGCGAAGACGTGCGCCAGCGGGAGGAACAGCAGGGTCGAGGCGCCCTCGTCCTGGAACACGTTCGCCAGGGTGGCGTCGGAGTCCTTGGTGCTGATCAGGTTCGCGGCCTCGAACAGGAAGTTGCCGTGGGTCAGCTCGCAGCCCTTCGGCCGCCCGGTCGTGCCCGACGTGTAGATGATCGTCGCGAGGTCACCGGGCGCGGCGAGGATGCGACGCGCCTCCAGGTCAGCGTCGGTGACGTCACGGCCGGACGCGGTGAGGTCGTCGACCGCACCCGTCTCGATGGACCACACGTTGTCGAGGTCGCCGAGTGTGCCGCGCACCTCGTCGACCACGGACTGGTGGTCGGGCGTCTCGACGAGGCACGCGATGGCACCGGAGTCGCTGAGGATCCACTGGACCTGCTCGGCGGACGACGTCTCGTAGATGGGGACGGTCACCGCACCGGCTGTCCAGATGGCGAAGTCGATCAGCGTCCACTCGTAGCGCGTCTTCGACATGAGGGCGACCCGGTCACCGGCCCCGATCCCGGCGGCCATCAGGCCCTTGGCGACCCCGTTGACCTGGGTGAGGAACTCGCTGCAGGTCACGTCGAGCCACCGGTCGCCGGCGCGGCGCTTGAAGACGACCTTGTGCGGAGCCTGGACCGCGTTGTCGACCACGATGTCGCTGAGGTTCCCCGTGGTTGCGGCCGGAGCCAGAACGGGGGAGGTGTACTCGTCCACGGTCGGTGCGCTCCTCGTGTCGTCCCGGTGTTCTCCAGGAAACTTTGCCGTGACCTTACTTGCCGGTAGCCCGGGCGTCAGCCCCTCGCGGGACCCGGCATCCTGTGGTCGTGCCCGACCTGGACATCGCCGACGACACCTTCGTGGCCCGCCCGCCGGAGGAGGTGGCCGTCGCAGTGGCCGACCCGCGGGCCTGGACAGGCTGGTGGCCGGACCTCCGGCTAGAGGTCACGAGGGACCGCGGGCCGAAGGGCGTCCAGTGGGCGGTGCGCGGCGCGCTGACCGGCAGCATGGAGATCTGGCTCGAGCCGGTACGGGGCGGCACCGTCCTGCACTGGTACCTGCGGGCCGACCCGACGTCCCCGCTGGCGCCCCGTGTCGCGGCGCGACGCCGCGGCCGGCGGGTCCGGGACTGGAAGGCGGCGGCCTTTGCGCTCAAGGACGGGCTGGAGGGGGCCGAAAGGGTGACGTGAGCATCTCGACCGCGCACTCCGTGCGCTGCCCGACCTGCTCGGCCACGCTGCGCGCCGGCACCGAGTGGTGCTCGCTGTGCTTCGCCGACCTCCGCCTGCCCGCAGAGCCGGACGCCCCGGGCGAGGCAGTGGAAGCCGTGGATCCGGCGGAGATGTCGCTCGACGCGGCCCCACAGGCGTCATCCGCGGTCGGCGTGCCGTCCGATGTCGCCTCCGCACCGTCGAGGGGCAGGCACGGCAAGCACGCCCGCACGGCGGAGTTCGGCGCCGCGACGGCACCGGCACCCGACGAGGTGGACCGGCTGGCAGCCCAGCTCGTCGCCCAGCTGGCGGCCACCGAGGGCGGCAACCCGCTGGGCTCCGTGTCCGGCCTGGTCGACACCGCCGGGAAGCGGGTCGGGCTGATGGTCGGCGGCGGCCTGGCCGCGATGCTGCTGATCTTCGCCGTGATGTTCCTGGTCGGCGCGCTCCTCTGACCGCGCCGAACCAGCGGATCTGTGGCCCGAGGCCGGAGCTGGTCGCGGCCCTCCCAGGTCGGGGGCAAGATGGTACGCCCCGCTGGTACCAGCGGTGGTACCATACGTCGGTGAACAAGACCACGGTCTACCTCCCTGATGACCTGAAGGCCGCGGTGGCCCGCAGCGCCGCCCAGCGCGGGGTGCCGGAGGCGGAGATCATCCGTGAGTCCATCCGCGCAGGGCTGGCCAGCACCCGTCCGGCTCCACGGTTCGGACTCATCCATGGCGGCGGTGAGTCCGTGGCCGAGCGTGTGGACGAGCTGCTCGAGGGATTCGGCGAGCGGTGATCGTCGACACCAGCGTGCTGATGGCCTTGTTCCGGACCGCAGAGGACCGTCACGCTGAAGTCGTCGCCGCAGTCGAGGCGGTCGGTGAGCCGCTGGTGCTGTCGCCCTACGTCGTCGCCGAGATCGACTACCTGATCGCCACGCGCTTCGGTGTCGACGCCGAGCTGGCGGTTCTCCGAGAACTGGCGGGAGGCGCCTGGACCCTGGCTCGGTTCGACGAGGCCGAGCTCGCCGCTGCGGCCGACGTGGTGAAGCGTTACCGCGATCAGGCAATCGGGGTGACGGACGCGTCGCTGGTGGTCCTGGCCGACAGGTACCGGACGAAGCGGATCGCGACGCTCGACCGCCGGCACTTCGAGGTGCTCCGCCCCCTGAGCGGTGGCCGGTTCACGATCGTCCCCGGGTAGCCTCTGCCGCATGGCGGAGCGCACCGAGTCCAGCATCAGCGTCGACGCCGCCCCCGCGGCGGTCATGGGCGTCATCGCCGACTTCGAGGCCTATCCCGAGTGGACCGGTGCGGTGAAGCAGGTCGAGGTGCGCTCGAGCGCGTCCAACGGTCGCGCCAAGGAGGTCTGGTTCCAGCTCGACGCCGGCGCGATCAAGGACTCGTACACCCTGGCCTACACCTGGAAGGGCGATCAGGAGGTGCGCTGGAGCCTGGTCGAGGCCGAGCAGATCGTGAAGACGATGGACGGCGCCTACCTGCTCGCCGACAACGGTGACGGCTCGACGACGGTGACCTACCAGCTGGTGGTCGACGTGAAGATCCCGATGCTGGGGATGATCAAGCGCAAGGCCGAGAAGGTCATCATCGACACGGCTCTCAAGGAGCTCAAGAAGCGGGTCGAGGGCTGATGACCGAGAACGCCCGGTCCCACGACCGCACACCGCCGCACGGCTCGATGGCCGAGGAGGCCGCGAAGCTCGTCGACGTGGCCCACCTGTGGCTGGCCGCGCAGTCGCACACGTCCTCCCGCTCCGGCCCGGACGACGTGTGGGCCGCGGCCACCGCCGACAGCGCACCACCCCCCGAGTGCCAGGGCTGCCCCTACTGCCGGGTGCGGCGGGCGCTGTCCGACGTCAGCCCCGAGGTCTACGAGCACCTGGCCGATGCCGTGTCCTCGCTGGGGGCCGCCCTGCGCGCCCTGGACACCAGCCGCCGTCGATGACCCTGACGATCGGCGTCGACGTCGGCGGCACCAAGGTCGCAGGCGGCGTCGTCGACGAGGAGGGCACGATCCTCGCCCAGCACCGGGTGCACACGCCGGCGCGCGACGCCGAGGCGACGACGTCGGCCATCACGTCGGTGATCCAGACGCTCCGCGCCGAGCACGAGGTCGAGGGGGTGGGCATCGGCATCGCCGGCTTCGTCGACGCGGCACGCTCCACCGTCTACTTCGCGCCGAACCTGCTGGGCTGGCGCAACGGGCCGCTCCGCCAGGAGGTCGAGCAGCGCATCGGGCTGCCCGTGGTGGTGGAGAACGACGCGAACGCCGCCGCGTGGGGCGAGGCGCGCTTCGGGGCCGGCCGCGAGGAGCGCTACATCGTCTGCGTCACCGTGGGGACAGGCGTCGGCGGCGGCATCGTCGTCGACCGGCAGCTCTACCGCGGCGGCTACGGCGTCGGAGCTGAGATCGGCCACATCCAGATGGTCGAGAACGGCCGCCAGTGCGGCTGCGGGCAGCGCGGCTGCTGGGAGCAGTACGCCAGCGGCGGCGCCCTGGTGCGCGACGCCCGGGAGCGCGCCGCCGAGTCGCGCGCCGACGCCGAGATCCTCCTCGGGCTCGGTGACGGGACGCCCGAGGGCATCGCGGGGGAGCACGTCACCGCGGCAGCGCAGCAGGGCGACCCGGTCGCCAAGGCGGCCTTCGACGCGCTGGGGCACTGGCTCGGCCAGGGCCTGGCTGACCTCGCGGCTGTCCTCGACCCCGAGTGCTTCGTGCTCGGTGGCGGTGTCTCGGAGGCCGGCGACCTCGTGCTGACCCCGACACGGGCGGCCTTCGAGGAGCTGCTCACCGGGCGCGGGCGTCGGCCGACAGCGAAGGTCCTCTCGGCGATGCTCGGCAACGATGCCGGCCTCGTCGGCGCGGCGGACCTGGCCCGCTACCGCTGACCGACGGTCAGCGGATCAGTGCTGCTCCCGAGGAGGGGCGTGACACCGAGGCGTCCGGGTCGGCGGTCATGACCAGGGTTCCCTGACCCTTGACCTCGAGCGTCCTCGTCCAGAACTGCGCATTGGTCTGCTGAGACCCGCCCTGGCCGTCGAAGACCGACGCCGCGTTGGGCGTGAAGAGGACACCGCGCAGGACGAGCGTGCTCTGACCGCCCAGGCTGTGCAGCGACGTCCCTTCACTCCAGAGAACGAGCTTGTGGAACGCCCTGTACTGACAGACCACGTCACTGCCGCACGAGGTGGCTGCCGGAGTCGTCCAGAAGAGCGTGCCGCTGCCTCCTCCCAGGTCTGTCCAGCCGTTGCCGAGGTAGGTGAACGTCTGGGGCAGGTACAGCTGCGCCTGAGACGTCTTGTAGAGCCGCCCGGACCGCATGAACAGGACCGCGTCCCCCGTTGGCGGCGGAGCGGTCGTTGCCGGAGTGTTGCCCACCGCAGCCACCACGGACGGGCACGAGCTTGCGGTCACATTGATCACGAAGCAGGCCGAGCTGGATCCCAGCTCGACGCCGCCACGGGTCACGACGGTTCCCCCCTGGAAGATGACCGTCGTCGAGACCGAGAGAGTGGCGCAGTCGACGTACCACTTTCCCGGCGGGATGACGGCAGTCGGCGTCGACGCTCCGCCGGAGCACACGAAGTTCGGGTAGGTAGCGTTGGGCAGGGTCGTGAACCCGGCCGGTGCCCCCGCTCCGCCGTAAAGGGTGCGGAGGTCGCTGATGTACGGGCCACCGCCGTCGGTGCAGGTCGCCGTGCAGTTGAAGACGTCAGTGACCGGCCTGGCGCCGTAACGGTCAGGGAGGACGGTAGGGGTCGGGCTGAGGTTGGCGGCATTGACGTAAGCCTTGGCCGGGTTACCCCGGGGCGACGCGTTCATCGCGAAATCCTGGATGAGGCCCGTCCCGGTCCCGCCGGGCCCGTTCGCGTGGATGAAGTTGTTGCCGTTCGACGACGGCGAGATCACGGCGGTCTGCGCTCCGTTACAGCTGTTGCCCGAGGCAGTTCCGGACGACTCGACGGCGATGATCCCCTTGCGGGTCCCGGCGCCGTTGACGTCGATCGATCCCTGGCCGGACGTCGTGAGCGCAGAGCATTCGGACTGCTCCAGGATGTTCAGTGAGGCAAGTACCTGGCTGGTGCCGCCGGTGACGATGCTGCGTGCCACGCTCGCGGCGCGGGTGCTGGCGGATCCACCGCCGAACGCGGACGCGAACCGCAGCGGCTGCTTCTGGAAGACCTCGACGGCGATCCGGCCACACGGCTCAGTGCCGTCGACGGTGGGATTCAGCGACTGGGTGCGCCGCGCTGGTGCCTGGTCGGGTTGAGACATGAGCGTGGACGTGTCTGGCACCGGCCAGGTGATGCGTACCGTCCACTCCGAACCCGCGTACGCGGCGACGAGTGGGCTGGTCGCGGACGTGCAGGGCGAGGCCGCGAGACCGGCAGTCGTGGGATAGCCCGCGGTCACGCAGGACGAGCTGCCGTCGGGAAGACCCGGCAGCCCTTGGCGGAGGTAGAGCCAGGCGGCCTGGCAGGCTGCCCGCGGATCGCTGGCAGCGGGGTCGACAGCGTTGAGATGCGATGCCGCCGCGACCGAAGCGCTGTCGGCAGCCGACCTGGTGCTGGCCCGACCTTCGCGCATCACCCCGAGGTCGACGACGAGAGCGCATACGGCGAAGAACACGATCACGAAGAGCGCGTAGAGGATGGCGTAGACGCCGTCGTCCCGTCGGTCACGCATGATGCCTCTCATGTCCCGAGGCGGGGTTCGAACCTGCTGGTGTTCGCCCCGGATACCCCGAGGTTCCCCGACCCGAAGACCCAGCTGAGGAGCGCGCGTCGTTCGATCTTCACCTCGACGCGGTTGTCCGGGAGGGTGGAAGCCGTGCAGCTGCTGGAGGCGGTGTCCAAGGTGCCCCAGGTCTTCATCACGGTCGCTGGCGCGGCGGCCGGCCCGACCTGGTTGACGAACCGGACACAGATGAAGTAGTCCGACGCGGGCGTGCTGGACAGATCGATACCGGCGTTCTCGGCGGCCGACTGTCCCATCGTGTCCAGCCACGTCGCCATCGGCGTCGTGGGGGGGTAGGTGGCCGCGAAGCGTGAGGTCTCGCGGGCAGCCTGGGTGACGGAGATCCACTTCTCGAAAGCGAAACCGAAGGTGATCATGCCCAGGCACAGCATGATGAACAGCGGGAACAGGAGCGCGAACTCGACAGCCGACGCGCCGGACTCCGGGTGACGTGACAGCGAGCCCGACCGCGGCCGATGGGCCGCCATGTCCGGAAGGTCGAGGAATCGGAAGGGCTGACCTTTCACAGTTCTTCATCGGCCGTTCGGGTGATGCGTTACCGGGCCGGACGGCCGGACATCGGGCCGTCACCCGCGTGGTGCAGGCCCGAAGCGGCGCGGAGCAGCCCTTGTACGCAGCGTGACCGGGTGGCCCGAGGCTTCAGATCGGGCTCCGGAAGCCGATCTGGAAGGCATGGGACAGCACCGGATCGGCGCGCGAGCCGCCAGGGACCGCGGCGCGGCCGCCGTCGAGTTCGCGCTCGTCGTCCCCGTGCTCCTCATGGTCCTCTTCGGGATCATCGACTACGGCCTGCTCTTCAACAACTCCCTCAGCGTCAAGCAGGGCGTCCGGGAGGCGGCCCGTCAGGGCGTGGTGGCCAGCTACGGCTCCGCCTGCTCCATGACCTGGAGCACGGCGCCCTCGGCCAACATGCAGAAGCTCGGCTGCACGGTCGTGGACCGCACCAGCGCGGTGAACGGGCCGACCTACGTCAAGATCAAGCTGCCGGGCGGCTGGGTCAAGGGTCAGCCCCTGGTCGTGTGCGAGATGGTGAAGACGACCGGCGTGACGGGCCTGACGCCGATGCCGAGCAGCGGCATCGCGACCAGCAAGGTCGAGATGTCCATCGAGAAGGCGACGACGGGACAGGTCGAGAGCGGCGGGGAGCAGACCCCGCCCTCGGGCGCCAGCTGGTCGTGGTGCTGATGCGCCGGGTGTTCGGCGAGGCCGAAGACCGTGGCGCGGTGGCCATCCTCGTGTCGGTGTTCTCGATCGTCATGTTCGTCGTCGCGGCGCTCATCGTCGACCTGGGGATGGCGCGCGTCACTCGCCGGGACGCGCAGAACGCCGCCGACGCTGCCGCCCTCGCGGCGGCCAACGCCCTCTACCCGAGCGGCTCCACCCCCGACTTCACTGCTGCCGTGACCGCCGCCAAAGCCTTCGCCAGCAGCAACTACGGCACGACTGCGGCAGACTGGTCCGGATGCTCCACCACCCAGAGCCTGCCCTACACCCCCGCCGGGGAGTCGAGGTGCATCAGCTTCGACTCGGCGACCACACCGGTCAACGTCCGGGTCATCGTGCCCGGCAAGCATGTCAGCAGCTTCTTCGGAGGTGCAGTCGGCTACCGCGGCATGGACGTCAGCGCGATGGCGCAAGCGCTGGTCGACCGTAGCTCGCACCCGTCCTGCGTCTTCTGCGTCCTCGGCAACACCACGCACGCGCTGCAGAACGGCAACGTGACCGTGGCCGACGGCGACGTCTACTTCAACGGCAGCATCACGATGAACCCCAACGGTGGCGTGGCCGCGTCCGGCGGCACCACCTACATCCAGGGGACCGCAACACCGCTGAACCAGGTCAGCAATCCCAGGCAGACCGGCGTGGCGGCGGTCACCGACCCCCTCGCGGCCAGCATCGTCCTGCCGCCGGCCGGTCTCGCAGCCCTCACGGTGAAGTCGAACCCCTGCACCCAGGGCCCCGGCCTCTATGGCTCGGTCTCGCTCGGGAACAGCGCATGCGTGTTGACTCCTGGCCTCTACACCTTCACCGACACGTTCGCGCTGGGCAACGCCACCAGTCACGGGGCTCGGTGTCACCCTCTACTTCACCTGCGGCACGTCGGGGGTCCGGGCGAGCACGTGCCTGGGGGACACCACCCCCGGGACCCTGGACGGAAGCGGCAACGGCAACCTCACGATCGCCGCACCCACGTCCGGGCGAGCTGCAGGGTCTGGCGATCGTCTACGACCGCGACAACGCGGCCACGCTGAGCATGCAGGGCGGCGCCGGGAACTCGGTGACGGGCACCGTCTACGCGCCGGCCACCAAGCTGGCCATGGGCGGGAACGGGTGCGGTGCCGCCTCGCGCACCATGGTGGTGGTCTACGACTTCGTCATGAACGGCAACAACGCCTGCTTCAACTCGAGCTACCTCGCGGCGAGCAACGTCATCATCATCGGCGACACCGGCCTCGTGCTCTGATCACTCGGTCCGAACTCATCGAACGATCCTACTCGATCCAGCCGAACCACCCTCGGCGCCGCTGCCGAAGTATGTGACGCCATTGCCGCCGTCAGCAAGGTCACCGGGGATCGCTTGAATGCTTGAAGGCGAGGACCTGGATCTGGGTCAGCTTCGTATTGCTCGCCGTGCAGCCCGTTGGCCGCGGTCGCGGCCGTGCTCGTCGACTGGTCGGTGATGAAGACGCCGCGCATCGACGACAATGGGGTAGTACCCGTTGGGGCGGGTTATAGCCGTAGTAGATGGCGGGAACGAAGAAGAATCTTGGCGAGTCGACGATCGCGGGATCCAGATATCGCGGTAGCCAAATTCTCGTCTGACAGCTCGGCGAACCGTGTGTCCAGGCAACAGGTAGCAGTCGAACGGTGTCGTTGTTGATCTTGACGACCCAGGAAAGAAGTCGGGATTCGGGCCGCCGGCTGCGCCGGGGCATGTCTTGCGCGCTGATCCGGTCAGGCGTCCCGAGAAGTCCCGGCGCCACCGAGGATCAACCCATCGGTGGCCGCATCGACCTTGTTGCCGTTATTCGATGTCCATGCAGTTCGCGGTGTCGATTGTCGGGTCATTGTCGAAGATTCCGTCCGTGCATTGGCGTGTTGGCCCGCTCGGTGCAGTTGTCGCGATCGGTCTTGTTCGGGAGCGTGCCCGTGAACTGGACGACACCGTGGTCCAGCCCGAGCGCGATGTTCCGGTCAAGCTGGTTCTGGTTGCCGTTGACGTCGCGGCGCGGGCTGTTCGAGCATGCCAAAGTCGCCGGTCGACTTCTGCCCGCAGGACAGACGGCACTGCGGAGGTCCAGCCGCAGCGATCGCCAGGCGTCTCCTGGTCTGAGCTCCAGCCCTTGGTGGTCCACACTGCGCACGAACCAGGTGCCCGGTGTCGACGTTACCGTGCGCTGGCACAGCTACGGTGATGGCGTCGTGCACGTTTCCGGAGCCAAGGGTCGCGGAGACGCCAGTGCAACGTTGCGACCGTGGTGCCGCGAGTGAAGTCGACCCGCATGCCTGTGGCTTCGAACTTCGTGCCCTGGATGCTCAGGGAGGGAATCGGCGGTCCCCTCCGTCCCGGTGGACGGCACGGAGAGGGTCAAGCGTCGCCTTCGGCGCCCTGCGAGGTGCGCTGCCGGTGTCGTCTGGAAAACGGGTGTCGGCTCGGTTACTGGTCCGGACGACTGGGGGCCCTCCTTAGAGGAGCTCTGGCCCGTTGCTGCAGTCGATCGGAAGGAAGAACGGAAGAAGCTTCGAGGGGCTTCGCAGCGCCGCGACCGCGTGAGCGGACACGGTGCCGCTGGAGAATCGCAGCCGCGTTGGCGAGGCCGAAATTGAACCCTGCGTGGCGCCAGGTCGACGCTCACGGAGTTCCTTGCCGGGTCGACGGTGATCTCGCCGTTCGCCAGAATGTTGTCCGTCAGCTGAGCGCTTGCGTGAACGTACCCTCGGGCGAACGGGGTCGTGGGTTTGCAGGTAGTCATATGCGGCCTGGGACTGCCGCTGCTTGGTCCGGAAGCTTGGCGGCGCCAGCAAGCGCCGCAAAGTCAGCCGATCGTCTGACGCCATCCGGCGTCGACTCCACATGTTCCCGATGTCCACCGCGAGTGCGCCTGATGCGAACAGGGTCAGAGCAAGAATGGCAACGATGACGGCAACGGCACCGTCCTTCCGCAGGTCGGCGCGTCAACATGTCGACGGCTGCGTCGCGTAGACCTGCTCGACGCGGATCTTGGCCGTTTGGGTGATGTCACCTGATGGCAGCGGGATGAAGGCGAACCCGAACTTGGTAGGCGGGAATGAAGTTGTGACGGTGGCCTGGCCGCCGACTGTCGGAGTCGACGGTGTGAAGGCCAACGTGTAGTTGAGCGACGCGACATTGATGCCGCTAGCGCGTCCTCTGGCGGCGGCCTTCCAGTTCGCGCATGAGTCGAACCCGACCGCCGCGATCCGGGCTGCCTTCGCGGGCGGCGGAGGTGCCTGCTTGCAGCTGGAAGAAGTAGTATCCGTACTGGATGATGCCGAAGACCAGCGTCAGCAGCAGGACGGCCGACGAGGGCGAACTCGACGGCGGCCGCGCCGGAGTCACCCCGCGATGTGTGCCTGAGCCGCATCGGTACTGCCCCACCCCTGATCGAGCCGTTCCGCGGTGGCCCGGCGTCCCGCAGTCTAAAGGCGCTGCGCGGACCTTCGCGGGCGTCCGCTCAAGATGGGCGGGAAGGTGGAGCCAGGGCGGTCGAGAACGACCAGGTTGCCGGGTTTGCGGGTCCATCGCCTGGACCCTGTTCACCCATTTGGCCCCGTCACCCAACGTGACACGGTCGTGCGTCGATCTGGCCGTTCGGCCGAGGGTGCCAACGAGTGCCGGGCTCGTATCGTCACGGTTAGTAACGGCTGCGACGTCTCGGGGGCGAGATGAATGTTGGACGCGGCCGGCGCGAGCGCGGGGCAGCAGCAGTCGAGTTCGCCCTGGTCGTGCCGGTTCTTCTCATGGTGATGCTCGGCATCCTCGACTACGGGATGTGGTTCAGCGACTCGTTGAACGTCCGGCAAGGGGCCCGGGAGGGCGCCCGGCGGGCCGTCGTCGACGACACGTCGGTGGCTGCCGGCTGCACCGGACAGACAGGCATGGCGCTGTTCGCGTGCAACACGCGGGCGCAGGTGGGACCGATGGGCGGCACCACCTACGCGAGGGTCGCCGTCTACAACCCCGACGGCACCGCGAGCACGGACTGGAAGAAGGGCCAGCAGCTGCTCGTCTGCGCGGTCGTCAAGGAGCGCGCCCTGACCGGGCTGACCCCGCTCCCCTCGGACGGGATGCTGCGCTCGTCGGTCCGGATGCGGATCGAAGACGGTGCACACACCTACGCGCCGCACCAGGACTCTCTCCCGGCCGGCCAGACTTGGTCCTGGTGTGCGCCGTGATGCTGCGGCGCGACGGGGAGCGTGGCGCGATCGCGATCATCGTGGCGATCTTCGCGCTGGTGATGTTCACGCTCGCGGCGCTGGTGGTCGACCTCGGCTTCGCCCGGGAGACGCGTCGGGAGGCCCAGAACACCGCCGACGCGGCGGCCCTGGCCGGCGCCGGCGAGCTCTACAGTGCGGCCGGAGTCCTGCGGGCCGGGCCATCGATCGCGGCCGTGAAGCAGTACGCCGCCAGAAACTTCGGGACGACGAATGCCGACTGGGCTGGGTGCAACGCCACGGTCCCGGCCGGGTGGACCACTGTTGTCGGCGGTCAGCCGACTAACACGACCTGCATCGCCTACGACTCGGGGGCCGTCCCCAAGAAGGTTCAGGTCGCCGTGCCCACCAAGCACACCGGTAGCTTCTTCGGCGGCATCGTCGGTTACCGCGGCTCGGACATCAGCGCGCTGGCGCAGGCCTCTCTGCAACCGGACTCGTCCGTCACGTGCGTGGTCTGCGTGCTTGGCGACTGGGCCGGGCAGAACGGTGACGCGCTCGTCGTGAACGGCGGGGTCGCTATCAACGGCAACCTCTCAGTCGGACCAAACGGCTCCATCACCGCGGCCGGTATCGGGGTCGCCGGGACCGGGCTCCCGGAGTCGAACCTCAACCCGGCCGGGACGCAGATCGCCCATTTCACCGACCCCCTGGCAGACATCCCGCTTCCACCGGCGGTCCTGGGCCAGACCGCGGTGGACGGGGCCGGCGCGTGCACGCCTGGCAGCTACATCAGCGTCCTTGGCTGCTCGTCCTTCGCCACCGGCGTGTACGTGATCGTCGGCGACAACAAGCTCACCGGCCAGCAGAGTCTGGTCGCGACCCCCGCCGGCGGCGTCCTCTTCTACTTCGCGTGCTCCACGACCACAGGGCACGGCAACAATGCCGTCACGACCACGCGCGCGTGCGCGACGTCGGGAGAGGCGGGTGGCTCGGTCGAGGCGGCTGGGCAGGGCGCCTTCTCCGTCACCGGCCGTGCCTACGCGGGACGGACCTTCGCGATCGTCTACGACCGCAACAACACGGCCGACATGCGACTTGTCGGCAACGGTGCCACGTCGATCACAGGCGACATCTACGGTGCCCGCTCGCTTTTCGACGCCAGGGGCAATGGGGCCTTCTCGGTGAACTCGCTCATCGTCACCGGCTCGTTCCGCTTCTCGGGCAACCCCTCGAGCTTCACCGACAACTACACGGGCACGCCCGGGGCTGCGAGCGGACCCGATGCCCTGCGGTTGGTGAAGTAGGCGCGGTGGTGGGTAGCGTCACCGGGTGCCTGCCGACCTGAAGATCCTGTCCTGGAACCTGCACGGACTCCGCGACGACACCCAGGCACTGACCTCCCTGGTGCGGTCGCTGGACCCCGACGTGGTCTGTGTCCAGGAGGCGCCGAAGTTCGTCCGGTGGCGGGCCAGGGCGGCCCGGCTGGCCCGGGACTGCGGCCTGCTCTACGTGACCGGTGGCGGGACGACCGGCGGCACCGCGCTGCTCGCGCACCTGCGCGTCGACGTCGAGCGCACGGCGGAGCTGGCTCTGTCCCGCTACCGGGTCGGCTGGCCGGACCGGGGAGTGGCAGCCGCCGTCGTCCGCAAGTCCGGGGTCCGGCTCGCCGTCGCGAGCCTGCACCTGCCGCTGCCCGAGACCGAGCGGCTGGAGCACGTGCGCCGCGGTCTCGAGGTGCTGCGCGCATCCGGCGCCCAGCACGCCTTCGCGGCCGGCGACCTCAACGAACGGCCCGGGCGCACCGCGTGGACCTACCTCGAGGAGCAGGGCATGCGCGACCTCGGCCCGGGCAGCGGCCACACGTTCCCCGCCGGAAGGCCCGACCGTCGCATCGACGGCGCCTTCGCCACGCCCGCGGTCGAGGTCGTCGACTACGAGGTCGTCGACGACCACCGGGCGGCGGTCGGGAGCGACCACCGCCCGGTCCTGGTCACCGTGCGAGTGCCGTCAGCGTGAGCGGCTCGACGACGGCGAAGGTCGCGGTGCCCCCGTCGCTCGGGCTCGCGCGGAACGTGCCGTCGAACTCGCCGGCCACCCGGTAGCGGCCGAGCTTGGGCGGCGTCCACGAGATGCCGGCCGTCCCCCTTCCGGCCTGCGGGTGGAACCGGGCCGCGAACAGCCAGCCATCGATCGGGTCGAAGCGCTCCACGAGCAGAGTCGCCGGGCCGTCGACGGCGGGCGAGACCCGGACGGACAGGGTGACCGACCTGCCCTGGCCGACCGTGGCGCTGCGGGAGCCGTTGACCAGGGTCCGCGCGGAGGTGATGGTGCGGGCGTGGCGCCGCACTACGTACGCACCGTCGGCGCCGTCGAGGGCCCGGACCGCGACGAAGTAGCGGCCACGACCGAGCCGGGCGTCGACGCTGTGCCGCCCGGAGCCGAGGACCCGGCCACCGGCGGCGATCAGCAGCATCTCGAACCGGCGTCCGGTGGCGAGCCGGACCCGCATGTCGCTGCGGTGCGCGACTCCGAACCGGTAGAGGTCGAGCGCGTCGAGCTCGCTGCCGCGCAGGCGGCCGTGAACGTCGCGATCCGCAACGAGCGGCAGGCCAGGGGCCGTGTCGTCGGCCGATGCAGGGCCGACCCGCAGCCGGTACCTCAGCACCGAGCGGCTGTTGCGAGGTGCCGTCACCCGGATCGGGTACCGCCCGGTCCGCTGGGCGGCGAACACGGTGTGCGCGTCGCACGAGGTGCGGCGCAGCGGCGAGGTGGCGAAGCTCTTCGTGCCGGCCGCGAAGAGCTCGACGTCGACGCAGTCGTCGCCGACCGTCACGACGTTCATCCGGTAGGTGCGGCCTCTGACGAGGTCGACGTACCAGGCGTCGTCCTGGTTCGCGAAACGCTGCACCGAAGCAGCCACACCAGTAGCGGGGAGCTTGACGCCCGGCGCCGTCGCCGGGTCGTCGGGCGCGACGATCCTCAGGACGAAGGCGTCGTCGGCGGACCCGGTGCGTGCTGCGACCCGGACGAGGTACTCCGTGCCGCTGGTGACGTCGAGGTCGAGGGTGGCCTCGCCCCGTCGATTGGTCGTCTGGCAGCCGACCGACGACAGCTGGGAGCGCTCGCGGGTGAACACGTCGAGCGTGGCGTCGAGGTCGCCGGCAGCGTCGAGGGCGAGCAGGACCGACCGGTCCTTGGCCGGCGTGAACGCGTACCAGAGCGAGCCCTTGATCGGGCTGCAGCCGCCCGGTTCGTCGGGCTCGACCGTGGATCCGGCGGTCGCGCCCTGGATCGCGACCGGCAGCACGCCGACGGCCTGGGCCGCGGACCGGGCGTCGTTGGCCGGCGCCGCAGCGGCGGCCGACGTCGCGGCGACCAGCGGGATGGCGAGCAGCGCGGCGCCGAGTGCCGCGACCGCACGCAGCCGTCGTGCGACGGTGAGGGGGTGGGAGCAGGGATGTGGGGTCATGGCGACCTCCTGTCCGGGCGGCGCCACCTGATGGCGTCGCGCCTCGGCACGAGGACGCGTCCCAGGCACTACCGGTTCGCAGGTCGTGCCGAGCACTGACCGGACGAGCGGTGGTCAGGCGTTGTCAGACGTCCTCGCCGGGGCGCTCGCCGGCGCGGTACGCCGGGGCCAGCTCGAGGGCCAGCTGCTCGAGGAAGAGCCCGATGTCGGTGACGATGCCGCGGGCCTGCGCCGAGCCGCGGTCGGCCAGCTTGGTCACGGTGGCCGGGTTGATGTCGACGCAGACCAGCGGGATCGACGCCGGCAGGATGTTCCCGGTGGCCACGGAGTGCAGCATGGTCGCGACCATGATGGCGAAGCCGACGTCCTTGAGGCCGCCGCGCATGGCGCGCTGACCCTCGATGACGTCGGTGTAGACGTCGGGCAGCGGGCCGTCGTCGCGCACCGAGCCGACGAGGACGAACTCCTTGCCGTGGGTGACGAGCGAGTGCATGACGCCACCGGTCAGCACCCCGGTCTCGACGGCCTGGGCGATCGAGCCGGCCTTGCGGATCTGGTTGATCGCCCGGATGTGGTGCTCGTGGCCGTGCTCGACCCCGCGACCCTGCTTGAGGTCGACACCGAGCGACGTGCCGAACAGGGACGCCTCGATGTCGTGGGTGGCCAGCGCGTTGCCGGCGAACAGCACGTCGACGTAGCCGGCCTCGACGAGGGCGACCATCGCGGGCGCCGCGCCGGTGTGCACGACCGCCGGGCCCCCGACCCAGAGGATCTTCTTGCCCTCGGCCTTGACGTCGCGCATCTGCTGCGCGATCTGCCGGACCAGCAGGGCCTGTGGCTTCTCGGAGGAGACCTCGGAGTTCATGAACTCGAAGCCACCGACGCTCCTGTCGATCGCGGGGAGCGGCACCACCTTCACGCCGGAGGCGCCGCAGACGAGCTGGTCGCCGGCGCGGATCTCGCTCACGGCGATGGTGCGCGCGCGGTCGCCGGTCACGAGGATCCCGCAGTCCATCTCGGGGTTCTCGACGGGCACCCAGCGGGTGCCCAGCCGCACGACCGTCTCGAGGTTCGTCGTCGAGTAGAAGTCGTCGGGGAAGACCCCGTCGGTCTGGACCTCGCGCACGACCGCCTCGCCGGGGTCGGTCGGGTTCACGCCGTGGGTCTGCAGCCGCATGACGAGCCGGGCGCTGTCGTCGTCGTTGTCCGAGCGGACCGTCAGCCGGGCGTACGACTCGTCGGTCGGCGTCTTGCCCACCTCGAACTTGTCGATCGAGTAGTCGCCGCCGTACTCGAGGATGTCGTCGAGCACCCGGGACAGCACCCCGGAGTCGATCAGGTGGCCGCGTACCTCGACGGTCTCGCTGGTCACGGGACTACCTCCTGGAGTGGGTGCTCAGACGACGGCGCCGTCGTCCGGGCCGGTGTCCGTGGGGGGACGGTCCTTCATCCGGGCGACGAGCGTGACGAAGCCTGCCACGAACCCGCCGACCGCCAGCAGTCCGACCCACCCGTCGAGCTGGACGCCCGTCAGCAGCGCGAGGAGAAGCATGAGCGGGCCGCCCAGGAAACCCGCCCAGGCGAACCGCCCGACCCGGTCGATCTCGGGCAGCGGCGGCGGGGGCGGTGGCTGGTAGTGGTCCTCGGTGTCCTCGGGCCGCGCCAGCGGGGGAGCGTCGACCCGGTCGCGCAGGACGTCGAAGCCGATGGTCGGGCCGGGCCGGTCCTCGGCCGCAGGCGCGGCGCGCTGCTCCTCGGGGGCGACGTCCTCGGCCACCGGCCAGCGGGGCACCTCGTCGGGGATCTTCAGGTCGAAGCCGGCGACGATGTCGGACCACGCGAGGTCGTCGTCGATCTCGCGCAGGTAGTCCTCCTTGACCGTGCGGGCCCGGTCGCGGCGCACGGTGTCGACGTAGACCGAGTCGCTCGGCCCCACCGGCGGCACCGTCTCGCCGTACGGCCCGCGCCGGCCCAGCGTCGGCGCGCTGTAGGCCGCCACCCCGGCGTCCCGCAGCCGCGACAGCAGCTCGTCGACGAGGTGCGTCGCGACGTCGTCCAGCCGGACGTACGACGTCGCGCGCAGGCCGTTGTCGCGGCGAGGGGGCACGGCGTTCATGGCGCTACAGGGCCGACTGGTCGCTCGTGGCGAGCCGACGCACGAAGTCCAGGCTGCGCTCGAAGATCAGCGGGGCGTCGTTGTCGAGCGTGGCCACGTGGTAGCTGTTCTCGAGCAGCACCTCCTGCACATCGGTGGAGGTGACCTTCTCCAGCAGCAGCCGCGCACTGTCCGGCTCGACGACGTGGTCCTCGGTCGACCGCAGCACGAGCAGCGGCTGGCTGACCTTGCCCAGGTCGGCGCGCGTCGTCACCCACAGCCGGCTGAGCTGGTAGGCGGCCTTCACCGGCAGCTTGTCGTAGGCGAGCTCGACCTCGCCGGGCTTCTTGATGTCGCTGGCGATGCCGGCCCAGGTCGGCACGGCCAGCCGCAGGAGGGGGAGCAGGAACCGGTCCGGCCGCTTCGTGAGCAGGCTCGGGTTGACCAGCACCAGCCCGGCGATCTCGTCGCCGTGCTCCTCCGCGAGCCGGATCGACAGCGTCCCGCCCATCGACAGGCCCATGACGAAGACGTCGTCGCAGCGCTCCCGCAGCCGGGCCAGCTGACGCTCGACCTCGGCGTACCAGTCCTCCCAGTGCGTGAGGTTGGCCTCCGCGACCGTGGTGCCGTGCCCGGGCAGCCGGGGCACCTCCACGCTCAGTCCGGCCGCCGCGAGGTGCTGGCCCCAGGCGCGCATGCCCTGCGGGGTGCCGGTGAACCCGTGGACCAGCAGGGCACCGGTGCGCCCGCCCTCGTGCGAGAACGGCTCGGCACCCGGCATCAACGGCATGCCGGCATCGTCGCACGAACCCCCGACCGGCGTCCCTGCTACGCCGGCCCGGCGACGCTGCGCAGCGGCACGTTTCGGGCACGCGGGGGGTACTAGTGTTCGCGGGGTGCCGAGCGGGCACGGGTGACGTCACAAGCGGAGGAGGAGGCAGCGCCGGTGTTCTACTGGTTCCTCAAGCGCGTCGTGCTCGGCCCGGTCCTGCGCCTCATCTTCCGGCCCTACGTGATCGGTCTCGAGAACGTCCCCGACGACGGCGGCGCGATCCTCGCGAGCAACCACCTCTCGTTCTCCGACTCGATCTTCCTGCCCCTGGTCATCGACCGCCGGGTCACCTTCCTCGCCAAGGCCGACTACTTCACCGGCCGCGGCATCAAGGGCCGGCTCACGGCCGGCTTCTTCCGCGGCGTCGGCCAGCTCCCCGTCGATCGCACCGGCGGGCAGGCCTCGGAGGCGGCGCTGAACGCCGGGCTCAAGGTGCTCCGCCGCGGTGAGCTGCTCGGGATCTACCCCGAGGGCACCCGCTCGCCCGACGGCCGGCTCTACCGCGGCAAGACCGGCGTCGCCCGGATGTCGCTCGAGGCCGGCGTCCCCGTCCTCCCTGTCGCCATGATCGACACCGAGAAGATCCAGCCTCCCGGGCGCAAGCGCCCGACATTCGGCATCCGGGTCGGGATCAACATCGGCAAGCCGCTCGAGTTCTCCCGCTACGAGGGGATGGAGGGCGACCGGTTCGTGCTCCGCTCGATCACCGACGAGGTCATGTACGAGCTCATGGACCTCTCCGGCCAGGAGTACGTCGACGTCTACGCGCAGGTCGCCAAGGACCGCCTCAAGGCCGAGAAGGCCGAGAAGGACAAGAAGGCCGAGCAGCGCACCGACGGGCTCGCCACGGCGTCGGCCGACCAGGACGACCAGGGCGACCACGCCCCCGCGGCCTGACCTCGCCGCACGACGTCGGACGCTCCCGGCACCGCCGGAAGCGCCGGTGCGCCGGCCGGGTGCGGGAGGATCGGCGGGTGGGCTTCGAGACCGTGCTGTGGCGAGCGCTGGCAGTCTTCCGTGCCCTCGGCCTGCTCTACGCCGTGGTCGCCTACGTCCGGCGCTACGACGAGTACCTGCACCCGGTCGGCGGCTGGGTCGTCCTCGGGCTGATGGCTGCCTGGACGGTGGTGGTGGCCGGCCTCTACAGCGTGCCGGCCGGACGGCGCTGGCCGGTCGTCGGCCTCGACCTGGCGATCGGCGCCGCGGCGGTCCTGTCGTCGCTGCTCCTGGACGACCCTGACCTCATCGCCGCCGGCGCCCAGACCCTGCCGGTGACCTGGGCCGCCGCCCCGGTGCTCGCCGTCGCGATCCGGGGTGGCTGGCTCGCCGGTATCGGGGCCGCGGCCGTCGTGGGGGCCGCCGACCTGGCGCACCGCCAGGCACTGACCATCACCACCGCGAACAACATCGTGCTGCTGCTGCTCGCCGGCGCCCTGGTGGGCTGGACGGTCGCCCTCGCCCGCCGCGGCGAGCTCGCGCTCGCCCGCGCCCTGTCGGTCGAGGCGGCCGCCCGCGAGCGCGACCGGCTCTCCCGCGACATCCACGACGGCGTGCTCCAGGTGCTCGCCCTGGTCGGACGCCGCGGCCGCGAGGCGGGCGGGGAGGCCGCGGAGATCGGGCTGCTGGCGGCCGAGCAGGAGCAGGCGCTGCGCTCGCTCATCGGCGCCCCGCCGGAAGAGGTCGCCGGCGACATCGACCTCCGTGCGCTGCTCGCGTCGTACGCCTCGGCGTCGGTGACCGTGTCGACACCCGCCACGCCGGTCGTGCTCGCCGCGGCGCGTGCCCGCGAGGTGGCGGCGGCGGTGGGTGCCGCGCTGTCCAACGTCGCGGCGCACGCCGGCGAGGCGGCGCGCGCGTGGGTGCTGCTGGAGCACGAGGGCCACGAGCTGGTCGTCAGCGTCCGCGACGACGGCAGCGGCTTCGAGGCGGCCCGGCTCGCCGAGGCGCGCGCCGAGGGCCGTCTCGGCGTGGCGTCGTCCATCGAGGGCCGGGTCCGCGACCTGGGGGGCACGATGGCCGTCGAGTCGGCGCCCGGTGCCGGCACCGAGGTCGAGCTTCGGGTTCCGGTGACGGGATGACCGGCGGACCAGCGGGAGGCGGAGCCGGATGACGAGGGTGATGGTGGTCGACGACCACCCGATGTGGCGCGAGTCGGTGGCGCGGGACCTGACCGAGGCCGGCCACGAGGTCGTCGCGACCGCGGCCGACGGCGGCGAGGCCGTACGGCGCGCGCCCGCCGCGCGCCCTCAGGTCGTCGTGCTCGACCTCCAGCTGCCGGTGCTCTCCGGTGTCGAGGTGACCCGCCGGCTGCTGTCGGCAGACCCGACCATGCGGGTGCTGGTGCTCTCGGCGAGCGGCGAGCACGCCGACGTGCTCGAGGCCGTCAAGGCCGGCGCCACCGGCTACCTGGTGAAGTCGGCGTCCCGCGAGGAGCTGCTGGCCGCCGTCGAGCGCACGGCCGTCGGCGAGGCGGTCTTCACGCCCGGGCTCGCCGGCCTGGTGCTGGGGGAGTACCGGCGCCTGTCGGTCGAACCCTCGTCCGGCCCGCCCGCGCCGCAGCTCACCGACCGCGAGACCGAGGTGCTCCGGATGGTCGCCAAGGGCATGGGTTACAAGCAGATCGCCGAGAGGCTCGTCCTCTCGCACCGCACCGTGCAGAACCACGTGCAGAACACCCTCAACAAGCTGCAGCTGCACAACCGCGTGGAGCTGGTCCGCTACGCCATCCAGCAGGGCCTCGACGACGAGCTCGGCTGACCGCCTCGGTCTGAGTCGCCGCCGCTGACCTTCGTCGGCGCCGAGCACGCCGGGCCGGCGGCGAGTCCGGTGCCGGTGCGCACATCCGACCGGAGCACGCTCCGGTCGTCGCATCAACGGCGCTGCCCTGCATCCGGGGAGTCGGTCGTCACGGAATCTCGTGATATCCATCCCCTCTCCTAGGAGTCGCTGATGTCTCCCCGACCCCGAATCGCCGCAGTCGTCGCCACTGTCGCTCTGGTAGCCGGTGGCGCACTGACCGCCGCTGCTCCGAGCAGCGCAGCGCAAGGCAACCGCTCGCTCGCCAAGGTGCTCACCTCGGACGGCAATACCTTCGATCACCACAAGAATGACTTCGACGTCGCGACGCAGGCCGTGCTTGCTGTCCTCGACGCCAAGCCGGACTCGGCTGTCGGAGTTCTCACCAAGGGCAAGACTCGTGTTACCGCGTTCGTGCCAACGGACCGGGCGTTCCGTGCGCTGGTCTTCGACCTGACCGGGAAGTGGGTCCGCAGCGAGAAGAAGGTCTTCGATGCGGTCGCCGGCCTCGGGATCGACACCGTCGAGACCGTGCTGCTCTACCACGTCGTGCCGGGCGCGACCATCACCGCGAAGAAGGCGCTGGCCTCGGACGGCGCGGCTCTCACCACTGCCCAGGGCGGGACGCTCACGGTCGACGTGCTCAGCCCCTTCTCCGGCCGGATCGGTCTCATCGACCAGGACGCCGACGACTACGACCCGTCGACGAAGCCGGCTCTGCTGAACATCAACAAGGGCAATAAGCAGATCGCCCACGGCATCAACTACGTCCTGCGGCCCGTCGACCTCTGACGGCCGTGCCCGGAGGGGTGGGGCGCGCTGCTACAGCGCGGCCCACCCCTTCGCCCGTTCCACCGCCGCGCGCCACCGGCGGTACGCCGCCGCGCGGGCGTCCTGGTCGACGCCGGGTGCCGGCTCGAACAGCGCGTCGCGGGACCACGTCGACGCGAGCTCGTCGGTGGACGACCACACGCCGGTGCCGAGCCCGGCGAGGAACGCCGCGCCGAGACCGGTGGTCTCCAGCACGCCGGGACGCTCGACCGGCATGCCCAGGGTGTCGGCCTGCAACTGCAGCAGCAGGTCGTTGGCCGCGGCGCCACCGTCGACGCGCAGCGTCGTGATGCGCGGCAGCAGCTCGACGACGTCGCGCACCTCGAAGGCGATCGCCTCCAGCGTCGCGCGCACGACGTGGGCCCGGGTGGTGCCGCGGGTGATGCCGAGGATCGTCCCGCGCGCGGCCGGGTCCCAGTCGGGGGCGCCGAGCCCGGTGAGGGCCGGTACGAAGACGACGCCGCCGCTGTCGGGCACCGAGGCGGCCAGCGACTCGGTCTCGGCTGCGGTGTCGACGATCCGCAGCCCGTCGCGCAGCCACTGCACCGCCGACCCCGTGACGAAGATCGCGCCCTCGAGCGCGTAGGTCAGCGTGCCGTCGGGCGCCATCCACGCGACGGTGCTGAGCAGCCCGGCGTCCGAGCGCTCGAGGGTGGTGCCGGTGTTGACGAGGACGAACGACCCGGTGCCGTAGGTGCACTTCGACTCGCCTTCGGCGAAGCACGCCTGCCCGAACAGCGCCGCCTGCTGGTCGCCCGCGATGCCGGCGACCGGCAGGTCCAGCCCGAGGAACGACGACGGTGCGGTGCGGCCGACCTCTCCGTACGACGGCACGACCTCGGGCAGAGCGGAGCGGGGCACCGACAGCAGCTCGCACAGCTCGTCGGACCAGTCGCCCGAGGTGATGTCGTAGAGCAGCGTGCGTGAGGCGTTGGAGGCGTCGGTGACGTGTCGCTTGCCCCCGGTCAGCCGGGCGACGAGGTAGGAGTCGACGGTGCCGACGACCACGTCGCCGGAGGTCACGCCGGCCCAGGACGACGGGTCGTTCTCCGCGAGCCAGGTCAGCTTGGTCCCGGTGAAGTACGGGTCGAAGCGCAGGCCGGTGAGCCCGCGGACGCGGTCCTCGTGGCCCGCGTCGCGTAGCCGGTCGCACACGGCGCTGGAGCGCCGGTCCTGCCACACCACCGCGCGGCGCGGTGCGGCCAGCGACTGCCGGTCCCACAGCACGGCCGTCTCCCGCTGGTTGGTGAGGCCGACCGCCGTCACCGTCCGCCCGGTGAGCGCCTGCCGGCAGGCGGCCAGCGTGGCCTGCCAGATCTGCTCCGGCTCGTGCTCCACCCAGCCGGGGCGGGGGAAGTGCTGCGGGAACTCCTCGTAGCCGCGGGCCACGACGGAGCCCGACTCGTCGACCACCAGAGCCGTGACGCCGGTGGTCCCGGCGTCGATCGCGAGCACCGCCACGCCTCAGACCTCGCTCTTCGCGCGCAGCTGCTCGAGGACCAAGGGGTCGATCGCCCCGTCGACCATCCGCTCCTCGAAGTTCTCCACGCCGGCCCAGTCGTCGAGCGTCGGGTGACCGAGCGACGACAGCCGGTCTGCCACCTCGGCGGCCAGCTCGCCCTCCAGCGGCAGCAGCGTCGCGGGGTCGGGGGTGCCGAAGTAGAGCTGGTGCAGGTCGAGCAGCCGGCGCAGCTCGGCCACCGGCGCGGTGTGGTCGTCGACGCGAAGGTCGACCTCGACGTCGGACTCGCCGCCGTACCCGCCGCCGCGCCGCGCCACCATCAGCGCCGCACTCTGCCGGCCGCGGCGGTCGCCGCCGGCGTCGTCACCCGCTGCCAGGGTGACGAGCAGGCGCTCGGGCAGCGGCGCATCGGCCGCCCCGAGCCAAGCGGCCGCCATCGCCTCGACCACCTCCGGCCCGACCAGGATGTTGCCCTGGACCGCGAAGCCGTCGCCGGTGCGTCCACCGGCCCACGGGTGGCAGTCGTCACCCGTGTACGTCGCCGCGCCGCCCGTCCGGTCGACCACCCCCGCCTGGCGCTGCGACCGGCCCTCGTCGGCGGCCACCAGCGCGTCCAGCGTGTCCTGCGCGCTGCGCCCGGAACGCAGCATGGCCAGCCCGTCGGGCCGGTAGGAGAGGTTGGCGTAGGACTGGGTGGCCACGGCCCCCACCTGCGCCTCGGCGGCCGGCACGGCGGCCCCGACCGCGAGGAACTTCGAGGCGACGGCGACGCCGACCGATGCGCCGTCCGCCGACCGTCCGACGACTGAGAACGTCATGACCCGACCCTATAGAGGTGCCCTAGGGTCGCTCTCATGCGAATCGGAGTCCTCACCGGTGGCGGTGACTGTCCAGGTCTGAACGCCGTGATCCGTGCTGTCGTGCGTAAGGGAACGACGTCGTACGACCACGAGTTCGTCGGCTTCCGGGACGGCTGGCGCGGCCCCCTCGAGGGACTGACGACGCCGCTCGGCGTCCAGGAGGTGCGCGGCATCCTGCCGCGCGGCGGCACGATCCTCGGCTCGTCCCGCACCAACCCGTTCAAGATCGACGGCGGTGTGGAGAAGATCGAGCACAACCTCAAGGAGCTCGGCGTCGACGCGCTCATCGCGATCGGGGGCGAGGACACCCTCGGCGTGGCGACCAAGCTGCACGAGCACGGCGTGCACGTCGTCGGCGTACCGAAGACCATCGACAACGACCTCAACGCGACCGACTACACCTTCGGGTTCGACACCGCGGTCAACGTCGCCATGGAGGCGATCGACCGGCTGCACACCACCGCCGAGTCGCACCACCGCGCGCTCATCGTCGAGGTCATGGGCCGGCACGCCGGGTGGATCGCGCTGCATGCCGGCATGGCGGGCGGCGCCAACATCATCCTCATCCCCGAGGTGCCGTTCGACATCGAGAAGGTGTGCGCCTACGTCGAAGCGCGCTTCGAGAGCCACTACGCGCCGATCCTCGTGGTGTCCGAGGGCGCCACCCCCGCGGAGGGGACGATGGTGCTCGCTGACGGCGAGCTCGACTCGTTCGGCCACGTCCGTCTCGGCGGCATCGGCCAGATGCTCGAGAAGGAGATCGAGAAGCGCACCGGCAAGGAGGCCCGCACCACGGTGCTCGGCCACATCCAGCGCGGCGGTACGCCGACGGCCCGTGACCGCTGGCTCGCCACCCGCTTCGGGCTGCACGCCATCGACGCCGTCAACGACGGCGACTGGGGCACCATGGTCGCGCTGCGCGGCACCGAGATCGAACGGGTGCCGCTCGGCGACGCCACCACGGTCCTCAAGCTGGTCGACCCGCACCTCTACGCCGAGGCCGAGGTCTTCTTCGGCTGAGGTCGCCCTGCGGCACGGTTCGGCGCGCACTTCACACGGTCCGCTGTCGCCTTGCACGGCCTGCAACCCGTGCAAGGCATCGGTGGATCACGTTTACGTGATCCACGGCGGGGGGGCGGGGGCGGGGGCGGGCGCGGGCGGGGCGGGGCGGGGACAGACGAGGGCCGGACGGGAGTCCCGTCCGGCCCTCGCCCTTCACTGACCCCTGCCGAAGGTCAGCGGCTGGTGGCGCCTACCCCAGGGGGGCGGCGACGGCCGCGGCGGCGTCGACGATCCCGTAGCCGTACGCCGGGGTGAACACGCCGCGCAGGCCGGTGACCGGCGTGCGCGCGGTCGAGGTCAGCGTCGCGTAGATGTTGTGCACCGAGCGGCCCTGCGCGGCGAGCAGCGCCGCGACGCCGGCGACGTGCGGCGTCGCCATCGAGGTGCCGGCGTACTCGTCGTAGTTCGTGCCGTAGCCGCAGGTCGCACCGGAGCTGCCCTGGCCGGCCGGGACCGACGACAGGATGTCCTCGCCGCAGACCGGCAGCAGCGAGCCGCCGGGTGCTGCGACCGCGTTCAGGTCCGGCTTGAGCGGGCCGCTGCTGAAGGCGCTGCGCGCCTCGCGCTTGTCGGTCGAGGTCACGCACAGCACGCCGGCGTCGAAGCCGGGCTCGTTGCACAGCGGGATGCTGTCGTTGCCGGCGGCCGCGACGACCGCGACGCCCTTGCCGACCGCGTAGGTGATCGCGTCCTGCAGCTGGGTCTCGACGCCGGTCAGGGTGAGCAGCTGGGTGCCTTGCAGGCCGCCCAGGCTCATGTTGATGACGTCGGCGCCGTGGTCGGCGGCGTAGCGGACGCCGTTGGCGATGTCCTCGTAGGCGCCGCTGCCGTCCTCCAGAACCTTGACCGGCATGACCTTGGCGTCGGGCGCGACACCGGCGATGCCGACCCCGTTGCCGGTCGCGGCGGCCGCGATGCCGGACACGTGGGTGCCGTGGGAGTCGGAGGGCTGGCCGACGCCGTCCGGGCCCTTCCAGTCGCCGTTGCCGCACGACGGGTTGCACCCGATGAAGGTCGCACCCGCCACGAGCTTGCCCGCGAGGTCCTCGTGGGTCAGGTCGACGCCGGTGTCCACGACCGCGATCACGGCGCCGGAGCCGGTGCTGGTCGCCCACGCCTGGGGCGCGTGCACCTGCTGCGGGCCGTACTGCTGCGCGAACAGTGGGTCGTTCGGCGCGGCGGCTCCGGCGGGGGGCGCCGTCAGCGCGAGGGCCGACAGCGACAGGGACAGGGCAGCCGCAGCCACGGCGGCGGGGCGGGCGAGGCGCATGACACTCCTGGGTCCGGTCCGGCGTGGTGCCCGTGTCGAGCACCGGTCACCGTGGGCAACGACCGGGGCGCCGGTGGGTTATGGCCCGGATCACACCCTTTCGGTGCCGGGGCCGCGCAGCGCCACGCGGGGCAGCCCCCGCTGCTCCGCGTCCCGCCTGGTGTGCGAGCACGACCCCGCGGCGGGCGGCGACCGTACGCTGGCAGCGTGACCGAGACGACCGTGCCGGGCCCCGCCCAGCCGGGCCGCACGACTGCCCAGCAGCCGGACTGGCCCGACCGCGCCGCGCTGGACGCCGTCGTCGAGCAGCTGCGGGTCCTGCCGCCGCTGGTGTTCGCGGGGGAGTGCGACGCCCTCAAGGAGCGGCTCGGGGCGGTGGCCCGGGGTGAGGCGTTCCTGCTGCAGGGCGGCGACTGCGCCGAGACCTTCGTCGACTCGACCGCCGACTCGATCCGCAACAAGATCAAGACCCTGCTGCAGATGGCTGTCGTGCTCACCTACGGCGCGCAGGTGCCGGTCGTGAAGGTCGGGCGCATCGCCGGTCAGTTCGCCAAGCCGCGCAGCGCCGACCTCGAGACGCGCGACGGCGTCACCCTCCCGTCGTACCGCGGTGACGCCGTCAACGGCCTCGCGTTCACCCCCGACTCGCGCCGGCACGACCCCGAGCGGCTCCTCAAGGTCTACAACACCTCCGCCGCGACGCTGAACCTCGTGCGCGCCTTCACCCAGGGCGGCCTGGCCGACCTCCGCCAGGTGCACTCCTGGAACCAGGGTTTCGTCGCGTCGTCGACGGCCCACCAGCGCTACGAGGTGATGGCCCGCGACATCGACCGCGCGCTGCAGTTCATGGCGGCCGCCGGGGTGGACCCCGAGGCGTTCCGCACGGTCGACCTCTACTCCAGCCACGAGGCGCTGCTGCTCGACTACGAGCGTGCCCTCACCCGCATCGACTCGCGCACCGGGCTGCCGTACGACGTGTCCGGCCACCTCGTGTGGGTGGGGGAGCGGACCCGGGCGCTGGACGGTGCGCACATCGAGTTCGCGGCGTCGATCCGCAACCCGGTCGCCGTGAAGATCGGCCCCGGCACGACGCCCGACGACGCGCTCGCGCTGGTCGAGCGGCTCAACCCCGACGACGAGCCGGGACGGTTGTCCTTCGTCGCACGGATGGGTCGCGACCGGGTGCGCGAGGCGCTGCCGGCGGTCGTGGAGAAGGTCACCGCCAGCGGTGCCACGGTCGCCTGGGTCTGCGACCCCATGCACGGCAACACCTTCGAGGCGCCCGACGGCCTGAAGACGCGGCGGTTCGACGACGTCATCGACGAGGTGCTCGGCTTCTTCGAGGTGCACCGCGCACTCGGCACCCACCCGGGCGGCATCCACATGGAGCTGACCGGCGACGACGTCACCGAGTGCCTCGGCGGCGCGGGTGGCATCGGCGAGACCGACCTGCCGATGCGCTACCAGACCGCGTGCGACCCGCGGCTCAACCACGCGCAGTCGCTGGAGCTGGCCTTCCTCGTGGCCGAGATGCTGGCCGACCGGCACACCGTTCTCTAAGTTGTCAGGCTGTGGTCGCCATATACGGCTGCCACAGCCTGACAACTTGAGCGAGCGGGGGCGCATAGGCTCGACGCGTGCCCGACCTGATCGACCTGCGCAGCGACACCGTCACCCGTCCGACACCCGCGATGCGCGCGGCCATGGCCGACGCCGAGGTGGGCGACGACGTCTACGGCGAGGACCCCACCGTGGCCGCCCTGGAGAGCCGGGTCGCGGCCATGCTCGGGCACGAGGCGGCGCTGTTCGCCCCCACCGGCTCGATGGCCAACCAGCTCGGCTTACGGATGCTCGTGCAGCCGGGCCAGGAGCTCGTGTGCGACACCGATGCGCACGTCGTGCGTGCCGAGCTCGGTGCCGCTGCAGCGTTCGCGGGCATCACGACCCGCACCTACGCCGCGCACCGCGGCCTGGTCGACGTCGACGCCGTCGAGGAGCTGATGCGCCCCGATGCCGGCCCGTACATGGTCTCCACCGCGGCGGTCTCCGTCGAGAACACCCACAACTTCGGCGGTGGCACCGTGCAGCCGCTCGACGACCTCCGCCGGCTGCGCGAGGTCACGTCGGCGGCCGGGGTGACGATGCACCTCGACGGTGCCCGGCTGTGGAACGCGCACGTCGCCGGCGGTGTCCCGCTGCCGACGTACGGCGAGCTGTTCGACACCGTGTCCGTGTGCCTGTCGAAGGGGCTCGGCGCCCCGGTCGGGTCGCTGCTGGCCTCGTCGGCGGACACCGTGGCGCAGGCCCGGATCTGGCGCAAACGGCTCGGCGGTGGCATGCGGCAGGTCGGCATCCTCGCCGCGGCCGGGCTGCACGCCCTCGACCACCACGTCGACCGGCTCGCCGACGACCACCGGCGGGCGCGCCGGGTCGCTGAGGTGCTGGCCGGGTCGGCTCCCGGCAGCGTCGACCCCTCGGAGGTCGAGACCAACATCGTCGTGGTCGAGCACGCCGACGCCTCTGCGCTCGTGGCCGCGTGCCGGGAGCAGGGCGTGCTCGTCAGCCTGCTCGACCGCCGGCACCTGCGGCTGGTCACCCACCTCGACGCCGACGACGACGCGGTGGAGCGCGCGGCTAGCGTGCTGGGGTCGCTGCTGCGGCAGCGGTAGCCGGGCGTCGACCGAGAAGCGGCGGCAGCTGCCGGACTGCGGCCGCCAGCGCCCGGAGGTCGTCGTCGACGAGCGCCTGCGGCCCGTCGCACAGCGCCTGCTCCGGGTGCGGGTGGACGTCGACGATGATGCCGTCGGCACCGACCGCGATCGCGGCCCGCGACAGCGGCACCACCAGGTCGCGACGGCCGCCCGAGTGCGACGGGTCGACGATCACCGGCAGGTGCGCAAGGTCGTGCGCCACCGGGACCGCACTGATGTCCAGCGTGTTCCGCGTGGACCGCTCGAAGGTCCGGATGCCGCGCTCGCACAGCACGATGTCGAGGTTGCCGCGCTGCGCGATGTACTCCGCAGCCATCAGCCATTCCTCGATGGTGGCCTGCATGCCGCGCTTGAGCATCACCGGCTTCCCGCACTGGCCGACCGCCTGCAGCAGCCCGAAGTTCTGCATGTTGCGGGTGCCGACCTGGAGCATGTCGGCGTACGACGCGACGAGGTCGACGTCGTGCGCGTCGACGACCTCCGTGACGACCGGCAGCCCGGTCGCCTCGCGCACGTCGGCGAGGATCTTCAGCCCCGCCTCGCCCAGCCCCTGGAAGGCGTACGGCGACGTGCGGGGCTTGTACGCACCGCCGCGCAACATGGTGGCGCCGGCGGCCTTGGCCATCTCGGCCGCCTCGAGGGTCTGCTGCGGCGTCTCGACGGCGCACGGACCGGCGATGAGCGTGAAGGTGTCCGGCCCGATCGGGACGCCGCGCACGTAGACCGTGGACATCTGCGGGTGGTGGATGCGGGACACGAGCTTGTACGGGGCCGACACCCGCATGACGTCGGCGACCCCGGCCATGCCGCGGATGTTGAGGCCCGAGAACGTCTCGACGTCGCCGACCAGCCCGATGATGGTCCGGGTCACGCCACGGCTGACGAACGCCTCACCGCCGACACCCTCGACGCGGGAGACGACAGCGTCGACGTCCTCCTGGGAGGCACCCGGCTTCATGACCACGACCACCCCGCGAGGGTAGCCGTGACCAGCGGGCATGCCCTCGCCATGTCCGTCTGTCAGGATGCTTCGATGGGGGACGGGGACGACGCAGCACGGGGCGACGGGCCATCCGGCGCGCGGCCGGAGCCATTCGTCCTGCCCCCGTCGCAGCAGCCCGCGCGCGGCTGGCCGGTGGTCCACTACGGGCCGGTGCCGCGGCACCGCCCCGAGACCTGGGACCTGCGCGTGTTCGGCGCCACCGCGTCGGGTGACGAGCTGCACCTCGGCCTCGACGATCTTGCGGCTCTGCCCCGGACCACGGTGCGGTCCGACCTGCACTGCGTCACCAAGTGGACGGTGCGCGACCTCGAGTGGGGCGGCGTCCGCTCGACGACCCTGCTCGAGCTGGCGCCGCCTGCCGAGGACGTGCGCCACGTGATGGTCTGGGCGGAGTACGGCTACTCCGCCAACCTCCCGCTGGCAGCCTTCGCGGCGCCGTCGACGCTGCTCGCCACCGAGGTCGGTGGCGAGCCGTTGACCCCGGAGCACGGCTGGCCGCTGCGGCTGGTCTGCCCGTCGCTGTACGCCTGGAAGTCGGCGAAGTGGGTGCGCGCGATCGAGTACCTGGTCGAGGACCGGCGCGGGTTCTGGGAGGAGCGCGGCTACCACACCAACGCCGACCCCTGGCGCGACGAGCGGTACTCCTACCAGGAGTGACGCCTGTCAGAAGACGTAGAGGGTGACCGTGGAGCCCTTGGGCTTCTTGTCGCCGCCGTTGGGCGACTGGTTGAGCACCGTTCCCGGGCCACCCGGCAGCTGCTGCACCGAGGGCACCAGCCCGGCCGCCGCAATGAGTGCCTGCGCCTCGGTGACGTTCTTGCCGGTGACGGAGGGCACCTCGACCAGCGGCGGGCCCTTCGAGACCACGATCTGCACGGTCGAGCCCTTGTCGGCGGTGCCGGGTGCGGTCGGGTCCTGGCTGATGACGACGCCCTCGGCCACGGTCTCGTCGTACTTCTGGGTGATGCCGGGCTTGAGGCCGACGTCGGCGAGCGCAGCCTTGGCCTGGTCGAGCGGCGCGCCCGTCACGTTGGGCACCGCGACCGGCTTGGGTCCCTGGCTGACGACCAGCGTGACGGCCTCGTCGCGCTTGAGCTCGGTGCCGGACGCCGGGTCGACCGAGACGACCGACCCCTCGGGGACCGTGAGGCTGTGCCGCCGCTCGACCGATGCGGCCAGGTGGGTGTCCTGGAGCGCGCCGCGGGCGACGTCCTCGGTCTTGCCCACCACGTCGGGGACGGCGTAGCGCTCGGGACCCTTGGACAGCGTCAGGCCGATGGTGCCGCCCTTGTCGACGGGGGAGCCGCCCTTGGGGTCGGTGCGCAGCACGAGGTCCTTGGCCACGACCTCGCTGAAGCCGAAGCCCGCGCGCCTGACGGACAGGCCGGCCTGCTCGGCCTTCGCGGCGGCCTGCGCCTGGGTGAGGTTGAGCAGGCTGGGTGTCGTCGTCTTGCTCAGCGGCCCGTAGGCGACGAACCACGCGAGGCCGGAGAGCAGCACGGCGAGCGCCAGGACGACGGCCAGGGCGATCGGGCCGCGGCTGCGCCGGCGACCGCCGCGGGCTCCCGGCGGCGGGGACAGGGGGCCGGTGTCGCCGCGCCGGGCCCGGGTCGCCGGCGTGCGCTGGGTGAGGTCGACCACCAGGGTGTGGTCGGGCAGGCCGGTCACGGACGCGAGCGCCGGGCCGAGGACGTCGAGCTCGCCGTCGGACATCGCCCGACGCGCGGCGGCGACCTCGGACAGGAAGACCCGCGCGTCGGCAGGACGCTGGTCAGGGTCGCGGCTGGTGGCCCGCGCCACCAGGTGGTCGAGCTCGGCCGCCAGGCCCGGCACGGCGGCCGAGGGGGGCGGGACGTCGTCGTGCACGTGCCGGTAGGCGACCTGGATCGCGGTGTCGCCGTCGTAGGGCTTGCTGCCGGTGAGCATCTCGTACAGCAGGATGCCGGCGGCGTAGACGTCGGAGCGGGGGTCGGCCGTGCCCTTGGTGACCTGCTCGGGGGAGAGGTAGGCGACGGTGCCCATGAGCACGCCGGAGGTGGTCGTGTGGCTGCTCGCGCCGGTCACGGCGCGAGCCAGCCCGAAGTCGGCGACCTTCACCCGGCCGTCGTCGGAGAGCAGGACGTTCTCCGGCTTGACGTCGCGGTGGATCAGGCCAGCGGCGTGCGCGGCCCCGAGGGCCGCCAGCACCGGCTCGAGGACCTCGAGGGTCTGCCGCGGCGACAGGTGGCCGCGCGCGCGGATGAGGTCACGCAGCGTCTGGCCGCGGACCATCTCCATCGCGAGGTAGACGTGCCCCTGGTCGGCGCCCTGGTCGTAGACCGAGACGACGTTGGGGTGCGAGAGCCGCGCCGCCGACCGGGCCTCGCGGATGAACCGGGAGACGAACTCCTCGTCCTCGGCCAGGCTCGGGTGCATGACCTTGAGCGCGATCGTGCGGTCGAGCCGATCGTCGTGAGCCTCGTAGACGGTGGCCATCCCGCCCCGCGCGTGGCGCCGCTCGACGCGATAGCGCCCGTCGAGCAGCTGCCCGACGAGCGCGTCGGTGACGGTCGTGTCCACGCGGGGAGTCTACGGGGGAGAGGTGCCGGGGCCTGGTTCGGACGCGCCCCGGACCGTCAACGGAACCGCGCTCGCAGGGACTGGACGTTGTCGACGTACCGCTTGGTGTCCGGGAACATCCCCCGCTCCCGCACGCTGCGCAGACCCTGGTAGTAGCCGGCGATGGCCTGCCGGTCGCTCCCGGCGGTCTGGCCGAGGATCTTGAGCAGGACGACCCCGGTGGTGGCGTTGTCGTGCGGGTCCAGCGGGTCCAGCCGGCGGCCGACCACCCCGGAGATCCAGTCGGTCGTGGCCGGGATCACCTGCATGGCGCCCACGGCGTTGGCCACCGAGACGACGTGCATGTTCCAGCCGGACTCCTGGTAGCTGACCGCCAGCGCCAGCGACGGGTCGACGCCGTTGGCCCGCGCCTTCGCCGCGATGATGCCGCGCATCTGCGACTGCGAGGGCAGGTTGCGGCGTGAGAGCAGCCGGCGGTTGTGCGAGGCGGCGCCGACCACGGAGCTGCTGTACGTCCGGCCGGCGAAGGTGTTGCTGCTGGTGGCGCCGCTCCGGGAGCGGCTGCTGGTGCTGCCGCTCGAGCGCGGGATGACCAGGCGGGCGCCGAGCAGGACCACGTTCGAGCTGGGGAGCCGGTTGGCGCGGGAGATCGTGGCCTGCGCCACGCCGTAGCGGGCGGCGATGCCCGAGAGCGTGTCGCCACGCACGACCACGTGGGTCCGCGCGCCCCCGCTGCTGCTGGCACCGCTGCCGGCGCCCGGCACCTTGAGCGCAGTGCCGGCGATGATGAGGTTGCCGTTGCCGGGGAGCCGGTTCGCCTCCACCAGCTTGGCGACCGTCGTGTGGTACCTCGCGGCGATGGCGCTGAGCGTGTCGCCCTGCTTGATCGTGTACAGCCCCCAGCCGGGGGAGCCGGCGGTGACCAGACCCGCGACGAGCAGCGGCACGCCGATGGCCTTCGCGATCCGCGCGAGGCGCCGGCCGCGGGAGGTGAGCCGCGGGCGACGGCCCGAGCCGTCGCGCGGCGGGGTCGTGCCGTGCTGGTCGGGGGCCGGACGCCGTGCGCGTGCGGGGACAGACATCCGAGGCAGTCCTCACGATGGGGGAAGGGAACGCTCTGCGAACCGTAGATACTGCCGTGACGGATGTGACTGGAGTGACTCGGGGGGCTGTTGTTACCGCTTCGTGGTACTACACCTGTGTGATTCAGCAGGGGATGTGCACGCCCGCTCACTGAACGTCACCACTGCGTGCCACCGCCCGGCCGCGCCCCCGTCCGCGAAATGATCACGTGAGCGTGATCATTTCCTGCCAACAGTGGCGTACAAGCCGCGCGAGGGTCGCGTTGATCACGCTCGCGTGATCAACTCGGGGTCGCCGGGGAGCGGGTCAGCGGCAGGTGAAGAGGCCGACCTGGCTGGTCATCCGCCAGGCGCCGTGCCGCGCGACGTCGGCGGCGACCCGGGCGCGCACCCGGGCGAGGAAGTCGGCCCAGGGCAGGCCCGGGGGCAGGGACGCCGCCGACAGGGCTCGCATGCTGTCGACGAAGGCCACCACCGGCTCCACCTCCGGCACGACGGTCTCGCGGTCGTGGACCTGCACGGTGACGTCGTCGAAGGCGGCGCGCAGGAGGTCGCCGTCGTCGAGGGTGAACCCCGCGTCGCCCGCGGGTGGCGGGGCAGGCTCGCCGGTGAGGTCCGCCGCGGCGGCCACCCACAGCTCGTCGATCTCGACCTTGTCGACGACGCCGTTCGTGCTGGCGAGCAGGACCCCGCCGGGCCGGACGACGCGTCGCAGCTCGCGCGCGGCCGCCGGGATGTCGGGCACGTGGTAGAGCATGTGCATCGCGAGCGCAGCGTCCACCGACGCGTCGGCCAACGGCAGCGCCTGGACGTCGCCGACCACCGCGGGACCCATCCCTGCCGACAGGTCCAGCGGCACCACGGTGAGGTCGGGCCGGTCGGCGCGCAGCCGGTCGACGTACGTCCCGAGGCCGCAGCCGGCGTCGAGGACCGTTCCGCGCACGTCCGCCAGCCCGGCCAGTGCGAGCCCCGGCAGGTCGACGCGGTCGCGCTGCCAGTCGTAGATCGAGAGCCGGGCGGCCAACGGCCGGCGGTCGGCGTAGGCCTCGGTGCGGAGCGCGGTGCGGTCGGTGAACATGGGCTGCAAGGCTAGCCCGGTGATCGTCACGTGAGTCGGACGCCGTGATCGTCGTCGTCGGCGCCGGGCTCGCCGGCCTGCACACGGTGCTCGCCCTGCGCGAGCGGGGGTACGCCGGTGCGCTGACGCTGCTGGGGGCGGAGCACGAGCCGCCGTACGACCGGCCGCCGCTGTCGAAGCAGGTGCTCAGTGGGGAGTCCGACCACTCGACCCTGGAGGCCGACTGGGACACCCTCGACGTCGACCTGCGGCTCGGGGTGCGGGCCCGCGCGGTCTCGCCGGGCCTGCTCACGACCGACGCGGGTGACGTGCCGTTCGAGCGCTGCGTGCTCGCGACCGGCGCCGAGCCGCGACGGCTGCCCGGCCCGGGCGTGACCCTGCGCACCCGCGCGGAGTCGCTGGCACTGCGGGCTGCGCTGGTGCCCGGTGCCCGGCTGGTCGTCGTCGGCGCGGGCTGGATCGGGGCCGAGGTCGCGACCGCCGCCACCGCGGCCGGGGCGCACGTCACCGTCGTCGAGGCCGGCGCCACCCCCGTGCCGACCGCGCTGCCGGCCGAGGTCGGCGAGCGGATGCAGCCGTGGTGGTCGCCGGTGGACCTGCGGCTGGGTGCGCCGGTGGCGGCGGTCGAGAGCGGTGGCGTGCACCTGGCCGGTGGCGGGCACGTCGAGGCCGACGTGGTGCTGGTCGCCATCGGCGCGCAGCCCGCCACCGTCGAGGGCGTGGAGCTCGACCGCCGCGGTGCCGTGGCGGTGGACAGCCGGCTGAGGACGTCGCTGCCCGGCGTCTGGGCGGTCGGGGACTGCGCGGCCTGGGAGTCGAGCCGTTACGGGACCCGGATGCTGGTCGAGCACTGGGACGCCGCGCTGCACGCGCCGTCGTCCGTGGCCGCGAACGTCCTCGGCGGCGACGAGGTCTGGGACCCGGTGCCGTACTTCTGGTCCGAGCAGTGGGGCCGGATGGTGCAGTACGCCGGCCACCACCCGGTGGCGGACCGCACGGTCTGGCGCGACGCCGGCGACACGTGGGCGGTCTTCTGGCTGGCCGGCGACCGGCTGGTCGCGGCGCTGGCCGTCGACCGGCCGCGCGACCTGGTGCAGGCGCGGCGGCTGATGCAGCGCGACGCGACGGTCGACGACGCGCTGCTCGCCGACCCGTCGGTCGCCGTCAAGGCCGCGGCGGACTAGAGGTCGTTCGGATCCTGGGTGACGGCGATGACGATCCCCACGGCAACGGAGAGCGCGAGCAGTCCGCCGACGACGGCGGCCGCGACAGCGAGCCCGCGGAACGCCGGGCTCAGGTCCGAGGACCGGCGCTCGGACCAGGCGAGCCAGCTGCCCACCAACGACATCACTCCGGTTGGCCCCGCGAAGATCGTGTACTGGATCCCGGGGCTGCCACCGTTCGAGCCCTGGAGGAGGAAGAAGGCCAGGTACTGGAACAGGCCGGTGGTGAACATCCCCGCCAGCACCAGGCCGGCCCCGGTCAGCACGCGGGCGTGCCCGGTCATGACCGGCTCTGCGGGCCGGAAGCCGCCGTCGTCGTCGAGCTCGTCGGCGTCACCCATGGTGTCCATGGCGCCGGACCCTAGACGAGGCGCGAGGGAGGCCGTGGCAGGCTTGCCGACGTGACCGAGCAGCGATCCGAGGCGGACCAGACCCATGCCGACGCGTACGAGGCACTCGTCCCCGGCTGGCTGAGCCTGCCGGAGGTCGCTGACGCGTTGGGCATCGGCATCAGCCGGGCCCGGCAGCTGGTGGCCGAGCGGCAGCTGATCGCCGTACGACGGGGCGAGAGCAACGCGCTGGCCGTTCCCGCCGACTTCGTGCAGGACGGCAAGGTGCTCAAGCACCTGCCCGGCGTGCTCACCCTGCTCGGCGACGCGCGGTACAGCGACGACGAGGCGCTGCGGTGGCTCTACACCGACGACGACCTCCCCGGGCCGCCCGTCCAGGCGCTGCGCGAGAACCGCGGCACCGAGGTGAAGCGCCGCGCGCAGGCGCTCGGCTTCTAGCCGCGCCCGTGCGGCACCTGGCCTACCTCGCGGTCCTCGCTTTCTGCCTGCTCGGCACCCTGCCGCTCGAGCTGGGCCTGAAGGTCGGGGTCTACCGACGCTGGCGCCGCCTGCTGCTGACTCTGCTCCCGGTGGTCGCGGTCTTCGTGGTGTGGGACCTGTACGCGATCGCTGCCGGGCACTGGACCTTCGACCCGACGCAGACCCTCGACGTCGAGCTGCCTGGCGGCCTGCCCGTCGAGGAGCTGTTGTTCTTCCTCGTCATCCCGGTCTGCTCGGTGCTGGCCTACGAGGCGGTCCGCACGGTCAGGGGTTGGCCCGGTGGTGACGAGTGAGCTACACCGCGCTCGCCGTCGTCGGTGTCGTCGGAGCCGTGCTGCTGGACCTCGTCGTGCTGCGCACGCGGGTGGTGACGCGGCGGGCCTTCTGGACGGCGTACGCGATCATCGTGGGCTTCCAGCTGCTCACCAACGGCTGGCTCACCGGGCGCGACATCGTGCGCTACGACGACGGCGCGACCCTCGGTCTGCGGCTTGTCTACGCCCCGGTCGAGGACCTGCTGTTCGGGTTCTCGCTGGTCGTGCAGACGCTGGCGTGGTGGGTGTTCTGGGGGAGGCGCAGCGGCGACGCACGGAGCGAGGGACGAGCGTAGGCGGAGCGCGGCAGAACAGCTCGCGGGGTCAACGGGCCCGTGCGCGACGCGCCCTGAGCAGCCCGGGGACGGCGACGGCTAGCCGGCGGTGCAGCGGCACTGCTACCCGGCGGTCCAGCACCTGCAGGTCGGCCGCCTCGACCGCGTCGAGGATGCCGCCGTACAGCAGGAAGGCGGTGCGGATGCAGTCGCGGCTGGTGGGGTGCAGCATCGCGATGCCCGGCTCGGACGCCGCATAGAGGTCCCGGGTGCGGGCGATCTCGAAGGTGAGCAGCTCGCGGACGTTCGACGGGGTGCGCCCAGGACGGAGGTCGGCGCGCGTGACGTCGAACTTGTCGAGGTCCTCCTGCGGCAGGTAGATCCGGCCGCGCTGCAGGTCCTCAGCGACGTCCCTGATGAAGTTCGACATCTGGAACGCCTCGCCGAGCACCCGGGCGTGCGCTGCGGCCCGGTCGTCGACCGGCTCGAGGATCGGCACCATCTGCAGCCCGATGACCGCGGCCGACCCGTACATGTACTGCTCCAGGTCGGCGTACGTCGGGTAGCCGGTGACCGTGACGTCCATCGCCATGCTGGCGAGGAACGCCTCGAAGGTGTCGCGCCCGATGCCCCAGGTGCGCGCCGTGTGCACGGCCGCGCGACTGACGGGGTGCCGCACGTCGGCGACCTCTGCCGCGTCGAGGTCGGCGAGGAACTGCGCACCCCACGACGCCAGCGCCGCTGGGTCGGGGGCGCGGAGGTCGTCGACCAGCTCGTCGGCGTAGCGCGCGAAGCCGTAGAGGGCGTGGACGTACGGCCGCTTGGCCGGCGGCAGCAGCAGGGTCGAGAGGTAGTACGTGCGGCCGTGCGCCGCGTTGAGCCGCCGGCACTGCTCGTACGCGTCGCGCAGCCCCGGGTCGGTGATCCCCGCCGCGTCCAGCTCACGGCGGCTCACGGTTGGGGCCCTGTGCAGATCACGAGCGCAACGAGGCGGACCCGGGTGGTGGCGTGCTCGCCGTCCGCGGCTTTCCCGTCCCTGGTGCGTTGAGTGGCGCGTTCTGGCATTTCTGTATCGGTACAGAAATGCCACAACGCGCCACTCAAGGACGTCGCGCGACGGTGATCTCGAGTGGTGAGACAGGAGCCGGCGGAACCGGTCAGGCGCGGACGGCGAGCCACCCGCCAGCTCCTCCCCAGCCGCTCTGACCCGCACCACAACGGCGCCGCACTGCACGGCGACGCCGCGCTACGCAACGGAGACGCCGCATTACGCCACCACGACGGCGCCGCACTGCACGACACTGACCGCCGGCTTCCCACCGTCACACCCAGGCGCGGGAGCGGTAGGCGGGGTCGGGGCCCAGGACCCGCTCGGCGGCCAGCCGTCCGGAGATCAGCACCATCGGGACGCCCACGCCGGGCTGGGTGCCGGAGCCGGTGAACACGACGTTCTCGCCCCAGAGGTTGCGTGGCCGGAACGGGCCGGTCTGGCGGAAGCTGTGCGCGGCTGCGAACGGGGTGCCGCGCTCCATGCCGCGTGCCTCCCAGTCGAGGGGGTTCGTGACGTGGGTGACCTCGAGTCCGGCGCCGAAGCCCGGCCAGCCGCGCGCCTCCACGGTCGACACGACCTCCTCCAGGTAGCGCGGCCCGAGGGTGCGCCAGTCCAGCGGGGAGTCGAGGTTCGGCGTCGGGAACAGCACGTAGTACGACGCCTTGCCGGGCGGCGCCAGCGACGGGTCGGACACCGAAGGGGAGGTCACGAGGAACGAGGGGTCGCTCATCAGCCGGCCGCCGAGGATCTCGTCGAAGACCCGCTTCCACTCGTGGCCGAACGAGATCGTGTGGTGCGCGTTGCCGGGGTAGGTCGCCGTGGAGCCGGCGAGCAGCACGAAGCAGGAGGGGGAGTAGGTGAGCCGCCGTCGGATCGGCTCGCCGAGCAGCCGGCGGGCGACGGGCAGGTCGGGGTTGAGGACCACCGCGTCGCAGGCCACCCGTTCGCCGGACGCCGTCACGACGGCGACCGCGCGCGAGCCGCGCGTCTCGACCGACGTCACCGTCTCGCCGTAGCGGATGTCGACGCCATGCTTCTCGGCGGCACCGGCGAGGGCCCGCGGAACCGCGTGCATGCCCCCGCGCGGGAAGAAGACGCCGGCCACCGAGTCCATGTAGCCGATGACGGCATAGATCGCGAGCGCCTCGTACGGCGACAGGCCGGCGTACATCGCCTGGAACGAGAAGACCCGGCGGGTCCGCTCGTCCTTGAGGTAGCTGTTGACCTTGGGTGCGAGCCGGCGGAAGCCGCCGAGGGCAGCCAGCCGGGCCAGCGAGGGACGCATCAGCGACAGCGGCGAGTCGATGTTGCGGTCGATGAAGTCGCGCATCTCGAGCCGGTAGAGCTGCGAGACGAAGTCGACGAACTTCCGGTAGCCGGCGGCCTCGGCCGGCCCGCACAGTGCCGCGATCGAGTCGGCCATCGCGTCGATGTCGGAGTGGACGTCGAGCGACGAGCCGTCGGCGTACTGCGCGCGGTACAGCGGGTCGACCGGGTCGAGCGTCAGCCAGTCGTCCATCGACTCGCCGACGCTGTCGAACGCGTCGGCGATGAGGTCCGGCATGGTGAGGACCGAAGGGCCGGTGTCGAAGGAGTAGCCGCCGTCGACGAGCAGCCCGGCCCGGCCGCCCGGGACGTCCTCGCGCTCCAGCAGGGTGACCCTGCGGCCGGCCCCGGCCAGGCGCAGCGCCGCCGACAGCCCGGCGAGTCCGGCACCGACGACCACGACGTGGTCGGTCGCCCCGACGACAGTGCGCATCAACCGGTCCGCGAGGTGGCGGCGACGACGAGGCGCGCCAGCACGTCGCGGGCCGCGTCCTCGATGCCCTCGGCGCCGGCCAGTGCCTCGGCGGCCGTGGCCGCCTGCGCGGCGATGAGCTCCTCGACCTCGGTCAGAGCACCGCTCCCGATGATCACCTCGCGCAACGCGTCGACACCGTCGGACCCGAGGTGCGGGTCGCCCAGCCCGGTCCGCAGCTGCGCGGCCTCGGCCGGCGAGCACCGCTCTATCGTCAGCGCCACGAGCACGGTGCGCTTGCCCTCGCGGAGGTCGTCGCCGGCCGGCTTCCCGGTGACGGAGGGGTCGCCGAACACGCCCAGCACGTCGTCGCGCAGCTGGAACGCCTCGCCGAGCGCCCGCCCGTAGCTGTCGTAGGTCGACAGCAGCCGGTCGGACGCGCCGGCCAGGGTGCCACCGAGCAGCAGCGGCTGCACCACGGAGTACTTGGCCGACTTGTAGAGGATCACGTGCCGCGCCCGCTCGACCGACGTCGACTCCTGCGCGGACTCCAGCATGTCGAGGTACTGCCCGCACATCAGCTCGGTGCGCATCCGGTCGAACACGGCCCGGCCGGCCCGCAACGTGTCGGCCGGCAGCTCCGACCCGGCGTACATCTCGTCGCACCAGGACAGGCACAGGTCGCCGGCGAGGATCGCACCGGCGACGCCGAACGCCTCGGACGAGCCGAGCCACCGGTGCCGACGGTGCAGGGCGGCGATCCGGCGGTGCACGGCCGGTTGGCCGCGGCGGGTGTCGCTGCCGTCCATGACGTCGTCGTGCACGAGCGCCGCGGCCTGGAACAGCTCCAGCGCGGCGGCCACGGAGACGATCTCGGCGGAGTCGTCACCGCCGGCGCCGCGCCAGCCCCAGTAGCAGAAGGCCGGCCGGAGCCGCTTCCCGCCGCGGAGCAGGTCGATGAGCGAGTCCATCAGCGGCGCGAGTTCGTCGCCGACACCGTCGAGGACGGCGGCCTGGCGTGCGAGCTGGTCGTCGAGGACCTTGTCGACGCGGCTTCGTAGGTCCTCCGCCTCGAGGGGGTGCTGAGACGGCGCTGGTGTCACAGCCCCTGAGGGTACGGCCATGTCCCGTCTTCCGGTCGTCGGCGCTGCCCGGATGCGCTCCCGGTTAGCGTGGTGGCATGACCGCCGCGCCGTTCCGCGATCCCTGGTCGCGCGCCAGCGTGATGCCGGCAAGCCGTCGCGCGCCCGCGCTGGGCGAGCTGCTGGCCGCAGGGCGCCGCTCCTACTCCTTCGAGTTCTTCCCGCCCAAGACCGAGGACGGCGAGCGCAAGCTCTGGGTCACACTCCGCCAGCTCGAGGCGCTGCGGCCGACGTTCGTCTCGGTGACGTACGGCGCCGGCGGGTCCACGCGCGACCGCACCGTGGACATGACCGGGCGGATCGCGACCGACACCACGCTCATGCCGGTCGGCCACTTCACCGCCGTCGACCACTCGTTCGCCGAGCTCCGGCACATCATCGGCCAGTACGCCTCGGCCGGCGTCCGCAACGTGCTGGCCCTGCGCGGCGACCCTCCGGGCGACCCGGCCGCCGAGTGGCAGCGACACCCCGACGGGGTGGCCTACGCCGAGGACCTGGTGCGGCTTCTGAAGGAGTCCGGCGACTTCAGCGTCGGGGTCGCCGCCTTCCCGGAGAAGCACCCGCGGTCTCCCGACTGGGACACGGACACGAGGTACTTCGTGCAGAAGGTGCGCGCGGGCGCCGACTACGCCATCACCCAGATGTTCTTCCACGCCGACGACTTCCTCCGGCTTCGCGACCGGGTCACGGCGGCCGGCTCCGACGTGCCGATCATCCCGGGCATCATGCCGGCGACCAACGCGCGGCAGATCGAGCGGTTCGCCCAGCTGTCGAACGCGGCGTTCCCGCCGGACCTGGCGGCACGGCTGCACGCCGCCGAGGACGACTCCGACGAGATGCGCCGGATCGGGGTCGACGCCGCGACCGAGCTGTGCGAGCGGCTGCTCGGCGAGGGGGTGCCGGGACTGCACTTCATCACCCTCAACACCTCGACGGCGACCCGCGAGATCTACCGCAACCTCGGTCTCGCAGACCGCACCTGACCACCGCGCCGTGACGCCGCAGGACCGTGCCCGACCGATGACCCGCGAGGAGTACCTCGACGGGTGGCAGCGGCTGCACGGCGGCTACGACCCGCGCGGCAACGCGCTGGTCCGCGGTTGGCTCACCGGGTCGTACGCCGTGGCGCGCCCGGTCGCCGCGACCGGGACCTCGCCCGACGTGGTGACCGTCGTCGGCGTGCTGGTGTCCGCGCTGGTGCTGTGGCCGGCCGCGGCCGGCGGCCGGTGGCTGGTAGCGGCCGCACTGGTCGTGGTGCTGTCCGCGCTGCTGGACAACGTCGACGGCGCCGTCGCGGTCCTCACCGGCCGGGCGACGGCATGGGGCGCGGTGCTGGACGCCGTGGCCGACCGGGTGGGGGACCTCTTCTTCGTGCTCGCCCTGCTGCTGGCCGGCGCGCACCCGGCCGTCTGCGCGGCGGGTGCCGCGCTGATGCTGCTGCAGGAGTACCTGCGTGCCCGCGCCGCCGGTGCCGGCATGACCGAGGTCGGCGTCGTCACCGTGTGGGAGCGGCCGACGAGGGTGGTCGTGACGGCGGGGTTCCTGGGATCGGCCGCGTTCCTCGGCGACCCGTGGCCGGACCTCGGGGCAGCCGCCTGGGTGGGTCTCGGCGTGGTCGGGCTGCTGCAGCTCGGGCGCGTCGTCCGCCAGCGGCTGCGCTGAGGCAGCACCTGGGCCGCCGCCCGGTGCCCTCCGACCACGACCTCAGGCCGGACCCACCAGCTCCGCGACGATGGCGGCCGAGAGCCCGACCAGCGGGAGGCCACCGCCGGGGTGCGCCGACCCGCCTACCAGGAACAGCCCCGGCACCGGAGACCTGTTGGCCGGTCGGAGGAAGGCCGCCCGGGGACCGTTCGAGGACGTGCCGTAGATAGCACCGCCGGGCGACCAGGTCGCCCGCTCCAGGTCGGCGGGGGTGCGCACCTCGCGCCACAGCACGCGGTCGCGCACGTCCAGCCCCCGTCGCGCCATCACGTCGAGCACCTGGTCGGCGTACGACGCCGCCAGCCCCGGCGCCGTCCAGTCGACGGCACCGGGGCCGGAGCCGTGCCGGGGGGCGTTGACGAGGACGAACCACGACTCGTGGTCCTCGTCCGGCCGCAGGGCGGGGTCGTCCGGCGCGCTGACGTAGACCGTGGGGTCCTCGACCGGTCGGGCGACGCGACCGAACACCGCGTCGAACTCGGCGTCGTAGTCGTCCGGGAACAGCACGGTGTGGTGGGCGAGGCCCGGCGTGCGGCCGCGCAGCGCGAGCAGCACGACGACGCCGGAGAGCGACGGCGTGGCACGACCTAGACGTCGCCGGGCCTGACCGGCGGTCGCGCGGGGGAGCAGGTCGGCGTACAGCTGCGCCGCGTCGGCGTCGGACACCACGACGTCCGCGGGCAGTCGCTCGCCGCCGGCAAGCAGCACGCCGGCGGCTCGGCCACCCTCGACCACGACGGACGCGACCGGTGCCTCGGTGCGGACGGTCACGCCGCGGAGCAGCGCCCGCTCGTACACCGCCTCGCCCAGGCGGCGGAGGCCGCCCGAGACGTACCAGGCGCCGAAGGTCTGCTCGACGTAGGGCACGACCGCCAGTGCCGCCGGAGCGCGCCGGGGGTCGGAGCCGGTGTAGGTGGCGTACCGGTCGAGGAACATCCGCAGCCGGGGGTCGCGCAGGTACTCGCGACCGAGACCGCGCAGGGTGCGCCAGGGTGCGACGGTTCGGAGGTCGGTCGTCCGCCGGGCCAGCCGGAGCAGGTCACGGCCGCCGCCCAGCGGCGACTCGAGGAACGGCTCGCGGGTGACCTGCCAGATCTCGTGCGCCCGCTCCAGGAAGCGGGCCCAGTCGGCGCCGGCGCCTGGTCCGAGCGTGTCGTCGAGCGCGGTGCGCAGCCGCGCGGCCGAGGCGTTGGGCACGTCGAGCCAGGTGGCGTCGTGGCCGGGCATGGCCGGGAAGCGGTAGCGCGCCACCGGGTCCACCGGCTGAAGGTCGAGGCTGTCCTCGAGCGGCTTGCCCGTCTTGACGAACAGGTCGCGGTAGACGGCGGGCAGCGTGAGCAAGGACGGCCCGGTGTCGAAGGTGAAGCCGTCCCGCGAGAAGGTGCCGAGCTTGCCTCCCCAGGTGGCTGCCTGCTCGCAGACGACCACGGCGTGGCCGAGGGTCGCCAGCCGGGCGGCGACGGCGAGCCCCGCCATGCCGGCCCCGACCACCACGACGCGTGCCACAGGCCAGGACCTTACGAAGCCGTGACATGGCGGGCACTCCTGGGGCCGGCGAGGGACCATCGATGGTGTGAGCGCCCCGCCTCCCGAGCCCGAGCTGCCCTACCCGCGGCTGCTCGGTGCTGCGGCAGGAGTCCTGTCGGCCCTCACGGCACTGGCCGCCGCTGAGCTCGCTGCCGCCTTCGTGCGGCCCGAGGCGTCCCCCGTGGTGGCGGTGGGCGGCAACGTCGTGGACCTGACCCCCACCTGGCTCCGCGAGTTCGCGGTCACCCGGTTCGGGACGCATGACAAGGCAGTCCTGATCGGTGGTGTCCTCACGGCGCTGGTCCTTCTCGCATTGGCGACCGGAGCGGTCGCTGTGCGGCACCGTGCGGTGGGGCTGGCCGGCGTCGTGGCGCTGGGGCTGGTGGGTGCGCTCGCCGCCGCGACCCGCCCGGACGCCGAGCGGCTGGACGCCGTCCCGTCTGTCGTCGGCGCCGTGGTCGGCGCGCTGGCGCTCGTCCGGCTGCTGCGGCCGCTGGATCGCCCACCCGGAGCGCCGACCGACGAGCGGCGCAGACAGCTGCTGGTGACCGCGCTAGGGGTCGCGGCCGGGTCGCTGGTCGCCGGGTCGGTGGGCCGATGGGTCACGTCCCACCGCACATCGGTGACCGCCTCCCGCGCGGCGGTGCGGCTGCCGCCGGCCGCCGACCCGGGCTCGGCCGTCCCGGGCTCCGAGCTCGGCATCCGCGGCCTGGGTCCGTTCCTGACCCCGAACGACGACTTCTACCGGATCGACACGGCGCTGGTCGTGCCGCAGGTTCCGGCCGAGGGCTGGCAGCTGCGGGTACACGGCATGGTCGACCGCGAGATGGTGCTGACCTTCGACCAGCTGCTGCAGCGCGAACTGGTCGAGCGCGACATCACCCTGACCTGTGTCTCCAACGAGGTGGGTGGCTATCTCGCCGGCAACGCCCGGTGGCTCGGGGCGCGGCTCGCCGACCTGCTGACCGAGGCCGGGGTGCACCCGGACGCCGACATGGTGCTCAGCCGGTCGAAGGACGGCATGTCCATCGGGACACCGACAGCGGTGGTGCTGGACGGTCGCGACGCGCTGCTCGCGGTGGGGATGAACGGCCAGCCGCTGCCGGCCGAGCACGGTTTCCCGGTGCGGATGGTCGTCCCCGGGCTCTACGGCTACGTGTCAGCCACGAAGTGGCTCGTCGACCTCGAGCTCACGAGGTTCGACCGGGAGACGCCGTACTGGGTGGCCCGCGGCTGGGTGCCGAAGGCACCGATCCTGACGATGTCGCGGATCGACGTCCCCAGCCCGTTCGCCAAGCTGCGTGCCGGCCGGGTGACGGTCGCCGGTGTCGCGTGGGCGCAGCACCGCGGCATCGACAAGGTCGAGGTGCGCGTCGACGGCGGGCCGTGGTCGACGGCGCGGCTCGCCAGTGTGCCGTCCACCGACACCTGGCGTCAGTGGGTGTGGGCCTGGGACGCGCGGCCCGGCAGCCACCTGCTGGAGGTCCGTGCGACCGACAGCACGGGCGCGGTCCAGCCGGAGATGCGGACCGATCCGTTCCCGCGCGGCGCCACGGGCTGGTCCTCGACGCAGGTGGCGGTGGGCTGACCCGCCGCAGCGGGACGCGTCGCGCCGAAAAGGTCACGACTGAGTGAAGACGGTCACACCGCCAATCCGCAGTGCACGTTGGTGGAGAACCCCCTCCCGTGACCGACACCAGGAAGCCCGACGCCGTGGCAGTGGCGTCGACGGACGACGTCCCGCTGCGGGCGCGCTCCTGGTTCGGCGCTCTTGCCGGTCTGCTCGCGGCCCTCGCTGCGCTTGCGGTCGCCGAGCTCGCTGCCACGCTGGTGCGTGCGCAGGCCTCGCCGGTGATCGCCGTCGGGGGCAGCGTGATCGACGCGACGCCGACACCGCTCAAGGAGTTCGCGGTCCGCGAGTTCGGCACCAACGACAAGCCGGTGCTCATCGGCTCGATCCTGGCCGTGCTGGTCCTGCTCGCCCTCGTCACCGGCGCCCTCGCCGTACGGCACCGCGTCGTCGGGCTCGTCGGCGTAGCTGTGCTCGGTCTCGTCGGTGCTGCGGCTTCTGCGACCCGACCCGACGCGCAGACGCTGGACCCGTTCCCGTCGCTGGTCGGTGCCGTCGTCGGCGCCATGGCGCTGATCCTGCTGCTGCGACCCCTCACCGGCTCCCACGAGGCAACGACCGGTGTACGCCGCCGGCAGCTGCTCGTCACGGGCCTGTGGGTAGCCGCCGGCTCGCTCGCGGCCGGAACCGTCGGACGGCTCGTCAACTCCCGCAGCGGTGACGTCACGGCGTCGCGGGCGGCGGTCGACCTTCCGGCCCCGGCCAGCGCCGCGAAGCCGGTCCCGGCCGGTGCCGAGCTCTCACTGGTCGGTCTGAGCAGCTTCGTGACGCCGAACAAGGACTTCTACCGGGTCGACACCGCGCTCGTCGTGCCGCAGGTTGCCACCGACGGCTGGACCCTCAAGGTCCACGGCATGGTGGACAAGGAGATCGAGCTCGACTTCGCGCAGCTGCTCAGGCGTGATCTGGTCGAGCGCGACATCACCCTCACGTGCGTCTCCAACGAGGTCGGCGGCAGGTACGCCGGTAACGCGCGCTGGCTCGGCGCGCTGCTCGCGCCCCTGCTCCAGGAGGTCGGCGTCCACGACGACGCCGACATGGTCCTCAGCCGGTCGACCGACGGCATGACCATCGGCACGCCGACCGCGGTCGTCATGGACGGCCGCGACGCGATGCTGGCCGTCGGCATGAACGGCGAGCCGTTGCCGGCCGAGCACGGCTTCCCGGTGCGCATGGTCGTCCCCGGCCTCTACGGCTACGTCTCCGCCACCAAGTGGCTCGTGGACATCGAGCTGACGAGGTTCGACAAGGACACGCCCTACTGGACCGAGCGTGGCTGGGCGCCGAAGGCGCCGATCAAGGTCATGTCGCGCATCGACACCCCCAAGCCGTTCGCCCAGCTCAAGGCCGGCAGGGTCGCCGTCGCGGGAGTGGCGTGGGCGCAGCACCGCGGCATCGACAAGGTCGAGGTCCGCGTCGACGGCGGCCGCTGGTCCACCGCGCGGCTCGCCGACGTCCCCTCGACCGACACCTGGCGTCAGTGGGTGTGGGAGTGGGACGCCACCCCCGGTCCTCACGACATCGAGGTCCGCGCCACCGACAGCACCGGCACCACCCAGCCCGCCAAGCGGGCTGCCCCGTTCCCGTCCGGCGCGACCGGATGGCACTCGACCGCAGTGACGGTCAGCTGACCCGACCGCTCCGGCGGCCGTTCGACGAACACCAACAACCCCATGCGTCACCCACCCCGAAAGAGAGATCCACTCATGAAGGTCCGCTCGAACCGCTCCATCGCCCTCGCGGCAGCCGGTATCGCCCTCGCGCTGCCGGCCCTCGCCGCCTGCGGCGGCAGCAGCGACACCACTGCCTCCACGTCCTCCGCCAGCACCCCGGCCGAGAGCACGCCTGCGGCGAGCTCGGACGCCGCGACGACCGGCGACCAGCCGTTCGGGCCCGGCTGCGCCTCGGTGCCCACCAGCGGTTCCGGCAGCTTCGACGGTATGGCCGCCGACCCCGTCGCCACCGCTGCCTCGCACAACCCGCTGCTGTCGACCCTCGTGACCGCGGTCGGCGAGGCGAAGCTGGGCGACACCCTCAACAGCGCAGAGGACATCACCGTGTTCGCGCCGACCAACGACGCGTTCACGGCGATGGACCAGGCCACCCTCAAGAAGGCCATGGGTGACCCGAACGGCCTGCTCAAGACCGTCCTTACCTACCACGTGATCCCGGGCAAGCTCACCCCCGAGCAGCTGGCCGGCACGCACAAGACGCTCCAGGGCAGCTCCGTCACCGTCGAGGGCAGCGGCGAGGACTTCACCGTCGACGGCGGCGCCAAGGTGATCTGCGGCAACGTGCAGACCGCCAACGCCACCGTGTACATCATCGACGGCGTGCTCGCCCCGAAGGGCTGATCCACCCCGCACCACGCTCGACAGCCCCGGTCCTCGGACCGGGGCTGTCGCGCGTCCGGGGGAGAGGCGACCCGGCGGCGGCCATCGGGCTCGTCGGCCGCTCACCGCGGGTGAGGGCCCACCACGATGCGTGGCCCCGTTACTCCGCCCGGGGCTCGGTCCTTGACGTGACACCGGTGCGCAGGTGAGGGTGACCCCCGTCACGTCGACGTGACGAAACCCTACGAAATACCCCTCTCCCGCAGATCTCACACGTCTGCGCCCAGAAAGGACCCTGCGTGTCCGCATCCTTCCTCCGCCGGACGAGGGGAGTGGCCGTCGTGGCCACCACCCTCGCGCTCGGCGCCTCGGGCCTGGCCGGCGCCACCGCCGCCAGTGCCAAGCCCGCTTCCGCGCACCTCCCGAGCGGCCGTTACATCGTGCTGCTCGACGACCCGTCCGCCGCCTCCTACAGCGGCGGCATCGACGGGCTGGCGGCCACCAAGGCTCGTCCAGGGAAGAAGTTCGACGCGCACAGCGCGGCAGCGGTCCGCTACACCGAGCACCTGCGCACGGAGCAGTCCGCCTTGCTGCGCCGTGTCGGCGCCGACGCGACCCAGCGCTACACCGTGACACTCAACGGCTTCGCCGCCGACCTCACCGGTACGCAGGCGAGCACCCTGTCGCGCAGCACCGGCGTGCTCGCAGTCGTCAAGGACCAGCTCGCGAAGCCGGACACCGTGTCCTCCCCACGCTTCCTCGGCCTCGAGAACGCCGCCGGCAACGCCGTCGCCCCCTGGGGCAAGGCCACCGCCGGCAAGGGCGTCGTCATCGGCGACGTCGACAGTGGCTACTGGCCGGAGAACCCCTCGTTCTCGGGCTCGACGCTGCCAGCGGGCAGCACCGTGTCGGCCGGCGCGCCAGGCCCGATCAGGCTGACGAGCGACGCCAAGCAGACGCGCTTCGCCAAGGCCGACGGACAGACCTTCCACGGGTACTGCCAGGCCGGCGAGCAGTTCGGCTCGACCACCTGCAACACCAAGGTGATCTCGGCCCGCTACTTCGCGGACGGCTTCTCGGCCAACGTGAAGAAGAGCGACTGGTCGAAGACCGAGTACAAGTCGCCGCGCGACGGCGGCGGCCACGGCAGCCACACCGCCTCGACGGCTGCGGGGAACGCCGACACGAAGGTCACGATCGACGGCATCGACTTCGGCAACGCTTCCGGCATGGCGCCGGCGGCGAAGATCGCCGTCTACAAGGTGTGCTGGGAGGCCAAGACGGTCGAGCAGACCGGCTGCTACAACTCCGACAGCGTCGCCGCGATCGACCAGGCCGTCACCGACGGCGTGGACGTCATCAACTTCTCGATCTCCGGCACACTGAGCAACCCCATCGACGCGGTCGAGATGGCGTTCTTCGGGGCGGCCCAGGCCGGCGTGTTCGTCGCGGCCTCGGCCGGCAACTCCGGCCCGACCGCCTCGACGGTCGCACACCCGAGCCCGTGGCTCACCACGGTGGCCGCCAGCACCCACGCGGTCTACGAGGGCACAGTGGTCCTGGCCAACGGCGCCATGTACAAGGGCGCCAGCACCACGGCCAACGGTGTCAGCGCACCGCTCGTCCTGAGTACTGCGGTGGTCGCGGCCGGGGCATCGGCGACGCAGGGAGCCCTGTGCTACCCGGGCACCCTCGACCCGGCGAAGGTCACCGGGAAGATCGTCGTCTGCAACCGGGGGGTCATCGCCCGGGTGGACAAGTCGGCTGCGGTCAAGAGCGCGGGCGGCCTCGGGATGATCCTCGCCAACACCTCTCCCAGCAGCCTCGATGCCGACCTGCACACAGTCCAGACGGTGCACGTCGACCAGGTGGCCGGTGCGGCGATCAAGTCCTACGTCACGTCCGCGGGTGCGGGGGCGCGTGCGACGCTCGCCAAGGGTGACATCACCGGCGGCCCGGCCACCCAGGTCCCGCAGATCGCCCCGTTCTCCTCGCGAGGCCCGTCGGCCGCCGCGAGCGGTGACCTGCTCAAGCCCGACATCAGCGCTCCCGGCGTCAGCGTGATCGCCGCCGTCGCGCCGCCGAGCAACTCGGGCCGGCTATGGGACTTCTACTCGGGCACGTCGATGGCGTCCCCGCACATCGCGGGACTCGCGGCGTACTACCTGGGCGAGCACCCGACCTGGTCGCCGATGGCGGTCAAGTCGGCCATGATGACCACCGCCTACGACCTGAAGACGTCGGCCGGCGGTGCCTACACCGACCCGTTCGGCGAGGGTGCCGGGCACGTCAAGCCCACCGCCTTCTTCGACCCGGGCGTCGTGTTCGACTCGAACTCCGACGACTGGTGGGCCTACCTGGCCGGCCAGGGAGTGACGTACGGCGACGGCACCCCCGTGAGCTCGCACCCGATCGACGCGAGCGACCTGAACGTCCCGTCGCTGGCGATCGGTGACCTGGCGGGCACCCAGACGGTTACTCGCAAGATCACGAACGTCACCGCTACCGCTGAGACCTACACGCCGGTCTACTCCGGCAGCGGCGGCATCACGATCACGCCGGAGCAGTCGTCCTACCCGGTTCCGGCCGGTGCGACCGTCGCCGTCAAGCTGACGGTGCGGGCCACGGGGACGAACTTCGCGTCGTACGACAACGGTTTCGTCACCTTCACCGGAGACAAGGGGCACGTCGCACGGATCCCGGTGGCCGTGCAGCCGCTGCGGGTCAAGGCGCCGGCCGAGGTCACCTCGACGGTGGCCGCCGGCACGGTGACCATCACCGGGACGTCGGGCTTCACCGGAACGCTCGGCACCAGCGTCACGGGGCTGGTCGGCTCCACGCCGCTGGCCCAGTCGGTGGCGGTCGGCGGCTTCGACAGCGCCGCACCGGCGCCGTCGGCGGCGGCGATCAAGTACGAGCTCGCCGTCCCGGCCGGGCAGGACATCGTCCGGTTCGACGTCGACGCCGCCAACAACGGCGACGACCTCGACCTGTACGTGTACCGGAAGAACGCCGACAACAGCCTGACGCTGGTGGCCCAGTCGGCCACCGGGTCGGCCGACGAGCGTGTCACGCTCACCGGTCCGGCGGCGGCGACGAACTACGTCGCCTTCGTCGCCGGCTTCGCCTCCACCACGGGCACGTCCAGCGCGTACAGCTGGAACACCTGGGTGGTGCCGAACGTGGACGGGGGCAACCTGACCCTCTCGCCGCCCTCCCAGGCGGTGACCACGGGCGGCGCCTTCAGCATCGAGGCCAGCTATCCGGGCCTGGATGCGACCAAGAAGTACCTCGGTCGTGTGACCTACCTGCAGGACAGCACGCCGGCCGGCTCGACGATCGTGTCGATCGGCTGAGGTAGCACCAGCACGACCTGAACGGCGGAGGCCCCGCCCACCGGTGACGGTGGGCGGGGCCTCCTGCTGCCCGGTCCGGAGCTCCGCCGGAGTGCGCCCGCAGCTCGGCAGCCGGTGCGGTCAGCGCCGGGCCAGTGCCAGGACGTCGTCGACCTGGGAGCGGGCGATGTCGACGTCGGGTGCCGGGAACAGCGCGATGCTGTGCACGCCGGCCGCCTCCAGGGCGGCGAGGTGGGCGGCAGCGTCGTCGAGGGTGCCGATCGGGCCGATCTCGGCCCACCAGTCGTCGGGCATGCCCCGGACTCCCTCGAGACCGCGGTCGCGGTGCAGGGCGACGAGGTCGTCGACGAACGGCAGGGCCGCGACGCCGGGTGTCGGCTCGGCCAGCCGCTCGGCAAGCCAGGGCGCCATGATCTCGTGCGCGGTCTCGCGCCGCGGCGTCACGCACAGTGGTGCGAAGACGGCGACGTGGAACGGGTCCGGGTGCCCTGCCTGGTCGATCGCCCGTCGGACGTACGACAGCGGGGACGGGTCCGCGAGCACCACCCCGCCCGCCACCCGGCCGGCCAGGGCGAGCGACTTCGGACCCATGACCCCTGCCAGCACGGGCGGCGGGTCGGCCGGCGGCTGGTCGAGCGCCACGTCGTCGAGATGCACCTCGCGGCCCTCGAAGGTCACGCGTTCACCCGCGAGCAGCCGGGTCACCACGGTGATGACCTCCTCCAGCGTGGTCAGCGGCGACGGGGTGCGCGCCCCCATCTGCCCCATCCACGACTGCACGCCGTGCCCGATGCCCGGCAGCACCCGGCCGGGCGCGAGGTTGCACAGCGTCGCGACCTCCATCGCGGTGATCGCCGGGTTGCGTGCCACGGCCGGCAGGATCCCGAGGCCGACGTGCAGTCGTTCGGTGACGGCGAGCGCCGTCGCAGCGAGGCCGATGCCGCCGGTGTAGAAGCAGTCCTCGATGATCCAGAGCTGGTCGGCGCCACCGTCGTCGAGCCGGCGGGCCACCTCCGTGACGAAGGCCGCGGGGAACGTCCGGTCGAAGCACATGCCGGTGGCGGCGCGCGGCGGAGGTGTCGTCGGCTCCGGAGCCGCTGTCGGTGTCGTCATCCGCGAGACGCTAGCGCTGGGGTGCCACGAGGTGCCCGGCCTCGTCGCCGAGGAGGTCCTCGCCACCCTCGCCGAGGCGCGAGCCTGACCGGCCGGCACCGTGGGACCGCTCTCAGGTGACGATCACGAGGTTGGCCATGTCGACCACCGGGCGGTAGCCCAGGGCGGCGTAGATCTTGTTCGACGTCGGGTTCGCCTGGTCGGTGAACAGGCACACGCGCACACCGTCGGCCCGCAGACGCGCGGACACCCGGGCGACCGCATTGCTCGCCCAGCCGCGACCTCGCTCGGCCGGTGGTGTGTAGACCGGACCGAGGCGTGCCACCCCGAACGCGGGCGGGTTCGCCCCGGTGAGGTGCACGCGCTCGCCGGTGTCGTCGACCCAGAACCAGAGCGACCCGGCCCGGATCCGGCGCAGCATCTCCTCCGGCTCGGGGACGCCGTGCGCGCTGACGCCCCGTGGCCGCCCCGCCTGCTCGTCGGCGTCACCCATGAACGCCTCGAACCACGTGGTAGCCAGCCCCAGGTCGCGCTCGCTCGCAGCCACCAGCCGGCCCGGGACCGGGGCGGGTCGCACGAGCTCGCCGAGCTCGTGCAACCGCAGGTGCTGGGCGACCGCGACTCGGCCGCCCTGGAGCCGGGCCAGCTCGGTGGCACACACCTGCACGGCAGGCAGGGCGCCGTTGATGCCGGGGATCTCCTCGCCGCGGGCGTGGCACGCGCGGGCCAGGGCCAGTGCTGCCTGGTCCGGCATCGGCAGCAGGAACGGTGGGTACGGCGGGACGGGCGCCGTCCGCATCGCCGCCCCGACCACTGCGCCGGCGTGGTCCCTGACGACCAGCCACCAGTCACGGTCGGGTTGCCCGATGCCGGCTGCCTGCTCCGACAGCACCTGGTGGGCGATCGTGCTCACGACGGTGCTGACAACCGGGTCGGTGGCGAGGTGGTCGCTCGCCTTCGCGAGGAACTCCGCCGGGTCCGTGCAGAACTCGAGCGTGAGCTCGGTCCGGCCGGTCATCCGGGCAGGCTAGCCACTGCCGTCGTCGCAGCCCCATCGGTTTCTCCGTCGGGCGCTCACCCGAGACGGCGGCCACGGGCGGTGAGGGTGCCGGTGCGGCGGCGACGCAGCGAGTCGGCGACCAGCGCGCCGAAGGCCACGACGGACGCGGGGTGCGCGAGGGCGTCCGGCCAGGCCCGGCCGCCCGTGCGGCGGGCCGTGACGACCCGGCCCGCCACCGCGGCGGCGTAGCCGACCAGCCCGGCGCGGGAGCCGCGCAGCGCGGCGGCAGGCGGCACGACGTAGACGATGCCGAGGGCGGCGACGACGGCAGCCGCTCCGGCGGGGGAGCCGAACGCCGACCAGAGCGACTTCGCGTAGCCCTCGCGCAGCGCCGGCCACCCGTCGTACATCCGGCAGGTGGCGAGCTCGGTGCCGTCGACGACCGTGCCGCGGCCGCCGGTGCGCTTCACGGCGCGCAGCAGGGCGACGTCCTCGAGCATCTCGTCGCGGACGGCGGCGTGCCCGCCGGCCCGGTCGTACGCCTCGCGGTCGACGACCACCAGCTGGCCGTTGGCAGCGGCGAGCGACTCGCGCGGGGACTGCTCGGCGACGCGCAGGGGGAGCATGGTGAGCCAGGACCACTGCAGCAGGGGCTGCACCAGCCGCTCGGCGACGGTCTCCGCCACCTGGCGCGGGTACGGCGACACCAGGTCGAGGTGGCTCCACCGCAGCAGCGCGACCGCCGAGGCGACCGCGTGCGGGGCGAGCACCACGTCGGCGTCGAGGAAGACCAGCACCCCCGGCATGCGCGACCCGCCGCCGCCGGGACCGGGGTGATCCGCACATGCCTGGTCGGCGAGCTGCTGGCAGGCCCACGGCTTGCCCCACCACCCGTCGGGCAGCGGCGCGCCGTCGAGGACGAGCACGCGCGGGTCGGCGCCCGCGACCCGGCGGACGACGTCAGCGGTGCCGTCGGTCGAGCCGTCGTCGAGCACCAGGATGCGGAGGTCACGGACGTCGGTCTGGCGCAGCAGCGCGCGCAGGCACGGCTCGACCCGACGCGCCTCGTCGCGCAGGGGCAGCAGGACCGCGACGGGCTCCGCGACGGGCGGTGGGTGGACCGGCGGGGTGCGCAGCCGACGGGAGTTCCACACCGCGTGCACCGCGCCCGCGACGGCCGCTGCTGCGCCGAACCGGGTCAGTGCCGTCACGGGCGCGACTGCCACAGCGACCACAGGTACGGCAGCACGAGCAGGCCGAGCGCGACGCCACCGACCACCGCGACCGACGTCGAGCCGAACCAGAAGACGTTGCCGAGGACGTAGCCCAGCCAGGTCCAGCCGAGCAGGGCTGCCGGCACCGACTCGTCGGACGGTGGTGTGCCGTCGCGGGGCAGCACGACGGTGAGCAGCAGCATCATCAGCGCGCCGACGGCGAGCCAGCCGGCGAAGTTGGTGAGCGGGATGCCGTCGACGCCGGGGAACGACGGCTCCGGGTCGGCCCACCGCCAGTGCCCGTCGCCGACCATCTGCGGGTCGAGGAACACGTCCCACGCCGTCAGGCCGAACGCACCGAGCGGCACGACCCAGTGCCGGGTCAGCCGGCGGGCGGCGAGGAGCACCGGGTAGCCCATCATCGTCCAGGCCAGCGGGACCACCAGCGGGACGTCGTAGAGCTCGGGGCCGAGGGTGCCGCGGTAGGAGTAGTCGCCGAAGGGCAGGCCGGTGTGCACGCCGAGGGCCTCCGCGGCGAAGCCGCCACCGGCGGTCACGACGACGAGTCCGAACGCCCACGCCGCCCCGCGGTGCACCAGCGCGTGCACGGCGCAGGTGGCCGCGGCGAGCACCACGACGGCGATCGTCACCTGGCGCAGCCGTTCGCCGTCGACGAGCGGGTAGGCGATCTGCGCGGCGACCGTCAGCGCGAGCAGCAGCCACGGCAGGGCCGCCGCGGCGGCGCCGGGCCGGTCGCGCGACGCCCACGTGACGTCGTACGACCGGGTGCGGTTGCTCATCGGCGCCAGTGCCTGCGGTGGCCCATGACCACGCGTGCGGCGGTGCGGCCGGAGGCACCGAACACACCGCCGCCGGGATGGGTCGACGCACCGGTGAGGAAGAGGCCGCGCACCGGCGTACGGTAACCGGCCAGCTCGGGCAGGGGCCGGTAGGCGAACATCGAGTCCAGCCCCATCTCGACGTGCATGACGTTGCCGCGGCGCAGCCCCAGCTCGCGCTCCAGGTCGAGCGGGGTCTGCACGTGCACCTGCTCGACGCTGCCGGTGAAGCCGGGCGCCGCCTTCTCGACCTGCGCGACGATGCGGTCACCCTCGCGCTCGCGGATGTCGTCCCAGTGCTCGCCGGTGGCCAGCTCGTAGGGGTGCCACTGCGCCCAGGCCGTCACGACGTGCTTGCCCGGTGGTGCGAGGCTCGGGTCGAGGGTCGTCGGTGTCATCACGAGGACTGCCGGCTCGGCCGGCGTGCGGCCCGCCATGAAGTCGCCGTGCGCCGCGCGCAGGTGGGTACGCGTGGGCGCAAGCAGCTGCATCGAGGCGTGCACGTCGGACGCAGGGTCGTCGTCGCCCGGGTAGCGCGGCAGGTCGTTCGTGGCGAGCCGCACCACCATGCCGATGCCGTTGCCGACCCGGACCGCTCGGCTGGCGCGGGCGAGCAGCGCCTCGTCGCCGAGCAGCTCGAGGGTCGTGAGCACGTGGCAGCCGGCGACGACGGCCCCCGACCGGATGTGCTCGCCGCTGTCGGTGAGCACGCCGGTGACGCGGTCGCCCTCGCGGGTGATGCGGGCGACGCCGTCGCCGGTCCGGACGCTGCCGCCCATCCGGGTGAGCCGGGTGGCCAGCGCCGCGGTCAGGGCACCGGACCCGCCGACGGCGCGACCCGGCGGCATCCGGTGCATCAGCGCGTTCCAGCCGACGAGGTCGGCAGTGGCCACCTCGTGCGTCGGCGGGCCGGACTGGGCGCCGAGCCAGGACAGCGCGGTCTTGAGCCGCTCGTCGGTGAACTGCTCGTCCAGCAGCTGGTCGGCCGGCTGCAGGAACTGCCGGGACAGCTCGAGGCCGTCCTTGCCCGCGGCCTTGCCGACGCCCCAGAGGTGCCGGCCCAGCCGGCCCGGCGACGGCACGTCCTGGAAGGCTGCGAAGACCCGCTCGTTGCGGTCGGCCCAGTCCGTGACGAAGGCGCGGTACGCCTCGGCGTCGCGCTCGCCGCAGACGGCGGCGATCGACGCACAGGTGCGGTCGAGGTCGACGTGGAACGTGATCGCCCGTTGCTCGCCGGTGGCGGGGTCACCGAACGGAGCGAAGCCCCACGGGTCCATGTCCAGGTAGGTGAGGCCGCACTCGTGCAGCCGGAGGTCCTCGACGATGCCGGTGTGCCGCACCATGATGTGCGCGCTCGACCCGCGGTCGACGTGGTAGCCCGGCCAGCGCTCGACGGTCGACACCGCGCCGCCGATCACGGTGTCCTTCTCGACCACCTCGACGGCCAGCCCCTCGCGGGCCAGGTAGCAGGCCGCGACCAGCGCGTTGTGCCCGCTGCCCACGACCACGACGTCGCGGGTGATCGGCACCCCGCGAGTCTCGCACCGGCCCCGTCAGCAGGTCGTGGCCGGGCAACGGTCAGCCCCACGCGTTCGTTTGCGACATCCGTCCCCGACACGCCGGACACCTGCCCGGCGGGTCGGGGAACCAGGTTGCAAACGAGCGCTCTCTGGGTGGCGCCCTGGAACGGTCAGACGTCGTACGCGCGGCCGTCGAGGGTGCCCTCGACGCCGAGCACCGCGAACCGGGCGAACAGCTCTTCGCTGTACCAGCCGAGCTCCGCGGTCCGCCGGACCGCCTCGACGTGCGGCGCCTGCCGGTAGGCGAAGTCCGACAGCGCCGCGGGGGAGTCCCAGAGGCTGAAGGTGCCCTGCAGCCCGACCGGCGCCTCGCCGATGCCGACGGCGAGCCGCAGCCCGGCCGTCGTCCGCAGGTCGGCCGACACCGGCGGCACCGCGCGCCAGAAGGTCACCAGCCGGCGCGGCGCGATCCGGGCCCGGGTGACGGCGGCGACCGGGCCGTCGTACGGCGTGGGCACGGGGTCCCCGAACGGTCGGCAGCCGGCCCACGTCCCGCGGCTGGCCAGCGGTCGCAGCCGGACCCGCAGCCGCTCCTCGGCCAGCCGGTCCCAGCCGCGGGCGACCGGGCCGTCCTCGAACGCCGCGGCGGCAGCGTCCGACGCCCAGGTCGCGAGGACGCCCCAGTGCCGCGGGTCGGCGTCGCGGACCGTGAAGGTGCGGCCGTCGCCGGTGCCGAGCAGCTTCGCGAACCGCAGCCCGGTCGTGCGGCGCAGCGGCCGGCGGTCACGGGCCATCCGGGCGACCGCGTGCGGCACCCGGGAGGCCGGGACGCCCCAGAGGTGCAGCGTGACCAGGGCAGGCGTCGCGGCGGCGTCGCTCAGGGCTGCCTCGCAGGGCCTCGACGGCACGGGTGCTCGGTCACGGTCGGTGACGGTAGCCGACGATCCGCGCCCGGGCGCCGGCCGCTCGGCCGGGCAGCCGTCTCACCTGGTGCGACGGCACCGTCAAGGTGCGTTGGGAAGGCGCCGACGTGGGTACTGGACGTCCAGACTCCCCGCCGAGGTCCCCTGCCCGGCGGTCGTCCCTGACCGGAAGTCTCACCCTCGTGACCATGACCGCCCCCGCGGTGCCGGACACCTCGGCACCGGCGACTCCTGCCCGCCGGGGCGTCCCCAGCACGCGGGCGCGTGCCGCCCGCTGGGTGATGACCGGCGGTCTGGTCGTGGCGCTGGCGGTGTCGGTCTGGAGCATGGACCGGGTACCGCACGCATCCTGGTGGCCGGCCCTGATCGGGCTGCTTCCGTGGGTGGTCGGCAAGTACCTGCTCTGCCCGCTGCGCTGGCACGCGCTGTCGTGCAGCGGCCGCACCCGGCGCTGGCACATGCGGATCTACGCCGAGAGCGAGCTGCTCGGCCTCGCGTCGCCTGCACACCTGGGCGCCGACCTGTGGCGGATGCACAAGCTGCAGCACACCGGGCTGAGTCGTCCCTCGGCCGTCGCCGAGGTCGCCCTCGACCGGCTGGTCGGCGCGCTCGGTCTCGCCGCGTTCGTCCTGGTGTCGGGCGCCACCCTGCCGCGCCGGGTGCTGGTCGCCGGCCTGGCCCTCGCCGCCGGGGTCCTCGTCGTGGCCCTCGTCGTACGTCGCCTCAAGCCCGGCCTGCTGGCGTCGCGGCCGATGCCGCCGGCCAGGGTCGTGGCGCGCGGCATCGTCATCTCGATCGCCTACCAGCTGACGATCATGGGTCTGCTCATCGGGACCGTCGCGGCCATGGGTGAGTCGGTCCACCCACTGGCGCTGCTCGGGGTCTTCGGGGCCAGCCAGGTCGCCGGCATCCTGCCCGGCGTCAACGGCGCCAGCCCCCGCGAGGGGGCCTTGGTCGTCGGTCTCGCGTCGGTCGGCGTCACCTGGCAGGCCGCGCTCGGCGCGGTCGCGCTGAGCGCCCTGCTGGCCTGGGTCCCGGCCCTGCTGCTCGGCGGCACGAGCTTCCTGGTGCGCCGGCTGCGCCTCGCTGTCGTCTGAGCTCCTACTAGCGTTCCTCCCGTGACGACCAGGGGGCGGATGCTGGCCGTGGCGCACCGGTCCGGCAACACCGTGGCCGGGCTGCGCGAGGCGCTGGCTGCCGGCGTCGACCTCGTCGAGTGCGACGTGCACGCCTACCGCGGCCGGCTCGAGGTGCGCCACCACCGCTCGATGGGCGGCCTGCCGTTCCTCTGGGACCGGGAGGGCGTGGTGCCGCGCAGCCGCCACGGCCGGTTCGAGCTGGCCGACCTGGTCGCGGCACTCGGCGACGACCACCGGCTGATGATCGACCTCAAGGGCGTGCACCCGCGGCTCGCCCCGCAGGTGGCGCGGCTGCTGCGCGAGACCTCTCCCGACCGCTCGCTCACCGTCTGCACCAAGGCCTGGTGGATGCTCGACGCCTTCGACGTGCCGGTACGTCGCGTGCTGTCCGCCGCGAGCCGGCGCGGCGTCGAGCGGCTGCGCGCCCGGGTCGCCGCCGGCCCGGTGCACGGGGTGTCCGTGCGGCTCTCGCTGCTGACCCCGGAGCTGGTGACCGAGCTGCACCGGAGCACCGACCTCGTGATGGCCTGGACCGTCGACGACGCGGCAGCACTGGCGCGGGCCCGCGCGGTGGGTGCGGACGCCGTCATCGGCAAGGATCTCGACCTGCTGCGCACTGTGGTCGCCTCGCGCTGACTCCTGCGAGTCATGCGCGAGCCACGCGCGCTCCGGCGCGGGCAGGTCGCGCATGCCGCGGTGGCGGGCTGACATCGTGGGGGCGTGCACCACGAGGGGACCGGGTCGGAGCCGCCGGAGGCCGTCGCCCCCGGGGCTGCGCGGCCGCCGGTCTGGCGGCACGTGCGGCGCACGGCACTGCTCGTGGTCACCGCGGTCTCGCTGTACCTCGTCGCGCCCAGCCTGCTCACGGTGCTGGACGCATGGCCGCAGCTCGGCGACGTACGGCCGTGGTGGTTCGCCGTCGTCCTGCTGCTGCAGGCGGCCAGCTTCGCCTCGCTGTGGGCGCTGCTGCGCATCGCGCTGCGCTCGAGCACCTGGACCGAGGTGGCGAGCTCGCAGCTCGCGTCGAACGCCGCCAGCCGCATCATCCCCGGCGGCGCCGCGACGGGCAGCGTCGTGCAGGCGGCGATGCTGGTGCGGTCGGGGCACCGGCCGGTGGAGGTCGGCGGGGCGCTGGGCGCCACCGGCCTGCTCACCACCGGGATGCTCATGACGCTGCCGGTGCTCGCGGTGCCCGCCGTGCTGACCGGGGCCACCCTGCCGCGCGAGCTCGAGGTGGGCCTGGTCGTGTCGCTGGTCGTCGCGGCGGTGCTCGTCGGCGTGGGGTTCGCGGTGCTCACCTGGGACCGCGTGGTGCGGGTGGTCGCCCAGGCGGTGGGCCGGGTCGTCGCGACGGTCCGTCGCAGCACCTCGGCGCCGTTGGTCGTGGCCCGGGTGATCACCGAGCGCGACCGGGTCGCCGCCGCGTTCGAGGGCCGCTGGCTGCAGGCGCTGGCGGCGGCTGCCGGCAACCGGATGTTCGACTACGGGACCCTGGTCGCCGCCCTGCTCGCGGTGGGGGCCGACGTCCGCCCGAGCCTGGTCCTCGTGGCCTACGTCGCCGCCGTCGCGCTCGGGCTGGTCCCGGTCACCCCGGGCGGCCTGGGCTTCGTCGAGACCGGGCTGGCCGGGCTGCTCGTCGTCGCCGGCGCCCCGACCGAGCAGGCGCTGGCCGGCACGCTGCTCTACCGGCTCGCGTCCTACTGGCTGCCGATCCCGGTCGGCGCGCTGGCCTGGGCGGGCTGGCGGGTCGGCCCCCGCCGCGGGTAGCCACCGTCCGCAGCTCTGGGCTGACCCGTCGTCCGCCCGCCTTTGCCCGCCTGACCCGCCGCGGGTGGTGCGGTCAGGTCAACGGCGCCAGGACAGGCGGAGGTCGGTGGGTGGTGACCGACCGTCCGCGGCCGAAGTGGACCGGCTGCGTGGCGCGATATGCCGCACCGGGCCGGTCCACATCGGGTCTGGAGCCAAGTGGCCCCGCCAGGGGGTCGGGAAGTGGTCCTCTTGCGGGGCCACTTCGCTCGTGACCACCGGACCACGGCCACTCACGCACGGCGGGCGCCACTCGCCTGGCTCCTCTCGTCCTGGCCGCTCGTGAACTGACTGTCCCTCGACGGCGGGAGAGCCGCGGACGATGCTCAGGCGTCGACGCCGACGTCGGCCGCGGTGCCGCCGGTGAGGCGGAGCAGCTCGGCGTAGGTCGTGGGGAAGACGGCGTGCGGGTGGCCGGCGGCGGCCCAGATCTCGTCGTAGCGCTCGAGCGCGGTGTCGACGAGGGTGCGCAGCGGCTCGGGGTGCCCGACCGGTGCGACGCCGCCGATCGCGAAACCGGTGTGGCTGCGGACGAAGTCGGCGTCGGCGCGGTCGACGGAGCCGGCGCCGACCAGGGCGGCGACCTTGGCGGTGTCGACCCGGTGACCGCCGGAGGCGAGCACCAGCAGGGGGGCGCCGTCGGCGGCGAACACCAGCGAGTTGGCGATCTGGGCGACCTCGATGCCGAGCTGGTCGGCAGCCTGCGCGGCGGTGCGGGCGGAGCCGTCGAGGACCTTCACCGAGCCGGTCGCACCGAGCTCGGCCAGCCTGTCGGTGACCCGGACGACACTGGGGTGGGAGTGCACCGCCGGAGGTTATCCGGGTCTCGGGGCGGGCCGCCCGGCGTGTCCTGTGGACGGGCTTGACGGCTGCGCCGGAGTAGGGGCTACTGTGGCACGTGTTCGAACATGTGTTCGACTACCGGGTAGACCGCCCGGCGCCGTGGACTCGACCCCCACGGTGTCGGGCGGGCCGGTCCACCAGTCGGGAGGCGCCATGAGCCGTCGGTACGACGACCCCGTCGAGGTGCGCCGGCGCGATGACGACCCGGCCGAGTTCCTGTGGCGCGGCCGGTTCTACGCGGTGCGTGAGGTGCTCGCCCGCTGGGTGGAGACCGGTGCCTGGTGGCAGGCGGCTGCCCGGCCCGAGGCCGCCACCACCGGCGGCGCGCTGGCGGGCGAGCGCGAGGTCTGGCGGGTCGAGGCGAGCCGCGGCCAGGTCCACGGCGCGGGGGTCTACGACCTGTGTTTCGACTGGTCCGCGGGCGGCTGGACGCTGCTCCGGGCGCAGGACTGAGGGTGGCGACGATGACGACTGCGCGCCCCACCCGGTCAACCGGCGCGGCCGGGAGCCGTGACGTGCTGCGGCCGCCGGTGGCCGCAGCGGCCCGCGACCTGCTCGGTACCGCCCGGCACGACCTCGGCACCGCTATGACCACCACGGTCGCCACCGAGCGCTACGCCGCCGCCCACCTCGCGGCGCTGCGCACCGCCGCTGCCGTCCTCGCGGTGCGCAGCCGGCCGGACACCTCCGCCCGCAACCGGCCGCGCACGGTGTGGTCGGTGCTGCCGCAGGTGGCGCCCGAGCTCACCGAGTGGGCCGGGTTCTTCGCCGCCGGCGCCGCGAAGCGCGCCGCTGCGGAGGCCGGGCTGACCCGCGCCGTCAGCGCGCGCGAGGCCGACGACCTGCTGCGCGACGCGCAGACCTTCCTCGCGCTGGTCGAGACGACCCTCGGGCTGGCCCACCAGCCGGTGCTGCCGCAGCGCGTCGACCTGGCCCACCGCGACCTGGCCCACCGCGACCTGGCCCAGCGCGCCGGCTGAGCCGGCCACCCGATCCGGCTGCACCGACACCACCTCCATGACTCCCGTCTCCGGCGACCCCTTCGTCCACCTGCACGTCGCGTCCGGCTACTCGCTGCGCTACGGCGCCTCGCACCCGCACGTCCTCGTCGAGCGGGCCGTCGAGCACGGCATGGACACCCTTGCCCTCACCGACCGCGACGGCGTCTACGGCGCGGTGAAGTTCGCCCGGGCCGCCCGGTCGGCCGGGGTCCGGCCGGTGCTCGGCGTCGACCTCGCGCTGGAGCCGACCGGGCTGCTCGCCGCCGCACCTCTGGCGCACCCGTCGCTCGGTGCGCGCGCCGGGGGAGCCGGCCGCCCGGGTGCGTCGTCTGCTGGCGCGCTCCGCACACCCGCCCGCGGTGGTGCGACCGTCGACCCGCGGCACCCGCGGGTCACCCTGCTGGCCCGCGACAAGGCGGGCTGGGCGGCGCTGTGCCGGCTGGTGTCGGCCACCCACCTGCGCGGCGAGCGCGGCCGCCCGGTGAGCACCCTCGACCTGGTCGCCGAGCACGTCCGGGCCGCGTCCGACGCCGGGGGTGGCCTGCTCGTGCTGCTCGGCCCCGGCTCCGAGGTGGGCCGGGCCCTCACCGCCCGCCGCCCCGACCTCGCGCGCACGGTGCTGTCCCGGTGGTACGACGTGGTCGACCGCGCCGACCTGCTGCTCGAGGTGGTCTCGCACCGCGGTCCCGACGACCGGCCGCGGGCTGCCCGGATGCTCGGGCTGGCGGTCGAGGAGCGGCTCACCGCGGTGCTCTCCAACGCGGTGCGCTACGCCGACCGGTCCGACGCCCCGACCGCCGACGTGCTCGACGCGTCCCGGCGGCTGGTCGCCCTCGACGCCCGGCACGTCGACCGGGTCAACGCCGAGGGCTACCTCAAGTCCGGCAAGGAGATGGCGGAGGTCGCGGGCGAGGTGGCGGCCGCGGCCGGGCTCGACCAGCAGGCCGCCCGCCGGCTGCTCGCCGCGACCCGGCGGGTCGCCGACCGGTGCGCCGTCGACCCGCGCGCCGACCTCGGCATGGGGGAGGTGCACTTCCCCGACCTCGACGTCCTCGGCGCGGCAGAAGGCACCGGCGGCGACCGGATCGCCGTGGTCGACAAGGTCGGTGCGGCGCAGGCGCTGCTCCGGGAGCGCTGCGAGGCCGGGCTGGGCCGGCGGGCGATGCCGGCCACCGCCGAGGTGCGGCGCCGGCTCGACGACGAGCTGCACGTCATCGAGACCCTCGGCTACCCGTCGTACTTCCTCACCGTCGCCGACGTCGTCGACCTGATCCGCGACATGGGGGTGCGCGCCGCCGCCCGCGGGTCCGGCGCGGGCAGCCTGGTCAACTACCTGCTCGGCATCTCCGGGGTCGACCCGATCCGGCACGGCCTGCTCATGGAGCGGTTCCTCTCGCCGCTGCGCGAGGCGCTGCCGGACGTCGACGTCGACGTCGAGTCGGCCCGGCGCACCGAGGTCTACGAGAAGATCCTCGAGCGCTTCGGCGGCGAGCGGGTCGCCTGCGTCTCGATGATGGACACCTACCGGGTCCGGCACGCGATCCGCGACGTCGGCGCCGCGCTCGGCATGCCGCCCGGTGAGATCGACCAGATCGCCAAGGCGTTCCCGCACATCCGGGCCCGCGACGTGCACGACGCGCTCGCCGAGCTGCCCGAGCTGCGCGCCTCCCGGCTGGGGTCCGGCCAGCTCGACCTGCTGTTCCGCATGGTCGCGCGCCTCGACGGGCTGCCGCGGCACGTCGCGCTGCACCCGTGCGGGGTGCTGCTGTCCGACACCACGCTGCTCGACCGCACACCGGTCGAGGCGAGCTGGCTGGGCTTCCCGATGAGCCAGTTCGACAAGGACGACGTCGAGGAGCTCGGCCTGCTCAAGCTCGACGTGCTCGGCATCCGGATGCAGTCGGCGATGGCCTACGCCATCGACGAGGTGCGCCGGGTCGACGGCGTCGAGGTGGATGTCGACGACCAGTCCCAGGTGCCCTTCGACGACCCGGCGACCTTCGCGCTGGTGCAGTCGACCCGCACCCTCGGCATGTTCCAGATCGAGTCGCCGGGGCAGCGCGAGCTGGTCGGGAAGTTCGGGCCCGAGACCTTCGGTGACCTCATCACCGACATCTCGCTGTTCCGGCCCGGCCCGGTCAAGAGCGACATGGTCACGCCGTTCCTCCGGGCCCGGCAGGGCTGGACCGAGCCCGAGTACCTGCACGAGGACCTGCGCTACGCGCTGGAGGAGACCTGCGGCGTCGTCGTCTTCCACGAGCAGGTGCTCGAGATCGTCGCGACCTTCACCGGCTGCTCGCTGGCCGAGGCCGACGAGGTGCGCCGTACCCTCGGTGCGCCCGGCGGCCAGGACGAGATCGAGGTGTGGCTGCGGCCGCGCGCCTACGCCCGCGGCTACGACATCGCGACCGTCGACCGGGTGTGGGAGGTGCTCAAGGCGTTCGCGTCGTTCGGCTTCTGCAAGGCGCACGCCGCCGCGTTCGCGCTGCCGACCTACCAGTCGGCGTGGCTCAAGGCGCACCACACTGCGGCGTTCCTCGCCGGGGTGCTCACCCACGACCCCGGCATGTACCCGAAGCGGCTGATCCTCGACGACGCCCGCCAGTTCGGCATCGCGGTGCTGCCGCTCGACGTCAACCGCTCCGACGCCACCTACCGCCTCGAGCTGCTCGACGAGGGTGACGTGTCAGCCGCAGGCTCCGGTATACCGGAGCCTGCGGCTGACACGTCAGAGGGCTGGCCGTGGCAGGAGCGACCGGGGCGCTACGGCATCCGGCTGTCGCTGGCGGAGGTCAAGGGCATCTCGGCGGCCGAGGTCGCCCGGGTGGTCGCCGGCCGGCCCTACGGCTCGGTGGCCGACTTCTGGAACCGCGCCTCGGTGTCCCGGCCGGTCGTCGAGCGGCTGGTGCTCGTCGGCGCGTTCGACGGGCTGTACTCCCTCGGGTCGGTGGTGGCCGTCACCCCGGGCCGGCACGTCCACGGCGGCAGCCGCCGGCTGACCCGGCGCGACCTGCTGCTCCAGGTCGGCGAGCTCGACCGGTGGGGGCGGGCGGTCGCCCGCGGTGGCGGCCGGACCCGCAGCCGCTCCGGCGGCCGCGCCGGGGTGCTCGCCGCCGGCCGCAGCCGCACCGACATCACCGTCGCCGCGGCGCAGGGCGAGGCGCTCACCACCGTCGAGCGCCCCGACGTCCGCACGCTCGCCGCCCGCCAGTCGCAGGCGTCCCGGCCGGTGGAGGCGCGACCGGTCCAGCTCGCCCTCGAGCTCGACGACGCACCCGGCTCGATCGAGCCGAGCGGGCTGCCCGAGCTCACCGGCGCCGAGCGGGTGCGGGCCGAGCTCGAGGTGCTCGGCCTGGACGCGACCCGGCACGTCGTCGACTTCTACGAGCCGTTCCTCGCCGCGATCCGCGCCACCCGTGCGCCCGACATGGTGCACTGCCGCAGCCAGGCCGAGGTGCTCGTCGCCGGGGTGAAGGTCGCCACCCAGACACCGCCGATCCGGTCCGGCCGGCGCGTCGTCTTCGTCACCCTCGACGACGCCCGCGGCCCGGTCGACGCCACCTTCTTCGAGGACGCCCAGGGTCCCTACGCCGCGACGCTGTTCCACTCCTGGCTGCTGGTCATCCGCGGCCACGTCCGGCGCACCGGTCCGCGCGGGGTGTCGCTGCGGGCCACCGGCTGCTGGGAGCTGCCCGCACTGCACGAGGCCTGGCTCGGCGGGGGGCTCGACGCCGTCGCCGCGGCGATGGCCGAGACCGGGCCGGTCACCGACCGGTCGGTGACCGGGGCCGCCGAGAGCCGCTCGAGCCGCCCGGTCATGACCCGGCCGCCCACCGGCGGGGGGCCGACCGTCTACGAGCCGCGGGAGCAGGGCGGCCGGGCGGCGGGCGGCATGGGCAACAAGGTCGACCGGAGCGGGGCCGACCGGAACCGCCCGCCGGCCGACGGTGGCATCACCCGGCGGGTGCTGGTGCACCCGAGCGGCTTCCGCCAGTCGCCGTACGCCGACATCAAGCCGCCGGGCGACGACGCCAAGGACGCCAAGACCGCCGCGCGCACGGAGGCGGCACGGGCTGAGTCACGACCCCGGCGGCCGGCGCCGCGCAAGCTGTGGCACTCCAGCCCGGGCAGCTCCGGTGGCTGACCGAACCGGGATGAGCGGGTCACCACGAGCGCCGCTCAGTAGCCTGAGGCCGTGCCCTCCTCAGCCCGCACCGACGAGCTCGACCGCAGCACCCGCACCGCGCGCACCGCGGTGGTGTGGGACGCGCTGCGCGACCTCGCGACCGGCGGCGACCCCCACCGGCCGCTCGACGTCGTCGACGTCGGCGGCGGCACCGGGGGGTTCGCCGTGCCGCTGGCCCGCCTCGGCCACCGGGTCACCGTGGTCGACCCCAGCCCTGACGCCCTCGCCGCGCTGCAGCGCCGGGCCGGCGAGGCCGGGGTCGAGGTCCGTGCCGTCCAGGGCGACGCGGCCGGCCTGCTCGACGTCGTCGACGCCGGCAGCGCCGACCTGGTGCTCTGCCACGGCGTCCTCGAGCACGTCGACGACCCGGTGCCCGCCCTCGCTGCACTCGCGTCGGCGCTCCGGCCCGGCGGCACCCTCAGCCTGCTGGTCGCGTCCCGCAACGCCGTCGTCCTGGCCCGGGCAGTGGCCGGCCGGTTCGCCGAGGCCCGGCACGCCCTGGACGACGCCGACGGCCGCTGGGGGCCGGGCGACCCGCTGCGTCGGCGCTTCACCGAGCCGGTGCTCACCGCCCTGCTCGCCGCCGCCGGCCTGCGGGTCGAGGCGCTGCACGGCGTCCGCACCGTCGCCGACCTGGTCCCGGGCGCGCTGGTCGACGGCGAGCCCGGCGCTGCCGAGGCGCTCGTCGGCCTCGAGACGGCCACGGCCGCACTGCCCGAGTTCCGGGCGCTCGCGACCCAGCTGCACGTCCGTGCCACCCGTCGCTGACGTCGAGGGCGACCACCCACGATGAGCCGTAGCCAGCAGCTGCACCGCCCGGGGCCGCCGTCCGGGCCGCCGGGTGACGACACCGGCTGCACGATGCTGCACGTCGACATGGATGCCTTCTACGCGTCCTGCGAGCTCATCAGCCGCCCGGAGCTGAAGGGGACGCCGGTCATCATCGGCGGCGGTTCGCGCGGCGTGGTGCTGTCCGCGACCTACGAGGCGCGCAGCTACGGCGTGCACTCCGCGATGCCCATGACCCGGGCCCGGCGGATGTGCCCCCAGGCCACCGTCGTCGAGCCGAGCCACGGTCTCTACTCCACGGTCTCCGCCGGGGTGATGGAGCTCTTCCGGTCGGTCACTCCGATGGTCGAGCCGCTCTCGCTCGACGAGGCGTTCCTCGACGTCTCCGGGGCGATCCGCCGGCTCGGCCGGCCGAGCGAGATCGGCCAGCTGATCCGCGACCGGGTCGCCGACGAGCAGGGCATCACCTGCTCGGTCGGCATCGCCTCGACCAAGTTCGTCGCGAAGCTGGCCTCCACCCGCAGCAAGCCCGACGGCCTGCTCGTGGTCCCGGCAGCCGACGTCGTGGCGTTCCTGCACCCGCTCCCGGTCGGCGCCCTGTGGGGGGTGGGGGAGAAGACCGAGAAGGAGCTGACCCGGCTCGGGCTGCACACCGTCGGCGACATCGCCCACACCCCGGCGCAGACCCTGGTGCGCGCCCTCGGTCAGGCGACCGGCTCGCACCTGCACGCACTGTCCTGGGGCCGCGACGAGCGCCGGGTGGTGCCGCACGAGCCGGACAAGAGCATCGGCGCCGAGGAGACCTTCGCCCGCGACGTCGACGACCCCGACGTCGTCCGGCGCGAGCTGCTGCGCCTGGCCGAGCGCACTGCGGGCCGGCTGCGCAGCGCCGGCCTGGCCGGCCGCACGATCAGCATCAAGATCCGGTTCGCCGACTTCACCACGATCACCCGGGCGCGCACCCTCCCGGAGGCCACCGACGTGGCCGCCGTCCTCTACGCCACCGCGCGCCAGCTCTACGAGGCGCTCGGTCTGGACCGGGCCCGGCTCCGGCTCGTCGGCATCCGGGTCGAGGGCCTGACCCAGTCCGAGTCCGCACCGCACCAGCTGCTGCTCGGGGAGCGCAGCCAGGGGCGTCGGGAGGCGGAGCAGGCCGCCGACAAGGCTGCCCGCCGCTTCGGTCAGGGCGTGGTGCAGCCGGCCAGCCTGGTCGACCCCCGCCGGCCCGACGCCGGCGACGGCGTCAGCCGCCACGGCCCCGACGGACCGCCGTACGAGCGGGCTCCACGTCGCGGCCGCACCGATCGCTGAGCCGGTCATCCGAGGGGGGCCGACCGGAGGAAGAGTGATCGTCCGTACCCACCGTTCTTCACAGGCTTCCCGGTCCGGGTTTCATCCGACCCTCCGGGCGCATATCCTGGGTCTACGCACCTCATGGGTCGCGAACCCTGCACCTGGACGACTGTCCCCGAGGAGGAGTCCGTGCCGCTCTCCGAGCACGAGCAGCGACTGCTCGAGCAGATGGAGCGCGCCCTCTATGCCGAGGACCCGAAGTTCGCGTCCTCGCTGCGCGGCAAGGACCCTCGGAGCAACTTCCGCCGGCGCGCCCTGCTGGCCGGTCTCGTGTTCCTGGTCGGTGTGGTCCTGCTGATGACCGGCCTGGTCGCGCAGCAGGTGCCTGTCAGCATCGTGGGCTTCGTCCTCATGCTGGCGTCCGCGTTCTTCGCCGTCACGAGCTACCGGGCAGTGACGACCGCCGCCCAGCTCGGGGTCGTCGACCCCAGCGGGGTCCGTCGCCCACCGCAGAAGGCCGGCGCCGGTGGTGGCCGGCGCCAGCGCGGGTCCGCCGGCTCCGGCGGGTTCATGGCCCGGATGGAAGAGCGCTGGAACCGCCGTCGCGACGAGAACGGCCGCAGCGACCTCTAGCTCGCACGATCGTGAGCTCCCGACCTCCCAAGATCGTGAGCTCCCGACTCGCTCACGACGTCCGGCGCGTCCCGGCGGTTCGTGAGCGAACGATCATGACGCCGGTCAGGTCGCCGAGGGGCGGGGTGGCGTGGTCAGGAGTGGCGTGATGGGTGGGTGGCGTGGTCAGGAGCGGCGCAGGCGGAGCCGGGTGCCGACCGCGGCGGACGCCGCGTCGACGGCGTCCAGCACGTCGGCAAGCTTCTCGCTGATCCCGCTCGCGACCGACCGGGTGGACCGCGGCAGCAGCCGGACCCGCCACCGGGCCCACCGCGACGCATCGGCGGTGAGCGCGGCGCGCACGGTCCCCACGTCGGTGCGCAGGTCGCCGACCGGCGACATCACCGGGGCGTAGCGGGCCTGCTCGGTGGCGGCGGCGATCCGCTGCACGGCCGCGGAGGGGTCTCCCGTCAGGTGCCGCTGCTCGATGAGGCGGGCCGCACCGCGACGCGGCGGGTCGGCCGGGTCCCAGTCGTAGCCGTGGTCGACGAGGGTGTCGTGCAGGTCCCGCCAGGCCGCCAGGGCGACCGCCGACGGGCTGTCGGCATCGGCCCAGCGCCGGCGGCGGAGCAGCACCCGGGCGAACGCCGGGACGGACAGCAGCACCAGAACGACCAGCCCGATGACGAACGGCACCACGGGGATGCGGATCGGGCCGGCCCCGATGCCCCCGCCGCCCTTCGGGGTGGTCTCGAAGATGTCCTCGCGCAGCCGGGGGTTGGCAGCCGCATCGCCGGTGGCCGTGCTCGTCGGCGTCGGGCTCGCACCGGGCGTCTCGCTCGGCGTGCCGCCGGCGGGCCGCTCGGTGGCGTACTGCGGCGGCACGACGCCCGACGGCGCGCCGGACGACGGTGTGGGCTCGAAGCGCACCCAGCCGACGCCCTGGAAGTACAGCTCCGGCCACGCGTGCGCGTCGTGCGCGCCGACGACGTAGCTGCCGTTCGGCTGCCGCTGCCCGGGCGCGAAGCCGACGGCGACCCTGGCCGGGATGCCCTGGTCCCGGGCCATCACGGCCATGGTCGAGGAGAACTGCACGCAGTAGCCGCGCCTGGTCTTGAGGAACTCGGCGATGGCGTCCGACCCGTTCTTGTCGCCGGGGCCGGTCGGGTCGAGGGTCTGGGAGTACTGGAACTCCGGGCCGCGCAGCCAGTCCTGGATCGCGAGCGCCTTCGCGTAGTTGGTCGTGGCCCGCGCGTCAGCGACGACCTGGTCGGCGGCCGCGCCGATGGCCGGGTCGATGTCGGGCAGCCGGACGTACCTGCGCAGGGAGGGCGGCACCGACGGGGACGCGGCGTCCAGCTGCGCCGCGGTGGGCTCCACCGACAGCGAGGCCACCGCGTAGGAGATCTGCCTGGTCGAGCTGTTCTCGCCGAAGACGTTGAAGGTCGTCGGGTCGTAGAGCCAGGTGCCGTCGATGTCGCGCACCTTGGTCGCGGGGTAGGGCAGCGGCAGCCAGCGCTGGTCGAGGTCGAACACCTCGATCCGGTGGGTGCGCTTCCCGCGGTTCACTGTCGGGCCGAGCCCCGGCGCAGTGCTCAGCCCGTCCTCGACGTCGTTGCTGTCGCGGGACACCTTGAGGTTGCTGGGCGCCCAGGTGTCGCCGGTGAACGTGTCGTCGGCCACCAGCCGCAGGTACGTCGGCCGGCCGCGGTAGCGGATGAGCGGCGTGTTCTCGCCCTGCCGCAGGCTCGACCCCAGGTCGAGGATCGGGTTGACGACCGTCACCTCGGGGCCGCCGCCCCCGCCACGGCCGAAGCCGCCGCTGCCGAAGCCGAAGCTGCTCGCCGTGACGTCGGGCAGCACGGCCGGCACGATCAGTGCCAGGCCGAGCGCGGTCGCGCCGACGCGTCGGCCGACCTGCCCCAGCGGGGCGGTCTCCACCTCGGGGCGGTAGTTGGTGCGCTCGGCGCTGTAGCGCATCGGGCGGCCCCACCGGCTCACCCGCTCGCGCGACTCGGCCAGCAGCAGGGTGAGGAACGCGACGCCGCAGAGCGCGAAGGCGACCCACCCCACACCGTCGGGCGCGACGGCGGTGGGCACCGTGTAGAGGACAAGCAGCGGCAGCCCGGCGAGCGCGGCCCGCCGGAAGGTGACCGCGAGGGTGTCGACGAGCAGCGCCACCAGGCCGACGCCGCCCACGGTGAGCAGCTCGATTCCGGGGGAGACCCCGATCGGCGCCTGGTAGCGGTTGATGTCGCGGCGCCCGGAGGAGGCCAGCTCGCCGAGGTGGTCGATCGAGGCGGTCCAGGGGATGACGCCGAACAGCGCCTCGGCGTGGGCGTAGCGGAGCACGAGGTAGAGCAGCAGCGCGAGCGCCCCGCCGACCGCGACGGTGCTGCGCGAGGCCGCCAGCCGACGGGCCGCCTCGCACCCGGCGCCGACCACGAGCACGCCGAATGCCGTGGGCAGGAACCAGGAGCCGGTGAGGAAGGCGGGGCCGAGGCAGATCGCGGCGGTGATGGTGGCGAAGGCGGCGGCCAGCGGCATCCGCAGCGACGACCCGGTCATCGGGTCGTCCCCGCGAGGGTGCGCATGGCGGCCGACCCGTGCCGGCCGGCCTGGCTCCACATGTCGGGCAGGGAGTCGCCGGCCTTGGCGCGCAGCACGCGCCACCCCGACGCGCGCAGCAGCTCGATCGAGCCGGCGACGTCGGCCGGGGACACCCGCGACCGCGACCCGGCGACGTTCCACGTCGGTGTGTCCAGGACGATCGCGACGGCCGTCGTGGTGCCGTGCCGGAGCCGGGCCAGCAACCGGGTCTCCTCGAGGTCGAGCGATCCGAGCAGGGCGACCAGCAGGCCGTCGCCGCCGCCGCGGCGCAGGGCGGCCGAGGCGTCGCGCAGGCTGTCGTGGTTCGAGCTCTGCAGGACGGCGAGCGCATCGAGCAGTGCGCCTTCGACGTCGCTGCTGCCGCCGTCGACGCCCAGGTCGCTGCCCTCGATCGCCGCACCGGTGTCGGTGAGCAGCCGGACGTGGTAGCCGGAGCGGACCAGGTGCACACCCACCGACGCGGCTGCGGCGACGGCCCACTCGAAGGAGGACGCCGGTCCCTCGCCGCCGTGCGCGACGGACCGCGAGTCGAGCAGCAGGGTGGCGCGGGCCTGCCACGGCTGCTCCTCGCGGCGGACCATGACCTTGTCGAGCCGGGCGGTGGAGCGCCAGTGCACGCGGCGCAGGTCGTCGCCCTGGCGGTACTCGCGGACGCCGGCGTCGTCCTCGCCGGCGCTGGCGAGCGACCGGGCCCGGCTCTCGCCGCTGCCGGTCCACTCGCCCGCGAGCGCGACCGCCGGTAGCGGCGTGACCGGCGGGGTGACGACGAGGGTGTCGCGCGAGCTGAAGGACCGCTGCAGCTCGCACATGCCGAACGGGTCGGTGAGGCGGATCGTCAGCGGGCCGAGGCTGTAGCGCCCGCGCACGTCGGACCGCACCGTGTAGGTGACCTCGCGACGGCCGCGGGGCTCCACCCGGTCCAGGACGAACCGCGGCCGTGACCCGAGGACGTAGGGCACCTTGTCCTCGACGAGGAGCAGTCCGGTCGGCAGCCGCGAGACGTTGTCGAGCCGGAGGGTGACCGCGGTGTCCTGGCCGGCCGCGGTGCGGCCGGAGCCGAGACGCCGCCGCGAGGACAGCCGGTACCGGGTGCGCGCCACGACGAGCGCGCTCACCAAGGGCAGCGCGAGCAGCAGGATCGCCACCCGCAGCAGGTCCTTCTGCGACGTCGCGACCGCGGCGAGCAGGACGGCGACGCCGGCGGCGATGAACGACCGTCCGCGGGTCGTGAGGCCCTGCAGCGCGTCGCGCACTACTGAGTGCTCCGCCTGCCGCGCGACTCGTCGGGGAGGGGGAGCGAGGCGACGATGTCGGCCACGATGTCCTCGGTGGAGCGGCGGCCGATCTGCGACTCGGCGGTGGGGAGCAGCCGGTGGGCGAGAACGGCGACCGCCAGGTCCTGCACGTCGTCCGGCAGCACGTAGTCGCGGTCGTCGAGCGCAGCAGCCGCGCGGGCCGCCCGGATGAGGTGCAGCGTCGCGCGGGGTGACGCACCCAGCCGCAGCTCGCCGGACGCCCGGGTCGCGAGGACGAGGTCGACGGCGTACTGCCGGACCTGGTCGGACACGTGGATCTCACGGACGATGCGGATCAGCTCGGCGATCTCGGTGGCGTCCGACACCGACTGGAGGGTGTCCAGCGGTGAGGTCTTGCCGTGGGTGTCGAGCATCGTCAGCTCGGCCTGCTCGTTGGGGTAGCCCATGGACAGCCGCACCATGAATCGGTCGCGCTGTGCCTCGGGGAGGGGGTAGGTGCCCTCCATCTCGATCGGGTTCTGGGTCGCGACGACCATGAACGGCAGTGCCAGCTCGTACGTCTCGCCATCGACCGTGACCTGGCGCTCCTCCATGCACTCGAGGAGGGCCGACTGGGTCTTGGGCGAGGCCCGGTTGATCTCGTCGCCGACGACGATGTTGGCGAAGATCGCGCCCGGCTTGAACTCGAACTCGCGACGCTCCTGGTTGAAGATCGAGACGCCGGTGATGTCGGAGGGCAGCAGGTCGGGGGTGAACTGCACGCGCCGCACCGAGCAGTCGACGGACCTCGCGAGGGCCTTGGCGAGCATGGTCTTGCCGACGCCGGGGACGTCCTCGATGAGCAGGTGACCCTCGGCCAGCATCACCGTGATGGCGAGCTGGACGGTCTCCCGCTTGCCCTCGATGACGCTCTCCACCGCGCGGCGGATGCGGGTCGTGGTGTCGGCCAGGGCAGCAAGCTCCGCCTTGGCAGCACGCGGCGCACCGGCGCGGTCCGGACTGCTGTCGGTCGTCTCGCCCACGCTCAAGGGTCCTCCTGCGCTCACCTGCCGGACGGCTGTGACGCGCGTCCCCTCTTCTGCGGGGGAGTCTGTCATCACGGCCAGGCGCTGGGTGCGCCTCTAAGTAACGATCTCGCCACACCGGATCAGCTGCGATGAGCTCCCGCCGCCACCACGAGGGCGACCACGGCGGCAGCCAGGCCGGCGAGGACCAACGGCACCGAGGGTACGACGTCCTGCGCCGCTGTGACGGCGACAACTGCACCCGCACCCAGCGCGAGGACGGGCCCCACCGCGCGGACCGCGGGCGTGCGCAGCGGCAGCGAAGCCGCGTGCGGAGCACGGCCGCCGACGTCCTCCCGGGCGGCGAGGGCCGCGACCAGTGCGAGCAGCAGCGCCGCGTCGGCCACCGCCTGCAGCGGCCGCAGGGAGGAGACGTCCAGGGTTCCGGCGAGCAGCACCGTCAGCGTCGCCGCGAGCACCGTCAGGGTGCCGGGCATCCGGAAGGGGAGGACCGCCGCGGCCGAGCTCACGACCACGGTGATCCCGCCGAGCAGTACGACGTAGCGGTTGACGTCGGGGACGGCTGCCACCACCGCCACCGCCGTGGCGGTGAGGACGACGAGCGACCGGGCCGCGGCGTCGCCCCAGGTCGGCGCGGCCCGACCGCCAGCCGGGGTCACTGCCACGACCGGCTCCCGGGGCGGGCAGCCCGCATGGCGTGCAGGAGGCCACCGGTCAGCTCCGCCTCGCCGTCCCAGTCGAGCACCGCGATACCCATGGAGCCCAGCTCGATCTTGAGCGCCTCGCGCTGCATCCGCCAGGTGCGCAGGGTCAGTGCCTCGGAGCGTGAGCCGGCGGCGACCGTCGGCTCCGCGTTCAGCACGTCGACGACCAGGGGTGCGAACCCTCGGTCGCGCATCAGCCGGACCGCGTCGAGGGGTCCCTCGTCGAGCAGCGGGGTGAGCAGGGCGACGAACGCGCGGTGCGGCAGCATGCCGCGCGGCAGGTGTCCGAGTCCGTAGTGCACCGGGCCGGCGTCCTTCTCGCCCTCGTCCGGACGCATCGCGAGCACCGCCTCGCACACCTGGAACAGCTGGCGCGGTCCGGCCGCGGGTGCCAGCCAGCGCAACGGGCCGCCGAAGGTGACCAGCCCGACCCGGTCGTGGGCCCGCAGGTAGGTCTGCGCGAGCCCCGTCGCGGCCCGGACCGTCAGGTCCAGCGACGAGTGGCCGGCCTCGCCGGCGTCGGCAGTGGTGTCCAGGACCAGCACCAGGTCGAACGCGCGCTCGGCGGCGTACTGCCGGACGAACAGCTCGCCGTGCCGCGCCGAGGTGCGCCAGTCGACGTCGCGCTGGCGGTCGCCGGGCCCGTACGGCCGTACCCCGGCGAACTCGACCCCGGACCCGACGGCGCGGCTGGGGTGCTCGCCCAGCGGTGCGGCGAGCTCGTACGGTGAGACCGCGCGGGCCAGCGCGGCCGCGGCGGGGTAGACGACGAGGTCGCCGACGTCGACCCGGGCGCGCGCGACGTACGAGCCACCGCCGGCCACCACCCGCAGTCGCACCGGGCCGACCGTGTGCCGGCCCCACCGGGTCGGTACCAGGGTCCAGCGCAGCACGCGGGTCCCGCCCTCGTCGTGGTGCCCGGCGAACCGGGCCTCGGTCCACGGCGGCAGCACCGGCTCGGCCTCCAGCCGGTCGGCGCCGGGCAGCGCGACGCGTAGCTCGAGGGTCACCTCGTCGCCTTCGACGCAGCGGTCGCTGCCGAGCGCGACCGACAGGTCCAGCGACTCCGGGGCAGCGCTGCGCGGCGAGAGCGCCAGGAGGACGAGCGGCACCACGGCGACCACGAGCAGCTCGCCGTGTGCGGTCGCGACGGCGAAGGCGACCGCGAGCCCGGCGATCACCGCCAGCCGGCGCGGCCGGGGTGTCGCGCGGAACTCCAGCGGGACGGTCATGGTGCTCAGTGCGGCACCTCCACGGTCCGGAGCAGGTCGGCCACGACGTCGGCCGCCGTGACCTTCCGGACCCAGAGCTCGGGGCGCAGGCTGATCCGGTGCGCGAGGGCGGGGACGGCGACTGCCTTGACGTCCTCCGGCGTGACGAAGTCGCGCCGGTCGAGCACCGCCTGGCCGCGCGCCATCGCGATCAGTGCCAGCCCGCCGCGCGGGCTCGCGCCCACCGTCACCTGGGAGTGCTCCCGTGAGGCCTGCACCAGGGAGGCTGCGTAGCGGAGCAGGGACGGCTCGACCTGCACCAGCTCGATCGACTCGCGCATGGCCATCACGGTCTCGGCGTCGACCACCGCCGTCAGCTCGGGTGGTGCCCACCCGTGCCGCAGCCGCCGGGCCAGCAGCTCCTGCTCGTCGTCGAGGGAGAGGTAGCCGAGCGAGACGCGCAGCAGGAATCGGTCGAGCTGAGCCTCCGGCAGGGCATAGGTGCCCTCGTACTCGATCGGGTTGTCGGTGGCGAGCACGACGAACGGCTGCGGCAGCGCGCGGGTCTCGCCGTCGCTGGACACCTGCTCCTCGGCCATCGCCTCCAGCAGCGCGGCCTGCGTCTTGGGCGGCGTGCGGTTGATCTCGTCGGCGAGCAGCAGCTGGGTGAAGATCGGGCCGGGGCGGAACTCGAACGTGCGCTCGCCGGGGTCGTAGACCGAGAGGCCGGTGATGTCGGCCGGCAGCAGGTCGGGAGTGAACTGCACCCGCCGGAACGACAGGCCGAGCGCCTGCGAGAAGCAGCGGGCCATCATCGTCTTGCCGAGTCCGGGCACGTCCTCGATCAGTACGTGGCCGCGGCCCAGCACGCCGAGCAGCACCAGCTCGAGCGACCTGCGCCGCCCGACCACGACCTTCTCGATCTCGTCGACGACGGAGTGCGCCAGCCGGCCCGTGTCGGCCGGGGTCAGGACCGTCGGGATCGCCGTGCTCGTCATCGGGGGGCCCCTGTGGTTGCCGTGCGTAGCGCGGTACGAGCGGAGTGGGAACGTCGGGCGGGTCTCACAGGTGCTCCAGTCGGTCGACGATGCGTTCGAGGGTGGCCGGGTCGACACCCGGTGGCTGGCCGCGGCGGTCGACCTCGCGGTCGGCGTCCAGCCAGTGCCAGACGTCGTCGCCGACCAGCCGGCGGGCGGCGTCGGGGTCGGCGGCCAGGTCGACGCCGTGCCGGTCGGACAGGCGGGCGGCGAGCAGCCGGACGAGCACCGGCCGGGTGCCCAGGTCGTAGTGCCGCGGCGACACCTCGGCCCACGACAGGGCTTCGGCCACCTGGCGGTACGAGCGGAACGGCGCGTTCTCGACGGGCGGGCCCGGCCGCGGCGGTCGGTGCGCCACCGGTGCGGCCGGCACGCGGGACAGCGCAGCGACCGCGCCGACGACGGCGACCGCGGACAGCGCCGTGAGCAGGCCGGCCCAGCCGAAGACGGCCGCGGCGACGGCCACGACGAGGCAGGCGGCGACGACGGCGACCTGCCGCGACCGTCGTTCGCTGACCTGCTCGTCCTCACCGGAGGCGTCAGGCACGGCGCGCCCCCAGCTCGGCGCGGACCTGCCGCAGGGACTCCTCGGCGGTACGGCGGGAGTCCTCACCCATCGGGTGGGTGCTGAAGCGGGCCTCACGGAACAGGTCGGTCAGGGTCCGCGCCGGTCCGTCGCCGGAGCCGCTGAGCAGCCCGGTGGCCACGGCCTTGTCCAGCAGCTCGCCGGCGGTGTCCGACCCCGGGGTCGATCCGCCGCGCCGGACGACGCCGGTCGCGAGCCGGCCGGCCATCGCGGCGTACGCCGCCAGCACCGCGGCCCGCGGGTCGGCGTGCCGGCCGAGCTCGGCCTCGGCCTCGTCGACGGCGCGCACCAGGCGGCGTACCGCGGCGCGGTCCTCGGCCTCCTCCTCGGTCTCGGGGTCGGGCCGACTGCGGGCGTACCACCGGACGGCCGCCGCGGCGGCCAGCAACAGCCCGACGACGACGAGCAGCACCGGCGACGTGCCGCCGTCGCCGAGGGTGTCGACCGTGTCCTGCCCGGGGACCCCGGACTGGTCCTGCCCGGCGCGGGGCGGTGGCGCCGGCCGCGGGATCGACAGCGAGCTGAGCAGGTAGAAGACGACGGCGAGCGTCGCGAGGACGACGACCACCGCGACGACCCGCAGGTACCAGGGGAACCGCTCGCCCTCGGGCTCCACCGCGTCGTCGTCGGACGCCTGGGCGAGGCTGGGTCGTCGCGCCCGGCGCAGGAGGCGGCGGCCGACGGCGACCAGCCCGGCCAGGACGACGACCCCCACCACGAGCCGCGACCACCGGACGTCCAGCGGCTCGGCGAGGGAGTCCCAGTCCAGCCCCTGCCGCGCCTGGAGCGCCAGCGCCGCGACGGCGACCAGCGCCACCACGGCCAGCGCCCGCGGCAGCGGATCGGGTCCCCGTCCTCTCACGGCCGCCATCCAACCAGCGGCGCCGGCGGCTGCGACCGGCACCCAGGTCACAGATCGGCGTCAGGTCGGGGCTCGGGTGTCACGAGCCAGCCCGCCGTCGTGGTCCAGCCCAGTGCGGCCAGGACGGCGGAGCGCTTGCCCGGCCGAGGGCCGTTCGCGGCTGGCCGGCCGGGAGTCATGATCCAGAGCGGATGTGTTGGAAAAAGTCCTACGGATCCGCTCTGGATCATGGAATCGCGGGTGGGGCCGCGGACGGCGAGCGACCCGTGACCCACCTCCTCCTGTCCAGGCTGCTCTGAGGGAGCCGACGACCGCGGAGACGTCCGCGACGGCTGATCTACCTGCCCGTGCGGCACCCCCGGGGAGCCAGCGACTCATCCGAACGGGGGAGATGTGCGCGGATTGGTTGACGGTGGTGTGAAGTGGAGTAGTGTGGTGCGCAGTGGGGGAGACCGCCGGGTCGAGGCGTGGGGAGGTGGGTCGATGTGGTGCAGCCGGACGATGCCGAGGGGCAGCGAGACGTCCGCGGCAGCGACGACCCCCGCGCCGTTCGCGGCGAGTCCTCCCGCCGGACGCGCTTCCTGGGGACGCACCACCCCCGGCTCGACGACAAGGGCCGGCTGTTCCTGCCCGCGAAGTTCCGCGACCGGCTGGCCGGTGGGCTCGTGATCACCCCGGGCCAGGAGCACTGCCTGTACGTCTTCCCGGAGCCGGAGTTCGACCGGATCTTCGACCGCATCCGCCAGGCGCCGGTCACCAGCAAGGCGGCCCGCGACTACCAGCGCATGTTCATGGCCAAGGCCTCCGACGAGACGCCCGACAAGCAGGGCCGCGTCACGGTCAACGCCGAGCTGCGTGCCTACGCCGGCCTGACCAAGGAGTGCGTCGTGATCGGCGCCGGTACCCGCGTCGAGGTCTGGGACGAGGGGTCCTGGGCCCGCTACAGCGCCGAGCAGGAGGGCCCGTTCGCGGACCTGTCCGAGGAGGTGCTGCCCGGACTCATCTGACCCCGCGCACGACCACGTCCGCCCGCCGGCCCGCTCCGGCAGCCATCCCGGTCGTACGGCGAGGTCTCCACCCGCCCCGTCCTTCGGGCGCTCCCGGCCCCACCTGTCCTGACGCCCCTTCCCCGGCGCCAGAGCAGCGGGTCACCGGACGCCCCCCGCGAGCGGTTGGAGACCTGGTCGCACGACCAGCAGCACCCCGCACCACCCGCGCCATGCCCGGTGCACGACACGTTCATGAAGGGTCGAGATGGACACGTACGCCGCGAGCGGCGCCGGCAGCCCCCTGGTGCAGCCGACCTCCGCCGCACTGCTCGCTGCCGAGATCCGGCACAGCGCCCTGCTCCTGGGCGGCTCCCTCGGTCTCATGGGCTGCTTCGCGCTCCTGCTCCTCCTGCTCACCACCCGGTTCGGCAGCTGACCGTGACCACCTCCGGACCGGTCCACGTCCCGGTCCTGCTGGCGCGCACCCTCGAGCTTCTCGGTCCCGCGGTCGAGGGTCGCGGCGCGGTGCTCGTCGACGCGACCCTCGGGCTCGGCGGACACAGCGCCGCTTTTCTCGAGCGGTTCGACTCGCTGCAGCTGGTGGGGCTGGACCGGGACCCGCGGGCCATCGCGATCGCGGCGGAGCGGCTGGCGCGGTACGGCGAGCGGGCGACGCTCGTGCACGCGGTCTACGACGAGCTCGCCGACGTGCTGGACCGCCTCGGGGTCGACCGCGTGCAGGGGATCCTCTTCGACCTGGGCGTCTCCTCGATGCAGCTGGACGAGGCCGACCGGGGCTTCGCCTACGCGCAGGACGCGCCGCTGGACATGCGGATGGACCAGAGCGGTGGCACGACCGCCGCCGAGGTCGTCAACACCTACCCCGCCGACCGGCTCGCCCGGGTGCTCCGGGAGTACGGCGACGAGCGGTTCGCGCGGCGGATCGCCGACGCTGTCGTCCGCGAGCGAGCGACGGAGCCCTTCACCGGCACGGCACGCCTCGCCGAGCTGGTGCGGTCGTCGATCCCGGCCGCCACCCGCCGCACCGGCGGCCACCCCGCGAAGCGCACCTTCCAGGCGCTGCGCATCGAGGTCAACGGCGAGCTCGCGGCCCTCGCCGGTGCCCTGCCCGCCGCCGTCGACGCGCTCGCCGTCGGCGGCCGGATGGTCGTGCTCTCCTACCAGTCGCTGGAGGACCGGATGGTCAAGCGGGTGCTCGCCGCGGGGGCGACGAGCACGGCGCCCCGCGACCTGCCGGTCGTCCCGCCCGAGCACGAGCCGGTGCTGCGGCTGCTCACCCGCGGCTCCGAGCAGGCCGACGAGGCCGAGGTCGCCGACAACCCGCGCGCCGCCTCGGTCCGCCTCCGGGCCGTCGAACGCCTCCGGGACGCCGCATGATCTTCACCCCGCGGAACCGCTCCCACGCGAGTGCCGCCACCGAGTCGTCCGTCCGACGCCCGCGATCCCGCGGGGGCCCCGAATGACCCGGGCCGCCACCGCGGTCTCGGCAGGGGCCGCCGGGGCCGTCGCGAGCCCGGCGCGGCCGGTCGGCCCGCTCACCGGGCGGGCGCCCGGCCAGCCGCGCAAGCCGCTCCGGCTGGTGCCGCCGCTGCGCACCGGCGCGCCGCGCGCGCCGTTCGTCGTCCTGCTGGGCACACTGCTCATCGGGGGGCTCGCAGGCCTGCTGTTCCTGCACACCGCCCTGGCGGAGGACTCCTTCCGACTGCACGACCTGAAGGTCCGCTCGGCCGTGCTCACCGACCGTGAGCAGGCGCTCGAGCAACAGGTCGCGCTGGAGGCGTCCCCGCGTCGGTTGGCGGCGAAGGCGGAGGCTCTGGGGATGGTGCGCAGCGAGAACCCGGCGTTCATCCGGCTCTCCGACGGCAAGGTCCTCGGCCGGCCCAAGGCCGGGGTCGCCCCGCCGCCCGCGCCGGCACCCGCCCCGTCCGCCTCGACCTCCCGTTCTCCGAGCGGGTCGCCCACCCCGTCCGCCTCGACGAGCAGCCGCCCGCGCCGGTGAGCACCAGGCAGCGCCCCTCGCGGCCCGCAGCACCCGACCGTCGCGGCGCGCCCGCGCGCGGCGCGGGCGCTGCTCGTCGGGCACCCGAACGACCCACCCCCCGCCGTACGAGGTCGGGCCGCCCGGTCGCGGGCCGGCGCCCCACTCCCTCGCGCCGGCCGCAGGCCTCCTACCTCCCACCGCCACCGAGGCCCGCCCGCAGGGTCCGCCTCGGCGACTCCAGCCGGCGGCTGCGCGGCGCCGTCGTGGCGCTGCTGTTCGTGCTGTCGCTGTTCGGCGCCCGGCTGGTGCAGCTGCAGGGCCTGGACGCCCCGACGTACGCCGCGGCGGCCGAGGCCGGTCGGCTGCGCACGGTGACCCTGCCCGCCGCCCGCGGCTCGATCACCGACCGCAACGGGGTCGCGCTGGCCACCACGGTCGCGGCGGTCAACGTCACGGCGGACCAGACGAAGGTCCAGGACCCGGCGGCCACTGCGTCGCTGCTTGCTCCGGTGCTCGGTGCCGACCCGGCTGCCCTGACCGAGAAGCTCAGCGGCACCGCGCGGTTCGTCTACGTGGCCAAGTCCGTGACGCCGTCCACCTGGCGCAGGATCCAGACGCTTCAGCACCCCGACATGGAGAGCGAGGGCCTGCCCGGCATCTATGCGGAGCAGACCAGCAAGCGGGTCTACCCCAACGGCACCGTCGCGGCGAACCTCGTCGGCTTCGTCGGTGCCGACGGCAAGGGCCTGGGTGGTCTCGAGTACTCCCTGGACAAGACCCTCGCCGGTCGGGACGGCACCGCGACCTACGAGCTGTCCGCCGGCGGGCGGCGCATCCCGAGCGGGGTCGACACCGAGCGCGACGCGATCGGCGGCTCGGACGTGCGGCTCACGATCGACCGCGACATCCAGTACGTCGCGCAGAAGGCGATCGCCAAGGCGGTCTCCGCCTACAGCGCGCAGAGCGGAACGGTCATCGTCTACCAGCCCTCGACCGGCGACCTGCTGGCGGTCGCGACGGCGCCGACGTTCGACCCCAACAAGCCCGGTGCCTCCGACGCCGCCGACCGTGGCGACCGGCCGCTCAACGAGGCCTACGAGCCGGGCAGCACCGGCAAGGTCATCACGGCTGCCGCGTTGCTGCAGGAAGGCGTCATCTCCCCGACGACCCCGATCACCGTGCCCAACCGGCTGACCCGCGCGGGCAAGTCGTTCAAGGACTTCGAGGACCACGGCGTCGAGCACCTCACCTACGCGGGCACCCTCGCGAAGTCGAGCAACATCGGCACCATCAAGGCCGCCGAGCGGCTGGGAGACCTCAAGCGCCTCTACCCCTACTTCACGAAGTTCGGCATCGCCGAGCCCACCGGTCTGGGCCTGCCGGGGGAGCAGTCCGGCGAGATCCTCAAGCCGGGCGACTGGTCGGCGACCACCGGCTACACGATGACGTTCGGCCAGGGGTACTCGGTCAACACCGTCCAGATGGCGTCGGTGTTCGCCACCATCGCCAACGACGGCGTGCGCGTGCAGCCCCGGCTGGTCGAGTCGACCGCCGGTGCCGACGGCACCGTCCACCCCTCGCCGCCGTCGCCGAGCTCGAGGGTCGTGAGCGCCGCCACCGCGCAGACCGTCCGCCGGATCCTGGAGACCGTCCCGGCCGACGGCGGCACCGCGCCGTTGGCGCGCATCCCCGGCTACCGGGTAGGCGGCAAGACCGGCACCGCGCAGCGGTTCGACCCGGCCTGCGGCTGCTACCGCGGCAACACGCTGTCGTTCATCGGGCTCGCCCCGGCCGACAAGCCGGCCGTCGTGGTCGCCGTCACCCTGCAGGCGCCGAAGGTCGCCATCGGCGGCGGCGTCCAGGGCGGTCCGATCTTCCAGCAGGTCGCGTCGTTCGCCCTCGACGCGCTGCGCGTCCCGCCGACCGGCACCAAGCGGCACCTGCTCCCCATCACGACCCGGTAGGCGCTCCCGCCGGCTGACCTGGGCGTGGATGGCTGGGGAGGTCGGCTGCCCGCAGGTAGGTGGTGAGTGGTCACCTGACCGCAGGTCGGTGGCGGATGGTCACCTGACCGCAGGTCGGTGGTGGGTGGTCACCTGACCGCAGGTCGGTGGTGGGTGGTCACCTGACCCTGCGCGGGTGGTCACTGTCAGAGCGGCCAGGACCAGGAGCCCTGCCCTCGTCCCACCATCCGGGACACCCCCGCCGCCCACGCGTCGAGTGGCGCGTTGTCGTGGTCCGCAGTCGATTGCCGACTGCAGGAACGCGCCACTCAACGGATTGACGGCGGGCAAGGTCCGGATGGTGGGACGTCGGCAGGCGCTGCGTCGTCCAGGCCGCTCTGACAGCAACCCGGCAGCAGGTGCCAGGTGCCAGGTGCCAGGTGCCAGGTGCCAGGTGCCAGGTGCCAGGTGCCAGGGAGGGCTGACCGGCACCCTCCCCGGAGTTGGTCGTTTGCGACCTGGACCACCGACACGCCGGGCCCGACGTCGGCGTGTCCGTGAGCTAGGTCGCAAACGATCATGAACGGCGGGCCGGGGGCCGGTCCGCTCGGCGGCCACCGATAGTCTCCCTGCCCGTGCCGCACCCGCCTGGACCGTCCCTGCCGACGGCCTGGCCACGGCCGTCCCAGGTCCCGGCGCGCAGCCTCGCCGAGGTGGCTGCGCACCTCGGCCTGGACGTCCCGGGTACCCCCGGCAGCAGCCCGGACGCGCGCGTCGTCAGCGGCGTCAGCCTCGACTCCCGCAGCGTGCTGCCCGGCGACCTCTACGCGGCACCCGCCGGGGCGCGCGCGCACGGCGCCGACTTCGCCGGGGCGGCCCGCGCGGCGGGGGCGGTGGGCTGCGTCACCGACGCGGCGGGTGCCCAGCGGTCCCTCGACGCCGGCCTCCCGACGTTCGTCGTCGCGTCGCCACGCGCGGTGCTCGGCGGGCTCGCGGCGTGGGTCTACGGCGATCCGGCCGGGGGCATGACGATGCTCGGCATCACCGGCACCAACGGCAAGACGACCACGGCGTACCTCCTCGAGGCCGGGCTGCGCGCCGCCGGCCGCCGCACCGGGGTGGTCGGCACGATCGAGACCCGGATCGGCGACGAGGTGCTGCCGAGCGAGCGGACCACGCCCGAGGCCCCGGACCTGCAGGCCCTGCTCGCCGTCATGCGCGAGCGCGGCACCGACGCGGTCGCGATGGAGGTGTCCAGCCACGCGCTGGCGATGGGCCGGGTCGACGGCACGACCTACGACGTCGCGCTGTTCACCAACCTCAGCGAGGACCACCTCGACTTCCACGCCGACCTGGAGGACTACTTCCAGGTGAAGGCGTCGCTGTTCACTCCGGAGCGGTCGCGCCGCGCCGTGGTCGACGTAGACGACGAGCACGGTCGCCGGCTCGCCGGGCTCGCGACCGTTCCTGTCATCACGGTGTCCGCGTCGGGGGTGGACGCCGACTGGCGGGTGGAGCAGGTCGACATCGGGCCGCTGGGCAGCACGTTCGTGCTCGCCGGACCCGACGGCACGCGGCTGGACTGCGGCACGAGGCTGGCCGGCGACTTCAACGTGGCCAACGCCGCGCTGGCGGTGGTCGCCCTGGGCGAGGCAGGTGTCGACCTCGCGACCGCCGTCGCCGGCGTGGCGGCCTGCCCCGGCGTGCCCGGGCGGATGGAGCGGGTCGCCACCGGTGACGACGGACCGCTGGCCCTCGTCGACTTCGCGCACACGCCCGACGCGCTGACGCAGCTGCTCGCGGCCGCCCGTGCGCTCGTGCCGGACGGTGGGCGGCTGCTGGTGGTCCTCGGCTGCGGCGGCGACCGTGACACGCAGAAGCGCCCGGTCATGGGTGGCATCGCGGTGCGCGACGCCGACGTCGTCGTCCTCACGAGCGACAACCCGCGCACCGAGGACCCGGCGGCGATCGTCGAGGACATCCGCCGTGGCGCCGACGCGGCCCTGCGGGACGGGGCCACCGGGCGGCTGGAGGTGGAGGTCGACCGCCGGGCCGCGATCCGGCTCGCAGTCGCCGGCGCCGGGCCCGGCGACGTCCTCGTGGTGGCCGGGAAGGGACACGAGCAGGGACAGGAGATCGAGGGAGAGCGGCAGCCCTTCGACGACCGGGTCGAGCTGACCGCCGCCCTGCGCGAGGCCCGCGCATGACCCCGCTGACCCTCGCCGAGATCGCCGCTGCGGTCGGGGGCACGGTCGGCGGGGCCGGGAGCCCGCACGACGTCGTCGTCTCCGGCGGCGCGTCGGCGGACTCCCGATCGGTGCCGGCGGGCGGGCTGTTCGTCGCCGTGGTGGGGGAGCGGGTGGACGGTCACGACTATGCGGAGCGGGCCGTCGCCGCTGGTGCCGCTGCCTGCCTCGCGCAGCGCGACGTCCCGGTGCCGCACGTCCTCGTCGGCGACAGCGTCGCGGCGCTCGGCCGGCTGGCCCGGCACGCCGTGGACCGGTTGGTCGAGGGCGGCCTGGTCGTCGTCGGCGTCACCGGCTCGTCGGGCAAGACCTCGACGAAGGACCTGCTCGCCGCAGTGCTCGAGCCCGTGGGCCCGACGGTCGCGCCGCGCGGCTCCTTCAACACCGAGGTCGGGGTGCCGATCACGGCGCTCGACGCCGACGCGTCGACGCGGCACCTCGTCGTCGAGATGGGCGCCCGCGGCGCGGGGCACATCGCCTACCTGTGCCGGATCACGCCGCCCCGGATCGGCGTCGTGCTCAACGTGGGCGCCGCACACGCCGGCGAGTTCGGCTCCACGGAGGCGACGGCGCGGGCCAAGAGCGAGCTGGTGGCGGCCCTGCCCTCGCGAGCCGAAGGTGGCGTCGCGGTGCTCAACGCCGACGACCCTCTCGTCGCCGCGATGGCCCCGGTGACGAGCGCGCGTGTCGTGCGGGTCGGCCGGGCCGCCGATGCCGACGTCCGCGCCGAGCACCTCTCGCTGGACGCGCTCGGCCGGCCGACGTTCGAGCTGCGGGCAGCCCGTCAGTCCGTCGTCGTCACCCTGCCGCTGCACGGCGCACACCACGTGGGCAACGCCCTGGCTGCGGCCGCCGTCGCCCTGGAGCTCGGCGCGACCCTCGACCAGGTGGCCGGGGCCCTGGCCGTCGCCACCCCGCGAAGCCGGTGGCGGATGGAGGTGACGGAGCGGGCCGACGGCGTGACCGTCGTGAACGACGCCTACAACGCCAACCCCGACTCGACGGCCGCCGCGCTCGAGGCACTGGCGGCCATGGGGGCTGGCCGGCGCAGCTGGGCTGTCCTGGGAGAGATGCTGGAGCTCGGCGCGGCCTCCGCGGCGGAGCACGAGGCGGCAGGCAGACTGGCGGTCAGGTCGGGCGCACAGCGCGTTGTCGCCGTCGGTGACGGTGCGCGCCCGGTGCACACGGGCGCCCTCGCCGAGGGTGCCGTCGAGGGAGAGGGGAGCGTCGCAGTGCCGGACGTCGGCTCCGCGCTCGCTCTCCTGCGTGCCGGCGTGCGCCCGGGTGACGTCGTGCTGGTGAAGGCGTCCCGCAGCAGTGGTCTCGAGGCGCTGGCCGAGGCCCTGCTCGCAGACTCCTCGTACCCCGACGAACCGGGCGGCGCCCGGTGAGGCAGGTCCTGCTGGCCGCGTCCTTCGGGCTCATCGTCACGCTCTTCGGCACACCCGTCGCGATCAAGCTGCTGGTCAAGCGCAACTACGGCCAGCTGATCCGTGACGACGGCCCGACCTCGCACCACACGAAGCGTGGCACGCCGACCATGGGTGGCGCCGTCATCATCCTCGGCACCCTGCTCGGCTACCTGGCCGCGCACCTGCTGACGCTCAGCGACCCGACCGTGTCGGGCTTCCTCGTGCTGTTCCTCATGACCGGCCTCGGGCTGGTCGGTTTCCTCGACGACTACATCAAGGTCTCCAAGCAGCGCAGCCTCGGCCTGCGCGCCGGCGCCAAGCTCGCCGGCCAGTCCGTGGTCGCCATCACGTTCGCGGTGCTGGCCACCCGCTTCCCGGACGCCAAGGGCTTCACCCCGGCGTCGACCGAGATCTCGTTCCTCCGCGACACCGGGCTGTCGCTGGGAGCCGTCCTGTTCGTGGTCTGGGCCTACGTGATGATCGCCGGCACCTCCAACGGCGTGAACCTCACCGACGGTCTCGACGGTCTGGCCACCGGCACCTCGGTGATGGTCTTCGCGTCGTACATCCTCATCGGGATCTGGCAGTTCGGGCACAAGTGCCGCATCGACGCGGTCGCCGCCAAGTGCTACGAGGCGCGCGACCCTCTCGACCTCGCCGTCGTCGCCGCGGCGATCATGGGCGCCTGCTTCGGCTTCCTCTGGTGGAACGCGTCACCTGCCAAGATCTTCATGGGTGACACCGGCTCGCTGGCTCTCGGCGGTGCGCTCGCCGGCCTGGCCATCACCAGCCGGACCGAGCTGCTGCTGGTGCTCGTCGGCGGACTGTTCGTGCTCATCGCCCTCTCGGTCATCCTCCAGGTCGGCTTCTTCAAGCTGACCAGGAAACGGATCTTCCGGATGGCCCCGCTGCAGCACCACTTCGAGCTGGTGGGCTGGGGCGAGGTGACGATCGTCATCCGGTTCTGGATCATCGCCGGTCTCCTCGTCGCGCTCGGCCTGGGCGTCTTCTACGCCGAGTGGGTCACCGGCGCGACGTGACCGGCACCGGGCTCGACCTCGCGGGCACGCGGGTCTGCGTCGCCGGCCTCGGCGTCACCGGCCCGTCGGTCGTGCGCACCCTGCTCGGGCTCGGCGCTGCCGTGGTGGCTGTCGACGGTCGCGACGGCGACCGCGAGCGCGCGCTCGCGGTCGACCTGCGGGCGGCCGGGGCGGAGGTGCTGCTCGGCGGCGGGGACACCCTGCCCGACGGCGTGCAGCTGGTCGTCACGTCACCCGGCTGGCGCCCGGACGCGCCGCTGCTCGTGGCCGCTGCGACGGCCGGCGTCCCGGTGTGGGGCGACGTCGAGCTGGCCTACCGGCTGCGGCCGCCGGGTCAGGAGTGGCTCGGCGTCACCGGCACGAACGGCAAGACGACGACCGTCGAGATGCTGGCCTCGATCCTGCGCGCGGCAGGGCATCGCGCCGTCGCCACCGGCAACGTGGGGTTCCCGGTGCTCGACGCGGTGCTCGCGGACCCGCCGTACGACGTGCTCGCGGTCGAGGTGTCGAGCTTCCAGCTGCACTGGACGAGCACGGTCGAGTTCGTCTCCGGTGCCGTCCTCAACATCGCGGCCGACCACCTCGACTGGCACGGGAGCCTCGAGGCGTACGCCGCGGACAAGGCGCTGGTCTGGCGCAGCGACTGGTACGCCGTCTACAACGCGGACGACCCGCTGGTGGTCTCGCTCGTGGCGGGCATCGACGACCGGCAGTCCTTCAGCGCCCGCCCCGGCTCGGACGCCTGCTTCGGCGTGGTCGGCGACGTGCTCGTCGACCGGTGCATCGGCACGGGTCCCGACGACGAGGACGTGGAGCACCACCCGGACGGTGGCGTCGTGCTCGGTCGGCTGTCGGACATCCCGGTGCCGGGGCCGCACAACGTGGCGAACGCGCTGGCGGCCGCCGGCCTGGCGCGCTGCCTGGCCAGCGCGACCGGCGGCCGGCTCGACGTCCGCCCGCGGCACGTGCGCGACGGCCTGCGCGCGTTCGACGCCGGTGCGCACCGCATCGCGCACGTCACCACGGTCGACGGCGTCGCTTACGTCGACGACTCCAAGGCGACGAACGCGCACGCCGCGGCGGCCTCGCTGCACTCGTTCCCCCATGTCGTCTGGGTCGCGGGCGGCCTGGCCAAGGGCGCGCGCTTCGAGGAGCTGGTCGCCGCCACCGCGGACCGGCTCCGTGGTGCGGTGCTGATCGGCACCGACCGGGCGCTGGTGGCGGAGGCGCTGGCGCGACACGCGCCCGAGATCCCCGTGGTCGAGGTCGTCGCACCCGACACTGGTCCGATGGACACCGCTGCCGTGATGGACCGGGTCGTGCGCGCCGCCGCCGACCTGGCCCGACCCGGTGACACCGTCCTGCTCGCGCCGGCCTGCGCGTCGATGGACATGTTCCGCGACTACGCCGAGCGCGGCGACTCGTTCGCCGCGGCCGCCCTGCGACTCGGCGGCACGGCCGGCCCGCACGGGCCGGCCGGCTCCCCGGCGGCCCCCGCGACCTCGTGAGCGCGGTCGACACCAGCCCGGGACTGCGCGTGCCCGGGGGCGACGGCCAGCCCGCCGTCCCGGGCGTCTCCCTGCTGCAGCGCCCGGCCACCCCGTACTACCTGCTGCTCGGCGCCAGCACCCTCTTGCTGGTGCTCGGCGTCGTCATGGTGTTCTCGGCCTCCAGCGTGGTCGCGTTCGCTTTCATGGGCTCGTCGATGGCGATCGTCAGCAAGCAGGCGATGTGGGTGGTGATCGGGCTGCCGCTCATGTGGCTCGCGTCGCGGCTGCCGACGAAGGCCTGGCGGTTGTTCGCCCACCTGGGGCTGGTCGGGTCGATCGCGCTGCTCCTGCTGGTCGCCGTCGCCGGCACCGAGGTCAACGGCAACAGGAACTGGCTCGACTTCGGCGGCCCGTTCCGCATCCAGCCGTCGGAGCTCGCCAAGCTGGCGCTGGTGCTGTGGTCGGCCGACCTGCTCGCGCGCAAGCAGAAGCTGATCGGCCAGTGGAAGCACCTGCTGGTGCCGATCGTGCCGGTCGGTGGCTTCGTGCTGGCCCTGGTCCTGCTCGGCGGCGACCTCGGGACGGCCATCATCATCGCGGCGATCCTGGGCGCGATGCTCTGGGTCGCCGGTGCACCGACCCGCCTCTACTTCCTCGCCGCCGTCCCGGCGGCACTGGTCTTCACGTACATGGTCAACACGCGGTCGGCGCGCATGTCGCGCATCACCGTGTGGCTGCACCCCGACCAGGCAGACCCGCTGGGCAACGGCCTGCAGGCGCTGCACGGCAAGTTCGCCCTCGCGTCCGGCGGCTGGTGGGGTGTCGGCCTCGGCGGCAGCAAGGAGAAGTGGGGCAGCCTGCCCGAGGCGCACACCGACTTCATCTTCGCGATCATCGGCGAGGAGCTCGGCCTGGTCGGCACCCTCGCCGTCCTGGTGCTCTTCGGGCTGATCGGCTACGCCGGGCTCCGGGTCGCGCTCGAGGCCACCGAGCCGTTCGTCCGGTACGCCGCGGCCGGCGTCACCGCCTGGGTTCTCGTGCAGGCTCTGGTCAACATCGGCGCAGTCCTGGGCCTGCTGCCCATCACCGGTGTGCCGCTCCCGCTCGTGTCGTACGGCGGCTCGGCGCTGGTGCCCACGATGCTCGGCCTCGGGATGCTGCTGTCCTTCGCCCGGCCGCGTTCCGCGCGCCGGCACCGGCTGCGCTCGCTGGTGTCGCGTCGCCGCGTCGCAGGCGCGTCGGCTACCTCGCGACCCCCGCGGATCCCGGCGTCCCGACCCGCCACGGCCGGCTCCGGCACCGCCCGGCCGGCCCGGACCAGGTAGGCGGGCAGCGGATGCACGTCGTCGTCGCCGGGGGAGGTTCCGCCGGCCACATCGAGCCTGCCCTGGCCTTCGCCGACGCGCTGCGCCGCCGTGACCCGGACGCCCAGATCACCGCGCTGGGCACCGAGCGGGGCCTCGACACCCGGATCATCCCGGCCCGTGGCTACGACCTCGCGCTGATCCCCCCGGTGCCGATCCCGCGCCGTCCCGGCACCGACCTGCTGCGCGTTCCCGGCCGCCTGAAGGCCGCCGTCGACGCCGCCGCCGACGTGCTGCGCAGGCAGTCGGCCGACGTGGTCGTCGGCTTCGGCGGCTTCGTGTCCGGCCCGGCCTACCTCGCGGCGCGCCGGCTCGGCGTGCCGATCGTCGTGCACGAGGCCAATCCGCGACCCGGCTGGGCCAACCGGCTCGGTGCCCGGCTCACTCCGTACGTCGCGTTCACCTTCCCCGGCACCCCGATCGCGCACGGCCGGCAGATCGGGCTGCCGATCCGGCGCGCGATCACCACTCTCGACCGGGCTGCCCGGCGCCAGGAGGCGCGGTCGTCGTTCGGGCTGGTCGCCGACCTGCCGACGCTGCTCGTCACCGGCGGCTCGCAGGGCGCGAAGCGGCTGAACGACGCGACCTCCGGGGCGGCGGTCGACCTGCGTGCTGCCGGGGTCCAGGTTCTGCACGCCACCGGCACCGCGCACACCGTCGAGGTGCCGGCCGCCGGTACAGGTGACCCGCCCTACGTCACGGTGCCGTACCTCGACCGGATGGAGCTGGGCTACGCCGCAGCCGACCTGGTGCTGTGCCGGGCGGGTGCCAACACCGTGGTCGAGCTGACCGTGGTGGGGCTGCCGGCGGCGTACGTCCCCCTGCCGATCGGCAACGGCGAGCAGGCGCTGAACGCCCGTCCCGTCGTCGAAGCGGGCGGCGGGCTGATGGTCGACGACGCCGACTGCACGCCGGACTGGGTGCGCACCGTGCTGACCCCGCTGCTCACCGATCCGGTGAGGTTGGCGACCATGGGGCTGGCGGCCGCGACCAGCGGCCGGCCGGACGCCGACGAGCGGCTGGTCGACCTCGTCCTCGAGGCTGCCGGCAGGGCAGCTGCGCGCGGAGGGAGACGGTGGTGAGCACGGGCCAGCCCGACGCGGCGGCCCCGGAGGTCCCGGTGCCCGCCGAGGAGCTCGGCCGGGTGCACTTCGTCGGCATCGGCGGGGCGGGCATGTCCGGCATCGCGCGCATCATGCTGGCCCGTGGCCTGCCCGTCAGCGGCAGTGACGCCAAGGACTCGGTGGCGCTGTCGGCGCTGCGCGCACTGGGCGCCACCGTGCACGTCGGGCACGACGCCGCGAACGTCGGTGAGGTCGACACGGTGGTCGTGTCGACGGCGATCCGCGAGGACAACGCCGAGCTGGTCGAGGCGCGGCGGCGCGGGCTCAACGTCGTGCACCGCGCCGGCGCGCTGGCCAGCGTGATGGTCGGCCGGCGTGCGGTCGCCGTGGCCGGCACCCACGGCAAGACGACGACGACCTCGCTGCTGACCGTCGCGCTGCAGTACTGCGGTGTCGACCCGTCTTTCGCCATCGGCGGCAATCTCAACGAGTCGGGAGCGAACGCCCACAACGGCACGGGCGACGTCTTCGTCGCGGAGGCCGACGAGAGCGACGGCTCGTTCCTCCTCTACTCGCCGACCGTCGCCGTGGTCACCAACGTCGAGCCGGACCACCTCGACCACTACGGCACCGCCGAGGCAGTCGCCGCCGCCTTCGACGCGTTCGTGCGGCGCGTCGACGCCGGCGGCTTCGTCGTCGTCTGCGCCGACGACCCCGGCGCCGTCGCCCTCACGGCGTCGGCGCGCGACGCCGGCATCGACGTCCGTACCTATGGCGTCGACCCGTCGGCCGACCTGCGACTGGTCGGTCTCGAGACCAAGGGCCTCGGCAGCTCGTTCGAGGCGGTGCTGCTCGGTCGTCGACTGGGTCGGGTCGACCTGCGGATCCCCGGCCGGCACAACGCCCTCAACGCCGCAGCGGCGCTGGCCGTCGGTGCGGGGCTCGGCTTCCCCGCCGAGCGGCTGCGCGAGGGGCTGGCCCACTTCAGCGGCACCCGCCGGCGATTCGAGCACAAGGGCACCGTCGCCGGCGTCCGGGTGTTCGACAGCTACGCGCACCACCCCACCGAGCTGGCGGTGGACCTGGCCGCGGCCCGCGAGGTGGCCGGCGGAGGCCGGGTCGTCGTGGTCTTCCAGCCGCACCTGTTCAGCCGGACCCGCCACTTCGCCGCGGAGTTCGGCGCGGCGCTCGGCCGGGCCGACGAGGTCGTCGTCATGGACGTCTACGCCGCCCGGGAGGACCCGGAGCCCGGCGTCACCGGCGCCCTTGTCGCCGCCGCGGTGCCGCTGCCGCCCGGGCAGGTCGTGTTCGAGCCGTCGTGGTCGGCCGTCGCCGGGCACCTGGCCGACCGGGCGCGTCCCGGCGACGTGGTGCTCACCTGCGGGGCAGGCGACGTGACGATGATCGGGCCCGAGGTGCTCGAGCGGCTCGGGGGGCGCACCACATGAGCCGTTCCACCAGATCGTTCACGGTGCTGCGTGCGTCGTCGCTCGCGCGTCGCGTGACGCTCGCGATCCGGCCCGAGGCCCCGGATGAGTAGCGGGACGAGCACCGGAACGAGCACCGCCACCGACCTCGAGCCGCGGCTGGTCGCGCGCGGCCGGGCCCGGCGGCGTACCCGGCTCACGGTGACGCTGTCGGTCGTCGCGGTCGCGGTGCTGCTCGGCCTCGGTGGCTGGCTGCTGCTCGGCACCTCCGTCCTGGGGGTCCACACCGTGACGGTCCGCGGCACCGAGCGGCTCGACCCGGTGACGGTGCGCGCGGTCGCCGCCGTACCCGCGGGGGAGCCGCTCGCCACCCTCGACGCCGGTGCCGTCGCCGCGCGCCTCGAGAAGCTGCCCGTCGTGCGCAGCGTCGAGGTCGACCGTAGGTGGCCGCGCACGGTGGCGATCGTCGTGCACGAGCGGGTCGCGGCGGCCGTGCAGCAACGCGGCCCGGCGTACGCGCTGGTCGACCGCAGCGGCGTGGTCTTCGACCAGGTCGACCGTCGGCCGAAGGGTCTGCCGCTCGTGTCCGCCCCCGTCGACGCCGGCCCGAGCGCGCTCCGGGCCGCGCTGGACGTCCTCGACGTCCTGCCCGCCTCGGTCGCCGGGGAGGTGCGCCAGGTCCGTGCCACCGGTCCCGACGACGTCCGGCTGCAGCTGTCGAAGGGACGCACCGTCGTGTGGGGGAGTGCCGAGCGCGGCGCCCGGAAGGCCGCCGTCCTTGCCGTGCTCCTCAGCCGTAAGGCCAGCGTCTACGACGTCTCCGCCCCGGACGCGCCCACCACGACGAGATAGGCGCGGTCCGCGGCGCCCGCCCGGATGATCGTGTGCGACGTGGTTCCCCGACCCGCCGGCGCTTGGTTCGGCGGGTCGGGGAGTGAGGTCGCAGACGATCTTGATGTTCGGGAGACGGGGCAGCGCCGACGGGTCCGTACGCCCGGGTGGGCGGCAGTCGCAGGTTGTTGCGGCGTGTCGCGGCGTCGGTCGTTGAGTTGGCCCTCCTCGGTACCTAGCGTCCTTCCCAACCTCAGAGGTTGACATAACTATAAGGCTCAACTTGAGGGTGAGGGTTCCGGGACCACCGGGGCGTTCCACCGGGAGAAGGAGAGGGTCCGACGTGGCAGCACCGCAGAACTACCTCGCGGTCATCAAGGTCGTCGGCATCGGCGGCGGTGGTGTGAACGCGATCAACCGGATGATCGAGGTCGGCCTCAAGGGCGTCGAGTTCATCGCGATCAACACCGACGCGCAGGCCCTTCTCATGTCGGACGCCGACGTGAAGCTGGACGTCGGCCGCGAGCTCACCCGCGGCCTCGGTGCCGGCGCCAACCCGGAGGTCGGCCGCAAGGCCGCCGACGACCACGCCGAGGAGATCGAGGAGGTCCTCAAGGGGGCCGACATGGTCTTCGTCACCGCCGGCGAGGGCGGCGGCACCGGCACCGGTGGCGCACCCGTCGTCGCGCGCATCGCCCGCTCGCTCGGCGCGCTCACCATCGGCGTCGTCACCCGCCCGTTCGGCTTCGAGGGCCGGCGCCGGGCCAACTCCGCCGAGACGGGCATCGACGAGCTGCGCGACGAGGTCGACACCCTCATCGTGATCCCCAACGACCGGCTGCTCTCGATCTCCGACCGCGGCATCTCGATGCTGGACGCCTTCAAGTCCGCCGACCAGGTGCTCCTGCAGGGTGTCTCCGGCATCACCGACCTCATCACGACGCCGGGCCTGATCAACCTCGACTTCGCCGACGTGAAGTCGGTGATGAGCGGTGCCGGTTCGGCCCTCATGGGCATCGGCTCCGCGCGCGGCGACAACCGCGCGGTCGAGGCGGCCGAGATGGCGATCTCCTCGCCCCTGCTCGAGGCGTCCATCGACGGCGCACACGGCGTGCTCCTCTCGATCTCCGGCGGCTCGGACCTCGGGCTCTTCGAGATCAACGAGGCGGCCCAGCTGGTGGCCGAGTCCGCTCACACCGAGGCCAACATCATCTTCGGCGCGGTCATCGACGACGCCCTCGGCGACGAGGTGCGGGTCACCGTCATCGCGGCCGGCTTCGACGGTGGCACCCCGCGCAAGGTGGTCCCGACGCCGGCCCGTCGCACCGAGCCGACCGAGACCCCGACGTCGCCCACCTCGAACGCCCGCACCGACTCGACCGGCACGTCCTACGAGCGCAGCGAGCCCGCCGGCGAGCGCACCGAGCGCGAGCCGGCCTACGTCGGCGCGCGCGACCGTAGCGAGTCGATCGACCTCAACGGGGAGCCGCAGCCCGTGTCTCGGCCGGCCCGCACGATCGTCTTCGACGACGCGGACGACCTCGACATCCCCGAGTTCCTCCGCTGAGCCGCGTCCACTGAGCGGCAGAACCCCTCGATCCGGACCGGTCGGCAGGACACCCACAGGGCCCTGCCGACCGGTCCGTCCCATCTGTGCCCGGTGCCGGGCGGGGAGTGCGGCCCGCCTACGCTCACTCGCATGCTCCGCCGCACCGGCACGATCGCGTCCGCGCGCTTCGCGCTGACCGACCGGCACGGCGGCGTGAGCCGGGCGCCGTACGACGCGCTGGACCTCGGCGACCACGTCGGCGACGACCCGGCGGCCGTCGGCGAGAACCGCCGGCTGCTGGCCCTCCAGCTCGGCGTGGACCCGGCCGGTCTGGTCCTCATGCAGCAGGTCCACGGCGCGGACGTGGCGGTCGTCGGGAATGCTCCGGAGCCGGGCGAGGCGCCGCTCGTGGCCGACGCACTGGTCACGACGCAGCAGGGTCTCGCACTGGTCGTGCTGGTCGCCGACTGCGTACCCGTGCTGCTCGCCGCCCGGGGCAGCGACGTCGTTGCCGTCGCGCACGCCGGGCGGCGCGGTGTGGCCGCCGGCGTGGTCGGGGCCACGGTGGCGGCGATGGGCGCCCTCGGTGCGCGGCCGGACCGGATCGTTGCCGTCGTCGGGCCGGCGATCTGCGGCGCCTGCTACGAGGTGCCGGCCGAGATGGCCGACGAGGTCGCGGCCGTGACGCCGGTGGCCCGGTCGACCACCCGTGCCGGCACCCCCGGGCTCGACCTGCGGGCGGGCGTCGCGGCGCAGCTGGCGGTTGCCGGCGTCGAGACGATCGAGGTCGACGCGTCGTGCACCGCGGAGTCGCCCGAGCTGTACTCCTACCGGCGGGACGGCGTCACGGGCCGGTTCGCCGGTGTGGTCGTCAGGTGACTGCGGCCTCGACGGAGGCGGACGGCCGGCGGGCCGAGATCGCCGCCGGCCTGGCCGCGGTCGAGGAGCGCATCGGGGCGGCGTGCTCGGCCGCCGGCCGCGAGCGCGGCGAGATCACGCTGGTCGCGGTGACCAAGACCTTCCCCGCGAGCGACGTGGGACACCTGGCGGCCCTCGGCCTGCGCGACATGGGGGAGAACCGGGCCGCGGACGCGGCGGCGAAGGTGGCCCGGTGCCGCGCGGACGGCCTCGACGACCTCGTCTGGCACTTCGTGGGGCAGGTGCAGACCAACAAGGCCGCGGAGGTCGCCGGCTGCGCCGACGTGGTGCACTCCGTCGACCGGGCGCGTCTCGTGCACGCGCTGGACCGGGGCGCCGGGTCCGCGGGCCGGCGGCTGCGGTGCCTGCTGCAGGTCGACCTCGCCCCGGACCCCGATGCTGCCGGCCGGGGCGGTGCCCGGCCCGAGGAGCTTGCCGCGCTGGCCGAGGCCCTGCTGGTCGCCGAGCACCTCGACCTCGCCGGGCTGATGGCGGTCGCACCGCTGGGCGCCGACCCCGACGAGGCGTTCGCGCGGCTGGCCGTGCTCTCCGCAACCCTGCGCCGCGAGCACCCGGGCGCGACGGTCGTGTCCGCCGGCATGAGCGGCGACCTCGAGGCCGCCGTGCGGCACGGCGCGACACACCTGCGCGTCGGCACGGCGTTGCTCGGTTCGCGCCCCTCGCTCCGGTAGCGTCGCCCCCAGGCCGGACCGTCCTCCTCCGAGGGTGTTCTGGCCCGGTCGGACCAGCCGCTGGCGACAGCGGTGTCAGGGTTCGTCCACCCCGAGCGGAGGGCAGTCAGGCATGGCCGGCGCGATGCGCAAAGCGATGGTCTACCTCGGCCTCGTCGAGGAGGACGACCGCTACGAGTACGACGAGTACGACGACGGTGTCGAGGCCGAGGGGTACGACACTGACCACCGGGGCGAGCACCACGACGGTGGCCGCGGCACGCACCGCACCGCCGGCGCCACCGCACTGCGCGAGGAGCGGCACGGCGCGGTCGCGACGATGCCCGAGCGCCGGCCGTCCCTGAGCTCCTCGCGGGCGTTCGACCGGATCACGACGATCCACCCGCGCACCTACAACGAGGCCAAGCAGATCGGCGAGAGCTTCCGCGAGAGCACGCCGGTCATCATGAACCTCTCCGACATGGACGACTCCGACGCGAAGCGGCTCGTCGACTTCGCCGCCGGCCTCGTCTTCGGCCTGCGGGGCACCATCGAGCGGGTCACCAACAAGGTCTTCCTGCTCTCGCCGGCCGACGTCACGGTGACTGCCGAGGACAAGGCGCGGATGGCCGAGAGCGGGTTCTTCAACCAGAGCTGACCGGGCCCGCCCGCCGGCGTTCCACCGGTGGGTCGCGACGTGTGCTCCCAGCGCGGGGCGTTAGTGTCTGGCGGGTGCAGATCACGCCGGTCCGGTTCCGACGACGTGGCGACGGTCGCTGATGCGCGGACCGGTCGGGCAGATCGTCTACCTCGTCCTCTGGCTGTTCTTCCTGCTGCTGATCGCGCGGCTGGTGCTCGACTACATCCAGATGTTCGCCCGTTCGTGGCGGCCCCGCGGGCCGCTGCTGGTCGTGGCCGAGGTGGTCTACACGGTCACCGACCCGCCGATCAAGGCGCTCCGGCGGGTCATCCCTCCGCTGCGTCTGGGTCAGATCGCGTTGGACCTCTCGTTCCTCGTGCTGGTGGTGCTGGTCCAGTTCGCGATCTACCTCACGAGCTTCCTCACGTTCTGACACCCTGACCAGCCGGGTACGAACCCGCAGGTGAGCGCGGCGGTTAGCCACCTTCATGCCCGATGGGGGATGATTCCCCGGAGCACGACCCCGCAGCAGACACGCACGACGCGGGACCGCACGACCACACGGAACGACTAGCGAGGAGACTCGACGCCATGCCGCTGACCCCCGAGGACGTGGCCAACAAGCAGTTCACGAGCACCCGGCTCAAGCCTGGCTACGACGAGACCGAGGTCGACGAGTTCCTCGACGAGGTGGAGGCGGAGCTCACCCGCCTCTATCGCGAGAACGACGAGCTGCGGTCCAAGCTGTCGGCCGCGGGCCGTGGCGGCGAGCTCACCGCTCCGCCGGCACCCGCCGTTCAGGCACCCGCCGCGCAGGCTGCGCCGGACCCGGCCATGGCGCGCGAGAACGACGAGCTCCGTCAGAAGCTCGCCGCTGCGCAGCGCCAGCTCGCCGAGGCCGCCAACCGCCCGGCCCAGCCCGCGGCCCAGTCCACCGCGCCGGCCCAGGCTGCCGCGCCGGCCCAGGCTGCCGCGCCGTCGGAGACCGCCACCGGGATCCTGGCGCTGGCGCAGCGGACCGCCGACGAGCACATCGCCGAGGCGCGCACCCAGGCCGACCGGGTCATCGGCGAGGCCCGCACCCGGGCCGACCAGCTCAAGCGGGAGGCCGAGGACAAGCACCGCCAGATGATCGGCTCCCTGGAGACCGAGCGGTCCGCGCTCGAGCGCGAGGTCGAGAAGCTCCGCTCGTTCGAGCGCGAGTACCGCAGCCGGCTCAAGTCCTACCTCGAGGGTCAGCTGCGTGAGCTGGACGGTCGCGGCACCGAGGCGCCCGCCGGCGGGGCGACCCAGTCCGGCCAGCCGGGGCAACCGGTGGCCGGCCAGGGGGCTCAGGGCGGGCAGCCGGTCCAGCCCGGTCAGCCGCAGGGCCAGCGCAGCCCGTTCGCGCCCGGCGCCCCCGTGGGCGGTGGCGACCAGCCGAGCGGCCCGCCGCAGCAGCCGCAGGGCTTCACCGAGGGCTGATCACCCGCGCGAGCACACGAACGAACGCCGACGCCGGCGGACCTCAGGGTCCGCCGGCGTCGGCGTTCGTCGAGCAGGGGTCGACCGGTCAGCTCACCGTGGCTGCGAGCCGCCGGAACGGGTCCCGGGGCGGCGGGACCGGCAGCGTGATCCGGTTGCCGTCGGCGGGCAGGCCGCCGAGCGCGAGCACGCTGGCCAGGACCGACAGCGTCGTCTCGCCGGCGTCGACGCCGGCCTGGGTGACCATGGCGCGGTAGATCGTCACGTAGTGCTTGGTGGGGGTGTCGTAGCTCCAGTCCACCGACCCGAGGTGCACGGCGCTGCCGTGGGTGCCGTTGGGCCCGCTGAACGGGCCGTCCCACACCTGGATGCCGGCGGGCCCGGCCGAGAAGCGACCGTCGAGGCCGACGTCATGCCGGGCGGCGGCGGCGAGCAGCTCGCGGCTCTCGCGCTCGGCGAGGACCAGCGAGGGCCGCACGTGGCTGGCCAGGGCAGGCACCGCGATGGCGCCGTCCTTGAGCTTCAGCCCGGCAGCGGCCGAGCTACCGAGGGGAACGACGTGGAGTGGCACCGCGTCCTCCGTCACCGTCCTGGGCCGGACCTGCTCCGGCGTCCTGGAACAGTTATCGGTCCGGGAGCCCCCGGTCCTTCACTGGGCTGACCGGGTGATTCACCGTAACGCCACACCTGCACGCCTGGCCGGGACCTCCCGGTGACCCCGTCGAGACCAAGTCTTTACCGAATCACTGCGCCACCCGGGTGACGGTGAAGCGCAGACCCAGGTCGTCGTCGCGGTTCGCTGTGGCGTCCTGACCGTCCAGGCCCTCGCCGTACGACGTCGCGAGCACCTCGCCGGCGACCAGACCGCCGTGCTCGCGCAGCGCCTCGGCCAGCTCGCCGGCCGCCTCCCAGCGCACCGCGACCCGGTCGGTGACCTGCAGACCGGAGGTCTTGCGGGCCTCCTGCACCAGCCGGACCACCTCGCGGGCCAGGCCGGCGCGCCGCAGCGCCGGGGTGACCTCGAGGTCGAGGGCAACGGTCTCGGCGCCCTCGCTGACGACCGCCCAGCCCTCGCGTGGCGTCTCGGTGAGCAGCACCTCCTCGGCGGACACCTCGACGTCGCGGCCGTCGACCACGACGCGGGCCGTGCCGGACTCGCGCAGGGAGGCGGCCAGGGCCTCGGCGTCGGCCGCCGCGACGGCGGCAGCCACGGTCGGGGTGTCCTTGCCGAACCGCTTGCCGAGGGCGCGGAAGTTGCCCTTGGCGCTGCGATCGACCAGCTCACCGGCAAGCTCGCCGAAGCCCACGACGTTCAGCTCGTCGGCGACCTCCTGGCGCAGTGCGTCGGGCAGCTCGGACCAGCCGGCGGCGGCCACCAGGGCCCGGCCGAGCGGTTGCCGGTTGCGCACCTTGGAGGTGGCGCGTGCGGAGCGGCCGAGCTCGACCACCCGCCGGACGAGGGCGACCTGGGCGGTCAACGCGTCGTCGACGAGTGACAGGTCCGGCTCCGGCCAGGACGCCAGGTGCACCGACGGCGGCGCGTCCACGTCGCTCACCGGTCGGACGACGTCCTGCCAGACCCGCTCGGTGATGAACGGCACGACCGGGGCGAGCAGCAGGGTCAGCACCCGCAGGCACTCGTGCAGCGTCGCCAGGGCACCGGCGTCGCCGTCCCAGAACCGTCGACGGGACCGCCGTACGTACCAGTTGGACAGGTCGTCGACGAACGTCGACAGCAGCCGGCCGACCTTCGGGGTGTCGAAGGACTCGTAGGCCGCGGTGACGTCCCCGACCAGCCGGTGCAGCGCGGACAGCGCCCAGCGGTCGAGGTCGGCGCGCTCGGCCACCGCCGGGTCGCTGTCGCTCGGCGCCCAGTCGTTCGCCCCGGCGTAGAGCGTGAGGAAGGACGCCGTGTTCCAGTAGGTCAGCAGCGTCTTGCGCACGACCTCCTGCAGCACGGTGTGCCCGACCCGGCGCTGCAGCCACGGCGACCCGGACGCCGCCATGAACCAGCGCAGCGAGTCGGCGCCGTGCTCCTCCATGAGGGGCATGGGCAGCAGGATGTTGCCCAGGTGCTTGCTCATCTTGCGGCCGTCCTCGGCGACGATGTGGCCGAGGCACAGCACGTTCTCGTAGGACGACCGGCCGTGCACGAGCGTGCTGACCGCCATCAGGGTGTAGAACCAGCCGCGCGTCTGGTCGATCGCCTCGCAGATGAACTGCGCCGGGAAGGCGTTCTCGAACTTCGCCACCGAGCCGGGGACGTGCGGGTAGCCCCACTGGGCGAACGGCATCGAGCCCGAGTCGTACCAGGCGTCGATCACCTCGGGAACCCGTCGCATGGTCCCCGCGCAGCCGTTCGCCGTGCAGGGCAGCGTGACGTCGTCGACGTACGGCCGGTGCGGGTCGAGAGCGGTGAGGTCCTCGCCCGCCAGCCCGCCGAGCTCGGCCAGCGAGCCGACACAGACGAGATGGGTGTCGTCCTCGGCGCAGCGCCAGATCGGCAGCGGCGTGCCCCAGAACCGGCTGCGCGAGAGCGCCCAGTCGATGTTGTTGTGCAGCCAGTCGCCGTAGCGGCCCCACTTGATGTTCCCGGGGTACCAGGTGGTGCGCTCGTTCTCGGCGAGCAGCGCGTCCTTGATCTCCGTGGTCCGGACGTACCAGGACGGCTGCGCGTAGTAGAGCAGCGCGGTGTGGCACCGCCAGCAGTGCGGGTAGGCGTGCTCGTACGCCTGGTGCCGGAAGAGCACCCCGGTCTCGTCCAGGTGCTTCACCAGCGCGCGGTCGGCGTGCTTGAAGAACTCGCCGCCGACCAGCCGGACCGACTCCTCGAAGTGGCCGTCCGGGGTGACCGGCCGGACCACCGGCAGGCCGTACTCACGGCAGACGAGCAGGTCCTCGGCGCCGAAGGCGGGGGACTGGTGGACGAGACCCGTGCCGTCGTCGGTGGTGACGTAGTCGGCCAGCACCACGAAGTGGCCGGGCTCTCCCTCGGGCCAGTCGAGCAGGTCCAGCGGGCGCTGGTAGTCCCAGCGCTCCATCTCGGCGCCGGTGAACCGGTCCTGCACGGTCCAGCCCTCGCCCAGTGCCTGCGCGACCAGCGGCTCCGCGACGACGAGGGTCTCCGTGCCGTCGGTCGCGGTGACGTAGGTGACGTCCGGCCGGACGGCCACGGCGGTGTTGGAGACCAGCGTCCACGGCGTCGTGGTCCAGACGAGCAGTGCCGCGGTGCCGGCGTACGGCCCGCTGGTGAGCGGGAACCGCACGTAGACCGACGGGTCGACGACGGTCTCGTACCCCTGGGCCAGCTCGTGGTCGGACAGGCCGGTGCCACATCGCGGGCAGTACGGGGCGACGCGGTAGGCCTCGACGAGCAGTCCCTTGTCGTAGACCTGCTTGAGGGACCACCACACGCTCTGCACGTAGTCGGGGTCCATCGTGCGGTAGGGGTCGTCGGCGTCGACCCAGAACCCGAGCCGACGGGTCATGGCCTCGAACTCGTCGACGTGCCGCAGCACCGACTCGCGGCACTTCGCGTTGAACTCCGCGACGCCGTACGCCTCGATGTCGCCCTTGCCGGTGAAGCCGAGCTCCTTCTCCACCGCGATCTCGACGGGCAGGCCGTGGCAGTCCCAGCCGGCCTTCCGGACCACGTGGTAGCCCTGCATCGTCTTGAAGCGGGGGAAGACGTCCTTGAAGACCCGGGCCTCGACGTGGTGGACCCCGGGCTGGCCGTTGGCCGTGGGCGGCCCCTCGTAGAACGTCCAGCGGGGACCGCTGTCGGTCTGGCGCAGGCTGGTGTCGAAGGTCTTCGCGTCCTCCCAGAGGGCGAGGACGTCGCGCTCCATCGCCGGCAGGTCGACCTGCGGCGGGACGGGGGTGTAGCGGCGGTCGCTGCTCACGGCGGGCGCTCCTTCGGCTGTGCTCGACTGTCGGTCGCTGCCGAAGGGACGAGGCCCGTCGTGCCCGGCCCCGCGGTACCACCCTCCTTGGCCGGTGCGCACCGCCGGGGCGGTGCGGGCGCGGCCCGCTCGGTTCGTCCTGCTGCCGGGTCTAGTCGCCCCGCCGCCGGGTTGCGGTGGGCTTTCTTCCGGCGGCTCGGGGGTGATGGCCCCGTCGTCGCCGCTGCAGGTACGTCGTCGACTCTACCGGCGCGCGCAACCGGGAACGGGCATGCGCGACCCCGCCCGGTGGGGACCGGGGTGGATCGCGCATGCCTGCTTGTGGCCGGCGGTGCGCTCGGTGCGCTGCCGTGATGTCAGGTGCGATGTGCCTTGAGGCGGGCGCGACGACTGCGACGACGGTCGTTCTCGGTGAGGTGGGTGACGAGCTGGCCTGCGAGTGCGTTGCTGAACACGGTGGGCTCCTGGGGTGGTGCCGGGCTCGGTCCCGGCAGCCAGAAATCTAGGAGAGCCGCAACGTCCTGCCAGCAGGGTGAGCACCACACCTGAGGGGTGCTGGCACCACGGCCTGCCTAGGCTCGCCACATGTCCGGTTCCCCGCGCCGCACGGCACTCGCCGTCACCGTCGCCGGCTGCCTCCTGGCCGGTGCGGCGGGGTGCGCCGGCGGGGCGTCCGACGCGCCGCCGGCGGCCCGGACACCGGACTCGGCACCGCCCGCGGCGTCGTCCAGCGTCCCGGCCGAGCCGGAGGTGTACGTCGCGGTCGGGGCCAGCGAGACGGTCGGCGTCGGCGCCGACGACCCCGAGACGCAGTCCTGGCCGCGCGTCCTGCACGACCGGGCGCTCCGGGGCACCCGGTTCGTCGACGTGGGGGTGTCCGGTGCCACCGTCCGGGACGCCCTGGCCGGTCAGCTGGCCCGGGCGGTCGCCGAGGACCCGGACGTCGTGACGGTCTGGCTGGCCGTCAACGACGCCCTGAGCCTGGTGCGGGTCCCGGACTACGAGCGGCAGCTCGGCAGCCTGGTCCACGCGCTGCGGCAGGGCGGCCGCACCGAGGTCCTCGTCGGCAACGTCCCGCCGCTGGACCAGCTGCCTGCCTACCGCGCGTGCCTGCCGGGCTCGGGGGTCACCGACGTCGCGTGCTCCCTGCCGTTGGTGCCGAGCCCGGCGGAGGTGCGCGCGACGGTGGCGGCCTTCAACGCCGCGATCGCCCGGGTGGTCGAGCGCGACGGCGCGGTCCTGGTCGACCTCTCCCGCCAGCGCGACCTGGCCGCCCTGACCAGCGACGACGGCTTCCACCCGAGCACGCGCGGTCACCGTGCGGTAGCACGGGCCTTCGCCGCGGCACTGCGGGCAGGCTGAACCCGGAGGCGGTCCGTCGCAGGTCATGGGGCTGCCGAGCGGCGCGCCGGTTTGTCGGGCGCTCAGCCTGGTCCTATCCTTCCGCCACCATGCGTGACGATCACCCGGGCGAGTTGGTTACGCTCCGTGACCACTATCTGGCAGGCGAGGGGACCGAGATGGCTGGCGAGCCGACGAGTGGCAGTGCCGAGAAGGGCACCACCGGGGTCGGTGGGCGGGTGCGGCACGCGGTGTGGGCGGCCAGGGAGGCCGTCCGGCGGCGCACGTCCGCACCGGTGGGCTCCGCCGCCAGGCGGGCGGGCAGCGCCGCGGCGACGAAGGCGCCCGCGAAGCGGGTTCCCGCGACGAAGACGGTCGCGAAGAAGCCGGCGGCCAGGAAGACGGTCGCGACGAAGCCGGTCGCCAAGAAGACGGTGGCCAAGAAGCCCGTCGCCAGGAAGCCGGTCGCGAAGAAGACGGTCGCGACGAAGTCCGCCGCGAAGAAGACGGTCGCGAAGAAGGCTCCCGCGAAGAAGGCGGTCGCGAAGAAGGCTCCCGCGAAGAAGGCGGTCGCGACGAAGTCCGCCGCGAAGAAGACGGTCGCCAAGAAGGCCGCCACGAAGAAGCCGGTCGCGTCGAAGGCTCCTGCGACGAAGGCTCCCGCGAAGAAGACGGTCACGAAGAAGACGGTCGCGAAGAAGACGGTCGCGAAGAGGGCTCCCACGAAGAAGGCTCCCGCCAAGAAGGCTCCTGCGACGAAGGCCGCCGCGAAGAAGACGGTCGCCAAGAAGGCTCCCGCAAAGACGACGGTCGCCAAGAAGCCGGTCCCGACGAAGGCTGCCCCCGCGAGGACGAAGCCGGCGCCGAAGGCCCCACCGGCCGGGAAGGTCGGTACGGCGAGCAAGGCTGCGCCGACGGCTGCCGCGACGCCGGCGGCGGCCGCCGGGACCGCGCCTCCCGCCACCCCCGCAGCCGCTGCGAAGACCGCTCCGGCCCGGAAGAAGGGGAACGCCAAGGCTCCGGAGCCGGTGGTCCGCACGCCCCAGTCGGACGTCCCCGCTGCGCGCAAGGCGCCCGGGCCGACCACGTCGGCCGAGCCGCGCGCCCTCGTCGTCCGGGCCGACGAGGACCCGTGGACGAAGGGCGAGCTGGCCGAGGTGCGGGGCGAGCTCAAGGCCGAGGTCCGCCGTCTCCGCGACGAGCTGGACATGGCCGAGCACGAGATCGACGACATGCTGCGCGACTCCGGTGACGGCGCCGGTGACGACGCCGCCGACGCCGGCAGCAAGACGTTCGAGCGCGAGCACGAGATGTCCCTCGCCAACAACACCCGTGACATGCTGGTGCAGGCGGAGCGAGCGCTGGCCCGCATCGACAACCGCACCTACGGAGTCTGCGAGAACTGTGGCAACCCGATCGGCAAGGCCCGGCTCCAGGTGTTCCCGCGGGCGACGCTGTGCATGACGTGCAAGCAGCGGGAGGAGCGCCGCTGAGCGACGGCCAGCGGCCGGTCGGCACCCGGTCCCGGCTGCCGCTGCTGCTGGCAGTGGCGGGTCTGGTCCTCGCATCCGACCTGGTCACGAAGTGGCTCGCCGTCCGCGAGCTCGGCGACCGCGAGCCGGTCGAGCTGCTCGGCGGTCTGCTGACCCTCCGGCTGGTGCGCAACGGCGGTGCCGCGTTCGGCGTGGCCCAGGGCCTCACCGTCGTGCTCACCGTCGTGGCGGCCGGTGTCGTGGTGGTCATCCTGCGGCTGTCCCGCCGGCTGGCGAGCCTCCCCTGGGCCGTCGCGCTCGGGCTGGTGCTGGGCGGGGCCGTCGGCAACCTCGTCGACCGGGTCTTCCGCGCGCCCGCCCCGGGTCGCGGCCACGTCGTCGACTTCCTCGAGCTGCCGCACTGGCCGGTGTTCAACCTCGCCGACTCGGCCATCGTCTGCGCCGGTGTGCTCCTCGTGATCCTGTCGGCCCGTGGGATCACCTACGACGGGGCGCGCACCCCGTCCTGACCGCGCGCACAGCCGTGCGCCGGCCCCGGCGCGGGGCCCGGCAGAACTCGAGGTAACCAAACGGCCCCTCGGCGCGTCTTGAGTAGGTGTGAGGTCACGGGGAGTCTCAGGAGCAGTGCAGAAACGGTCATACCGGTATATTCCGGTCGGTCCAGATAGTGCCATCGCAGGATCGCACCGCTACCCTGCGGTGGCCCCGTGGTCGGCGTGGCGGGATGCCGCGCGGCCCGTCGATCGGAACAAGGGAGGGGGAGCATGACGTCGGTAGTGCCCGAGCGCACCCTCGTGCGCTCCCTCGAGGTCTCGGCCGCGTCCCGGCTGGGGACCAAGCCCGCGCTGGTCGCCGACACGCGCTGGCTGCGTCGCCTCAGCCGCCGGCTGCTCCTGCTCGACGCCCTGGTCGTCGCGGTCAGCATCGCCCTGTCGCTGGTCGTCCGGTTCACGGCGCTGGCCGAGCGCTTCGGTCGGGACCGCTCGCGGATCTCGCTGCCCGACGAGCCTCAGCGAGCTCGACTACTCGTCCTACCTCGTCATCGGACCGCTGCTCGGCGTCGCCTGGGTGGCCATGCTGATGGCCACCCGCACCTACGACGCCCGCGTGCTCGGGGTCGGCGGCGACGAGTACCGCCGGGTCGCCCGCGCCAGTGTCTACTTCTGGGGCCTGGTGGCGATCGCCAGCTACATGACGCACTTCGAGCTGTCCCGGTTCCTGCTCGCCGTCGCGTTCGGGATCGGCACCTTCCTGCTGATGCTGGGTCGTTGGACCGCACGCAAGTTCCTGCACCGGGCTCGTCGCCGTTCCAGCGACTGGTCGCACCGGGTGCTCGCCGTCGGCGGTCGCGCCGAGGTCGACGCCCTGGTCGCCGAGCTCGAGCGCGAGCCCTACGCCGGTCTCAAGGTCGTCGGCGCCTGCATGCCGCCCGGCGACGAGACCGAGGGGTCGTCGGTCCCGGTGGTCGGCTCGCTCACCAGCGTCCCGGACGCCGTGGCCCGCCTGGGCGTGGACACCGTCGCCGTCACGGCCTCCCGCGGCCTGACCAGCGGCGTCCTCAAGCGCCTGGGCTGGGACCTCGAGGGCGCCGGCGTCGACCTGGTCGTCGCCCCTGCCCTCACCGACATCGCCGGCCCGCGCGTCCACGTCCGGCCGGTCTCCGGACTGCAGCTGCTCTACGTCGAGCAGCCCGAGTTCACCGGACCCACCTGGGCGATGAAGGAGGCGTTCGACCGCGTCCTCGCCGCCCTCGCGCTCACACTCCTGTCGCCGGTGATGCTGCTCATCGCCCTCGGCGTCCGCCTCAGCAGCCCCGGCCCGGTGATCTTCCGCCAGGTCCGCGTCGGCCGCGACGGCGAGGTCTTCACGGTCTTCAAGTTCCGCACCATGGTCGTCGACGCCGAGAAGCACCTCGAGGCCCTCTGGGAGCTGTCCGAGGGCAACGGCGTCCTCTTCAAGCTCAAGGACGACCCGCGCGTCACGCCGTTCGGGCGCCTGCTGCGCCGGGTCAGCCTCGACGAGCTGCCGCAGCTGTGGAACGTCGTCACCGGCACCATGAGCCTGGTGGGGCCGCGGCCCGCGCTGCCCACCGAGGCGGAGCGCTACGGCCGCTCCACGGCCCGCCGGCTCCTGGTGAAGCCCGGCATCACCGGGCTCTGGCAGGTCAGTGGCCGGTCCGACCTCACGTGGGAGGACAGCGTCCGGCTGGACCTGTACTACGTGGAGAACTGGTCGTTCGCCGGCGACATCCAGATCCTCTGGAAGACCGTGGCCGCCGTCGTGCGGGCCCGCGGGGCCTACTGAGGCAGCCGGCTCGTCGGGTGCGCCTCCGGTAGTCGGCGATACTCGAGCCATGTCCGCCCACGAGCTCCCTCGCACCACCCAGAGATCCCGGGCCGCCCGCTGATGGCTCACGACCTCGCGGGCACCCCGGAACAACGTCGGCTGCCCGTGCCTGAGGGTCTGGCGGGTGAGCGCCTCGACGCCGCCCTGTCCCGCCTCTTCGGCTTCTCCCGCACCCGGGCCGCCGAGCTGGTCGGTGCGGGCGACGTGCTGGTCGACGGCGCGCCCGGTGCCAAGTCCGACCGCGTGCACGCAGGCGCGTGGCTCGACGTCACCATCCCGCCGCCCCCGGGCGCACCTCGGGTGGTCGCCGAGCTGGTCGAGGGCATGGTCGTGGTCCACGACGACGACGACCTCGTCGTCGTCGACAAACCGGTCGGGGTCGCGGCCCACCCGAGTCCCGGCTGGAGCGGCCCGACGGTGGTTGGTGGCCTTGCCGGCGCCGGCTACCGGATCTCGACCAGCGGTTCCGCCGAGCGGCAGGGCGTCGTGCACCGGCTGGACGTCGGCACGAGCGGGCTGATGGTCGTGGCCAAGTCGGAGCGGGCCTACACGCTGCTCAAGCGGGCGTTCAAGGAGCGCACGGTCGACAAGACCTACCACGCCCTCGTCCAGGGGCACCCGGACCCGCTCCGGGGCACCGTCGACGCACCCATCGACCGGCACCCCAGCCACGACTACCGCTGGGCGGTGGTCGCGAGCGGCAAGCCCAGCGTCACCCACTACGAGACCCTCGAGGCGCACCGCGCGGCCAGCCTGCTCGAGATCTCCCTCGAGACCGGCCGCACCCACCAGATCCGCGTGCACATGGCGGCGCTGCGGCACCCGTGCGTCGGCGACCTGACCTACGGTGCCGACCCGACGCTGTCGGCGCGGCTCGGACTGTCGCGGCAGTGGCTGCACGCCGCACGGCTCGGCTTCGAGCACCCGGGCACCGGCGAGCGGCTCGAGCTCGCCAGCCCCTACCCCGACGACCTGGAGCACGCGCTCGAGGTGCTGCGGGCCGAGGCATGAGGATCATCCGGCTGGCCGCCGACGAGGCCGAGCGCGCGGTGGCGTTCCTCGTCCGGACCGACGTGTTCGTGACCGAGCAGGGCGTGCCGGCCGACCTCGAGCTCGACGAGCTGGACGAGGTCGCCGACCACTTCGTCGCCTACGACGGCCCGGGCCTGCAGCGGGCGGTCGGAGCCGGCCGCCTGGTCGTCGAGGACCCGGGCTTCGAGGGCGCCGACCCCGCTCTCGGTCAGGTCGGGCACCTCGGCCGGCTGGCGGTCCGGCCCGAGACCCGCGGCACCGGCCTGGGGGTCGACCTGGTCCGGGCGATCGAGGCGCGCGCCGTCGAGCGTGGGCTGCGTGTGGTGGCGCTGTCGGCCCAGACCCACGCGCTGGGCTTCTACGAGCGGCTGGGCTACTCGGCGTACGGGCCGGAGTTCGACGACGCCGGGCTGCCGCACCGTTGGATGAGCCGGCCGCTCGACCCGGCCTGACCGGTTCCGCCCTCCGTCCCGTCGCCGACGGGTGGCGTGGCGGCGCGTCCCCGGGCCGGGAGGCGCTTACGGTGGAGCCGTGGACCTGCCGGGGGTGACGGCGCAGGTGCGGGCGCATGGGACGACGACCGGGCGCGGCCCCGCTGCCCTGCCGGCGAGGTGGGTGACGGTGCTCGGCGTGCTGTCCGTGCTGGCCGTGCTGACCGTGCTCGTCGGTCCGGGGGCGGGCGCTGCGCTGGCTGCGCGCACCCATGCGGGGCTCGGCGCCGCGGGCCGGCCGGCGGCCTGGGCACCGGGCGACCCGACCGCGCTGGACGGCACCGCCGCCCCGGTCGTCGTGGCCGTGTCCCGCGGGGTGTCGTTCGCCGGGAGGATCACCGACCCCGTGAGCGGCGCCGGTCTGGCCGGTCTGCCGGTGCGACTGGAGGCGTACGCGCCGGGGACGGGCACCTGGGACCTCGTGCGGGACCTGGTGTCCGGCGCGGACGGCGGGCTCGCGGCGAGCGTCGCGCCGGCGCGCTCGGCGACCTTCCGGCTGCACCATGTCGACCCGGGCGGCCCCGGGGAGTCGACCGGCCCGGAGCTGCGGGTGCGCCTCACCGAGCTGACGGCGGCCTACTCCCGCGACGCCGTCCGCGCGGGCCGGCCGGTCGAGGTCGCCGGGACCCTGGTGGCCGACCCGGGCACGGTGCTGCACCTCGAGCGCCAGGAGGGTGACCGCTGGGTGCCGGCCGGCCGGACCCGCACCGCCGTGGACCAGTCGTACTCGTTCGCCGTGACACCGTGGGCGCCTGGCTTCTGGCGCTGGCGGGTGGTCCGCGACGCCTGCGAGACCTGCCCCGGGTCACGGCGGCTCGTGGCGGCGCTGCCGCGGCTGGACGCGTTCCGGCTGCACACCTACTCGCTGCGGACCCGGGGCCTGCGCACCGGCGGCGCGGCGGCCCAGGGCGTCGCCGCCTTCCGGACCGCTGTCGCGGCGACCTACGCCGACCCGCGCGGCTGGCTCCGTGCGCACCACCGGTTCCGCGAGGTGCCGAGCGGCGGGGACTTCTCGGTCGTCCTCGCGCGGGCGGCCTACCTGCCCCGGTTCTCGCGGGTCTGCTCCACGTCGTACAGCTGCCAGACCGGCCGCTACGTGGTCGTCAACGCGAGCCGGTGGGCGCACGGGTCGCCGTACTTCACCGGGACGCTGGCGACCTACCGCCGCTACCTCGTGGACCACGAGACGGGTCACTGGCTCGGCCTCGGGCACGCCTCCTGCCCGCGGCCGGGTGCACCGGCGCCGGTCATGCAGCCGCAGTCGAAGGGGATGCAGGGCTGCCGGCCGAACGCCTGGCCGCTGCCGCGCGAGGTCCGCGCCGTCGCCTGAGCGCACCGGTCCGGGCCCGGGGTCACGGTTCCGCCAAGTCCGGCCGGTCGCGCTCAGGGCGGGCGATCCGGACGTCGAGCATGAGGGTCCGCACCGCCGTACCGCCTGGGGGACCCGATCGTGCACCACCACCACCACCACCACCACCGCCGCCGCCTGCCCCGCCCGCTCGGCCTGCTCGCCGCCCTGCTGACGCTCGCCGCCCCCGTGGCGGCCGGCGGACCGGTGGCGGCCGCTGTCGAGCCGGTCGTGGGCGTGCGGCTCGCCGGTGGCGACGTGTCGTGGCCGAACTGCCCCAGGGGGGTGGGCATCCCGACCCGCCGCTCGCCCGGCAACCCGATGCCGCTGGCGTCGGCGTCGTTCGTGGTGATCGGCCTGACCAACGGACCCGGCTGGTACCCGAACCCGTGCCTGGCCGACCACGTGGCGTGGGCCAAGGCCCGCGGGGTGTGGACCTCGGCTTACTCGATGACGACGTTCCCGACGGCGGCCCAGCGGCGCGCCTACGGCTCGACCGGCCCGTGGGCACCGACCACCCGGGCGGGCCGGCTGCGCAACGCCGGCTACCAGCAGGCGATGTTCAACGTGGCGTCGATGGGGACGGCCGGGCTGGACGTGCCGTTCGTCTGGGTCGACGTGGAGCCGTACCCGACCCACCCGTGGCCGAGGGACGTGCTCGCGAACCGACAGGTCGTGCGCGGCGTCGTGCGGGCGTACGAGGACAACGGCCACCAGGTCGGCTTCTACTCCTACGACGGCGGGTGGCGGGCCGTGGTCGGCTCCTGGCGCAAGCCGCGCTACCCGACCTGGGTGCCGGTGGGGCCGGTGGCACACGGGAAGGCCCGTGCGTCGGCCCGCTGCGCGGTGCCGTCGTTCTCCGGCGGACCGGTCTGGCTGGCGCAGTGGGTGCAGGACGCCCGCGACCGCGACGTCACCTGCCCACTGCTGCACGGCCGCCGGGAGGTGCCGCACCCGCTCACAGCACTGCTCGGCTCGACGTACGGGCCGGGGCAGGGTGGTCCGGAGATCGCGACCCTGCAGCGCGGGCTGCACCTGCAGCCGCAGTACGTCACGGGCACGTTCGACGCCCGGACCCGGCGGGTCCTGCTCGCCTTCCAGGCGCTCCGGGCCTTCCCGCTGACCGGGGTGGCGACCGATCTCGAGCTCACCGCGCTCGGGGCCGGCACCGTCACCCCCGCCGCCCCCTCCCGCCTGGCCCGCGTCTTCACGCCCTACCCCGCCACCTGACCCGCCCAAGATCATTCGCTCGCGACACGCACACGCCCTCGGCGGTTCGCGTGCCTCGCGCGAGCTCATGATCATGCGCCCCAGCCCCAGTTGTCGCGCGACCGGTCGCGCGCCAGGCCACGGCCGTGGGCGTCGACGAGTCGTCGCACGAGATGCCGGCGGCGGGGCCACAGGTCGATGGACGTCGCTCGCACCACCGCCACCCCGAGCCGTTCGATGTCCTCCTCACGCTCGTTGTCCGCCGTGTGCTGACGCAGCTCGCGATGGTGGCTGCCGTCGAACTCGCCGGCCATGGCGGCTTCGGTGTCCAACAGGTCCGGTGAGGCGACGACGACCCCGTCCCGGTCGACCAGCAGCGGATTGACCTCGGGTCGCGCCAGACCTGCCTCGACCACCCACACGTAGCGCAGCCGGCTCTCCGGCACGGAGGCCGCGCGCCCGTCGACCAGCTCGGCCACCACCCGCGCGGCCGGGACGCCCCTGGTCCGGCCCAGCGACCTGACCCGCTCCGCCAGGGCGGCGGGGCTGGTGAGTCCGCAGCGGACGGCGGCGTCGGCAGCGACCAGCCCCTCCTCGGCCCCGTGCCGCGCGGCAACGGTGAGCACCGCCAACGAGGCACCCGTCACCCGAGCCCCATCGACCTCCAGGACGTCACGCGGGTCGAGGCGGCCGCGATCGACGTGCAGCCCCTCGGTGGGCCTGGTCCGACCGGACGGACCGACGTGGAGCAGCAACGGAACCATGGACGCACCCGCCGGCCCGGTGCGGCCGTCGAGCCGGTCGACGCCCTGCGCCCGCAGGCTCGCCCACCCGCCGAGGACGGCCTCGGGCCGGTCGACGAGGGCCGCGGCGATCCGTACGTCGGGATCCGAGGCGTCCAGCCCGTGCCACGCGTGGACGCCGCGACGCAGGGACTGCCACAGCGGCCCCTCCCGCTCGCGGCGGCCGACGCCGAGGTCACGCAGGTCGACGTCGCTCCACGGTCGGGAGGCGGCCGGATCGGGCAGAGCACGCATCCGACCAGCCTTCGGCGGCCCCGGCCGTCGGGTCGACCCCCTCGCTCGATCTGTGGACGGCTGTTGGCGGCCCTCATGGTCTGTGGACAGCTCGACCAAGATCATTAGCTCGCGAGGAGGTCGCGACACCCGGCATGTCTCGGCGTGTCCGGAGCGAACGATCTTGGGGTGGGCGGGCGACACGCCGAGGGGGCTGGGGTGCTTCCGTACCGGCCCGTCGGCGTCCGCCCCGGCACCTAGACTCGGCGACCTCAGGCCCCCTCCCACCGACCTTTCCGACAGAGCCGAGGCGCCAGCACCGCATGGGATCCACCGACTCGTTCGTGCACCTGCACACGCACACCGAGTACTCCATGCTCGACGGCGCGGCCCGGCTCGACGACCTCTTCGCCGAGGCCGCCCGGATGGAGATGCCGGCGCTGGCCATGACCGACCACGGCAACGTGTTCGGCGCCTACGACTTCTGGAAGAAGGCCACCGCCGCCGGGGTCAAGCCGATCATCGGCACCGAGGCCTACCTCACGCCGGGCACCCACCGGTCGGACAAGACCCGGATCCGCTGGAACGACGGCGGCGACGACGACGTGTCCGGCGGCGGCGCCTACACCCACATGACGATGTGGGCCGAGAACACCCCGGGCATGCACAACCTGTTCCGGCTCTCCAGCCTGGCCAGCCTCGAGGGGCAGTACTACAAGCCCCGGATGGACCGCGAGCTGCTGCAGACCTACTCCGAGGGGCTGATCGCCACCACCGGCTGCCCGGGTGGCGAGGTGCAGACCCTGCTGCGCATCGGCCGCTACGCCGACGCCGTCCGGTCGGCGGCCGAGTTCCGCGACATCTTCGGCGAGGGCAACTTCTACTGCGAGGTCATGGACCACGGCCTGCCGATCGAGCAGCGGGTCAAGGCCGACCTCCTGCGGCTGGCCAAGGACCTCGGGCTGCCCCTGGTCGCCACCAACGACCTGCACTACACCTTCCCGCAGGACCACGAGGCGCACGCCGTGCTGCTCTGCGTGCAGTCCGGGTCGACCCTGGCCGACCCCAAGCGGTTCAAGTTCGAGGCGCAGGACTTCTATCTCAAGAGCGCCGAGGAGATGCGCCGTACCTGGGCCGAGCTGCCCGAGGCGTGCGACAACACCCTGGCCATCGCCGAGCGCTGCGAGGTCGCTTTCACCGAGGGCGCCAACCTCATGCCGCGCTTCGAGGTGCCGGCCGGGGAGTCGGAGGAGTCCTGGCTGGTCAAGGAGGTCGAGGTCGGCCTCCGGAAGCGGTTCGCGACCGTCCCGGGCGGGGTTCCCGAGGGCCATCGCACGCAGGCCGAGTACGAGGTCGGGGTCATGGTCCAGATGGGCTTCCCGGGCTACTTCCTGGTGACCGCCGACCTGGTCCAGCACGCGAAGAGCAACGGCATCCGGGTCGGCCCCGGCCGCGGTAGCGCGGCGGGCAGCCTGGTGGCGTACGCCTTGGGCATCACCGACCTCGACCCGATCCCGCACGGGCTGCTGTTCGAGCGCTTCCTCAACCCCGAGCGCGTCTCGATGCCGGACATCGACCTCGACTTCGACGAGCGCCGGCGTGGCGACATGATCCGCTACGCCACCGAGAAGTACGGCGAGGACCGCGTCAGCCAGATCATCACGTTCGGCACCATCAAGGCGAAGCAGGCCGTCAAGGACTCGGCCCGGGTGCTGGGGTTCCCGTTCGCGATGGGCGACCGCATCACCAAGGCGATGCCCGCGGCCGTCATGGGCAAGGACGTCCCGCTCGCCGGCATCTTCGACAAGGGCCACGCGCGGTACGGCGAGGCCGGCGAGTTCCGGACGCTGTACGAGAACGACCCCGAGGTGAAGCGGGTCGTCGACAACGCCCGCGGCCTCGAGGGGCTCAAGCGCCAGTGGGGCGTCCACGCGGCTGGCGTCATCATGTCCAGCCGCCCGCTCATCGACGTCGTCCCGATCATGCGCCGCGAGCAGGACGGCGCGATCATCACGCAGTTCGACATGGGCGCGTGCGAGACGCTCGGGCTGCTGAAGATGGACTTCCTCGGCCTGCGCAACCTCACCGTCCTCGACGACTGCCTGCGCAACATCACCAGCAACCGCGGCGAGACGATCGAGCTCGAGACCCTCGGCCTCGACGACGTGAAGGCGTACGAGCTGCTGGCCCGCGGCGACACCCTCGGCGTCTTCCAGCTCGACGGCGGCCCCATGCGCTCGCTGCTCCGCTCGATGCGGCCGGACAACTTCGAGGACATCTCCGCCGTCCTCGCGCTCTACCGGCCCGGTCCGATGGGCGTCAACGCCCACACCGAGTACGCCGACCGCAAGAACAACCGCAAGCCGGTCGTGCCGATGCACCCCGAGCTCGCCGAGCCGCTGGCCGAGATCCTGGGCGACACCTACGGGCTGATCGTCTACCAGGAGCAGGTCATGGCGATCGCCCAGCAGCTCGCGGGCTACACGCTGGGACAGGCCGACCTGCTGCGCCGGGCCATGGGCAAGAAGAAGAAGGAGATCCTCGACAAGGAGTACATCCCCTTCTCCACCGGGATGAAGGAGCGCGGCTACTCCGAGGCGGCGATCAAGAAGCTCTGGGACACCCTCGTCCCCTTCTCCGACTACGCGTTCAACAAGGCGCACACGGCCGGCTACGGCCTGGTCTCCTACTGGACGGCGTTCCTCAAAGCCAACTACCCGGCCGAGTACATGGCGGCGCTGCTCACGTCGGTCAAGGACGACAAGGACAAGTCGGCGCTCTACCTCAACGAGTGCCGACGGATGGGCATCAAGGTGCTCCCGCCGGACGTCAACGAGTCCGACGCCGACTACACCCCGCGTGGCACCGACATCCGCTTCGGGCTGTCGGCCATCCGCAATGTGGGCACGAACGTGGTCGCCTCGATCGCCGCGACCCGCTCCTCGAAGGGGCGGTTCATGGGCTTCTACGACTTCCTCAAGAAGGTCGAGCCGGTCGCCTGCAACAAGAAGACCGTCGAGTCGCTCATCAAGGCCGGCGCCTTCGACTCGCTCGGCGACCCGCGACGCGGCCTGCTCAACGTGCACGCTGACGCCATCGACTCGTTCATGGCCACCAAGCGCAACGAGGCGCACGGGCAGTTCGACCTCTTCAGCGGGGCTGAGAATGGGCTCAGTGGCGGCGACGACGACGGCGCGCCGGACGACGGGCTGGTCGTCACTCCGCCGATCCCGCTGGGGGAGTGGGAGAAGTCGGTCCTGCTCCAGTACGAGCGCGAGATGCTGGGTCTGTACGTGTCCGACCATCCGCTCTTCGGCGTCGAGCACGTCCTGAGCTCGGCCACCGACTGCAGCATCGCCTCGCTCACCGGCTCCGAGGAGCGAGCCGACGGCTCGCAGGTGACCATCGGCGGCCTGGTCTCCGGGCTGCAGCGCAAGGTGACCAAGAAGGGCGACGTGTGGGCCATCGCGACCATCGAGGACCTCGAGGGCGCGATCGAGACGATGTTCTTCCCGCAGACCTACCAGCTGTACGCCACCACGCTCGCCGAGGACGCGGTCGTGATCGTCCGCGGGCGCCTGGACCGCCGCGAGGACGTGCCGAAGCTCGTGGCGATGGAGCTCACCCTGCCGGACCTCTCGGAGGGCCCACGGGGCCCGGTGGTCATCTCGCTGCCGACCGTGCGCTGCACGCCGCCGGTCGTCGAGCGGCTCAAGGAGGTGCTGGCCACCCACCCCGGGGCGACCGAGGTCCACCTACGGCTGCAGGCAGCCTCGCGTACCACGGTGCTGCGGATCGACGACGGGCTCCGGGTCAACCCCGGCCCCGCCCTCATGGGCGACCTCAAGGCGTTGCTCGGCCCGGCCTGCCTCGGCTGACCGGGTCGGGATCGGGCTCGGCTCGGGCTCAAGGTCGCAGGCGAGGACGCCGACCGCCCTGGGGTGAGCACCCGAGCCGACCGTCGCGCTGTCACCGGCGCGTCACCCGTCCGGCCCAGTGCCGACGGTGCCGGTCCGGCAGGGGAGGACCACCCGATCCGGACGAACGAGCCGATCCCCGCCCACATCCGGGCGCCCGGTGGGCCATTCGGATGAACATCACGTCTTGCATCTATGCGGATGCGGAGAGTCATGGGATGGTCAAGCACGTCATTACGAAGGGTAATGACTTCGCTACTCACAGCAGATTCCTGAGGAGGGGACATGACGCGCATCCAGGTGTTTCGTCTGATGACGGCACTGGGCAGCTTCGGCTCGCTCGTCGCCGTTGTCGGCGCCGGCACGAAGTGGGGCTGACCATGGACACCGTTCAGACCGGCTCTCTCGAGGCGCACGTCCCCGGACGTAAGTGGGGATGCTGACCGACGAGCACGCTCCCGAGCCCGTGGCCGCACCAGCGGCCACGGGCTCGCGGCGTTCGCCGTTCCTGTACCCGATGGTCGGGTTCATCCTGGTCTGCGGCCTGCTCTGCTTCGCTCTCACCGTGGTCGTCCAGGCGCCCGGGAACTGGGCCGGGGTGGGTCCGCAGTGCTACCTGCTCGGGCTGATGCTCTTCGTGGGCGAGCTGCGCGCCATCCCGGTGCCGCGCGGTGACGACACCACCGACCAGATCACCGTGTCGTCGACGTTCGCCACGGCGCTGGTGTTCATCGGCCCGCTCAGCTTCGCGCTGCTCGTGCAGGCCCTCGCCGTCGCCCTCTCCGACCGGATCGGCGACATGCCGCGCCGGGTGATGGTCTTCAACATCGGGCAGTACCTGCTGACGCTGGCCGCGACGCGGGTCGCCTACTCGATGGCCTCGGGCCACGAGCTCTTCAGCCTCAGCACCCCCTTCTCGCCGGCCGACATCCCCGCCGCGCTGCTGGCCTGCGCCGTGTACTTCGTCGTGAACAACGGGCTGGTCGCCACCGTCGTCGCCCTGGACGGCGGCATCCCGGTGCTCAAGGTCCTCGGCGAGGACGTCCGCTTCCAGCTCGCGACGTCGAGCATCCTGCTGGGCCTGGCGCCGGTCGCCGCCCACGTCGGAACCTTCTCCGTCGCCATGCTCCCCCTCCTCGTGCTCCCGATCCTCGGTGTGCACCGCAACGCGCAGATGTCGCTGCGACGGCAGCACGAGGCGATGCACGACTCCCTGACCGACCTGCCGAACCGCGAGCTGCTGCGCCGGCGGGCGTCCAGGGCGCTGGCGCTCGCCGACACCCAGCACCCGGTCGCCGTGATGCTCATCGACCTGGATCACTTCAAGGAGATCAACGACACGATGGGTCACCACGTCGGTGACCAGGTGATCCGTGAGGTCGCGAAGCGGCTCGATGCGGCCGCCAGCGACTCGGTGACGGTCGCCCGGCTGGGCGGCGACGAGTTCGCCGTGCTGCTCACCGACGTCGAGGGACCGCTCGACGCGTCGAGGTTCGCCACCGAGCTGGCCGCCAGGCTCCGTGAGCCGGTCATCGTCGACAGCGTGCGTCTCGGGGTACAGGCCAGCCTGGGCATCGCGCTGGCGCCCCAGGACGCCGACTCGTTCGAGACCCTGCTCAAGCGGGCCGACATCGCCTTGTACCGCGCGAAGTCCAATCGCGGCGAGATCCAGAGCTACCGGCCCGAGATCGACGGCTACACGATCGAGCGGCTCTCTCTCCTGGGCGACCTGCACGGCGCCGTGGAGAACGACGAGTTCCTGCTCGTCTTCCAGCCGCAGGTCAGCGCCCTGACCGGTGACGTGCTGTCCGTCGAGGCGCTGAGCCGCTGGCTGCACCCACGGCACGGGCTCGTCAACCCGGACGTGTTCATCCCGCTCGCCGAGAACAGCGGCCTCATCAGCCGGCTCAGCAGGTGGGGCATCGAGCAGGCCGTCATGACGCTGCGCCAGTGGCACGACATCGGGCACGACATCTCGATGGCCGTCAACGTCTCCGCGCGGCTGCTCACCGACCTCGACCTGCCGACGTTCGTCGCTGAAGTCCTCGAGCGGCACGGTGTCCCGGCGACCCGCCTGACCGTCGAGGTGACCGAGAGCACGATCATGGCCGACCCCAAGCGCGCCCTCGAGGTGCTGGGGGCCTTGCGGGCCCTCGGCGTCAGCCTGGCGATCGACGACTACGGCACGGGCTACTCGTCGCTGTCGTACCTGCGCCGGATCGAGGCCGACGAGCTGAAGATCGACAAGTCCTTCGTCATGCAGATGGGCCTGGACGACAACAGCGCGATCATCGTGCGATCGACGATCGAGCTGGGACACAGCCTGGGCCTCTCGGTGACCGCCGAGGGCGTCGAGGACCGCGCTACCCACGACACGCTCCAGCGTCTCGGCTGCGACCGGGTCCAGGGCTACTACCACTCCCGCCCCCTGGCGGCACCGGCCATGGAGGCGTGGCTCAACGAGCGCCGCCGGATCGCGTCGGAGCGCCTGGCCGAAGGTCTCGTCGACCAGTTCGGGGAGCTCGCGTGATCATCCCGTTGCTCGGCCTGCTCGCCGTGCTGTCGCCGGCCCTCGCCGGCGGCTCGTTGCGCCGGCTCGCGGACGTCCACTTCCGGCACACCTGGATCGTCCTCGTCGCGCTGGCCGCCCAGGTGGTGGCCATCTCGGTGCTGCCCGGGGCCAACCACACGGTCCTGTCGGGCGTCCACCTCGCGACGTACGCCGCCGCCGGCGTGTTCGTCTGGCTCAACCGGCGCATCCCCGGGGTGCTGGTCGTCGCTGCCGGCGCTGCCAGCAACGGCGTCACGATCGCGCTGAACGGCGGCACGCTGCCGGCGTCCCGCGCGGCGCTGGAACGGGCCGGGGTGCACCTGGTCCCGGGCGAGTTCCTCAACTCCGGGGTGCTCGAGCACCCGCGCCTCGGTTTCCTGGGCGACGTGTTCGCGATCCCGGCGGCGTTGCCGTTGTCGAACGTCTTCTCCGCGGGAGACGTGGTCATCGTGCTCGGGGTCGCCTGGGGTGCTCACCGCATCTGTCGCTCCCGCCTGGTGCCGGCCTGGCGGCCGGCGCCGCGCACCGGTCCGGCCCGCGTGGGGGAGCTCCCGGCCGCTGGCGCGGACGGTGCCGGGAACGGAGTGCCGGCGTGGGCGCCGGCGCCGGGCGCCCGTGCCGAGACCGTCCTCCCGGCCCACGACTCGACCAACGCCTGAGCCCGCAGGCTCAAGCCATGCCCGCGGTCCCGCCGATATCCTGCACCAGTCGTCGGCTTCCGCCGTCGCAGCCGCCTTGGGGGGCACGCCCGTGAGCAACCACCCGCCGGACAACCCGACGCCGGGCTGGTCCGCGCCCGGCAGGACGCCCGACGTCCTGCCCGACCTCCTCGGTGCGGACGCCGCAGCCCCCGCGGGGAAGCGCGCGCCGTGGCCGCTGGTGGCCGGCGCGGCGGCGCTGGTCCTCGCCCTGGTCGGCGGGGTGACCTACGCCGTCGGTGCGCTGTCCGGCGGCGGCCAGCAGGCTGCCGAGGCACTGCCGGCCGGCGCGCTCGGCCTGGTGTCCGTCGACCTCGACCCGCCGGCCGGCCAGAAGATCGACGGGTTCCGCTTCCTCCGCAAGTTCCCCTCGCTGCGCGAGCACGTCCCGCTCGACGGGGACGCCCGCGAGCTGGTCTTCGACGCGATCGCCGACGAGGCCGGGTGGGCGCAGGTCGACTTCGACCGGGACGTGTCCTCGTGGCTGGGCAAGCGGCTCGCGGTGGCGGCGTACCCGCCGGCCGGCGACGGCTCCCAGCCTGTCGTCGTGGTGGCGCTGCAGGTCACGGACACCGGCAAGGCCGACACCGGCCTGGCGAAGCTGGCGCGGGCCGCGAGCTCCGACGGCGGTGGCCCGGCACAGGTCGGCTGGGCCTTCTCCGGCGACTACGCCCTCGTGGCGGAGAACTCGATGGTCGCCAAGGACCTCGCGACGCAGGCGGTGGCCTCGCCGCTCGCCGGTGACGCGCACTTCGCCGCCGACACCGACGCGGTCGACGACGGCGTCGTGCTCGCCTGGGCCGACCTCGGCCGGGCCGGTGACGTCCTCGGTGACACCTTCTCGGTGCCGGGCTCGCTGGCCGGGGAGGCGCAGACCGGCCGCACGACGCTGGTGGCGCGCTTCGACGGGCCTGACGTCTTCGAGGTCTCCGGGACGACGACCGGGGTGGCGTCGGCCGACTGGGCCACCCACCAGGTGCACGGGATGGCCGACCTGCCGAGCACGTCCGCGGTGGCCTTCGGCATGGCCGACGGCGACGTGCTCGCGGCCAGGGCGTGGGAGGCCGCGCAGGGCTTCCTCGGCGTCATGGGCGGCGGGGCACCGGACGTCGAGGACGAGCTCGGTCTCACCATGCCGGACGACCTGGCGACGCTGCTGGGGACGAACCTGCTGGTGGCCCTGGACGGTGGGAAGTCCAGCGGTGTTCAGCTGGGCGCGCGGATCACCACCGACGTCGTCGCCGCCGGGCGGGTGCTGGACACGCTGGAGGGGCGGTCGCTCGGAGTGGGCCTGCCGGACTTCCCCCTGCAGCGCCGAACGGTCGGCGGTGACCTGGTCGTCGCGGCCACCAAGGCGCAGGCCGACCGGATGGCCACGGACGGCGCCCTCGGCGACGTCGCGATCTTCCGGGACGCCCTGCCCGACCTCGACGGCGCGTCGCTCGCTCTCTGGGTCGATCCTGCCGGTGTCGAGGCGGTCATCGGGCTGGGTGACCCGGATCCCGACCTCGCGGCGCTGAAGGGGATCGGTGTCACCGTCGGCAGCACCGGCCAGGGTGCCGCCACGTTCCGAGTGCGGCTGGTGGCGCACTGAGTCCGCGGACGTTCCGGGGCGAGGTGCGCACCGGCCTCCTCGTCGTGGTCTGCTCCGCCCTGGCCGGGCTGCCGGTCGGCGTGACGTGGTGGCTGCTCGCCCCGCTGAGCCTGGTCGAGAAGCGCGCCGACGGTCTGTACCGGGCCGGCGGCGAGGGCGACGAGTCGGCCGTCGCCGCCGACGGCTGGTTCGCCGCCGTCGCCCTGGTGGCGGGCATCGTGGTCGCCCTCATCGTCTACGTCAGGACGCGGCCCGGCCGGGTGGGGCCGCTGGTGGCTCTCGTCGTGGGCGGAGTGCTCGGCGGACTCGTCGCCTGGCAGCTCGGGCACCTGCTGGGCCCGGACGACCTCGAGAGCACCGCGGCGGGGCTCCGCGTGGGTGCCCGCTTCCGCGGACCGCTGGACGTGACGGCATACGGCGTGCTGTTGGCCTGGCCGATGGCGACCGTCATCACCTACTTCGCGGTCGCCGCCGGGGCCGAGGCCGGCGAGCGCGACGAGCGCGACGAGCACGACCGCGTGGTGCCGGAGGAGCCGGCGCGCTCCGGGTCGGTCAGTCCCGGCGCAGGCGAGCGGTCCGAGCCCCACTGACGCGCAGCAGGTCCGCCGGCGCGAGACGCACCTGCAGCCCGCGGCGGCCGGCCGACACATAGACGGCCGGGAGCTCGTCCACGGACTCGTCGACGACGGTGGTGAGCCGGCTGCGCTGCCCCAGCGGGCTGATCCCGCCGACGACGTAGCCGGTGGCCCGCTCGGCGTCGGCCGGCTCCGCCATGGTTGCCTTCTTGGCGCCCAGCGCGGCGGCCAGGGCCTTGAGGTCGAGGCTGCCGGCGACCGGCACGACTGCGGTGACCAGGGCGCCGTCGACCCGCGCGACCAGCGTCTTGAACACCTCGTCGTGCGACAGCCCGAGCCGGTCGGCGGCCTCGCCGCCGTACGACGGTGCGCCGTCGGCGTGCTCGTACGGGTGCAGGCTGAACTCGACGCCCGCCCTGGTCAGCGCGACCGTAGCCGGGGTGCCACCGGTGCCGGCGGACTTCCCGCTCAGTTGGGGCTCACCGGGACACGGGTCAGCTCGACGGCGGGCAGGGACGGCAGCTGCGACAGGAGGGCAGTCTCCCGGCGCAGCAGGGTCAGCTCGGAGCGCAGCCGGGCCGCGGTGTCGGACGCCTCGAGCAGGCGCTGCTTCTCACCGAGGTCGAGGACGGCGCCGGCGGCCACCAGGTAGGACAGGGCGCGGGCGTCGTCGGGGGTCTCGTCGTCGGTCGAGCCGAGGCCCTCGCGGTAGGCGGCCCAGGCGACCACTACCTGCTCCGCGAGGTGCCCGACGTCGGGCCCGTCGGGCTCGTCGAGCACGGTGACCTCGCCCCGGAGGTAGGGGAGCGAGTCGTCGAGCGCGTCGAGGCGGAAGCGCTGCGCGCCGGTGGTGACGATGTCGAACCGCCCGTCGCTGTAGGGCTCCGCGCGGTACAGCCGGGCCACGCAACCGACCGTGTGCAGCGCGCGGACGCCGTCGGCGCCGACCTCGCGGCCCTCGCGGATGGCGACGACGCCGAACTCGCGGTCGTCGTGCGGCGCGACCAGCAGGTCGCGGACGAGCTCCCGGTACCGCTCCTCGAACACGTGCAGCGGGAGCAGGACGCCGGGGAACAGCACCGTGCCCAGCGGGAACAGCGGGAGCCGGCTCACGAGACGTGAGCCTAGGCGGCGGGGCACGACAGACACCTCTGGTGGCCAGAGATATCTGTTGACAGTTATATAACGCAGATGTTAAACATAGTCGATGGACCTCTGGACGGTGCTCGCGGACGACACCCGTCGGAGGGTGGTCGAGCTGCTGGCCGACGGCGACCGCACGGCCGGCGAGCTGGCCGCCGAGTTCGCGGTCTCGCAGCCGGCCGTGTCCCGGCACCTGCGAGTGCTGCGCGAGTCCGGCCTGGTCCGCTCGAAGGTCCACGGCCAGCAGCGGGTGTACTCCCTGGTCGCTGACCGGCTGGCCGAGATCGACGAGTGGCTGGACCGCTACCGCCTGTTCTGGACCCAGCGCCTGGACGCGCTGGACACCGAGATCCGCCGCGGCCACCGGGCCGACCGAACCCGTGGCGCGACGCGCCGTCGGGCCGCCGACGAGGCCGTCGGGTGACCACGTCGTCGATATGACCATCCGCACCGCGATCGCTCATGAAGGAGCACTGATGACACCGATGACGGAGCCGAGAGGCGTCCTGCGCGCCGTAGCCGGCAGCACGACGGCAAGCTTCCGCCGCGACTACGACACCGCCGCGTCCGACCTCTGGTCCGCGATCACCGAGCCCGACCGGCTCGCCCGCTGGCTCGACCCCGTGACCGGCGACCTGCGGCCCGGCGGCCGGGCCGAGGTGCACTTCGACGACGGCGACTCGACCTTCGAGATCGACATCTGCGAGCCGCCGCGGTTCCTCGCCGTCCGGTGGCTGCACGCCGACCGGGAGACCACGGTCACGGCGGAGGTGCGGGCCCGCGGTACGGAAGCCAGCACCCTGCTGCTCGAGCACGCCGAGCTCACCGTGGAGCAGGCTCCGATGTACGCCGCCGGCTGGCACTGGCACCTGGACGCACTGGGTGCCGTCCTGGCAGGTGAGGAGCCGGGCAGCTGGTCTGTCTTCGACGACCTGCTCCCCGGCTACCGGTCAGCGAGCTCCGCGCTGGCACGGTGACACCGAGGGGCGAGACCGCTGGGTGGAACGCCGCCCGGTCAGGTGGGACGGCGTTCGTAGACTCCTCGGCGTGACGACAGTGATCAGCCGGGTCGACCTTCGGGGGTCGGCGCCCGGCTCGACCTACCGCGGTGTGCTGCCGCGGGCAGCGCTCGACGTCGAGGTCGCCCTCGACGTGGTCCGTCCGATCTGCGAGGACGTCCGGCTGCGCGGTTCGTCAGCGGTCCGCGAGTGGACCCACCGCCTCGACGGCGTCGACCTCGAGTCCACCCGGGTGCCGGCCGCTGCGCTGGCCGCGGCGCTGGACGCGCTCGACCCCGCGGTGCGGGGCGCCCTCGAGGAGGCGGCGCGCCGGGCCCGCCGCGTGCACGAGGCCCAGCGCCGCGAGGACGCTCGGATCGAGGTCGCCCCGGGCGGCACCGTCACGGAGCGCTGGGTGCCCGTCCGCCGGGTGGGGCTCTACGTCCCCGGCGGCCTGGTCGCCTACCCGTCGTCCGTCGTGATGGACGTCGTGCCGGCCCAGGTCGCGGGGGTCCGGTCGCTCGCCGTCGCCAGCCCGCCGCAGCGGGACAACGGCGGCCTGCCGCACCCGGTGGTGCTCGCGGCCTGTGCGCTGCTGGGGATCGACGAGGTGCACGCGGTCGGCGGCGCGCAGGCGGTGGCGATGTTCGCGCACGGCACCGACGACTGCCTGCCGACCGACCTCGTGATGGGGCCGGGCAACGTCTACGTCGCCTCGGCGAAGCGGCTCCTCCGTGGCGTCGTCGGCATCGACTCCGAAGCGGGGCCGACCGAGATCGGCATCCTCGCCGACGACACGGCCGACCCCCGGTTCGTGGCTGCGGACCTCGTTGCGCAGGCGGAGCACGACGCCAACGCCTCGTGCCTGCTGGTCACCACCGACGAGGCGCTGCTCGACAAGGTCGACGCCGAGCTCGCCCTGCAGGTGCCGGCCACCCGCCACCGCGAGCGGGTCGAGGCCGCTCTCGGGTCGCAGTCGGCGTACGTCCTGGTCGACGACCTCGAGCAGGGCCTCGCCGTCGTCGACGAGTGGGCCGCGGAGCACCTCGAGGTCGTGACGCGCGACGCCCGCAGCTGGGCCGATCGCGTCACCAACGCCGGTGCGGTCTTCGTCGGGCCGTGGTCGCCGGTGTCGCTCGGTGACTACCTCGCGGGATCGAACCACGTGCTGCCCACCGGCGGCACCGCGCGGCACACCGGCGGCCTGTCGGTGCAGTCGTTCCTGCGCAGCGTGCACGTCGTGGAGTACGACCGCGACGCCCTCGCCGAGGTCGCGCCGCACGTCGATGCGCTGGGCGGTGCCGAAGACCTGGCTGCGCACGTCGACGCGGTCCGCGCCCGCGTCCCGCGGTAGCCGAGGATGGCGCCGACCGACGAGATCGACGGGCTGCTCCGCGCCGACCTGCGCGGGCGGACGCCGTACGGCGCGCCGCAGCTCGACGTCCCGGTGCGGCTCAACACCAACGAGAACCCCTACCCGCCCTCGCCGGAGCTGGTGGCCGAGCTCGCCGCCGCCGTGGGGGAGTCGGCCCGGCTCATGAACCGCTACCCGGACCGCGACGCGGAGGCGCTGCGGGCCGACCTCGGCGGCTACCTCAGCCGGTCGACCGGTCACTCCGTCTCCACTGACATGGTGTGGGCGGCCAACGGCTCCAACGAGGTCTTGCAGCAGCTGATGCAGGCCTTCGGCGGCGCCGGCCGTACGGCCCTCGGTTTCGACCCGACGTACTCGATGCACCAGCTCATCGCCCAGGGCACCGGCACCGGCTGGCTGCCGGTGCCGCGGCTGCCCGGGTTCCGGCTCGAGCCGGAGCAGGCGGCGCTGGTCGTGCGCGAGCACGCGCCGGACGTCGTCTTCCTGTGCTCGCCGAACAACCCGACCGGCACCGCCGTCGACCTCGATGTCGTCGAGGCGGTCTACGAGGCCGCGAGCGGTCTGGTCGTGGTCGACGAGGCGTACGCCGAGTTCTCGACCCGCCCGTCCGCGGTGGGGCTGCTCCCCGGCCGGCCGCGGCTGGTGGTCACGCGGACGATGTCCAAGGCGTTCGCGTTCGCCGCTGCCCGCCTGGGCTACCTCGCTGCCGACCCCCGCGTCGTGCAGTCCCTGCAGCTGGTGCGGCTGCCGTACCACCTGTCGGTGCTCACCCAGGCGGCCGCCCGGGCGGCGCTGGCGCGGGCCGACGAGCTGCTCGCCTCCGTCGCCGCGGTGGTGGAGCAGCGCGACCGTCTCCTGCGCGAGCTGCCGGCACTCGGGCTCGAGGTGATCGAGTCGGACGCGAACTTCGTGCTGTTCGGCGAGTTCGGCGACCAGCACGCGACCTGGCAGGCTCTGCTGGACCGCGGTGTCCTGGTGCGCGACGTCGGCCTGGCCGGCTGGCTGCGCGTCACGGCCGGCACCGAGGCCGAGACCTCCGCGTTCCTCGACGCGGTACGCGACGGACTGGCGGCGGCCGAACCGTCCCCGGCGACCGACGAGCCCTCGGAGCACGAGCTGGGGGTCCAAAGTTGATCACGGGCCCGTGATCAACTGGTGCCGACAGCGGCATGCAGGCCGCTGTCGACCCGAAACGATCACGGTTCCGTGATCATTCCGGGGGAAGGCCGAGAGGTGGAGCAGTGAGCAGGTACGCGAAGGTCGAACGGTCGACCAAGGAGTCGTCGGTGCTGGTGGAGCTGGAGCTCGACGGCACCGGGCGCGCGGAGGTCGAGACCGGCGTGCCGTTCTTCGACCACATGGTCAACCAGCTCGGCAAGCACGGCGGCTTCGACCTCGTGGTCCGCACCGTCGGCGACCTCGAGGTCGACGCGCACCACACCGTCGAGGACACGTCCATCGCCCTCGGTCAGGCGCTGCGCGAGGCGCTCGGCGACAAGGCCGGCATCCGGCGTTTCGGCGACGCGCTCGTGCCGCTCGACGAGACCCTCGTGCAGGCCGCCGTCGACCTCTCCGGCCGTCCGTACGTCGTGCACGAGGAGCCCGAGATCGTCGAGCTGATCGGCTCCTACGACACGACCCTCACGCGGCACATCTGGGAGTCGTTCACGGCGTCCGCGCAGGTGTGCCTGCACGTGCGGGTCCTGGCCGGACGCAACGCGCACCACGTGGTCGAGGCGCAGTTCAAGGCGGTGGCCAGGGCGTTGCGCGACGCGGTCGCGCTGGACCCGCGCGTCGCTGGCGTCCCCTCGACCAAGGGTTCGCTCTAGGCCGGGTCGCGGGCCGTCGCCATGGACGTCGTCGTCGAGCCCGATCGCGACCGCGCCTCGGCGTACCAGCTCACGGTCGACGGGACGCCGCAGTCGCACGTCGACCTCGACGACCCGACCTACCTCGCGTTCGAGTACGTGCGCCGGCTCGGGCACGTGGTCGACGCGCTCGCCGCGCCGGGGGAGCCGCTAGCCGTCGTGCACCTCGGTGCCGGCGCGCTGACCCTCGCGCGGTACGTCGCCGCCACCCGGCCGACGTCCCGGCAGCGCGCCGTGGAGCTGTCCGACGACGTGGCCGCGGCCGTCCGTACCTCGCTGCCCCTGGGGCGCGGGGTCAAGGTCCCGGTGCAGGTGGCCGACGCCCGGGAGGCGCTGTCGCGCATGCGGCCGGCGTCGGCCGACCTCGTGGTGGTCGACGTGTTCGCCGGCGCGCGGACGCCGGCGCACCTCACGTCGGTCGGTTTCGCCACCGACGTGCGCCGGGTCGTCGGGCCGGCCGGCGCGGTGGCGGTGAACGTCGCCGACGGGCCCGGACTCGCGTTCGCGCGAGGTCAGGTGGCGACGTACACCGAGGTCTTCGAGCACGTGCTGCTGGTGGCCGAGTCGGGGGTCTGGCGCGGCCGCCGCTTCGGCAACCTGGTGCTGCTCGGCTCGGCCGCGCCGCTACCCGCCGCCGCCCTCACCCGGCGGTGTGCCGGGGACCCGGTGTCTGCCCGGGTGGTCTCCGGGTCGGAGCTGGTGCGGTTCGCGGCGGGCGCGCGACCGGTCGCCGACGCCGACGCGGAGCCCTCACCGCAGCCCCCGGCCGGACTGTTCGGCGCCCGATAAGCAGGACTCCCGTCACGCGTAGCGACCGAGCGAGCACGCGGCCGGTTACCTCTTGTGGCCCGCCGGATCCGGACGTAGCGTCGCATCGGCTGCGACATCGTTGCCGAGGTCAACTGTGTGCACGAGGGGAATCCATCCATGATCACTACAAGACTGTTCGACCGGCGACGACGAGCGGCAGCCGCTCTGGCCGCGTTCGCGGTGGCCGTGGGACTCGGCGGGCTGGCCCAGCCGCACGCGGATGCCGCGTCGGGAGTGCCGGGTATCGCCGGCAACGAGACCCGGCCCTTCGAGCCCGGCGAGGAGGGCATGGTCGGTGCGGAGGCCCACTCCCGGTCCAACTCCCCCTCGCGGGTGCCCTCGGCCCAGGTGCCCCGGCCCGCCACCCTGCCCGTCGCGGCCGACCCCACAGCGAAGGCCTTCGAGGGGCTGAGCCTGCGGGACCAGCGCACCGCGAACGGCGGCAATCAGTTCTCCCTCGAGCCGCCGGATCAGGGACTGTGCGTCGGCACCAGCCAGGTCATCGAGGCCGTCAACACGGTGTTCCGGATCCACGACAAGTCCGGGGCCGTCCAGGGCACCACGACCTCCCTCGACCAGTTCTTCAACGGCGTCCCGGAGATCGACCGGACGCCGGGTGCGACCAACCCGTACGGCCCGTTCGTATCCGACCCGAAGTGCTACTGGGACCCGCAGCTCGACCGGTTCTTCCTCACGGTGCTCGAGCTGGGCACCGACTCGGCCACCGGCGACTTCACCGGTGACAGCTACGTCGACATCGCGGTGAGCCGCACCAGTACGCCCACGACCGACTCCTCGAGCTGGCACCTGTACAAGCTGGACGTGGCCAACGACGGCGGGTCCGACACCACCACCGGCTCCGGCGGTGGCCCGCTCGCCACCCACCCCGGCTGCCCCTGCCTGGGGGACCAGCCGCTGATCGGCGCCGACCGGTACGGGTTCTTCGTCAGCACCAACGAGTTCCCGATCTTCCAGGACGGCTTCAACGGCGCCCAGGTCTACGCGTTCGACAAGGCGCGCCTGGCCAGCGGCACGGTGAAGGTGCAGCGCATCGAGAGCCCGGCGACCCCGCTGGCCGAGGGCCTCGCCTACAGCATCCAGCCAGCGACGTCACCGGCCGCCACCGAGTGGTCGGACGCCGCCAGCGGTACCGAGTACGCGCTGTCAGCGCTGGACTTCACCGCCAAGCTCGACAACCGGATCGCGGCATGGGCGTTCACCAACACCGTGAGCCTGACCGGCAGCACACCGGCCGTCCGGGTCAGCAGCGCGATCCTGCCGAGCGAGGTCTACGGCCAGCCGCCGGCGGTTCAGCAGAAGCCCGGGCCCTACCCGCTGGGGCAGAGCCTCAAGGACAAGCTGAACCTGCTCAACTCCAACGACGACCGGATGCAGCAGGTCGTCTACAGCGGCGGCAGCATGTGGAGCGGTCTGAACACAGTGGTCAAGACCGACAACGGGCCGACCACGACGGGCATCGCCTACTTCGTGGTCGCGCCAGAGGCCTCGATGACCGGTGTTGCGGCGAAGATCACCAAGCAGGGGTACATCGCCGTCAACCGCAACTCGGTGATGTTCCCCTCCATCGGGGTCACCGCCGGTGCAGCGCGGGCAGCCATGGTCTTCACCCTGGCCGGACCGGGCTACTACCCGTCGACTGCCTACGTCAGGCTCACCTCCGACGGGACCGTCACCGGCCCGGTGAGTGTCTACGGCGCAGGACTGAAGCCGGCCGACGGCTTCACCGGCTATCCGCAGTACGGCGGCAACGGGGTTGAGCGCTGGGGCGACTACTCCGCCGCTGTCGCCGGCCCGGACGGCTTCATCTGGACCGCCGCCGAGTACATCCCGGGCACGTTCGGGTACCCGCCCTTCCTCGCCAACTGGGGAACGGCGATCGGCAAGGTCTGACCGCGCTGACCACCGACGGCCCCGCCACGCATCCGGTGGTGGGGCCGTCGGCGTGGAACGCTGGCGCGACGACCGGCCCTGTCACGTAGCCTCGACGGGTGCCCAGCCCGCGCGTCGTCGTCCTCGACCACGGCTCCGGGAACCTGCGCTCGGCCGAGCGCGCGCTGGCACGAGTCGGCGCCGACGTGGTCGTCACCGGCGAGCGCGAGGCCGCGGCGGAGTGCGACGGGCTGGTCGTCCCCGGCGTCGGCGCGTTCGCAGCCTGCATGGCCGGCCTGCGCGACGTGCGCGGTCCGGAGATCATCGGTCGCCGGCTCGCCGGCGGGCGCCCGGTGCTCGGCATCTGCGTCGGGATGCAGGTGCTGTTCGACTCGGGCGACGAGCACGGTCTCGTCACCGAAGGCTGCGGGGAGTGGCCGGGCACGGTCCAGCGGTTGCACGCCGACGTGCTGCCGCACATGGGGTGGAACACCGTCGACGTCCCCGCCGGGTCGCGGCTGCTCGCCGGCCTCGAGGACGAGCGATTCTACTTCGTGCACTCCTACGCCGTGCGGCAGTGGAGCCTGCAGCCGACACCGACGATGGCCGCGCCGCTGGTGACCTGGTCCGAGCACGGCGAGCGTTTCGTCGCCGCCGTCGAGAACGGTCCGCTGTCCGCGACCCAGTTCCACCCGGAGAAGTCCGGCGACGCGGGGGCGGCACTGCTCGAGCACTGGGTGCGGTCGCTGTGAGCCGTGAGCGCGCCCGGCGCCGGGACGAGCGCGAGCGCGTGGCCGCGGCCGCCCGGGCGGAGCGAGAGCGCCGCGCCACCAAGGCCAGCCGCCGCCGGGACAACGCTGCCGCCCTCAGGGCGCGCCTGCCCCGCCGTACCCGGTGGCGTCGACAGCAGGGGCTGCTGGCGCGGCGCCGGCGCACCGAGAACGGCGTCATCGCCGTGCTCTGGCTTGCCGCCGAAGGGCTCGTGTGGCTGCTCTTCGACGACCCGTGGGTCCGCGGCGCGGCCCTGCTGCTCGGGATCCTCGCCCTGCCCGTGCTCGTCACACTCACCCTGGACCGGAGGACCCGCGGATGACCCCCACACCCCGCAGCCGTCTCGAGCTGCTGCCCGCCGTCGACGTGGCCGACGGCCAGGCCGTGCGGCTCGTGCAGGGCGCGGCCGGCAGTGAGACGTCCTACGGCGAGCCGCTGGCGGCCGCGCTGGCCTGGCAGCAGGCAGGGGCGGAATGGGTGCACCTCGTCGACCTGGACGCGGCCTTCGGACGCGGCTCCAACCGCGACCTGCTGGCCGAGGTCGTCGGACGGCTGGACGTCGCGGTCGAGATGAGCGGCGGCATCCGCGACGACGAGTCGCTCGACGCGGCACTGGCCACCGGGTGTGCCCGGGTCAATCTCGGCACGGCCGCACTGGAGGACCCGGGGTGGTGCGCGTCGGCGATAGCGCGGTACGGCGACCGGGTCGCCGTGGGCCTGGACGTGCGGGGGACGACGCTGGCCGCGCGCGGCTGGACCCAGGAGGGCGGCGAGCTGTTCGACGTGCTCGCCCGGCTCGACCGCGACGGCTGCGCGCGCTACGTCGTGACCGACGTCGGCCGCGACGGCACCATGACCGGGCCCAACCTCGACCTGCTGCGGTCGGTGTGCGCCGCGACCGACCGGCCGGTGGTGGCCAGCGGTGGGGTCTCGTCGCTGGCCGACCTGCGCGCCATCGCGGGCCTGGTACCCGATGGCGTCGAAGGTGCGATCGTGGGCAAGGCGCTGTACGCCGGCGCGTTCACCCTCGAGCAGGCACTCGCGGAGATGGAGGTGACCCTCACATGACGCGCAAGGTGTCCAGCGGAGCGCCCTGGGAGTCGGTGGTCGGCTACTCGCGAGCTGTTGCCGCCGGCGACAACGTCTGGGTGACCGGCTGCACGTCGATCGTCGACGGCGAAGTCGTGCACGAGGGCGACCCTTACTTGCAGACCAAGCAGGCGATCCGCAACGTCGCGTGGGCGCTGGAGCAGCTGGACGCGACGCTGGCCGACGTCGTGCGCACCCGCATCTTTGTCACCGACATCACCCACTGGAAGGAGTACGGCCGCGCGCACGGGGAGGCCTTCCGTGACGTGCTGCCCGCGACCTCGATGGTGCAGGTGGTCGCCCTTATCGACCCGCGGATGCTCGTCGAGGTGGAGGCCGTCGCCTACAAGACCGGGTCGAGCTGGTGACGGTAGCGGTCCGGGTCATCCCCTGCCTGGACGTCGACGCCGGCCGCGTCGTCAAGGGCGTCAACTTCACCGACCTGCGCGATGCCGGCGACCCCGTCGAGATGGCCAAGGTCTACGACGCCGAGGGAGCCGACGAGCTGACGTTCCTCGACATCACCGCGTCGAGCGACGACCGCGAGACGACCTACGACGTCGTGCGCCGGACCGCCGAGCAGGTGTTCATCCCGCTGACGGTCGGCGGGGGAGTGCGCGCCGTCGAGGACGTCGACCGGCTCCTGCGCGCCGGCGCGGACAAGGTCGGCGTCAACACCGGGGCGATCGCGCGTCCCGAGCTGGTGGGGGAGGTCGCGCGCCGGTTCGGCTCGCAGGTGCTCGTGCTGTCGGTCGACGCGCGCCGGTCGCCCGACCAGCCGAGCGGCTTCGAGGTCACCACGCACGGCGGTCGCAGGTCGGCCGGACTCGACGCGGTCGAGTGGGCGGCGCGCGGCGCGCACCTCGGGGCCGGCGAGATCCTGCTCAACTCGATGGACGCCGACGGGACCAGGGCGGGGTTCGACCTGGACCTGATCGCCGCTGTCCGGGCGGTCGTCGACGTGCCGCTGGTCGCCTCCGGCGGTGCCGGTGCGGCCCAGCACTTCGAGCCGGCGGTCGCCGCCGGCGCCGACGCGGTCCTCGCCGCGAGCGTCTTCCACTTCGGTCAGCTGCGGATCGGCGAGGTCAAGGACTCCCTGCGTGCCGCCGGGCGGTCGGTGCGCTGAGCCGCCACCTCGTCAGGGTGGTGCCGCCAGGGACCCGGCGCGGTCCTGCGTCCCGGCGCTCAGGCGGTGCTGGCGGACGTCCGGACGGGGGTCCAGACTGGTGGCCAGGTCGCGGCACGGCGCCGTCAGGGAGGCTCGGATGAACACGACGTACCTGCTCTGCCTGGTGATCGGGCACCACTACGACAAGAGGCGCTATCCGGAGAGCCCCGACGGCTACTACCTGCACTGCGCGCGCTGCCACCACGAGCGCGACGACATGGGCACCCAGGTGCGGCTCGGGGTCGGGCGCGGACCGCGCTGACGCACCGGGCACCGCTGCCGGTCAGACCGACAGCGAGTGCTGCTCCAGCGCCTGCACCGCGTCCGGGTCGCCGGTGAGCACGACCTGCGCGTGCTGCCGTCGACCGAAGAGGTAGAGCAGCAGCTCCATCGGCTCGCCGGTGACGACGACCGTCGTGTCCCCGCGACCGTGCGAGCTGGGCTGGGCGCGCGGCTTGTCGGACCGACGCAGCTCGACCGTGGCGTCGACGCCGCGGAGGCTCATCGGAGCCCGCGCGGTGACCGCCTTCCAGATCGAGTCGTGGACCCGGACGGGGAGCTCGCGCGGGGTCCAGCCGCGCTGCGCACGCCGGACGTCCTCGTGGTGGACGAGGTACTCCGCGGTGTTGAGGAGCTTGTCGACACCGGGCAGGTTGAACGCGGACAACCGGCCGGGACCGGTGCGCACGAGCTCGACGAGGTCGGCGTACGGCCGCTCGGCGTAGGAGTCCTGGACCTGCTCGGTCCAACCAGACAGTGCCTTCACCGCGACGCCGGGGGTGGCGTCGGGACGGCGCTCCCGGACGACGAGGTGCGCGGCGAGGTCGCGGGTCGTCCAGTCGCCACACAGCGTGGGGGCGTCGGGCCCGATCTCGTCGAGCAGATCGGCGAGGGCCAGGCGCTCGGTGCGGGCCAGAGTCGTCACCGCCTGATCGTAGGGTGGTCCGGTGACCGGCCGGGACGACACCCTCCGGCGCGGGTTCGGCCTGCTGGGCCGCGCCGTGCGCCACGAGCCGCACATCTTCGCGCTGGCCGTGGGTGGCAGCGCCGTCTACGGCGTGATGACGGTGGGCGCCGCCCTGGTGCTCGGACGCGTGACCGACGAGGTGGTCGCGCCGGCGTTCCGGCAGGGCGAGACCACGACCGGGTCGCTCGTGGGTGCGGCGCTGGCGATCATCGCGGTGGCGCTGCTGAAGTCCGCGGGCATCGTCGGCCGGCGGCTGGGTGCGGGGATCATGCAGTACCGGCTGCAGGCCCGCTACCGGCGCGCTGTGACCAAGCAGTACCTGCACCTCCCGCTGGCGTGGCACCAGAAGCACCCCACGGGACAGCTGCTGTCCAACGCGAACGCCGACGTCGAGGCCATGTGGTTCTCGATCGCCCCGATGCCGATGGCTGTCGGCGTGCTGGTGATGCTCGCGGTGGCCGCCGTCGCCCTCGTGCTGACCGACCCGGTGCTGTCGCTCGTCGGCTTCGCCATCTTCCCGGCGATCTTCATCCTCAACATCGTCTACCAGCGGCGCCTGTCACCCCTGGCCACCCGCGCGCAGCAGCTGCGCGCCGAGGTCAGCGGGGTCGCGCACGAGTCGTTCGAGGGTGCCCTGGTCGTGAAGACCCTGGGCCGCGAGCCCGAGGAGACGGGCCGCTTCCGTGCCGCCGCCGAGGAGCTGCGCGACGCCCAGATCCGTGTCGGCCGGGTGCGCGGCCTGTTCGACCCTGCTCTGGAGGCGTTGCCGCAGATCGGCGTCCTCGCCGTCCTGCTCGTCGGCACCGTCCGCATCCAGCGCGGCGCGATCGATGCCGGCGACCTGGTCCAGGTGGCGTACCTGTTCACCCTGCTGGCCTTCCCGGTGCGCGCGATCGGCTGGGTGCTCGGCGAGCTGCCCCGGTCGGTCGTCGGCTGGGACCGGGTGCGGCACGTGCTGGACGCGCGCGGCGGCCTCGCCTACGGCGCGGTCGAGCTGGCCGACGTCGCGGCACCGGCCACTCTCGACGTGCAGTCCGTGCAGTTCGGCTACACCGACGCCCCCGTGCTGCACGACGTCACGTTCACCGTCGACGCCGGCCGCACGATCGCGGTCGTCGGCCCCACGGGGTCGGGCAAGTCCACCCTGACGATGTTGCTCGTCCGCCTCGTCGACCCCGCCAGTGGCGAGGTGGTTCTCGACGGCGTCGACCTCCGTGCCGTCGTGCGCGGTGGGGTCGCGGGAGCCGCGGCGGTGGTGCCGCAGCAGACATTCCTCTTCGACGACACGGTGCGCGGCAACGTGACGCTCGGCCTCGACCTGCCGGACACCGCCGTGCGCCGGGCGCTCGAGGTCGCGCAGGCAGACCGGTTCGTCGACGCGCTGCCCGACGGGCTCGACACCCGCATCGGTGAGCGTGGCATGTCGCTCTCCGGCGGTCAGCGGCAGCGACTGGCCCTGGCCCGGGCACTGGTGCGCTCGCCGCGACTGCTGGTGATGGACGACGCGACGTCGTCGGTGGACCCCCGCGTCGAGGCCGCGATCCTGGCGGGGCTGCGGTCGACGGGCGCCGGCGACGAGGTGGCGCCGACCGTCGTGGTCGTGGCCTACCGGAAGGCGACCATCGCGCTCGCCGACGAGGTCGTCTACGTCGAGCAGGGGCGCGTGGTCGACCGCGGGCCGCACCTCGAGCTGCTCGGCCGGTGCGCCGGCTACCGGCGGCTCATCACGGCGTACGAGCGCGAGGACGCCGAACGTGCCTCCCTCGCCGCCGACGGGACGCCCACGCCCGTCTGACGCCCGCACCACGCCCCCAAGATCATCAGCTCCCGACACGCTCAGCCCCCTCGCGTGTCGCGAGCGTCTCGCGAGCTGATGATCATGGGGCTCGCTCGGACAGGGACGGGGGAGCGGGAGAGCGGGCCTGTGGATCGAGGCCCGGGCGCGGACGGGATGCGTGGATATGCTCTCGGGCCATGCGGACGGGGACTGCGGCGCGCATGGGGGCGACCCTGCTCGTCGCTGTCGCGGCCCTCGCCGGCTGCTCCGGCAGCGAGCCGAAGGCCGGTCGCGTCACCGAGACCCCGAGCCCGACCACGGCGTCCGCGACCACTCCCGCCCCGTCAGCGACCACCCCCGAGCAGCAGATCGAAGCAGCCGTTCGCGCGTACTACGCCGAGCTTACAACGCGGCTGCTCAGACGCAGGACACCAGCACGCTCAGGACGCTGAGCACCAACGGGCTGTCCTTGCTTCGACGTTGTCGACGGAGCATCGAGAAGCACGATGAGCCAAGGGTGAGTCGTCGCCGGACGCGCGTTACGACGTCACTTCGATCAGGGTCCATGACCTGGACGGAAAGACCGGCAGCTGCCGAGGTACGTCGACGACCGTGCCGCCCTACGACGTTCTTCGCGGCAGACGGTCAGGTGACGCAGCACTCGATGCGATCGACAGACACACCTGGACTACTCGCTTGGTGCAACGGAATCGGCGACCGTTGGATCATCGGCAATGCCGTCGACCTGGAGAGTTGATGCTGCGCGTTCGCTGCGCTCTTGTCATGTCGGCGTTGGCACGTCGCGATCCTGCGTTGGCGCCGGCTGTGGCTGCGCGCGACGGCTGCGGCATGCTCCGACTGCGCCGACGCAGCCGCGGCAGCCGCCGCAGTCGAGCGTGATCAGGAGCGGGGGCGGGTGCTGACCAAGGGCGTGCTGTGGCCGCACACGGGCCGGGACAGCAAGCTCGGGCAGGCCACGGCGGCGAGCGCTGGGTGCACCGACTGCGAGTGGAGCATGGCGCCGGTCTGCCTGAACAACGGCCCGGGCGACGACGTGATGTGCCTCAACGCCGCCTCGGCGTGCCCGCCGCCGGGAATCTTCTTCCGCATCTACCTCCGGCACGGGACCGGTCCGTGGTCGGTCGTCGACTCGATCTGCCTGGGTCCGGGGGAGGGGCCGGTGCCCGCGTCGGACGTCGGCGACAAGGTCCGCGACGTGGTGGCGACCTACCTGCCGGACGCCGCCCCGTCGTTCCAGCCGGCGCAGGGCGGGCTGGTCAACCTGCCGACACTGTTCGCGGCGGGGGAGCCGGAGTCGATCACGACGGAGCCGTTCCGGGTGCTCGGGTTCGACATCGTGGTGACCGCGACCGCGCACTGGGACTGGACCTTCGACCACGGCGTGCAGCAGGGCTTCGACCGGCCCGGCGGCGCCTACCCGAACGACGACGTGGCCTACACCTACCCCAGCGCCGGCGACCGCGACGTCAGCCTCACGACCAGCTGGGACGCGACGTTCACCATCGACGGCGGCGGCCCGTACACCGTGCCGGGACCGGCGATCACCAAGACCGTCGGTCCGATCGCGGTCCCCGTGCGCGAAGCCCACTCCAGCCTGGTCGGCGGCTAGCCCAACGTGTCAGCTTGTGCCGGCCGTATCCGGCCGGCACAAGCTGACACGTGCACGGACGGGTCAGCCGGTGGAGAAGCCCTCGCCGACGGCGGCGGCCAGCTCCTTGTACGCGTCGAGCGTGTCGTCGTGCAGCTCGTCGATGTCGAGCACGCCGCCGGCCTCGAGGTGCGGGTCGTACGGGATGGTGACGACGGCGCGGCAGCGGGCCGCGAAGTGGTCCTCGAGCTGCATGACGTCGACGATGCCGCCACCAGGCCGCACCGACGAGATGACCACGACGGCGCTCTTCGCGATGTCCTGGAGGCCGTGCGCCTCGAGCCAGTCGAGCGTGGCGCTCGCGCTGCGTGCGCCGTCGAGGCTCGCGGACGACACCACGACGAGCGACGAGGCCAGGCCGAGCACGCCACGCATCGCGTCGTGCAGCAGTCCGGTGCCGCAGTCGGTGAGGATCAGGTTGTAGAACCGCTCCAGCGTGTCGACCGTGTCGCGGTAGTTCTGCTCGCTCAGCGCCGAGGACGCGCCGGGGTCGGCGTCCGAGGCGAGGACCTCGAGCCGGGTCGGCGACTGCGAGGTGAACGCGCGGACGTCGCCGTACCGCGTGACGCGGTCCCGCTGCTCCAGCAGGTGGCGGACCGTGGCGCCGGACTCTCGCGGCACCCGCTCGATCAGCGTGCCGCGATCGGGGTTGGCGTCGACCGCGATGACCCGGTCGCCGCGCAGGTTGGCAAACATCGCGCCGAGCGCTGCCGTGGTCGTGGTCTTGCCGACCCCACCCTTGAGGCTGATGATCGCGACCCGGTGGCAGCCGACCACGGGTGTGCGGGCCCGCGCCACGAGGTCGGCGCGACGACGGTCGCTCGGCGACAGGCCGAGGTTGATGCGTCCCGCGGACAGGTGCAGCACGGCCTTGCGCCAGCCGGACTGCGGGCGCACCTTGCGGGCGCGGAGCACGGTTGCGGCGGTGAGCGTCTCGGCCTGGTTGCGGCCGGTGACGTGCGGCACCGGCGGGATGGCGAAGACCGCGGGCTCGACCTGCTCGCGCACGAGCGGCTGCGGCGGGGTGGCGGTCGGCGTTTCGGCAGCACCCAGGTGGCGCCCGGGCGTGTGGACCTCCGGCACCTCCGGCAGCTCGTCGAAGGTCGGGACGAGCGGCTCGCCGACCGGTGCCGGGCTGACGGGTACACCGCCGGGAGGCCCGACGAGGGCCGTGTGGGCGTCGTCGTCGGCGGGCGCGGCGGCAACCTCGTCCGGGACCGAGAGGCTGGGCAGCGGACCGGTGAGGTCCACGACGACCGACTCGGTGCCCGGCCCCAGGTCGTACGCCGGGATGCCCGACGTGGACGACGGATCGTCCTCCTCCTCGGTGAGCCACGACGGTTCGGGCGCGTCGTGCCAGCCGTCGAGGTCGGCCTCGAGGCCGGTGTCGAACAGCCCGCGGCGATGCCCGGACGACGCTTCCTGACCGCTCATGGGAGACCAGGGTAGTCACGGCACCGTCCAGTTCGTCCCGCTGACGGTCAATATCGGCGTCAAGTACCGCGTGGCGCAGGGTGTCGGAGCGGTGCGGCAGAGTGGTCCGTGATGGCGACGATCACCGAGTCCGGTCGCGACCAGCAGTCCGCCTGGACGACGCTGCGTCGCGGCCTCGCGCTGTCGCCGGAGTTCACCGCCGGCCTCACGGTGACGCTGCTGCTGGCGCTCGGCGCCACGGTGGGCCGGGTCCTCGTGCCCATCGCCGTGCAGCAGACGATCGACGACGGCCTGCTCGGTTCCGGCGGCCCGGACGTCGCGCGGGTCCGCGAGGCGGTCCTGCTGGCGGGCGTCGCCGTCCTGGTCACGGCCCTGTGCGCGTACCGGCTCAACGTCCGGCTGTTCCGCACCACGGAGAGCGGCCTGGCCACGCTCCGGGTGCGGGCCTTCCGGCACGTGCACGACCTGTCGGTCCTCACCCAGAACGCCGAGCGCCGCGGGTCCCTGGTCTCACGCGTCACCAGCGACGTCGACACCATCTCGACGTTCATGCAGTGGGGCGGGCTGCTCATGGTCGTGAGCTTCGGGCAGCTGCTCGTGGCCACGGCGCTCATGGCGTTCTACTCGTGGCAGCTCACCGTGCTGGTGTGGGTGTGCTTCCTGCCGCTCTTCCTGCTGATGCGCACGTTCCAGAAGCGCGTGTCGACCGCGTACGGCGCCGTGCGCGAGCGGGTCGGCGACCTGCTCGGTGCCGTGTCCGAGTCAGTCGTCGGCGCGTCGACGGTTCGCGCGTACGGCATCGAGGCGCGCACCGGGCAGCGCATCGACGAGGCCATCGAACGGCACCGGTCATCGGCGACGCGGGCGCAGGCGCTGGTGGCCCTCACGTTCTCGACCGGCGAGATCGTGGCCGGCGTGGCCAACGCCGGGGTCGTGGTCGTCGGTGTCCTGCTCGGGATCGACGGCGACCTCAGCCTGGGCGAGCTGCTCGCCTTCCTCTTCCTCGTCCAGCTGTTCGTCGGCCCGGTGCAGATCGGCACCGAGGTGCTCAACGAGGCGCAGAACGCGATCGCCGGCTGGCGTCGGGTGCTCGGCGTCCTCGACACCCCGGCGGACGTGTCCGACCCGGGCGAGGGAGGTCGCACCCTCCCGCGGGGCCCGATCGACGTGCGGTTCGAGCACGTCAGCTTCGCCTATCCCGGCGGCCCCACGGTGCTCGCGGACGTCGACCTCGCGCTCGCACCCCGGTCGCGGATCGCCGTCGTCGGCGAGACCGGGTCGGGAAAGACCACCTTCGCCAAGCTGCTCACCCGGCTGATGGACCCGGTCGAGGGACGGGTGCTCGTCGACGACGTCGACCTGCGCGAGCTGTCCTTCGCGTCGCTCCGGTCGCGGATCGTGATGGTGCCGCAGGACGGGTTCCTGTTCGAGGGCAGCATCCTCGACAACGTCCGCTTCGGCCTGCCGTCCGCCGGTGACGACGACGTCGAGCTGGCGATGACCGAGCTCGGGCTCATGGACTGGCTCGGCGGCCTGCCGCACGGCCTGGTCACCGACGTGGGCCAGCGCGGCGAACAGCTCTCGGCCGGTGAGCGCCAGCTGGTGGCCCTGGCCCGGGCCTACCTGGCCGACCCCGACCTGCTCGTCCTGGACGAGGCGACGTCGGCCGTCGACCCGGCGACCGAGGTGCGGCTCGCCCGTGCGCTCGAGGGCCTCACCCGTGGCCGGACGGCCTTGACGATCGCCCACCGGCTCTCGACCGCCGAGGCCGCCGACGACGTGCTGGTGTTCGACGCGGGCCGGGTCGTCGAGCGTGGGCGGCACGCCGACCTGGTCGCCGCCGGCGGCGTCTACTCCCGCCTGCACGTCTCGTGGGCGGCCCAGCAGCGCACCTGACGGGCTGCGACGATGGGCGGGTGACCGTCTCCGCACTCGACCCCGCGGTCGCGGGCAGGCTCAAGCGCGACGCGCAGGGCCTGGTCGCCGCCGTCGTCCAGCAGCACGGCACCGGGGAGGTGCTCATGGTCGGCTGGATGGACGACGAGGCGCTGCACCGCACCCTGACCACCGGCCGGGCGACCTACTGGAGCCGCAGCCGCGGCGAGTACTGGCGCAAGGGCGACACCTCCGGCCACGAGCAGCATGTCCGCGAGGTCCGGTTGGACTGCGACGGTGACGCGCTGCTGGTCGTCGTCGACCAGGTCGGCGTCGCCTGTCACACGGGCGACCGGTCCTGCTTCGACGCCGACGTCCTGCTGCGGTCCTGACCAGTCCTGAGCCGGCCCACTCGGGGCGCCGGCCACCCAGCACAATGGCGGCCATGCCCAGCGACCACGCGCCGGACCTCGAGACGTTCCGCGCCCTCGCCGGCGACCGACGGGTCATCCCGGTGACCCGACGGCTGCTCGCCGACGCGGAGACGCCCCTGAGCGTCTACCGCAAGCTGGCCGGCGGCCGACCCGGCACCTTCCTGCTCGAGTCCGCGGAGCTCGGTGGGGTGTGGTCCCGCTACTCCTTCGTCGGGGCCCACTCGCACGCCACGCTCACCGAGCGCGACGGTCGGGCGCACTGGCTGGGGCAGCCACCGGTCGGCGTGCCCACCGACGGCGACCCGCTCGACGCGTTGCGAGCCACGGTCGAGGCCCTGCACACCGAGCCGCTCCCGGGGCTCCCGCCGCTCACCGGCGGCCTGGTCGGGGTGCTGGGCTACGACGTCGTGCGCCGCCTCGAACGGCTGCCCGAACTCACCACCGACGACCTGCACGTGCCCGAGCTCGCCATGATGCTGGCCACCGACCTGGCCGTCCTCGACCACTCTGACGGGTCGGTCCTGCTCATCGCCAACGCGGTCAACTACGACGACACCGACGACCGGGTCGACTGGGCCCACAGGGATGCGGTCGAGCGGCTGGACCGGATGACCGCCGAGCTGGACGTCCCGGCTCCCGCGGCCGTCGCGGCCTTCACGGCGGCGGAGCCGGAGTACGAGCGCGCTCGCACCAGCGACGACTACCGCGCCGCTGTCGAGCAGGCCAAGGAGGAGATCCGGGCCGGTGAGGCGTTCCAGGTGGTCGTCAGCCAGCGCTTCTCGATGACCAACGCGGCCGACCCCCTGGACGTCTACCGGATGCTCCGGGCCACCAACCCCAGCCCCTACATGTACCTCCTGCGGTTCGACGGCTTCGACGTCGTCGGGTCCAGCCCCGAGGCGCTGGTCAAGGTCACCGGAGGTCGGGCGATGATGCACCCGATCGCCGGCACCCGGCCGCGTGGCGCGACGCCGCAGGAGGACGCGGCGCTGGCGGCGGAACTTCTCGCGGACCCCAAGGAGCGGGCCGAGCACCTGATGCTCGTCGACCTCGGCCGCAACGACCTCGGCCGCGTCTGTGCCCCGGGCACCGTCGAGGTCGTCGACTTCATGTCGGTCGAGCGGTTCAGCCACGTGATGCACATCGTGAGCACCGTGGTCGGCGAGGTCGCCGAGGGCCGCACCGCCTTCGACGTCCTCACCTCCTGCTTCCCGGCCGGCACGCTGTCCGGGGCGCCGAAGCCGCGCGCGATGGAGCTCATCGAGGAGCTCGAGCCCACCCGGCGCGGCGTGTACGGCGGCTGCGTCGGCTACCTCGACTTCGCGGGCGACGCCGACACCGCGATCGCCATCCGCACGGCGTACCTCAGGGACGGCACCGCCTACGTACAGGCCGGCGCGGGCATCGTCGCCGACTCCGACCCCGCGGCCGAGGACGACGAGTGCCGCAACAAGGCGATGGCCGTGCTGCGGGCGGTCGCGGCGGCCCAGGCGCTGCGTCGGTCGCCATGACACCCGCGGGACCGGACCGGTCGGAACCCGACGCCGGGCCGGGCAGCACCAGCGGGGCCAGCCCGCCGGACGAGCCGGACGGCGTCCGACCCCCGGCACGGCGCGAGCTCGCCCTGGCCGTGGGTCTGGTGGCGCTCGGCGCGGCCGTGGCGCTGCTCGGCGGCGGGCGGTCGAGCGGCGTCAGCCCCGGCGTGCCGTCGGCGCCGGGCGCCGGCTCAGGCGACGCCGGCTCCGCGTCGCTGGCGCTGGTCGCGCTCGCCGGTGGCGGGCGCCGTTCTGCTCCTGCGCAACCGGGCGCGCATGGTGCTGGGTGTGGCGCTGGCCGGGGTCGCCGCTGCGCTGGTCGCGGTCGGCACGACACCGACCCGCGGGACCGCCCTCGCGGGCGCGGTCCTCGTCGGCCTCGGTGGCCTGCTCGTCGCGCTGCGGGCGCGCCGCTGGCCGCAGCCCCGCGGCCGCTACGAGGCCCGCCCCCCACGGTCCACCGGCACCCCGCGGGACGCGTGGGACGCCCTCGACCGCGGCGAGGACCCGACCGCCTGACCCCCAACGGCTCCCGGGACTGGCACAATCTGTCGCGCACCAGCCGACACCCCACCGCGGAGGAACGATGTCAGCAAGCCACGGCAACACGCCGGCCGCCTGGACCGCGGTCGGCATCATGTTCGTCGGCTTCCTGATCAGCGGTATCGCCCTGCCGTTCGAGCTGCCGTGGCTGTTCTTCGTCGGACTGGCGGTCGTCGCCCTCGGAGCGGTCGCCGGCAAGGTGATGTCGATGATGGGCATGGGCAGCGCCGTGACCTACAAGGACGACCACCACCCCGAGTACGACACCGGCCCCGCGAGCTGACGCGGCGGTCACCGGTAGCTGCGCGCAGCGCCGGTCTGCCGCCCGGCGAGCGCCGTACGCTCACGGGACGGACCACTCCGCCGGGAGAATCATGACCGCTGCGCCGTCGTACGCCGCCAGCCGCGCAGTGGCGCTGCGGGCGCCGCTGGCCGTGCTGGGAGCCGTCGCCGCCGCGACGACGTACGTCGGTGTGGTCGACCCGGGTGAGGCGGGCCACTACCCCGGCTGCCCGTTCCTCGCGCTGACCGGGCTGTACTGCCCGTTCTGCGGCTCCCTGCGTGCGGTGCACGTCCTTGTCCGGGGGGACCTACCGGCGGCGATCGGACTCAACGTGCTCACCGTCGCCGCCGGCGTCGGGCTGGCGGTGCTGTGGGTGGGCTGGGTCGCGCGTCGCGCGAGAGGTGTGCCGAGCGGCGTCACCGTCCCGGCGTGGGTGTGGCCGGCGCTGGGCGTCGCGGTCGTGGTCTTCGGCGTGGCGCGCAACCTGCCTTTCGCCGCGGCCCTGGCACCCTGACCGACCGGCGGGCGACCACGCACCGGGTGCGTGGTCAGGGCCCGTGCCTGCCCCGGTTACGCTGGGCGGACTGGGTGGTCGCGGTGCGACCACGGAGTCAGGCGAGGGGATCCGGCGCGTGAGTGTGCTCGACGACATCCTGGTCGACGTGCGCGCCGACCTTGCCGAGCGCCAGGCGCGGGTCAGCCTCGACGAGCTCAAGGCGAAGGCCGAGGGTCGACCCGACTGCCGCAACCCGCTCCCGCTGCTGCGTGCCGACGGCGTCGCGGTCATCGCCGAGGTGAAGCGTTCGAGCCCGTCGAAGGGCGCGCTCGCGGCGATCGCCGACCCCGCCTCGCTCGCCGCCGACTACGAGGCAGGTGGCGCTGCGGTCATCAGTGTCCTCACCGAGAAGCACCGCTTCGGCGGCAGTCTCGACGACCTCGTCGCAGTGCGCCGGGCGGTCGACGTGCCCGTCCTGTGCAAGGACTTCATCGTCACCAGCTACCAGCTGTGGGAGGCGCGCGTCCATGGCGCCGACCTCGCGCTGCTCATCGTGGCCGCCATGGACCAGAACGCCCTCGTGTCACTGGTCGAGCGCGCCAGGTCGCTCGGTCTCACACCGCTGGTCGAGTGCCACACCGTCGACGAGGTCGGGCGCGCCGTCGACGCCGGCGCCGAGGTCATCGGCATCAACGCCCGCGACCTGCGCACCCTGCAGGTCGACCGCGCCGTGTTCTCCCGCGTCGCCCCGCACGTGCCCGACCACGTGGTCCGCATCGCCGAGTCCGGCGTGCGCGGACCGCACGACGTCCTCGAGTACGCCCGCGACGGAGCCGACGCCGTCCTTGTCGGTGAGTCGCTCGTGACCGGACGCGACCCCCGGTCGGCCGTCGCCGACCTCGTGGCGGCCGGCGCGCACCCGGCCCTCAAGCACGACAGGTGAGCCGACAGCAGATGACCAGCCAGCACTCCGACGTCCCCGACGCCACCGGTCACTTCGGTCCCTACGGCGGTCGGTTCGTACCCGAGGCGCTGGTCGCGGCACTCGACCAGCTGACGGCCGCGTACGAGAAGGCGCGCCACGACGAGGCGTTCCAGGCCGAGCTGGCCGGCCTGCTGTCGTCGTACGTCGGCAGGCCGAGCCCGGTGACCGAGGCGCGCCGCTTCGCCGAGCACGCCGGCGGCGCGCGCGTGCTGCTCAAGCGCGAGGACCTCAACCACACCGGCTCACACAAGATCAACAACGTCCTGGGCCAGGCCCTGCTCGCCCGTGACATGGGCAAGCGCCGCGTCATCGCCGAGACGGGAGCGGGTCAGCACGGCGTCGCCACCGCGACGGCGGCAGCGCTGCTCGGCCTCGAGTGCCTGGTCTACATGGGGTCCGAGGACACCCGCCGGCAGGCCCTCAACGTGGCGCGGATGCGCCTGCTCGGCGCCGAGGTGGTCGCGGTCGACGCCGGCAGCCAGACCCTCAAGGACGCCATCAACGAGGCGATGCGCGACTGGGTCACCAACGTCGACCACACCCACTACATCCTCGGCACGGTCACCGGCCCGCACCCCTTCCCGGCCATGGTCCGCGACTTCCAGCGGATCATCGGCGACGAGGCCAAGCAGCAGGTGCTCGACCTGACCGGGCGGTTGCCGGACGCGGTCGTCGCGTGCGTCGGCGGCGGGTCCAACGCGATGGGCATCTTCACGGCCTTCCTCGACGACGCCGACGTCCGCCTCTACGGCTTCGAGGCCGGCGGAGAGGGTGTCGACAGCGGCCGCCACGCGGCGCGGATGGCAGGCGGTTCGCCCGGCGTGCTGCACGGCACGCGCACCTACGTCCTGCAGGACGAGAACGGCCAGACCGTCCCGTCACACTCGGTGTCCGCCGGTCTGGACTACCCCGGCGTCGGTCCCCAGCACGCCTGGCTGCACGACACCGGCCGCGCGACGTACGCGCCGGTGGTCGACAGCGAGGCGATGGACGCGTTCGCCCTGCTGTGCCGCACCGAGGGCATCATCCCGGCCATCGAGAGCGCCCACGCCCTGGCCGGAGCGCTCCGCGTCGGTCGCGACCTCGGCCCGGACGCCACGGTGCTGGTCAACCTGTCCGGGCGCGGCGACAAGGACGTCGACACCGCAGCGGCCTGGTTCGGCGTCGTGAGCGACGAGGAGATCGTCGAGTCGGCGACCGCCGTCGTCGACTCCGACCCGCAGGACTCGACCGGCAAGGGCTGGTAGATGAGCGCGCTCTCCGACGTCCTCGCGGCGGCGGCGGCCGAGGGCCGCGCCGCGCTGGTCGGCTACCTGCCGGCGGGCTACCCCTCCGTCCAGGGCGGCATCGACGCCATGGTGGCGATGGTCCGCGGCGGCGTCGACGTCGTCGAGGTCGGCCTGCCCTACTCCGACCCGCTGATGGACGGTCCGACGATCCAGCGCGCGGTCGAGGTGGCGCTGGAGCAGCACACCACCACCGAGGACGTCCTCACGACGGTGCGCGGGGTCGCCGCCACCGGGGCGCCCACCCTGGTGATGAGCTACTGGAACCCCCTCGAGCGGTACGGCACGCGGCGGTTCGCCGAGGGGCTCGTGGCCGCCGGCGGCGTGGGCACCATCACCCCCGACCTCACGCCCGACGAGGCCGGCACCGAGCCGTCCGACTGGCTCGGCGCCACCGACGCGACGGGGCTGGACCGGGTCTTCCTCGTCGCGCCGTCCTCGACCGACGAGCGGATCCGCTGGACGGCCGAGCACTGCCGCGGCTTCGTCTACGCCGCCTCGACGATGGGCGTCACCGGTACCCGGGCCAGCGTCGGTGACGCCGCCGGCACCTTGGTGGCCCGGGTGCGCGCCCAGACCTCGCTCCCGGTGTGCGTGGGGCTCGGCGTGTCGAGCGGTGACCAGGCGGCCGAGGTGGCGTCCTTCGCCGACGGTGTCATCGTCGGCTCGGCGTTCGTCCGTGCCCTGCTGGACGCGGGGTCGCCCGCCGACGGCCTGGTGGCGGTGGAGAAGCTCGCCGCCGACCTGGCTGACGGGGTCCGGCGCGGTCGATGAGCCGGGCGTACCGACTCCTCGCCGCCGTGGTGGGCGTGGTCCTGCTGGCCGGGTGCGCGAGCAGCGGCCGGCAGGACGGCGCTGTCGTCGTCAACGGCGAGAAGGGGTGGCACGGCACCGCCGTGCCGGACGGCTACCCGCTGCCGCTCGGTGCCGTTCACCGACACGTCCGGGCGGTCGGTGTCCCTGGCCGACGCGGCGACCACGCCGGTGACCCTGGTGTTCTTCGGCTACACGCACTGCCCGGACATCTGCAACGTCGTCCTCGCCAACATGGCCTCGGCGCTGCGGGGTGCGACCCCGGCAGTCCGCTCGCACGTCCGGCTCGTCTTCGTCAGCACCGATCCGCAGCGCGACACGTCGACGGTCGTGCGCGAGTACCTGGACCGGTTCGACCCGCGCTTCGAGGGGCTGGTCGCGCCGGTGGGCGAGGTCGAGCGGGCCGCGAAGGCTCTCTACATCAGCTACGAGAAGCCCGACGGCAGCACCGGCGGCGCCTACGAGGTCGACCACGGGACCTACACGACCGCCTTCGTCGACGGGAAGGCGAGGGTCGTGTGGTCCGACACCACCGCGGTGGCAGACCTCCGCGCCGACCTCACCCGCCTGTCGGCACTAGCCTGAGGTGTCGTGATCCCCTACTCGTTCCCCAGCCCGGCCGAGGGCGTCTGGCACCTGGGCCCGGTGCCGCTGCGTGCCTACGCGCTGTGCATCATCGCGGGGATCGTCGTCGCCGTCTGGCTCGGCGAGCGCCGGTGGGTGGCCCGGGGCGGCCGCGCCGGTGACGTCACCGAGCTCGCGACCTGGATGGTGCCGTTCGGCATCGTCGGCGGCCGGATCTACCACGTCATCACCTCGCCGGACGCCTACTTCGGTGACGGCGGGCGACCGCTGCACGCCCTGTTCATCTGGGAGGGCGGCCTCGGCATCTGGGGCGCCGTCACCCTCGGCGGCGTCGGCGCGTGGCTCGGCTGCCGCCGGCGCGGGATCCCGCTGCCGCCCTTCGCCGACGCGATCGCGCCGGGCATCGTGCTCGCGCAGGCCGTCGGCCGGCTGGGCAACTACGTCAACCAGGAGCTCTTCGGGCGGCCGACCGACCTGCCGTGGGCGGTCGCCATCGACGCCGCCCACCGCCCGGCCGGCTACGCCGACCAGGCGACCTACCACCCCACGTTCCTCTACGAGCTGCTGTGGAACGTCGGCGTCGCTGCCCTGGTCATCTGGGCCGACCGGCGCTTCCGGCTCGGCCACGGGCGGGCGTTCGCGCTGTACGTCGCCGCGTACACCGTGGGCCGCGGCTGGATCGAGGCGCTGCGCATCGACGACGCGCACCACGTCCTCGGGCTGCGGCTCAACGACTGGGTCTCCCTGCTGGTCTTCCTCGGTGCGGTGGCCTACCTCGTGCTGAGCGCCCGCCGGCACCCTGGCCGCGAGACACCCGAGGAGCTCGAGATGCTGCGCCGCGACCCGGTTGCTCGTCGCTCGGACACCGAGCACGCCGATGCGCCTGACGACGGTCCGGCCGCCGAGCCCCCCGCCACCGCCGCCGACACCAGCAGGGAGACCACGCCATGACCGCCCAGGACGCACCGCGGGCCGAGCAGCCCGGCGAGGAGCGCGCGCGGACGAAGGCCGAGCAGGAGGCGCTGCGGATCAAGCACGAGCACTCGGACGTCACCGGCGGCTGGCTGCGGCCGGCCGTCTTCGGCGCCTCCGACGGGCTGGTGTCCAACTTCGCCTTGATCGCCGGTGTCACCGGTGGCACCAGCGACAGCAACACAGTGCTCCTCGCCGGCCTCGCCGGCCTCGCCGCCGGCGCGTTCTCGATGGCGGCGGGGGAGTACATCTCGGTGCGTTCGCAGGCCGAGCAGGCGCTCGCGGAGATCGAGCTCGAGCGAAGCGAGCTGGAGCGGAACCCGGCGGGTGAGCAGCTCGAGCTGGCGCAGATGTATGTCGCCAAGGGCCTGGAGCCCGAGCTCGCCCGGGAGGTGGCCGCCCAGCTGTCCCGCGACCCCCGCACGGCGCTCGACGTGCACGTCCGCGAGGAGCTCGGCATCACCCAGGACGACCTGCCCTCGGCCGGGCTCGCCGCCGGGTCGTCGTTCACGTCCTTCGCGATCGGCGCGCTGCTCCCCGTCCTGCCGTACCTGTTCGGTGCCACCTCGATCCTGCCCGGACTGGTCCTGACCGTCGCCGGCCTCTTCCTCTGCGGCGCCTTCGTCACCAAGCTCACCCCGCGTACCTGGTGGTACGGCGGCCTGCGGCAGACCGCGCTCGGTGCCGTCGCCGCGGCCGTCACCTACGCCGTGGGCGCTCTCGTCGGGGCCTCCGGCCTCACCTGACACCGGGCCCGGCGGCGTCCGCCGAGGATGTGCGCTCCCGCACCGGACACGCCGGCGGGGTGGTGTGTCGGCGCACAAAGGATCTTGTGTGGGTGGGCCAGCCGGGCGGTGGTCCGTCTTACATGCCGGAAACATGTCCCACCCCCCGGGACGTCTCCCGGATATGCTGACCGCCGTACCGCAGGGCCGACGACGTCCCTCGGTCGATGCACCTGGCGCCCGCACCTCGGGTGCCGGCCGCACTCGACGAGGAAGGGGCGCTCACCGTGTCCGCACCGCCCAGCACCGGCCGACCGGCCCAGGGTCTCTACGACCCGGCGTACGAGCACGACGCCTGCGGCGTCGCGTTCGTGGCCACCCTGTCGGGCGTCCCGAGCCACGACATCGTCGACCAGGCGCTGACCGCCCTGCGCAACCTGGACCACCGCGGCGCCTCGGGTTCCGAGCCCGACTCGGGCGACGGCGCCGGCATCCTCACCCAGGTGCCGGACGCGTTCCTGCGCGCGGTCGCCCCGTTCCCGCTGCCCGACAAGGGGGCGTACGCCGTGGGCACGGCGTTCCTGCCCGACGACGACACCGAGGAGGCGGCGGCGCGGACGCGTGTCGCGGCGATAGCCGAGGAGGAGGGCCTCCAGGTCCTCGGCTGGCGCGAGGTGCCCACGACCCCGTCGCTCCTCGGGCACACCGCCGGCAGCGTCATGCCGAGGTTCCGGCAGCTGTTCGTCGCCGCCTCGAGCGGGCGGGTCTTCGGGATGGGTCTCGAGCGGATGGCGTTCTGCCTGCGCAAGCGGGTCGAGCGCGAGGTCGGGGTCTACCTGCCGTCGCTGTCCTGCCGCACCCTGGTCTACAAGGGCATGCTCACGACGTCGCAGCTCGAGCCGTTCTACCCCGACCTCTCCGACCGCAGGTTCGTCAGCGAGCTCGCCCTCGTGCACTCCCGGTTCTCGACCAACACGTTCCCGTCGTGGCCGCTGGCGCACCCCTACCGGCTGATCGCGCACAACGGCGAGATCAACACCGTCCGCGGCAACCGCAACTGGATGGCCGCCCGCGAGAGCCAGCTGACCAGCGACGTCATCCCCGGCGACCTGTCGCGGCTCACCCCGATCTGCACCCCGGGAGCAAGCGACTCCGCGTCCTTCGACGAGGTGCTCGAGCTGCTCCACCTGGGTGGCCGGTCGCTGCCGCACGCCGTGCTCATGATGATCCCGGAGGCGTGGGAGAACCACGCCGAGATGGACCCGGCCCGCCGCGCGTTCTACGAGTTCCACGCGGCGCTGATGGAACCGTGGGACGGCCCGGCCTGCATCACCTTCACCGACGGCAGCCTGATCGGTGCGGTGCTGGACCGCAACGGCCTGCGCCCCAGCCGGTACTGGGTCACCCAGGACGGCCTCGTCGTGCTGGCCAGCGAGGTCGGGGTGCTCGACCTCGACCCGGCGACGGTGGTGCGCAAGGGCCGCCTGCAGCCGGGCCGGATGTTCCTCGTCGACACCGACCGCGGCCGGATCGTCGACGACGCCGAGATCAAGGCCGAGCTGGCCGCCGAGGCGCCGTACGACGAGTGGCTGCACGCCGGACGCATCCACCTGGCCGAGCTGCCGGAGCGCGAGCACGTGGTCCACACGCACGCCAGCGTGACGCGGCGGCAGCAGGCTTTCGGCTACACCGAGGAGGAGCTGCGGGTGCTGCTCAGCCCGATGGCGCGGGCCGGCACCGAGCCGATCGGGTCGATGGGCACCGACACCCCGATCGCCGTGCTGTCGGCCCGGCCACGGCTGCTGTTCGACTACTTCAGCCAGCTGTTCGCGCAGGTCACCAACCCGCCGCTGGACGCGATCCGGGAGGAGCTCGTCACCAGTCTCGGCACCGCCATCGGCCCGGACCAGAACCTGCTGACCGCGACCCCCGCGCACAGCCGCCAGGTCGTGCTCGACTTCCCCGTCATCGACAACGACCAGCTGTCGAAGATCCTGCAGATCAACCGGGACGGCGACCTGCCGGGCTTCGCGGCCGTGAAGATCCGCGGGCTCTACCCGGTCGCCGGTGGCGGCCCGGCGCTGCAGTCGGTGCTCGAGGACATCTTTGCCGAGGTGAGCGAGGCGGTGGCCGCCGGTGCGCGGTTCATCGTGCTGTCCGACCGCGACTCGGATTCCGAGTGGGCCCCGATCCCCTCGCTGCTGCTGACCAGCGCCGTGCACCACCACCTGATCCGCGAGAAGACCCGCACCCAGGTCGGTCTCGTCGTCGAGGCCGGCGACGTGCGCGAGGTGCACCACGTCGCGCTGCTCGTGGGCTACGGCGCCAGCGCGGTCAACCCCTACCTGGCGATGGAGTCCGTCGAGGACCTGGCAGCCCAGGGCGCGGTGCTGGTACCCCCGGAGCAGGCGGTCGCGAACCTCATCAAGGCCCTGGGCAAGGGCGTGCTCAAGGTGATGTCGAAGATGGGTATCTCGACCGTCGCGAGCTACCACGGCGCGCAGGTCTTCGAGGCGGTCGGGCTCGACCAGCAGTTCGTGGAGCGCTACTTCACGGGCACGTCGTCCAAGCTCGGCGGCATCGGCCTCGAGGTGGTCGCCGAGGAGGTCGCGCGCCGGCACGCCATCGCCTACCCGCGCGGTGGGGCCCCGGCGCCCGCGCACCGCAGCCTCGACGTCGGCGGCGAGTACCAGTGGCGCCGCGAGGGTGAGCTGCACCTGTTCAACCCCGAGACCGTCTTCCGCCTCCAGCACGCCACCCGGGCGCGCCGCTACGACGTGTTCAAGCAGTACACGACGGCGGTGGACGCCCAGTCCGAGCGACTGATGACGCTGCGGGGACTGTTCGGGTTCAAGGACGCCGACGCCACGGGGCGCAGCCCGGTGCCGCTCGACGAGGTCGAGCCGGTCGAGGACATCGTCAAGCGCTTCTCGACCGGAGCGATGTCCTACGGCTCGATCTCGCAGGAGGCCCACGAGAACCTCGCGGTGGCCATGAACCGCCTGGGCGGGAAGTCCAACACCGGCGAGGGCGGCGAGGACAGCGAGCGGCTGTACGACGAGCGGCGCTCGGCGGTCAAGCAGGTGGCCAGCGGCCGCTTCGGGGTCACCAGCGAGTACCTCGTCAACGCCGACGACCTGCAGATCAAGATGGCCCAGGGCGCCAAGCCCGGCGAGGGCGGTCAGCTGCCGGGCCAGAAGGTCTACCCGTGGATCGCGCGCACCCGGCATTCCACGCCCGGCGTCGGCCTCATCTCGCCGCCGCCGCACCACGACATCTACTCGATCGAGGACCTCGCCCAGCTCATCCACGACCTGAAGAACGCCAACGACCGCGCGCGGGTTCACGTCAAGCTCGTCGCCGAGGTCGGCGTCGGCACCGTCGCCGCGGGAGTCAGCAAGGCGCACGCGGACGTGGTGCTCATCTCGGGTCACGACGGCGGCACGGGTGCGGCGCCGCTCACCAGCCTCAAGCACGCCGGCGCTCCGTGGGAGCTCGGCCTCGCCGAGACCCAGCAGACCCTGCTGCTCAACGGGTTGCGGGACCGGATCGTCGTGCAGACCGACGGCCAGCTCAAGACCGGCCGCGACGTCGTCGTGGCCGCGCTGCTGGGGGCCGAGGAGTTCGGCTTCGCGACCGCACCGCTCGTGGTGAGCGGGTGCATCATGATGCGCGTCTGCCACCTCGACACCTGCCCCGTCGGCGTCGCCACGCAGAACCCGGAGCTGCGCAAGAAGTTCTCCGGGAAGCCGGAGTTCGTCGAGACGTTCTTCACCTACATCGCCGAGGAGGTGCGCGAGCACCTCGCCGCGCTCGGCTTCCGAAGCCTCGACGAGGCCATCGGTCAGGCGGAGTCGCTGGACACCGGTCGCGCCGTCGCGCACTGGAAGGCCCACGGCCTCGACCTCGGTCCGGTGCTGCACGTGCCCGAGCTGCCCGAGGGCACCCCGCGCAGGCGCACCACGCTCCAGGACCACGGCTTGGAGAAGGCCCTGGACAACGAGCTCATCGCCAGGTCGAGCGACGCCCTGGAGCACGGGCAGCCGGTCCGGTTCGACGTGTCGATCCGCAACGTCAACCGGACAGTGGGCACGATGCTCGGCTCCGAGGTCACCCGGCGCCACGGCGGTGCCGGGCTGCCGGACGGCACGATCGACATCACCCTCACCGGCTCGGCCGGCCAGTCGTTCGGGGCATTCCTGCCGCGCGGCGTCACGCTTCGCCTGGTCGGCGACGCGAACGACTACCTCGGCAAGGGCCTGTCCGGTGGCCGGCTGTCGGTCCGGCCGTCGCCGTCCGCGTCACTGGTGGCCGAACGCAACGTGATCGCCGGGAACGTGCTGCTGTACGGCGCGACCGACGGCGAGGTGTTCGTGCGGGGGCTGGTGGGGGAGCGGTTCGCGGTGCGCAACAGCGGCGCCACCGCGGTCGTCGAGGGGGTGGGCGACCACGGCTGCGAGTACATGACGGGCGGTCAGGTCGTCGTCCTCGGTGGCGTGGGGCGCAACTTCGCCGCGGGCATGAGCGGCGGCACGGCGTACGTCCTCGATCTGCACGAGAAGCGCGTCAACACCGAGATGGTCGACCTCGAGCCGCTCGACGGCGAGGACGTCGACCTTCTCCAGGTGCTGGTCCGGCGACACGTGGACCACACCGGCTCCGCCGTCGGCGCCGCGCTGCTCGAGGACTGGCAGGCCTCGGCCGACCGCTTCACCAAGGTGATGCCGCGGGACTACAAGGCAGTCCTCGTGGCCCGCTCCCGGGCGCTGGAGGCGGGCTTCGCCGAAGACAGCCAGGAGACGCTCGACGCGATCATGGAGGCCTCCCGTGGCTGACCCGAAGGGTTTCCTGAGCACTCCGCAGCGCGAGCTGCCCAGCCGGCGGCCGGTCGACGTGCGGATCCTCGACTACCGCGAGGTCTACGAGAAGCAGGACCACGAGCAGCTGCACAACCAGGCGGGCCGGTGCATGGACTGCGGCATCCCGTTCTGCCACGACGGCTGCCCGTTGGGCAACCTCATCCCGGAGTGGAACGACCTGGCCTGGCGCGACGACTGGCAGGCGGCTATCGAGCGGCTGCACGCCACGAACAACTTCCCGGAGTTCACCGGCCGGCTGTGCCCCGCTCCGTGCGAGGGGTCGTGCGTGCTCGGCATCAACTCCGACCCGGTCACCATCAAGCAGGTCGAGGTGTCCATCGTCGACCGGGCGTGGGACGAGGGCTGGGTGCAGCCCCAGCCGCCCGAGCGGCTGACCGGCAAGACGGTCGCCGTCGTCGGGTCGGGCCCGGCCGGGCTGGCCGCCGCCCAGCAGCTGACCCGGGCCGGGCACACCGTCGTCGTGCTGGAGCGCGCCGACGCGATCGGTGGCCTGCTCCGCTACGGCATCCCCGAGTTCAAGATGGAGAAGCGCCAGCTGGACCGCCGCCTCGACCAGATGCGGGCCGAGGGCACCCGGTTCAAGACCGGCGTCGACGTCGGCGCCGACCTCGACACCACGGCCCTGCGGGCCCGGTACGACGCCGTGGTCCTCGCCCTGGGTGCCACCGCTGCGCGCGACCTTCCGGTGCCCGGCCGGGAGCTCGGTGGGGTCCTGCAGGCGATGGAGTACCTGCCGCACGCCAACCGGCACGCGCTGGACACGTCGTACGACGTCCCGGTCAGTGCCGAGGGCAAGCACGTCGTCATCATCGGCGGCGGCGACACCGGCGCCGACTGCCTCGGTACCGCGCACCGGCAGGGTGCCGCCTCGGTGACCCAGCTCGAGATCATGCCGCGGCCGGCCGACACCCGCCCCGAGAGCAGTCCCTGGCCGACCTGGCCGTTGATCTACCGCACGTCCAGCGCCCACGAGGAGGGCGGTGATCGGGTCTACGCCGTCAGCACGAACCGCCTCGTCGGCGACGACGACGGGCAGGTGGCCGCACTGGAGCTGATCGAGGTGACCATGACCGGGGGCCGGTTCGAGCCGGTCGAGGGCAGCGAGCGGACCATCCCGGCGCAGCTCGTGCTGCTCGCCATGGGGTTCACCGGACCGCAGCAGCCCGGCCTGGTGGAGCGCCTCGGTGTCGAGCTCGACGCGCGCGGCACCATCGCCCGTGACGACGACTTCATGTCCTCGGTGCCGGGGGTGTTCGTCGCCGGTGACGCCGGCCGTGGGCAGTCGCTCATCGTCTGGGCGATCGCCGAGGGCCGGGCCGCGGCCGCGGGCGTGGACGGCTGGCTGCGGCACGGGCGCTCCACCCTGCCGCGCCCGATCCCGCCCACGGCGCGCCCCGTGACCGTCTGACCGACGCCGGCGCAGGGGATTTCGCCTACGCCACCTCCCAGGCGAGCGCTCCGGCGGGGCGGCACTGGGCCCCGGGGCCTGGTCGGGTCTAGGGTGACCGCGGTCACAAACCCGACATATGCCATAGGAGGCATTCCCGTGCGATCGACCAGACTGCTCGCCGGCGCCGCGGCCACCGCCGCCGTGCTGGTGACCGGCGTGCTGACGTCACCCGCCGGCGCCGACGCCACCGACAGGACGGCCACCCCGTCCGGCCCGACCACCACCTACAACGTGCTCGTCGCCGACGGTGCCAGCCGCGCTGACGCGGCGCGTGCGGTCCGCTCCGAGGGCGGCACGGTGGTCCGTACCAACGACGACGTCGGGCTCCTCACCGTGTCCGCTCCCCGCGACGGGTTCATCAGCGCGATGGCGGGCCAGGACGCCGTCGTCGGCGCGGCTCGCGCCACCGTCATCGGTCGCACACCGGGCGCGGCGCCCGTGAAGGACCTGGTGGAGACCGAGGGACAGCGCTCCGTCGAGCGTGGCAGCGCCGTCGGGGCCAGGGCCAAGGGAGCGACCACCGCGGGGATGGATCCGCTGGACGCGAACCTCTGGGGTCTGAAGATGGTGCGGTCGGACAGTGCGCGCACCGTGCAGGCCGGCAGCAAGGGGGTGACCGTCGGGATCCTCGACTCCGGCATCGACGCCCGCAACCCGGACCTGGCGCCGAACTTCGACGCCGCGAAGTCGCGCAACTTCGTCACCGACATCCCCGACATCGACGGGCCGTGCGAGTTCTCCGGCTGCAAGGACCCGGTGGGCTGGGACGACTCCGGTCACGGCACCCACGTCGCGGGCACGGTCGGTGCCGCGGCCAACGGCATCGGCGTCTCCGGTGTGGCACCGAACGTGACACTGGTCGAGATCCGCGGCGGCCAGGACAGCGGCTACCTGTTCCTCGAGCCGGTCATCAACGCGCTCACCTACGGAGCCGACATCGGGCTCGACGTCATCAACATGTCGTTCTACATCGACCCGTGGCTCTACAACTGCACGGCGAACCCGGCGGACTCACCGGCGGCGCAGGCCGAGCAGCGCACGATCATCGCGACCGTGAACCGGGCGCTGGACTACGCCAATGCCAAGGGGGTCACGCTGGTCGGCTCGCTCGGCAACAACCACGAGGACCTCGGCAAGCCGCGCACCGACGTGTCGAGCCCCGACTACGGTCCGGTCGCACCCTACGAGCGGCCGATCGACAACAGCGACTGCGTCGACCTCCCCGTCGAGGGGCCGCACGTCATCGGCGTGTCGGCCCTGGGCCCGTCGCAGAAGAAGGCCGACTACTCCAACTACGGGGTGGAGCAGATCTCGGTCGCAGCGCCGGGCGGCTGGTTCCGTGACGGCCTCGGCACCGCGTCGTACCGCACCCTCCAGAACGAGATCCTGTCCACCTACCCGGTGAACGTCCTCCAGGCACAGGGTCGGGTCGACGGAGCCGGGAACGTGACCCCGGCAGGGACCGACGCCGGCATCCAGAAGGACTGCCCCTCCGGTGAGACCGACTACACCAGGTGCGGGTACTACAACTGGCTCCAGGGCACCTCGATGGCCTCTCCCCACGTCACCGGGGTGGCAGCGCTGATCGTCAGTCAGTTCGGCACCAGGGACGGTCGTCGCGGCGGACTGACGCTCGCGCCGCGCAAGACCGAGCGGATCCTGGTCGGGTCAGCGGCCGCGCACGCCTGCCCGACCCCGCCGCTGCAGAGCTACCAGCCGGAAGGCCGGTCGGCCGAGTACGACGCCCTGTGCGAGGGCGGCACCGAGTTCAACGGGTTCTACGGCGCCGGGATCGTCGACGCCTACGCGGCGGTGACCGGGAACAAGTCCGGCTGACCGAAGATCGTTTGCGACCTGGTTCCCCGACACGCCGGGATACGCCCCGGCGTGTCGGGGGCCAAAGTCGCAAATGAGCGCACTGACGGCGGCCACGGGCGGGCGGCGGCCGGGGTCCAGCGACTGGACCGCGCACGCAGGGGACCCCGGGCGCCGGACTAGGCTCCGCACGTGCGTCGCGCAAAGATCGTCTGCACCCTCGGCCCCGTCACGTCCAGCGACTCGCAGGTGCGAGCTCTGGTCGACGCCGGCATGGACGTCGCCCGGCTGAACCTCTCGCACGGCGACTACGCCGACCACGAGAAGGTCTACCGCGCGGTGCGCCGGGCCTCCGACGAGACCGGGCGCGGCGTCGCCGTCCTGGTCGACCTCCAGGGCCCGAAGATCCGGGTGGGGACGTTCGCGGCCGGCCCGGTGATGCTCGTCAACGGGGCCGAGTTCACCATCACCACCGATGACGTGCCCGGAGACGTCCACGAGGTCGGCACGACCTACGACGGGCTGCCGGGTGACGTGCAGCCGGGCGACCGGCTGCTCATCGACGACGGCAAGGTCGCGCTGGAGTGCGTCAAGGTCGAGGGCACGCGCGTGGTCACCAAGGTGATCGAGGGTGGCCGGGTCTCCAACAACAAGGGGATCAACCTTCCCGGCGTCGCGGTCAGCGTGCCCGCCCTGTCCGAGAAGGACAAGGAGGACCTGCGCTGGGCCCTGCACCTGCAGGCCGACCTCATCGCGCTGTCGTTCGTGCGCAACGCCGGCGACGCCAAGGACGTGCGCGACATCATGGCCGAGGAGGGCGTACACCTCCCCGTGCTGGCGAAGATCGAGAAACCGCAGGCCGTCGACAACCTGGCTGAGATCGTCGAGGCGTTCGACGGCATCATGGTCGCCCGCGGGGACCTCGGCGTCGAGCTGCCACTCGAGGACGTCCCGCTCGTGCAGACGCAGGCGATCACGCTCGCCCGCCGGGCGGCGAAGCCGGTCATCGTCGCGACGCAGATGCTGGAGTCGATGATCGAGACGTCGCGTCCGACGCGGGCCGAAGCGTCCGACGTCGCGAACGCCGTGCTCGACGGAGCCGACGCGCTGATGCTGTCGGGGGAGACGAGCGTCGGGAAGTTCCCGATCGTCGCGGTGCAGACGATGGCGCGCATCATCGTGAAGATGGAGGAGAACGCGCTGGACTCCATCCCGCCGCTGGGCGGTCTGCCCCGGACGAAGGGTGGCGCGATCACCCGCGCAGCGGCGGAGGTCGGCGAGCTGCTCGGCGCGCGCTTCCTGGTGGCGTTCACGCAGAGCGGTGACTCCGCGCGGCGACTGTCCCGGCTCCGGTCGTCGATCCCGCTGCTGGCGTTCACGCCGGAGCAGGCCGTGCGCAGCCAGCTGTCGCTGCTCTGGGGTGTCGAGGCGTTCCTCACGGAGTACGTCAAGCACACCGACGACATGGTCCGGCAGGTCGACTCCGCCCTGCTCGGCGCCGGCCGCGTCGCGAAGGGTGACCTCGTCGTCATCGTCGCCGGCAGCCCGCCCGGGATCCCCGGCTCGACCAACGCGATGCGGGTGCACCGCATCGGCGACGCGACAGGTGGAGTCTCGGAGGCCTACGCCGACTGATCGCGCCGCCCGCTGAAGTCAGCTGTCGCAGTGGCCGGCTCGGCGGTACTCCAGCGGGCGCGGATCGCGCGGACCAGCAGGACGTTCGCGACCGCCGCGAGTGCCAGTGCCAGCACACCGACGACGTGGGTGGTCACCGTGAGCCAGTCGGCCGCCGAGCCGGTCTCGTGCGACGTGATCGTGCCGTCGGCGCTCGACGACGCGGACCCGCTGCTCGAAGACGGGTTGGCCCCGGGCACGAGCCCCAGCAGGCCGGCCACCAGGTAGAACGCCGGCATCGCCACGATGCTCGCCGGGAGGGCGGCCGCTGCGGCGAGCAGGACGGGGACCGGGGACCCCACGATGAAGCCGACGGCCGCGGTCACCGCGACGAGCAGCACGTACACGGTCGACGCCGGGCGCGGGTGTGCACTCCGCAGGAGGTCCACGACCTGATCATGCGCCCGCCGCGCTGACCCGTCGACGGCTGGGCGGTGTTAGGTCAGCCACACCCCGACCAGCCAGGTCGCGAGCATGAGCAGCGCGGCTGCCAGCTCGACCAGCATCCCGATGCCGATCGCCTTGAGCACCGCCCACGTCGACCGGCCGGCCGCCGCGCCGTCGTGCAGCCGGTGCAGCTCGGCGAGGTAGACCGCACCGACCCCGCCGACCACGACGCCGACCACCGGGATCAGGAAGAAGCCGGCGACCGCACCGAGGACGCCCGCGAGCATCGTCGACCGGGGTGCTCCGGCGCCGCTCGCCGAGCGGGCCGGCAGCACGAACTTCGCACCGGTCCCCGCCACGAGGAGCGCGGTGAGGACCACGCCGACGGCAATCCGGCCGGGGCCGCCGCCGTCCTGCCAGACCCAGACCAGGCCGGCCGCCCAGGCCAGCAGCAGGCCGGGCAGCACCGGGACCACGACGCCGACGACCCCGACCAGCATGACGAGGCCGACCAGCAGTTGCGCCGACGTCGACATCCGCCGAGCCTAGACACCGAGTTGGCGGCGGCCGCCGGGGCTGACAGGGTGAGGCGATGTCCACGTTGCTCGAGCAGTACGACCAAGCCCGTGCCGAGTTCGACTCGCGGGTGTCGCTCGTGGGAGCCGACCAGTGGTCGGCGGCCACGCCGTGCCGCGACTGGGACGTCCGGGCCTTGGTCGGGCACCTCGTCGACGAGGCCCGCTGGGTGCCGTACCTTCTCGGGGGCGGCAGCCCGCGCGACGCGGGCGACCACTTCGTCGGGGACGTCCTGGGTGACGATCCGGCGGGTGCCTGGCGGACCGAGTCGCGGCTGGCGTCCGAGGCCCTGCACGCGGACGGCGCGCTGGACCACTCCGTGACGCTCTCGCGCGGCGAGACGAGTGCCCGCGACTACCTGTGGGAGCTCACCTGCGACCTCGCGGTGCACGCGTGGGACCTGGCCAGGGCGATCGGCGCCGACGAGCGGCTGGACCCCGAGCTGGTGCGCCGCATGCACTCCCAGCTGGAGCACGACCCCGAGGCGCTGGGATCGGCTCCCGGGCTGTTCGACGCCCCGGTCGCGGTGCCCACCCACGCCGACCTGCAGACCAGGCTCCTCGGCCGCTACGGCCGCCGCGTCTGACCTGCCGCCCCTGGCGTCCGGGGGAGCGGTGGCCGATCCTGTCGCGTGCGAGCGCTCCGGAGCCCCTTGGCGCTAGCCTCCAGGCGTGAACCCTCTTGCTGGCGTCCTGTCCGAGGCCTGGGCGATGTACCGCGCCCACGCCCGCCACCTGCTCATGATCGCCTTCGTCATCTACCTCGCAGCTGCCGTCGTCGAGGCCGTGCTCGGCCTGCTCGGGGTGCTGGGGGCGCTGCTCGCCGGCATCGTCGGCATCGTTGCCGCGTTCCTGCTTCAGGCCGCGCTGGTCAAGGCGGTCGAGGACGTGCGCGACGGCCGCGTCGACCTGTCCTTCAGCGAGACCCTGCAGGCGGCGCGCCCGGCGGTGGGCAGCGTCGCCGTCGCCTCGATCCTGGCCGGTATCGCCATCGCCATCGGGCTCGTCCTGCTCATCGTGCCCGGCCTGTTCCTGCTGACGATCTGGTGCCTCATCGTCCCGGTGATCGTGCTGGAGGGGGTCGGCGCGTTCTCCGCCTTCGAGCGCAGCCGCCAGCTGGTGCGCGGCCACGGGTGGCAGGTCTTCGGCACCCTGGTCCTGGTGTTCCTCCTGCTCATCGTCGCCAGCATCGTCCTCGGGCTGCTGCTGTCGCCGCTGCCGCAGGCGGCCAGCGACTTCATCGGCAGCATCGTCTCCGGGACGCTGGTCGCGCCGTTCGTCGCCCTCGTGCTGACGCTGGGCTACTTCCGGCTTCGCGCCGTCGAGACCAGCGCTCAGGGCGGCTACGGCTACGGACCCGGAGGACAGCCGACGGTCTGACCGCGACGGGCCCGTCGCCGGCGACGGCGGAAGGCCCCGTCCAGCAGTCGGTGGGCTCGGCAGCGGTGTTGCGTCGTCGCCGGTGCTCAGGGTGAGAGGCGGTCGGTGAGCCAACGTGGGCCGACCGCCTGCGCTCCCACCGCGGCCACCCGGGCACGCAGGGCGCGGTCGGCGGTGACCACGAGGACCGGGCCGTCGGCGACGCGGTCCGCGGCGACCGCCACCACGGAGTCGTCGCCGGAACCCGCGGCGGCGACCACCGTCACCCCCGGCGCGGTGGTGTCGGTGGCCGGGCGGGCTGCGCCCTCGAGCACGACGACGACACGCGGCCACAGGTGGCTGAGCGCCGACATCCCGGCCTCGTCGGGGACGTCGGCAGCCGGAACGCCCGCGGACGCGAGGCCACTGCAGGCGGCCACCAAGCGGCGGGCGGCTCCCGGCCGGTCGCGCCACCACCCGTCCGGCCGCGACCCGACGACGTTGGCCGCGTCGACGACCAGCGTGAGCGGGTGCAGCAGCGGCCGCAGCACCGGCCACGAGGCCGCGAAGCCGGGGTGCAGGTCGGTGCCGGCCACGTCGTCGACGTCCACCCAGGCCACGTCGATGCTCTCGCCGCCCGTCGGGCGCGCCGCCGTCGCCGCGGACCCGCTCACGAGCACCGTCGCGTAGGACCAGCCGCCGTGGTCGTCGTCATAACGGCCCTGCACCTCCAGCCCGTCGGCGGAGAGCCCTCCCTCCTCGGCGGCCTCGCGCAGGGCGGCCGCCACCGCGGGCTCGCCCCGGTGCCGCGCTCCGCCCAGGAGGCCCCAGGTGCCACCGTGATGGCTCCACGTGGCCCGGTGCTGGAGCAGCACCTGCCGCCCGGTTCTAGCCGGCCGGTGCAGCAGCAGGCCGGCGGCCCCGACCAGCCCCCAGTGCCGGTGGCCGAGCTCGCAGTCGATCCAGCCGTCGCCGTCGCCACGGCCGTCGGGTCCACCGGTCACGGCGTCGAGACTGCCAGGGACGACGAGACGACGGGCTGCACGAGGGTGGCCTACCCGGGTCCGGTGCACCCCAACACCAGACGGGGCGCGCCGGCCGCGGGGCGCGAGCCGGTGTCGTGTCCGGGGTCGGTGGCACGCTGGCCGGATGCGAGTGATCCGTCCGGCCCGGTGCCACATCGTCCCCCCGTACCTGCTCGAGAACATCGTCCGTCGCGGAACCGAGCGGCAGCGTGCGGTCGCGGCCCGGTCGCTGGGCATCGACGTCGTGCAGCGCGCCGAGCGGGCCACCGTCACGGTCCTCGCCGAGCAGGTCACCGGCGACGGCCTGCAGCGCACGGTCTCGAGCGCCGGTGGCACCGAGTCGCTGCCCGGGCGTCCCGTCCGCGGCGAGGGAGACGACCCGAGCGGCGACGCAGCCGTCGACGAGGCCTACGACGGCCTGGGCGAGACCTACGCGCTCTACCTCGACGCCTACGACCGGCACTCCGTCGACGACGCCGGCCTGCCGCTGCCCGCGACGGTGCACTACGGGCGCGACTACGACAACGCGTTCTGGAACGGGGAGCGCATGGTGTTCGGCGACGGCGACGGCGAGCTCTTCCAGCGCTTCACGATCGCGGTCGACGTGATCGGTCACGAGCTGACCCACGCGGTCACGGAGAAGACCGCGCGCCTGGTCTACCAGGGTCAGCCCGGTGCCCTGAACGAGTCGGTGTCCGACGTCTTCGGTTCGCTGGTCAAGCAGCGGACGCTCGGCCAGGACGCGGCCGACGCCGACTGGCTGATCGGGGCGGGGCTGTTCACCGACCAGGTCCAAGGTGTCGCGCTGCGGTCGATGAAGGCGCCCGGCACGGCCTACGACGACGACGTCCTCGGCCGCGACCCGCAGCCGGCCCACCTGCGCGACCTGGTCGAGACCTCCGGCGACAACGGCGGCGTCCACATCAACTCGGGCATCCCCAACCACGCCTTCTACCTGGCGGCGACCGCGATCGGTGGCGCGGCCTGGGAGGTGACGGGCCGCATCTGGTACGACACCCTGGTCGGCGGCCGCCTCGCGCCGTCGGCCGACTTCGCGGGGTTCGCCGCAGCGACAGTGCAGGCGGCGGCGGCGCGGTTCGGCTCGGACGAGCAGCAGGCGGTCCGTACTGCCTGGGAGGCCGTCGGCGTGGTGTGATCCGTGGTGAGGCGCAGGGAGGTCGGTCGGTGGCACGCATCGAGCTCGTCCGCAGCGGCGGCTTCGCCGGGCTGTCCCTGCACGCGGCGGTCGACACCACGGTCGACTCGACCGTCGACAGCGAGGCCGGTTGGTATGCCGAGCAGCTGGCGGTCCTCGACCTGCCGGCCCTCGCGGCCGCCGCACCGGGGGAGCCGCAGCCCGACCGCTACCGCTACGCCCTGTCGGTGCGTGCCGACGACGGCGTGACGCACGACCTCGAGTTCGGCGAGACCGCCGTGCCACCGGAGCTGCACCCGCTGCTCGACGCGCTCGTCGCGCGCGCCCGCGCCGCCGGCCACCCCGGCTGACCCCCGCCCCTCCCTCCCCCCAGCCCGTCCCGCCCCGTCCGGCGATCACGTAAACGTGATCGACCGTCGCCTTGCACGGGTTGCACGCCATGCAAGGCGACGGTAGGTCGTGCGAGGCCCGCGACCCTCCTCGCGCCCGCTCCGCCGGCAACCCCGGCCGTTCCCGGCGGGCGATCGTCAGCGGGGGGTGGGCTGGCCGGCCTGGGCCTGGCACTCGTCGATCCACGCGTCGATGCGCGCCCACCACGCGAAGAGCCAGTCGACCCGCGCCTCCTCGCCCCTGGGCACCTCGGCGGACGGGACGATCCACCAGCGCATCTGGATCTCGCGGTCCATCGGCAGCTCGCGCCAGACGTCGAGGACGGTGACCATGTGCTCGATGCCGGTGTGCGCGACGAGGACGACGTCTGCGTCGCCCGCCTGGGTGAGCGCGGCCAGGACCCCACCCGGCTTGGGTGCCATCACGTGCTTGAGCCGCTCGGCCTTCTCAGCCTCGTCGATGTGCCCCTGGCGCCGCAGCCTTTCGATCGCCCGCTTGCGCCGGTGCTCGGTGACGTTGCCGCCCTCGGGGAAGATGACGAACGCGTCGTTGTCGTCGAGGTTGCGGCTCAGCTCGCCGACGTCGGCCAGCAGCTGGTCCGACCCGCGCCCCGGCCGGACGAAGAGGTTGGGGAGCCGGTTGAGGACCACGTCGATCGCGGGGTCCCACTGCAGGGTGTCCTTGAGGACGATGCGCGGCTCGCGGTCGTACCAGTTGAGCAGCGCGTGCACGACGAGCAACGAGTCGCCGGGCCCGGCATGGCGGCTGAGGATGAGCAGCGGCTTCCCGTCGTACGACGTGGGCGGCGGTCCTTCGACCGTGACCCGCACGTGCAGCACCCGCTGGCACTCCCAGAACAGCACCTGGAGGAACCACTTGACCAGCACGTAGTGCGCCCGCTGGAACCGGGGCGACCTGATCCGCCAGCCGAAGCCGCTGCCGACCCACAGTGCGAGCAGGACGACCAGCGCCGCCGCCTCGAGGAACAGGTAGAGCAGCGCCATCCAGAGCAGGCGGAACGCTCGCCACCGGCCGGGCAGGAACGTCGACAGCAGGACGCCGACCACCAGCAGCACCGGCAGCCCGGTGATCGCGAGCACCGAGAGCGCAAGGACCGCGGGACCGAGGACGAGTCGTCGCAGCCACACCGGGGGCAGCATCAGGCGCCCCGCTCCGGAGCGTGCGCGAGGAAGTCGGCAGTGGCGCGCTGCGCCTCGTCGATGCGGCGTTGGACCGCGCGGAAGTCGCGGTAGCGCAGCGACGACAGGTCGCCGTAGCGCGGCGGCTCCTCGGCTCCGGTCGGCAGCACGTGCACCCGTACGTCGTCGGGCAGCGCCGCCATGTCGCGGGCGAAGCGATGCCGGCGGGCGATCTCGAAGGCCACCGAGGCCACCTGCCACGGCTGGGTCGGGACGCGCAGGGGCCGGTCGACGCGGCCCACCTGAAGCACGTACACCGTGCTGGCGCCGAGGGTCAGTGCGCGCTCGACCGGGATGGAGTTGACCAGACCGCCGTCGAGGTAGGTCTGGTCGCCCACCCGGACAGGCGGCAGGACGCCGGGCACCGCGCTGCTCGCGAGGACGGCGTCGACCAGCGGGCCGGTGGTGAACCAGTGCTCGGCGGCCCGCTCGATGCTGGCGGCGACGCACTGGAAGGTCACCGGGAGCGACTCGATCGTCCGCTCGCCCAGGTGCTCGACGAGCAGCGCACGCAGCGGCTCGTTCGGGTGCACGTGCGTGCGGGTGCGGGCGAAGTGCCCGACCCGGCGCAGCGCCCCACCGGCGTAGAGGCTGCTGCCGGACAGGCCGAGCCAGAGGTCGCGCAGCTCACCGACCGCGTCCGGTGTGGGGTCGGCCGCGACGGCGGCTCCGTTGATGGCACCGACCGACGTCCCGACCACGACGTCCGGCCGCACGCCGGCGTCGAGCAGGGCGGCGAGCATGCCGACCTCACCGGCACCCAGCAGCCCGCCGCCGCCGAGCACGAAGGCGACCTTCCCCGCACCCGCACCGTCACCCACGCCGGGCATCCTCACCCCAGGAATGTGCGCCGACACACCGGATTGCCGGCGTGTCTGGTGTGTCGGCGCGCAAAGGATCTTCGGGCGCGACGATGCGGGTCGGGTCACTCATGGGTCATCGCCAGCAGCCGGTCCAGGACGCGGTCGTCGCTGCGCAGGCCGTCGTGCCCGAGCCGGTTGGTCGACCAGGTGCGCAGGCTGCCGACCCGGTCCGCCGTCTCCATCGACAGTGCGTGGTCGACGTACATGTCCTCGTGGTAGACCGCTGCCGCGACCGGCACGGTGCTGGCGGCCAGCCGTCCGATGTCGTACAGCGCCGGCCATCCGTCGTACGCCGCCAGCAGCTCGGCGGTCTCGGCGAGCGGAGCCACCGCCCGGTCGTCGCGTACCAGCGCGGGGAGCAGCATCTCGCCGGTGGGCAGCAGGGGCCGGGCGGTGGGGGCGAACTCCGGCAGCGTGTCGGCGACCCGCTCGGCCGCCCACCGCGATGCGAAGCCCTGGCAGTAGATCGACTCGTGCATGACGGCGTAGAGCGGCCGGTCGACGAAGGTGGTGGCGGCCTCGACGGCGGTGAGGAACTCGTCGGACAGCTCGCGGCGCCCGGAGTCCACCCAGGCCGTCTCGAGCAGGTAGTGCAGCCGCTCGTACCCGTCGGACCAGCCGAGAGCCAGGCCGGTCGACTGCAGCCGGGGCACCGACAGCCGGTCGCCGCCGGGCAGCCGTACGTCGTGCAGCGCCAGGTGATCGGCGACCGAGTCGAGCAGGTCACCGTCGCCCGGGTAGCGGTCGAGCCAGCCCTCGTACCGCTGCCGGACACGGGGGAACGTGGCGCGGTAGACCTCCTCGGGGCCGCGGTCCAGCGGTGGGAGGCCACCCGCCACGAGCACCCGGTCGAGGCCCTCGGGTGCCAGCGAGAGGTAGGTCAGGGCGACGAAGCCGCCGTAGCTCTGCCCGAGCACCGTCCAGGGACGGTCGCCGCCGAGGGCTCCCCGCAGCAGCTCGGCGTCGCGGACGATGGCGTCGGCGCGGAAGTGGGTGAGGTACGCCGCCTGGTCGGCCGCGCTGCCGTGCGCGAGCAGCGTCTGCCGGGTCGCCGGTGTCGAGCGCCCCGTGCCGCGCTGGTCCAGCAGCAGCACCCGGTGGTCGGCCAGCGCCCGCCCCAGCCAGCCGGACCGCCCGGTCGGGCGTGGCGACCGCGCCCCCGGCCCACCCTGGAGGAACAGCAGCCAGGGGAGGTCGGCGTCGCGCTTGCGTGGCGCCACCACCTCGCGGGCGAAGACGGTGATGCGCGGGCCGCCCGGGTCGGCGTGGTCCAGCGGCACCTCGACCTCGTGGTCGGTGACCACCAGGCCGGGAAGCCGGTGGCTCGTCGGGTCGGGAGGCACGCCCCGACCGTATGGCAGGGTGCGGCGGGTGCCGGACACCGTGGTCGTACGCCGGGTGGTCGAGGACGACTGGGCGGCACTGCGCGCGCTCCGGCTCGAGATGCTGGCCGACACGCCGATGGCGTACCTGGAGACCGCCGCCGACGCCGAGACGCACGACGAGCGGGAGTGGCGCCTCCGCGCCCACCGGGGGTCGAGGGGCACCACCGACCTCGGTCTCGCCGCCGAGCCGGCGGGTTCGCCGGGGGAGTGGGTGGGTTACCTCGCGTGCTACGTCGACGCGCCGGGGCAGGGGCACGTGGTGAGCGTCTACGTGGCGCCGTCGCACCGGGGCACCGGCGTCGCCGCGGAGCTGTTCGACGCCGTACTCCGGTGGGCCGGCGCCGAGGCGGGACTGAACCGGCTGCACCTGTTCGTGCACGAGCGCAACGACCGGGCCGGTGCCTTCTACCGCCGATGCGGGTTCACCGAGACCGGGTTCCGCGAGCCGTACCCGCTGGACCCGACGGCGTCGGAGCTGGAGATGGTGTTGCTGCTCGACGGGCGCCGCCTGGTTGACTGACCCCATGCTGCCGTGGCGCGGGGATCTGGCCGGACGCATCGAGGAAGGCGTCGTCGACTCGACGTTGCTGCGCGGCAACGTGCTCGGTGACCCCCACGAGAGACCGGTCTGGATCTACCTGCCGCCGGGTTACGACGACACCGCTGACCGCTACCCGAGCGTCTACGTCATCCAGGGGTACACCGGTCACGTCGCGATGTGGGCCAACCGGTCGCCGTTCCGGCAACCGTTCCTCGAGACCGCCGACCAGGTCTTCGCCGACGGCACGGCTCCGCCCTGCGTCGTCGTCTACGTCGACGCGTGGACCTCGTACGGCGGCTCGCAGTTCGTCGACTCGCCAGGCACCGGCCGCTACCACTCGTACCTCTGCGACGAGGTGGTGCCCTGGGTCGACGAGCGCTACCGCACCATCGCCGACCGGGACTCTCGCGCGATCAGCGGCAAGTCGAGCGGCGGCTTCGGGGCGATGATCACGCCGATGCTGCGACCGGACCTGTTCGGTGCGCTCGCGACCCACGCCGGCGACACGCTCTACGAGCACTGCTACCTGCCGGACTTCGCCCGGGCGACGCGGCACCTGCGCGTCTACGACGGCGACATCATGCGCTGGTGGGCCGAGTTCGGGACCCGGCCAGCGCTGAGCCGGCCGGAGGACGAGTCGCTCCTCACGGCTCTCGGCTGCTCGGCGGCGTTCTCGGCGGGCGACGACGGCACGCCGGTGCTGCCCTTCGACACCCGCAGCGGGGTCGTGCTCGACGACGTGTGGCAGCGCTGGCTGGCCTGGGACCCGGTCCGCATGGTCGACCGCTACGCCGATGCGTTGCGCAGCCTGCGCGCGATCTGGATCGATGCCGGCGACGCCGACGACTACCACCTGGACCTCGGCGCGCAGGCCTTCCGCGACGGGCTGACTCGCGTCGGGGTCGACGACGCGCGAGTGCGGTTCGAGCTCTTCCCCGGCACCCACGCCGCCATCGACTACCGCTACCCGATGGCGCTCAGCTGGCTGGCGCAGCAGCTGGCACGCTGACCTGCCCGCCGTCCGGCCGCCACATGCGCGATCTCCCCCGCTGGGACGCGGGTCGCTCGCGCATGCCGGACCCGGACGGGCGGTCCGGGCAACGCCCCGCGCTCGGTGTAACGTCCGTGCCGCTGGGGTTCGGACGAGGAGGTCTGATGACGATCGTCGTGGGCTACGTGCCGCGGGCCGAGGGGCGTGCCGCGCTGCGCCGCGCCGCCGAGGAGGCCAGGCTCCGGCGGGTTCGGCTGGTCGTCGTCAACTCTGCGCGCGGGGGCGCCGGGTACGACGAGGAGGACAACACCCAGCACGAGCAGGAGCTCGCCGACGTGCGCGCCGCCCTCGACGTCGAGGGCATCGAGAACGAGGTGCGCCAGCTGGTGCGGGGGCTCGACCCCGCCGAGGACCTCATCGGCGTCGCGGCCGAGACCGGCGCCGACTTCATCGTGATCGGCCTGCGCCGCCGCACCCCGGTGGGCAAGCTCATCCTCGGGTCGAACGCCCAACGCATCCTGCTCGAGGCCCCGTGCCCCGTCCTCGCAGTCAAGGCCGACGAGGACGACTGACCCGGTGGCCGTGCGCATCACCGGCGAGCCCGAGGCCGACGCCCTGCTCGACCGCGACCCGTTCAGCCTCCTCGTCGGGATGCTCCTCGACCAGCAGTTCCCCATGGAGCGCGCCTTCGCCGGCCCGGCCAAGATCGCCGAGCGGCTCGGCGTCGACCACCTCGACCCGGCCGCGGTCGCCGCCCACGATCCCGAGGCGTTCGCCGCGCTGTGTGCGACGCCGCCGGCCGTGCACCGCTATCCCGGCAGCATGGCCGCCCGGGTGCAGGCCCTCGCCGGGGTCGTCGTGGACCAGTATGCCGGCGACACCGCGTCGCTCTGGGCGACGGCGGGCAGCGGGTCCGAGCTGCTGGCCCGGCTCAAGGCGCTCCCCGGCTTCGGCGACGCCAAGGCGAAGATCTTCGTCGCGCTGCTCGGCAAGCAGCGCGGGGTGCGGCCGGACGGCTGGGAAACGGCCGCGGGTTCCTACGCCGAACCGGGTTCCTACCGGTCGGTGGCCGACGTCGTCGACCCGGCGAGCCTGCTGAAGGTCCGCGCCTTCAAGCAGGAGCAGAAGGCCGCCGCCAAGGCCCGCTGACAGGCATCTCGGCCGGCGGCGCCCGGCCGGTGGGTGGGGCGCAAGGGTCCCGGGCGACCGGAGCCCGGGCGGGCCGGTCGCGGGCTTTCCGCGGCTCACAGGTCAGAGCCCACGGGTTCGTCGACACTCTGGGTAAACCGAGTCACGACGCTCCGTGAGCCGTTAACCTCGGCGTCATCGGTACGTCCGGAGTAGGCCGAGACATCGCGGAGGGGTCTGTGGACGACCCGTCGCTGGGTGCCACGTCGGCCGGCGCCGACGACGTGGCCGGCCACGCGGGCGAGCTGCTCGCCCCCGCCGACACCGCGCTGCTGGAGACCCTGATCCTGCAGGCGCCGGTGGCCTTCGCCTTCTACGGACCCGACATGCGCTACCGGCGCATCAACCGGATGCTGGCCGACATCAACGGCCTGCCGATGGCCGAGCACCTCGGCCGTCGGCCCAGCGAGCTGCTGGGTGCGCTCGGCGTCGCGGTCGAGGAGCGGCTGCGCGAGGTCTTCGACAGCGGGAGCGTCGTCACCGACGACGACTTCACCGCCCCCTCGCCCGCCACCGGCGAGCTGCGGCACTACCAGTCGCAGTGGTTCCCCGCCCGTGCCGAGGGCGAGGTCATCGGCGTCGCCGTGCTGGTCACCGACGTCACCGACCGACGCCGCTCCGACGAGGCCCTGCGCAGGGGCGTCCTGCGCACCGAGCAGCTCCAGCGGGTCACCGCGGCGCTGGGCGGTGCCCTCACCGTCGCCGACGTACGACGCGTGGTGGCAGAGACGGCGCCCCCCGCGAGCGGTGCCCAGCGCGCCGTGCTGGTGCTGCCGGGCGACCCGCAGCCACCGCGCGACGCGCCGGTCCGGGTCGAGGTCGAGCTGGTCATCGCAGGCGGGCTCACGGGTGTGCTGGTGCTGGACTTCGACTCCTCGGTGCCCGAGGGTGACGAGCCCTTCCTCGGCGCGCTCGCGGGTCAGTGCGCGATCGCGCTGGAGCGGTCCCGGCTCTACGAGCGCGAGCGGTCCACGGCCGTGACCCTGCAGCGCAGCCTGCTGCCGGACCGGTTGCCCGACGTCCCCGGCGTCGAGCTTGCAGCCAGCTTCCGGGCGGGTTCGGCCGAGGCCGACGTGGGCGGCGACTGGTACGACGTCTTCTCGCTGCCCGACGGCCGGCTGGTGCTCGTCGTGGGGGACGTGATGGGCAAGGGGGTGCGGGCCGCGGCCGGCATGGGCCGGCTCCGGTCGGCGCTCCGGGCCCTGGCGCACGCCAACCCGCTGCCTGAGGCCGTGCTCACCGGCCTGGACCGGGTGTTCTCCGCGACCGAGGGGCCGGACCAGATCGCCACCCTCGTCTACCTGCTGGTCAACCCGGTGGCCAGGCGGGCCGCGGTAGGCGCCGCCGGCCACCTGCCGCTGCTGCTGCGCCGGGCGGGCGGGGCGCCCGAGCTGGTCGACGCCGGGTCGGGGTCGACACCGCTGGGCTGGCCCGAGCCGCGTGTGCAGCGGACCCTCGAGCTCGGACCGGGTGACCTTCTGCTCGGACTGACCGATGGGCTGGTCGAGCGCCGGGGACGCCACCTGGACGAGGGGCTGGCCGATCTGCTGACGGTGGTCGGGACCGCCGAGGAACCGTTGGCGGCGCTGGTCGACCGGGTGGCCGCCGACCTGCTGCCCGACTCGCCGGGCCGCGACGACGCCACGGTGCTGGCGGTCCGGTTCGCGCGCTGACAGGAGCGGCGCCGGGCTGCTCCGACGCGCCCGGATCTGCGCGAGGGACCGGCCGCGTGTCACAATGTTGCGTTGCGTCGCCACGCCAGCCCGGTCCCGGCGGTGCAGCCCACAGACCAGCCACCCCATCCACCTGGTACATGCCCGGGCTGCTGCGTGCCCGGGCACGACGAGAGGTAGTACGTGTCGGACTCGGTTCGCCCACTCCCGCCGGAGTTCCTGGATCCTGCCCTGCAGGGTCTGCTCGAGCAGGCTAAGGACCGTGGGTACGTCACCGCACGTGACGTCCGGACCGTCTTCGAGGGGGCTGGCATCAGGCCGGCCCGGATGAGGACGCTGCTCCGCAGCCTCAGCGACGAAGGAGTGAACGTGATGGTCGAGGCCGATGGTTCGGCTGCGACGCACCAGAGGGCGGTCGCCGCGGCCACCGCCGCGAAGCGCGCCACCACCACGAAGACCGTTGCCCCGGCCAAGAAGGCCGCGGCGAAGAAGGCCCCTGTCAAGGCCGTGAAGGCCGCCGAGAAGGCGCCGGCCGCGGCGAAGGCTGCCGCGTCCAAGAAGGCCGCGACGCCGGCGGCCGCGGCCAAGAAGGCCGCCGCTCCCGAGGCGACGCCCGCTGCCACGAAGGCCACCGGCGCGGCTGCGACCAAGAAGGCCGCCGCCGACGCGGCCAAGGGCGCACCCGCCGAGGGCGAGGGGACCGAGGCGGCCAAGGGCTCGACGGAGGAGCCCACCGACGCGCCCGAGGGCGAGGAGGGCGAGTCCTTCACCCTGTCCGACGAGGACGAGGAGGACGCTCCCGCGCAGCAGGTGGCCACCGCCGGCGCCACCGCTGACCCTGTCAAGGACTACCTCAAGCAGATCGGCAAGGTCGCCCTGCTCAACGCCGAGCAGGAGGTCGAGCTGGCGAAGCGGATCGAGGCCGGCCTGTTCGCCGAGGAGAAGATCAACTCCACGGAGAAGTTCGCTCCGAAGATGAAGAAGGAGTTGGACTGGATCGCCGAGGACGGGCGCCGGGCCAAGAACCACCTGCTCGAGGCCAACCTCCGCCTGGTCGTCTCGCTGGCCAAGCGCTACACCGGCCGCGGCATGCTCTTCCTGGACCTGATCCAGGAGGGCAACCTGGGCCTGATCCGGGCCGTCGAGAAGTTCGACTACACCAAGGGCTACAAGTTCTCCACGTACGCCACCTGGTGGATCCGGCAGGCCATCACGCGCGCCATGGCCGACCAGGCCCGCACCATTCGCATCCCGGTGCACATGGTCGAGGTCATCAACAAGCTGGCCCGCGTCCAGCGCCAGATGCTGCAGGACCTGGGCCGCGAGCCCACACCGGAGGAGCTCGCCAAGGAGCTCGACATGACCCCGGAGAAGGTCGTCGAGGTCCAGAAGTACGGCCGTGAGCCGATCTCCCTGCACACGCCCCTCGGCGAGGACGGCGACAGCGAGTTCGGCGACCTCATCGAGGACTCCGAGGCCGTGGTCCCGGCCGACGCCGTGTCCTTCACGCTGCTCCAGGAGCAGCTGCACTCGGTCTTGGACACCCTCTCCGAGCGCGAGGCCGGTGTCGTGTCGATGCGCTTCGGCCTGACCGACGGGCAGCCCAAGACGCTCGACGAGATCGGCAAGGTCTACGGCGTCACCCGCGAGCGGATCCGCCAGATCGAGTCGAAGACCATGTCGAAGCTCCGTCACCCGTCACGCTCGCAGGTCCTTCGCGACTACCTCGACTGAGCGATGCCTCCCGAGCATCGCTGAGCTCGCCCTCGACCTGCACGCTTCCGGTAGTCGCCGCTCGTGGACCTGTCAGGCAGAAGTGCTCTCACTCACGAGTGGGAATGTGCGTCCTTCTCGATCGGTCGATGTCTCCTCGCTGCTTGCCCCAGGTCGCTTCTCCCGCGCGTACGGTGTCGTCCGTGGGCTCCGGTCGCCGTGTCGTCCTCGCAACGGTGGTCTTGCTCGCCGTCGACCTGGTCGCCGGCGTCGAGGGCGTCTCCTCGGGGGTCAACACGTGGGGTGAGGTGTGGGGCTTCGACACCGTGTCCGCAGTACCTCTGCCCGTGGTGGCTGTGGAGGTCGGCCTGGCATTGCTGGCCGCGCGCGACGTCCGGCCGCCGGTCGGCAAGGTCTCGGCCATCCTCCTGGGCGCGATCTGCCTGATCAGCGTCCTCTTCGGGCTGTTCGACGGCGATCTCACCGATGACGCCTTGTCCGGCCGGTCGGTCGCCTGCGGGGTCGCCCTGCTGCTGACCACCGCGGCTGTCGGTCTGCTCGCAGTCGCCCGTGCACGGCAGCTGCTCCGGCCGTCAGCTCCCGCGTGAGCACGACGCGCCGCGCACGTGGCACACGTGCCTCGGGCGTCGGCCGCTGGTACACGGCACCTGCCACGAGGCGGTGATCCACAGCGGATCCGTTGGACAATCTCCAGCAGATCCACTGTGGATCACGGGGACGGGGTCGCAGGCTCAAGAAGTGTGCGGTGCGAGCACGTTCGAGATGAGGACCTTCGTCGCGTTCTCGGCGTCGAGCGACGTCTCCACGGCAGCGGCCGCATCGGCGATGCGAAACGTGTGAGAGACCATCTCGGCGAACGGGATGGCGTCACGGTGGCGCACGAGGAGGGCCAGCGTCCGGGCGTATGCCTGCAGATCCTCCCCACCTATCCCCATGACGGTCAGGCTCCGTCCGCAGATCACCGCCGGGTTGAACGCCTCTGGCCCCATGTCGACGAAGGCTCCGACCTCGAGGATCGTGCCCGCGTCGCGGACCAGTGACACGGCCGTGGCGAAGGAGCCCGGGAAGCCGGTCGCATTGACGACCACGTCCGCCCCGTCGCCGTCGGTCAGTTCCCTCACCCGAGCACGTACGTCGTCGCCGCGGTCGCCGGGGCCGTGGTCGACGACCACTGCGTCAGCGTTCACGAGCCGCCGCGCCAGCGCCAGCCGTTTCGGCGACTTGTCGATGGCGATGACCCGACCGGCGCCCATCAGCGCCGCCTTGACCAGGTGGGCCATGCCCAGCGATCCCACGCCGACGACGGCGACCGTGTCGCCCGGCAGGAAGCCACCGGGCCGGCGGATGGCAGCGACCCGCTCGAGGCTGTGGGTGACGGCGAAGATCTCGGTCAGGACCGCGACCTCCGACGGCAGATCCGGCGGCACGCGGAACACCGCCGTTCGGGGCTTGAGGTAGAGGTACTCCGACCACCCTCCGAACAGGTGCGGCGGCTCGGCGCAGCTGAGCGAGTTGCCGTAGTTCTCGAGATTGCGGCACAGGTAGTACGGAAACCCTCGCTGACAGGTCCGGCACGAACCGCAGGCTCGATTCGGAGCGGGCACGACCCGGTCGCCGACCTGCAACCAGGACCCGTCCTGAGCCACGGCTCCTCCGGAGCCGATCGCCTCGACGGTCCCGAGGTTCTCGTGACCCTGGATGAGGGGGAACGGCGTGGTCCGTTCGTAGGCAGTACCGGCGTACTGGACGGTCTCGCCGCGGTACGTGTGCTTGTCCGTGCCGCAGATGCCGGACGCGATCATCCGTAGCAGGACGGCTCCTGGCTCGAGCTCCGTCGGGAGCGGGTAGTCCCTGACTTCGATGTGGCGGGGCGCTACCAGCGTCGCCGCCTGCACACTGACCATGCCCGATCTTCTCAGGACGCACCCGACGCCGCGCGTCCCCGGCGACTCACGTGCGGCCGAGTCGGAAGGACTCACTCAGGCTGTCCTCGCCTCCAGTGCCGACGACCGGAGTCTGGCGAGCCGTCCCAGGTGATCACGCTCCGTCGTGGACGATCAGCGCTGCGGATGAGGCTGTCGCCCGATCGGGCAGTGGCGGCGCCGGCTGCTGGAGGGGAAGATCGGAGCTGGCGCCGCGCTCCGCTCCCGTGGGGGGTCAGGGAACGCGCGGCGCCGCCAGCATGGGGGCGGACGTGGCGGGCGAGGTCGTCCTGGTGAGGTACATGGGTGACTGGCGACCCGCCGCGGTCCTGTGGCGGTACGTCGAGGGTCGCCGCCCGCGCGCGTTGGTGCGGTTCGAGACCGATGCCGGTCTCGTGCTCCGGCGGTTGTACTGGGCGGATGAGCTTCGACCCACCGGCCGCCTCCTCATCCTCCCCATGTCATCTGCGCATCAGGATGACGAGACCGACTAGGCACCCGGCCGCCCGCAGCACCGGACGCTGAGCTCGATCCGCGTAGCCGACGCGCTCGCCATCTCTGTCGCGGCGCTGGTCAGCGGCCCCGCGTGAGGGTCGCTGTGCAGACCCGGCCGCCCGCTCTGCCACCTGCGCACCCACCCGGGCTGTCCGGGACGCCCCACGGGGCGTGGACGTCGCGTGCCCGGGAGTGTGCGGGGACCGACCTGATCGCTGCATCGGAACAATGGTCCGCCCACGCAACCCGCCCGTCGGTCCGACTGCCGATGTGCCTGCCCGCGGCCCCGTGCCGACGTAGGGTTTGCCCGACGCAGGCTCCGAGGCCCGGGGCAGGCGTACCTCCCGGCCCCGAGGACACCCCATGACGTACACCCCGCCCAGCGGATGGGTCGAGCCGTACAGCGCCGAGGGCTCGCCGCAGACGTCGTCCCGGTTCCACACCCGCGAGGACTGCCCACGCATCCGGCACCCTGAGCAGCTGCGGCCCGTCGATCGGCCGTACAGCGCGGCGCGCTGCGCCGGCTGCGCCGACGCCTACGGGAGCAATCTGGAGTCCTTCGCGAGCGAAGACCGCTAGGCCTGCGGGCCGAAGCGTCGGCAGGCCGGGTGTCGGGTCGTGAGAATCCGGGTAGGCCGGGGACACATCGAGCGAGGTCGCGCTGCCCCAGCCCCGGCAGCCCGAGGGTCGGAGGCACAGCATGGGGGCTTCGTGGCAGACCGAGGTGGGCCGACGTCGCCCAAGGCCCCCGCGCGACGCGGCCGACCCGCCGCTGAGCCTCGAGGTCGAGGCAGTCCACGATCTGTGCGACCTGCACGGCGAGCATCTCTACCGCACCGGTCTGCTCCTCGTCCCTGACCGGCGCCAGGCCGCCGATGCGGCCGTCAGCAGTATGGTGCGGCTCGTCCGCGACGAGGCCCCGTGGGACCGTCGGACGTCGCTCACGACCCACCTCACCCGGGAGCTGCTGACGGCGCTCTCACCGTCCGGTACGTCGCCGGCGAGTGCGCCGCTCCCGGTTCCGTACGAGTGCCTCGCCATGGCGATGGTGTTCCGGATGACCTCGCGCGAGATCGCCGCCGAGCTGGGTGTGCCGGCTGTCGTGGTGGTCACCCAGATCCGTCGCGACCTGCTCGCGCTCGGGGACGGGTAGGAACCGACCGCACCGGTCAGGACGGATCCTCGCCGCTCTGCCCACGACGGCGGTTGGCCCGGCGGCGGGCCAGCTCGTCCAGCCGCCGCAGCAGGTAGCTGCGGCGCGGGCGCCGCTGCTCGAGGCGTCGCAGCAGGTCCTCCCGGCGTCGGCGCCGCTCCCCGTCCATGCACGGCGACTACCCCGGATCGCCCCCCGGGCACGCCGAGGACCGACCAACACTGGGTCAAGGACGGGGGCGCAGTCCCTCGGCGGAGCGGGCGAGGGCGTGCCCGTCGCCTGCGCGTAGCACCGGGACGTCGGGCCGCGCCGGGCGGTCGCCGGCGCCCTCGCCCGGCCTCGCCGTGGGCGTGCCGTGGGTGAGGATCTGCTCGGTCTCCGTGAGCTGGCGGATCAGCACCAGTCGCACCCGGTCCGGGTGCTCGGCCACCAGGTCGTCGTACAGGGCCGGGTCGTGCTGCCCGTCGTCGCCCACCAGGGTCCAGGTCAGGCCCGGCAGGTCGGCGAGGAGCTGACGCAGCGCATCGTGCTTGTGCTGCCGCCCGGACCGGAACCACCGCTCGTCGGTGGGGCCCCAGTCGGTCATGAGCAGAGGGCCCGGGGGGTAGCCGTGCCGGTCCAGGAAGCGCTCGAGGCTCGGCGCGACGTTCCAAGGCCCGGTCGAGACGTACGCCGTGAACGGTCTCGGGTCCCCGACGGGGAGCCGGTGGAAGAGCTCGGCCATCCCCGGAACCGGCCGCCGGGTCGACTCGTGGCGGACGAAGGTGTTCCAGAACGCCCGAAGCGGTCGCGGGAGCGCGGTGATGATCACGGTGTCGTCGATGTCGCTCACCAGGCCGGACGTCTCGTCCGGGCCGACGATGCGGACCCGCCCGGGGGCCACCTCGCCGTGGGCGCTGGACATCGTCAGCTCGTGCCAGCCGGGCGTCAGGTCGGCTGCGAGGAGGTGGTCGACATAACCGCCGGGACCGGTGCGCACCGACGCGCTGACCCCACCGACGGTGACGTCGACCGGGACACCCTCGAGCGGGATCGTCATGAAGCGGTGCCAGCCCCGGACGAGCTCGGCCTCGGGACCCGGTGTGTGGGTGAGCAGTGCACGCCCGATGAGCCGGACCCAGCCGGGCCGCCCAGGCGCCACGCTCACGCCGTAGGAGCTGAACGACAGCAGGCGCACCCGCCACCCCCGCCGCCACAGGAGGCGGGCCAGCCGCAGCTCGACGCGCCGCCACAGGCGAGCCACGAGCACCGCGGGGTTCATGGCCCCCAGCCTGTCAGCGCGGGTCAGCCTCCGTCAGCGCGGGGCCCGGCGCCGGTCGGGGTCGGCGTGGCCCTGCTGGTCGCGTCGCCGCTGCCAGGCAGCCCAGGCCTTGCGGCCGAGGAACAGGGCCACGGCGCGCCATACCCATCGAAGTATCACGAGTGACCGACTGCCCGGACTGCGCCCGGCGAAACGGGACTCGTCGGTCGGCTGCTCGTCCGGGCCATACCTGCACGACCTCGAGCCGGCACACAAGTCACTTCTGCCTGCGTGACGAGGGAGTCCGGGGGGTGGCGCTTGCGACCGCCGGCAGGCACCGCCACGAGGGACGGCCACGACCACCACCACAAAGGAGGAGCGACCAGACTTCTGCGCAGCGACAGGTGGGTGCAGGGCCTGTGGTGCGCATGCACCATCCGGGGAGACGACGAAAGGCCCCGGACGATGTCCGGGGCCCTTCGGTGGTCGTGCGGGCGAGCTGCGGCTCAGCGCTCCACGTCGGGAGCAGCGGCGGGCGTCGCGGTCAGCTGGGAGCTGTCGTCGTGGATCTCGGCAGCGAGCTCGCGCAGCTTGTTCTCGTGGGCGTGGCCGTGGTGGGCGCAGAACAAGAGCTCTCCGCCGGAAGGCATCGTCACCCGGATGTAGGCCTGTGCGCCGCAGCGGTCGCAGCGGTCAGCGGCGGTCAGCGGAGGGTGCGAGGCAAGTGCAGAAGTCACGTCGCCCTCTCTTCTCGTGGTGCAGTGGTGCTCGGATGTCCTAGTCAACACGTCGGCCATACCGGTTCGTTCCCGGACCCCCAGAGTATTGGTTCGCTCTGCGCGTAGAGGCCGTTCCGGCTTGTCTACTGTTGCCCATCTCACAGCACGGACGAACTCCAGCAGCGTCACAGGTACGTCACGGCGTGTCGCGGGGAGCGGCCCGGGGGCCTTGTCCCGGCCCGCCGGTAGCCTCGGCGGGTGACCCAGACGCTCCATGCCCGCAGTGACGGTGAGTTCGAGCCGGACGCCTACAACGCCCGGAACCTGCTGGTTCTCGAGGGCCTGGAGGCCGTCCGCAAGCGTCCGGGCATGTACATCGGATCCACCGACTCGCGAGGTCTGATCCACTGCCTCTGGGAGATCATCGACAACGCGGTCGACGAGGCCTTGGGCGGCCACTGCACCCATATCGACGTCGAACTTCACCCGGACGGCTCAGTCGAGGTCCGCGACGACGGTCGGGGCATACCGGTCGACATCGAACCGCGCACCGGTCTGTCCGGTGTCGAGGTCGTCATGACAAGGCTGCACGCGGGCGGGAAGTTCGGCGGCGGCTCGTATGCCGCCACCGGTGGGTTGCACGGCGTGGGTGCCTCCGTGGTCAATGCGCTGTCGGTCCGGCTGGACGTCGACGTCGACCGTGACGGCAAGACGCACTCCATGAGCTTCCTCCGGGGCACGCCGGGCACGTTCGGCAACGGCACCCCCGACTCACCGTTCGTGGAGGGGTCGGGGGTCCGGGTCACCGGCAAGGTCGCCAAGAAGCGCACCGGCACCCGCGTCCGCTACTGGCCGGACCTGCAGATCTTCCTCCGGGACGCGGCGATCTCGATCGACGAGCTGCACAACCGCGCACGGCAGACGGCGTTCCTCGTTCCCGGGCTGACCCTGGTCGTGCGCGACTCGCGAGGTGCAGAGCCCGCGGTCGAGACCTTCCGCTACGACGGCGGCATCAGCGAGTTCTGCGAGTTCCTGGCTCCGGACCAGGCGGTGAGCGACACCTTGCGGCTGCAGGGGACCGGGGGGTTCACCGAGACGGTCCCGGTCCTCGACGACAAGGGCCACATGACCTCGACCGACGTCCAGCGTGATCTGGAGGTCGATGTCGCCCTGCGGTGGGGCACCGGCTACGACGCGACGGTCCGTTCCTACGTCAACATCATCGCGACGCCCAAGGGCGGCACCCATGTCCAGGGCTTCGAGCGCTCCCTCACCAAGACGGTGAACGAGGTGCTGCGCGCCCAGCGGGTGCTGCGCGCCGCGGAGGACGACGTGGTCAAGGACGACGTCCTCGAGGGGCTCACCGCGATCATCACGGTCCGCCTCGCCGAGCCGCAGTTCGAGGGCCAGACGAAGGAGGTGCTCGGTACCTCGGCGGCGTCACGCATCGTCGCCTCGGTCGTGAGCAAGGAGCTGAAGGCGGCTCTGACCAACCCCAAGCGCGGCGGCAAGGCGGCTGCGAAGGCCGTTCTCGACAAGGTGGCCGCCGCGGCCCGCACCCGCATCGCCGCCCGCCAGCACAAGGAGCTGCAGCGCCGGAAGAACGCGCTCGAGACGTCGTCGCTGCCGGCGAAGCTCGCGGACTGCCGCAGCGACGACGTCGAACGCAGCGAGCTGTTCATCGTCGAGGGCGACTCGGCGCTCGGCACCGCCAAGCTGGCCCGCGACTCCGAGGTGCAGGCGCTGCTGCCGATCCGCGGCAAGATCCTCAACGTCCAGAAGGCCTCGGCCTCCGACATGCTGAAGAACACCGAGTGCGCGGCGATCATCCAAGTGATCGGCGCCGGCTCGGGGCGCACGTTCGACCTCGCCAACGCGCGCTACGGCCGGGTGATCCTGATGGCCGACGCCGACGTCGACGGCGCCCACATCCGCTGCCTGCTGCTCACGCTCTTCTACCGGTACATGCGCCCGATGGTCGAGGCCGGCCGGGTGTTCGCCGCAGTGCCGCCGCTGCACCGCATCGAGATCGTGAACCCGGGCAGCAAGAAGAACGAGGTCGTCTACACCTACACCGAGGCGCAGATGCGCAAGACGATCGCTGACCTGCAGCGCAAGGGGCGGCGGTACAAGGAGCCGATCCAGCGCTACAAGGGTCTCGGCGAGATGGACGCCGACCAGCTGGCCGAGACCACCATGGAGCCGCGGCACCGCATGCTGCGCCGGGTCACCCTCGGCGACGTCGAGGGTGCCGAGCACTCGTTCGAGCTGCTCATGGGCAACGACGTCAGCCCGCGGCGGGACTTCATCGTGGCTGGTGCGTCCCGCGTCGACCGCGACGCCATCGACGCCTGACCCGCCTCCGTCAGCAGCTCGGTGGGGATCGACTGCGCCGCAGCGATCGTGTTCAGCACGGTCAGCGTCGGCGAGGCGCTGGTCTGACCGGAAACCCGCAAGTGCAGGGCCGGACCGGCCGATACCTCCATCGTGCTGCTCTGGTCCGCTCTGACCCTGCTCGCCGCTGCGCTGACGCTCGCGGCGCGCTGGGGGCTGCGCCGGCGCGACGGGCTCGGCCGACCGAGGCCCTTCCCGGCCGTCTCCGTGGTCGCGCTCGCACTGGTCGGGGCCGCCCTGCTGGTGCCCGTGGTACGTCACCATCGGCTGGAGCAGCGGCTGGTGGCGGTCGCCACCGACCTGGTCGGGACACCGGTCCGGGTGCGCTGCCAGACCGCGGGCCAGGAGTTCGTCGACGCGGGCGCAGAGCTCGGCTACGTGCGGTACGGCGCCGACGGCGTACCCGAGCACGCCACCTTGATCAAGCGGGCCCAGTGCGCTGCGCTGGCGGACTACCTGGGCTCGGACAAGGCGGACCCCGGCCGCGACGAGGTGGTTGCGGTGCACGTGCTGACGCACGAGGCGATGCACATGGCCGGCGAGACGGCGGAGGCGGTCGCCGAGTGCCGCGCGGTGCAGCGTGACGCCCGCACCGCGGAGCTCCTCGGCGCCACCCCCGAGCAGGCGCGGCGGCTGGCCGCGGCATACGTCCGGAACGTCCTTCCGCAGATGCCCGAGGAGTACCTCAGCCCGGACTGCGTCGCCGGCGGAGCGCTCGACGAACGACTGACGTCCTCGCCCTGGGCGGCGCGCACTCCCTGACGTCCGCATCGCGGAAAGGGGCTGAAGGTCGACGCCGGACCGGCCGATGAGAACTCCATGCTGGTCGTGCTGGCGATCCTCACGGGCGGGTACCTGGCCGCCGTGGTCTGGATCGTGCGCGCCAAGCGCCGGGCCGGCACCGCCGGCCAGGTCGGGACCGGCTGCGCCCACCTTCCGGCCGACGACCAGCCGCCGCCCGCCGCGGTCGGCTGGCCACCTGGCGGGCGCCAGTTCCTGACCTACGTCGACGAGGGCTACCGGGCCCTGGACGCCTACCTGTCCGAGGGCTTCACCGCCTGACGGCTCAGCCTGGCGGCAGCGGGCCGCCGACCGCGGCGATCGGCTGACCGGCAGCGACGCCCGACCCGTCGCGCCTGCCGGTCGCCGGCGGCAGGTCGACCGCCACCCCGGTGGCGGCGGAGGCACGTGGCGGCGCACCGCCCGCCCAGGCGAGCGTGAGGACGTCCTCTCCGCGCAGGAAGCGGTGGCAGCGCACCCCACCGGTGCCGCGCCCCTTGGTCGGGTACTCGGCGTACGGCGTGACCTTGACCGAGCCGGCATCGGTACCCGGGAGCGCGGCCGACGAGCCCGACACGGTGACCAGCGTGGACTCGATGCCGGGGTCGACCACGCCGAAGAACACCACCTTGGCGCCTGCCGCGAGCCGGACGCCGGCCATGCCGCCGGCCGAGCGGCCCTGGGGACGGACCGCCGACGCGTCGAAGTGCAGCAGCTGCGCGTCGGAGGTGACGAACACGAGCTCACGCTCGTCGGAGAGGGTCTCGACGGCCCCGACCACCCGGTCGCCGGGCTTCAGGGAGATGACCTCCCACGAGTCCTTGTTGGTGAGGTGCTCCGGCACGACGCGCTTCACGACGCCCTGCTCGGTGCCCAGCGCCAGCGTGCGGCCGTCCGCCCCGTCAGCGTCCAGGCTGCACAGAGCGAGCACCTGCTCGTCCTTCTCGAGGGGGAGGAACTCGGTGACCGGCGCGCCGCCGGACAGGTGCGGTGCGGACGCGGTGTCGGGCAGTGCCGGCATGTCGAGGACACCCAGCCGCACCAGCCGCCCGGCCGTCGTCACCACGGCCACCTCGCCACGCGCGGTCGTGCGTACCGCCGAGACCACCAGGTCGTGCTTGGCGCGGGCACCCTCGGTGGGTAGCGGGTCTGCGGTGAGGGTGCGCGCGAGCAGGCCGGTGGACGACAGCAGCACCCAGCACGGGTCGTCGCTGACCTCGAGCGGCACCGCGGTGGTGGTCGGTACGCCGGCCGACTCGAGCAGCACGGTGCGCCGCGGGGTACCGAACTGCTTGGCGATGTCGGCCAGCTCGTCGGACACGGTCTTCCGGAGCAGCGTCTCGGAGTCGATGATCTCGGTGAGCTCGGCGATGAGCTGCCGGAGCTTCTCCTGCTCGGCCTCCAGCTCGATCCGGGAGAACTTGGTGAGCCGGCGCAGCGGCATGTCGAGGATGTAGGTGGCCTGGGTCTCCGTCAGCTCGAAGACCGACATCAGGCGCTCGCGCGCGGCGGCGGCGTCGTCGCTGGTGCGGATGACCTGGATGACCTCGTCGATGTCGAGGATCGCGACCAGCAGGCCGTCGACCAGGTGCAGGCGGTCCTGCGCCTTGGTGCGGCGGAACAGGCTGCGCCGGCGGACGACGTCGAGCCGGTGCGCGACGTAGACCTCGAGCAGCTGCTTGAGGCCGAGCGTGCGGGGCTGGCCCTCGACCAGCGCGACGTTGTTGATCCCGAAGGTCTCCTCGAGCGGGGTCAGCCGGTAGAGCTGCTCCAGCAGGGCCTCGGGGTTGAAGCCGTTCTTCACCTCGATGACGAGCCGCAGGCCCTTGTGCCGGTCGGTGTAGTCGTCGACGGCGGTGACGCCCTGGAGCTTCTTGCCACGGACCAGGTCGGCGATCTTCTCCTTGACGCGCTCCGGGCCGACGCCCCACGGCAGCTCGGTGACGACGATGCCCTTGCGGCGGGGGGTGACGTTCTCGACCCGCGCGGTGGCCCGGGTACGGAAGGTGCCCTTGCCGGTCTCGTAGGCCTCGCGGATGCCGTCGAGGCCGACGATCTTGCCCCCGGTGGGCAGGTCGGGGCCGGGCACGAACCGCATGAGGTCGTCGAGGCCGGCGTCGGGGTGCTTGATGAGATGCCTCGCCGCGGACACGACCTCGACCAGGTTGTGCGGCGGCATGTTGGTGGCCATGCCGACGGCGATCCCGGAGGCGCCGTTGACCAGCAGGTTGGGGAAGGCCGAGGGCAGGACCTCGGGCTCCATCTCCCGGTCGTCGTAGTTGGGTCGGAGGTCGACGACGCCCTCGTCGATGCCCTCGGTGACCGCGAGCGCGGCGGGTGTCAGCCGGCACTCGGTGTAGCGGTAGGCAGCCGGCGGGTCGTCGTTGCCGAGGCTGCCGAAGTTGCCGTGCCCGTCGACCAGCGGTAGGCGCAGCGACCACGGCTGGGCCATCCGGACGAGGGTGTCGTAGATCGCGGTGTCGCCGTGGGGGTGCAGCGTCGCCATCACGTCACCGACGACGCGGGCGCACTTCACGTGCCCGCGGTCGGGCCGCAGGCCCATCTCGGCCATCCGGTAGAGGATCCGCCGGTGCACCGGCTTGAGGCCGTCGCGCGCGTCGGGAAGGGCGCGGGCGTAGATGACCGAGTAGGCGTACTCGAGGTACGAGCCCTGCATCTCGTCGGAGACGTCGATGTCGACGATGTTCTCGGTGTAGTCGCCGCCGTCGGACGATTCGCTGCGAGTCTTGGTCCTGCGTGCCACGGGTGGAGCTCCTGGCGGGTCGGGAGGGGGGTCCGTCCCATCCTGCCCCGGCCCCCGGACGGGACCCGGCAGCGACCCGCCACCGGGGCCTCCGCCGCCCCAGGTTCGCCGCCCCAGCGGCCTCCCGCCGTCCACGGGTGATCGTTTGCGACCTCGTGCCCCGACTCGCCGGACGAAGCGCCGGCGTGTCGGGGGCCGAGGTCGCAAACGAGCGGATCTGACGGAGGGGCCGCTCGCGGGTCAGCCCTTGAGGTCGGGGAAGTCCTCCTCGCGGAACTCGCCGGCGGCGCGGGTGCCGGCACCGCGGTCGGTCTCGGCGCTCCGCAGCTCGACCCGGCGGATCTTGCCGCTGATCGTCTTCGGCAGGTCGGCGAACTCGAGCCGCCGGACCCGCTTGTACGGCGCGAGGTGCGCCCGTGCGTAGGCCAGGATCGACCGGGCGGTGTCGGCGTCCGGCGGGTGGCCGGCGGCCAGCACCACGTACGCCTTGGGTACCGCGAGGCGGACCGGGTCCGGTGCCGGCACGACGGCCGCTTCGGCCACCGCCGGATGCTCGATGAGGACGCTCTCCAGCTCGAACGGCGAGATGCGGTAGTCGCTCGCCTTGAAGACGTCGTCGCTGCGCCCGACGTAGGTGACGTAGCCGTCCTCGTCGCGGCTGGCGACGTCACCGGTGTGGTAGTAGCCGCCGCGCATGACCTCGTCGGTCAGGGCCTGGTCGTCGCGGTAGCCGACCATGAGTGCCGTGGGCCGCGCCGACAGGTCGAGGCAGATCTCGCCCTCGGTGCCGACCTCCGAGGTGACCGGGTCGAGCAGGGTCACGGTGTAGCCGGGCAGCGGGCGGCCCATCGACCCGGGCTTGAGCCGGGCGCCGGGCGGGTTGCCGATCTGAGCGGTGGTCTCCGTCTGCCCGTAGCCGTCGCGTACCGTCTTGCCCCACGCCTTCTCGACCTGCTCGATCACCTCCGGGTTGAGCGGCTCGCCGGCTCCGACGACCTCGCGCAGCGTCGGCACCGGGTGCGCCGCGAGGTCCTCCTGCACGAGCATCCGCCACACCGTCGGCGGCGCGCAGAACGTCGTGACGCCGCAGCGGGCCATCGTGTCGAGCAGGCGGCCGGCGTCGAAGCGCGGCTGGTTGACGACGAACGCCGTCGCGCCGGCGATCCACGGCGCGAAGACGTTGCTCCATGCGTGCTTGGCCCAGCCGGGGGAGGAGACGTTGAGGTGCACGTCGCCCGGCCGCAGCCCGATCCAGTACGCCGTCGACAGGTGCCCGACCGGGTAGGACGTGTGGGTGTGCTCGACCAGCTTGGGCCGCGCGGTGGTGCCGCTGGTGAAGTAGAGCAGCAGGGTCTCGTCGGCGCGGGTCTCGACCTCGGCGCTGAACGAGTCGAGGTGCGCACGCGAGTCGTCGTAGCGCAGCCAGCCGGCGACGGGCGGGCCGACGGCGATCCGGGTCCAGCTGCCCGGCACGTCGGCGAACTTCTCGGTGTCGGCCGACGCCGTGACCACGTGGCGGACCTTGCCGCGCTCGACCCTGTCCGCGAGGTCGCGCGGGCCGAGCAGCGTGGTGGCGGGGATCACGACTGCGCCGAGCTTGATGCAGGCGAGCATCACCTCCCACAGCGGCATGACGTTGCCCAGCACCAGCAGCACCCGGTCGCCCCGGTCGACGCCCTCGCCCTGCAGCCAGGACGCGAGCTGCGACGAGCGTGCCGACAGCTCGCCGTAGGTCTGCCGGTCCTCGGTGCCGTCGGCGTCGACGATCCAGACGGCGGGGACGTCGGGCTGCTCCGCCGCCAGGACGTCGAACCAGTCGACGCCGAAGTTGAAGTACTCGAGCTCCGGCCAGCGGAACTCGGCGACCGCTGACTCGTAGTCGGTGCGGTGCTGCTGGAGGAGGTCCCGGGCATGCCGGAACGCGTCGGTCTGGCCCATGCCGTGACCCTCGCACCGCGCCTCACGGGGGTCAACGCCGGTCGGTCACCCGGACCGTTTGTGCGTCGACACACCGGACACGCCGACGGCGCGGTGTGTCGACGCACAAAGGATCTTGGGGGTCACGCCGGCGCCCCGGTGCGGTCGCGGCGGGCGCGGGTACCGCGGGCAACCGCGACGCCCAGCAGGCAGAGGGCCCCACCGGCGAACGCGAGCAGCACCGGCGTCTCGTCGAGGAGGAACCACGCCAGCAGGATCGTGACCGGCGGCACCAGGTAGGTGGTGGCGCCCATCCGGCCGGCCGTCGTGTGGGAGAGGGCGAAGGCCCACGTGGTGAAGGCGATGGCCGTCGGGAACGCGCCGAGGTAGACGATCCAGCCGAGGGTCGAGACGCGTGCGTCGGACGCCTCGGACAGCAGCTGCGGGGCGAACGGCAGGCAGGCGACGGCGCCGACGCTGCACGCGAGCCAGGTGACCTCCAGGGCCGGTAGGCGGCCGAGCAGTGGCTTCTGCGCGACGACGCCCACGGCGTAGCCGACCGCGGCGACGAGGCACAGCAGGACACCCGCCGTGCCGGCGCTGCGGCCCGAGGTGGCCGCACCGATGACGACCACGCCGGCGAAGGCGATCAGGCTGCCGACGACCAGTCGGCGGGGGAACCCCTCACCGAGGAGCACGCCGGCGAGGATCGCAAGGATCAGCGGCCCGACGTTGACGAGCATCGCGGTGGTCCCGGCGTCGACCCGCTGCTCGGCGGCGTTCAGCGCGATGTTGTAGACGCCGAACCACAGGAGCCCGCAGACGAGCAGGAGTCGCCAGTCGCGGCGGGCCGGCCAGCTCGGGCCGCGGACCAGGACGACGGTTCCGAGCACGATGCTGCCGACCAGCAGCCGGCCCAGGGTCAGCGCACCGGGCGAGATCTCCCGCCCTACGTGCCGGATGGCGACGAACGCCGAGGCCCACAGCACGACGGTCACGCCGGCGGCGGTCAGCGCCAGGGCTGCCGTGCGCTGGGCGGCGGGGGAGCCCGTGGTCGTCGGACCGGTTCCGGTCGTCGTCATGTGGTCGACGCTATCGACGGGGCTGCCTGGCACCGTCCGGGCGGTCGCCTCATCCCTCGGGGTCCGTGACGTCGGCGACGACGGCTCCCAGGGCTGTCACCGTGGCGTCGGCGTCGACCGCGACGGCGACGCCGTGGGCGCCCGCGCCGAGCGTGACCTCGTGCCCGAGCAGCCGCTCGTCCGCCACCACCGGCCACGCGGTGGTGGCGCCGAACGGCGTGATCGTGCCGCGCTCGTAGCCGGTGACGTCCCGAGCCGTGGCAGCGTCGGGCATCGACATCCGGCTGACGCCGAGCAGGTCGCGCAATTTCGGCCAGGAGATGGTCCGGTCGCCGGGGACCAGGACGAACAGGTAGTCGCCCTCGCCGCGGCGCACGACGAGGGTCTTGACGACCGCGGCGGGTTCCACGCCGCGGGCCGCCGCTGCCTCGGCCAGGCTGCGCACCGGCCCGTGCCGTACCACCCGGTGCGCGAGGCCGGCCGCTTCGACGGCAGCAAGGGCGCCCTCCTCGCTCATCCGGCCGCCGGCCGTGGGCGGGCGCCGACGACGGTCACGGCGCGGCCCGCGAGCCGGTTGCCGGCGGCCAGCGCCGTCTCCGGCTCGGGGTGCAGCAGCCACGACGCGAGGAAGCCGGCGGCGAACGCGTCGCCGGCTCCCGTGGTGTCGACGACCTCGACCGTGCGCTCGGCCGGCGCGCTGGCGCCGATGAAGCCGCGGTGCCAGAGAGCGCCGCCTGCCCCGAGCTTGACGACGACCTCGCCGTAGGTGTCGCCGAGCAGCTGCGCCGCCTCGTGCGGGTCAGCGGTGCCCGCGAGGGCCGCTGCCTCGTCGCGGTTGGCGAGCAGCAGGTCGACACCGCGGGTCCAGGCGAGGAACCGCGCCGCACCGACCGTCTGCAGCGGGGCGGCCGACGACGGGTCGACCGAGACCGTCATGCCGGTCTCGCGGGCCATCGCGAGCGCCGCGAGCCCGGCCTCCCGGCAGCCCTCGTTGAGCAGCGTGTAGCCGGACAGGTGCAGGTGCGCGCCGGGCCGGAACGCCCGCCGCGGCAGGTCCTCCGGGGTCAGGGTCGTGTTGGCGCCGGAGTCAGGCAGCATCGACCGCTCGCCGCCGGGCTCGACCAGCACGACGCAGGTGCCGGTGGTGCGCTCCGGGTCGGTGCTGACGTACGGCGTGACGCCGCAGCCGGTGAGCCCCGCCACCGACTCGCGGCCGAGCGGGTCGTCGCCCACCCGTCCGACGTACGACGTGGGCACACCCTGCCGCGCCAGCCAGCACGCGACGTTCGCCGCCGAGCCGCCGCCGGCCGTGGTGACGACCGAGGGCGTGTCGCTGCCGGAGGCGAGCGGGCCGGACATCGAGGCCAGCACGTCGACCATCACGTCGCCGACCACGACGACGTCGAGGGTCTCGGTGCCCAGCGGACCGTTCGCCACGAGGTCAGGCGCTCCGGCGGGTCGGCGAAGCCGCCGCGGCGATGCGCCCCGCGAGCTCGGCGTTGTGCAGGACGATGCGGATGTTCGCCTGGAGGCTGGCGCCCTTGCTCTCCCGGTGGAAGAACTCCAGCAGGAACGGCGTGACGTCCTTGCCGCGCACCTGCTGGGCGTCTGCCGCCGCGAGACCGTCGTGCAGCAGCCGGTCGTGCAAGGCCGGGTCGAGCTGCTCGTCCGTGGGGAGCGGGTTCGCCACCACGACTCCGCGGTCGGCGGTGCCGAGGCCGGAGCGAGCCGCCATCACGGCGGCGACCTCCTCGGGGCTGTCGACCCGCCAGTCCAACGGGTGGCCGGAGTCGCTGAGGTAGAAGCCGGGGAACGCGGTGGTGCGGTAGCCGAGGACGGCGACGCCGAGGGTCTCGAGCCGCTCGAGGGTGGCCGACACGTCGAGGATCGACTTCACACCCGCGCAGACCACGGTGATGTCGGTGGTCGCGAGGGCCTGCAGGTCGGCGGACTCGTCCCAGGTGGCCCGGGCGTCACGGTGCACCCCGCCGAGCCCCCCGGTCGCGAACACCCGGATGCCGGCCAGCGCCGCGAGGTGGGAGGTGGCCGCGACCGTCGTGGCGCCGCTGCCGCCGCGCGCCGCGACGACGGCCAGGTCGCGGGTGCTCACCTTGACCACGTCATCGCTGCTCGCGACGTGCTCGAGAGCGGCGTCGTCGAGCCCCACGTGCGGCCGGCCCTCGACGAGGGCGACCGTCGCCGGGACGGCGCCGCCGCGGCGTACCGCCTGCTCGATCTCCCGGGCGACCCGCAGGTTGTCGGGGCGGGGCAGGCCGTGGCTGATGATGGTCGACTCGAGGGCGACGACGGGCCGGCCGGACGCCAGGGCGTCGGCGACCTCGGGCAGGACGGTGAGCACCCGCGCACGCTACCGGGCGCCCTCGCCGCGATCGGCTTGGCGTTGTCGGTGCCGGTCGTCAGGATCGCCGGCATGACCCCAGACGAGCGCCCTCCACGTACCGACCTCGCCGCCGACACCCTCGACGAGCGGGACGTCCTGCTCACGATGCTCGACTACACCCGGCGGACGGCGCTGATGAAGTGTGAGGGGCTGTCCGACGAGGAGGCGGCTCGCCAGGTGCTGCCGACCTCGCCGTCGATGACGATGTCGGGTGTCGTCAGCCACCTGCGCTGGGTGGAGTGGTCCTGGATCCACGTGCGGCTGCTCGGCGAGCCGGACCAGGGGCCGTGGACCGACGAGGACCCGGACCGCGAGTTCACCTACCGACTGGGGGAGCCGCTCGCCGTGACCCTCGAGGACTACGAGCGGCTGGCGCGCGAGCACGACGAGCTGTTCGCCGGCCTCGAGCTCGACCGGATCGCCGTGGGACGGCCGCCCAGCGGGCAGGAGATCACCTTCCGGTGGATCCTCCAGCACCTCGTCGAGGAGAACGCGCGCCACAACGGGCACCTCGACATCATCCGCGAGCTGATCGACGGCACCAAGGGCGACTGACGGCGGGGGCCGCCGAAAGCCATCGGCAGCTGGTCTGGGGTCCGGCTCTGGTCACCGGCGCCTGGACGCGGGAGCAGCGGCCGACGACCAGCGGAGTGGCCCCGCTGCAGCACTGCTTTCCGACCCCCGTGCGGGGCCACATGGCCCGCACGCCACAGAGCGGTCGGGCGCGGACGGCGTGCCGGCCACTGCATCGTCCTGGCTGCTCTGAGTCGGCCAACGACGGCGGCGCAGGTTCCGCGCCGTAGTCGGCCCGCTGCTGCTGTGCGTCAGACCAGCACGCCGGTCGTCGGTTCGGGGTCACCGACCGTCGTGGCCGAGGTGCCGCGCCGTACCGACTCGGTGCCCGCCGGCCAGCGGACGAGGAGCTGGTCGCCGGACGCGTTGTCGTAGCGGACGTAGGCGACATCGTCGATCTCCACCGTGAAGAGGTGGAACCGGCCCACCTCGGGCGACCAGGGGAGTGCCGCGGAGACCGCCTCGGCGTAACGGCGTTGCCGCGGTTCGTCGGTCACCGCCTCTGCGGTACCGCGCACCTTCAGCTCGCCCTCGCCGCCGTCCGGGCCGGTGACGACGCTGTGCACCAGGACCCGCGGGTCGCGCACCAGATCGGCCGCCTTCAGCGAGCCGAGCAGCATCGACAGCCACAGGTCACCGTCGAGCACGAACGGTTCGACCGGGCTCAGCCGCGGCGTGCCGTCCGCCCGGATCGAGACCACGAGCAGCACGCCCGGGCCGACCAGACGCTCGTGGGCGATCGCGCCGAGCCGGGGCTGCTGGTCCTGGAGGTCTCTCCATCGCATGCCACCTCCCTACGGGACACCTCCGACAGTCCGTGAATACGACGGTGGCCGGACGGCGGAATCCCAGCGGTCCTCCCGGCGCGTATCACTGCGTCACGAGCAGCCCACGCCGTTGGAGGCCACCATGCGCGCTCGCCCCGCCGTCCTCGTCGTCGCCGTCGTCCTCGGTGCGGCGGTGAGCCTCCCGGCCGCCGCGGTCGCGGAGGTGCCGCAGCACTCGGTCAGGCTGACCGGCGCGCAGGAGGTCCCGGCTCCTGGTGACGGCAACGGCCGGGGCTCGTTCGCCTGGTCGCTCGACGGCACCCGGCTCTGCTACCTCCTCTCGGCGAAGAAGGTCGGGACCGCGGCGGCTGCCCACATCCACCGCGGCCGGCCCGGGGTTGCCGGGCCGGTGGTCGTCGAGCTCACCGCGCCCACGCCGGCCAGTGCGGGCTGCGCGACCGTCGGCGCGTCTCTCGCCTCGGCGCTGCGCGCCCACCCCCGCCGCTTCTACGTCAACGTGCACAACGCGGCGCACCCCGCCGGCGCCATCCGCGCCCAGCTGCACTTCTGACCCCGGTCGGCGAGGCAGGCGCGATCCGCCGGTGCTGCGGCAGGGGCGGATCGCGCGGGCCTCGCTAGCCTCCTGCTGTGGACGACGGCGAGCTCGGCTACCCGGCGCACTGGGAGGCCGACGTCGTCCTCCGTGACGGCGGGACCGCCCACCTCCGTCCGATCCGGCCGACCGACGCCGACCGGCTCCGCCGCTTCCACAGCAGGCTGTCCGACGAGACCATCTACTACCGCTTCTTCTCGCTGTACCGCGACCTCTCCGACAGGGACGTCGACAAGTTCACCGTCGTCGACCACCACGACCGGGCGGCGCTCGTCGCGACGATCGGCGACGAGATGATCGGCGTCGTCCGCTACGAGAGAGTCGGGCCGGACGAGGCCGAGGTGGCCTTCAACATCGAGGACGACCACCAGGGCCGTGGGCTGGGCACCGTGTTCCTCGAGCACCTCGCGGCGGCGGCGCGCGAGCGCGGCATCTCGCGGTTCGTCGCCGACGTCCTGCCGGCCAACCGCAAGATGCTGCACGTCTTCAGCGACGCGGGCTACGTCGTCGACCAGGGCTTCGAGGACGGCGTCGCGCGGGTGTCCTTCGACCTCGAGCCGACCGAGGACTCGCTCGCCGTGACCTACGCCCGCGAGCACCGGGCCGAGGCCCGGAGCGTCCAGCGGCTGCTGCAGCCGAGGTCCGTCGTCGTCGTCGGCGCCGGCCGGGCCGAGTCGAGCCTCGGGCACGTCGTGCTGCAGCACCTGCTCGACGGCGGGTACGCCGGCGCACTCCACGTGGTGAACCGGCACGCCGACGAGGTCGCCGGGGTCGCGTCGTACACCTCCGTCAGGGACGTGCCCGGGCCGGTCGACCTCGCCGTGGTGGCGGTGCCCGCCGACGAGGTGGAGTCGGTGGTCGCCGACTGCGCCGGCAGCGGTGTGCGCGGACTGGTGGTGATGTCCACCGGCTTCGCCGAGACCGGCCCGGAGGGGGCCGAGCGGCAGCGCAGGCTGGTGGCGCTGGCCCGCGGCAGCGGGATGCGGGTGCTCGGCCCGAGCTCGTTCGGGCTGCTCAACACCGACCCCGAGGTGAGCCTCAACGCGAGCCTCTCCCCGGTGGTCCCCCCACGCGGGCGCCTCGGGTTCTTCTCCCAGTCCGGCGCGCTGGGGATCGCCCTGCTCGACAACGTGGTGCACCGCGGTCTCGGCCTGTCGACGTTCGTCTCGGCCGGCAACCGGGTCGACGTCAGCGGCAACGACCTGCTGCAGTTCTGGGAGGAGGACGAGGCGACGGACGCCGTCCTGCTCTACCTGGAGTCGCTCGGCAACCCGCGCAAGTTCAGCCGGCTGGCCCGCCGGCTCGCACGCCAGAAGCCGGTGGTCGTGGTGAAGTCCGGCCGCTTCCGGGGCGAGCGGCCGGGTGGGCACCTGGTCCGCGACACGCGGGCACCGGCTGCTGCGGTCGACGCGCTGTTCCGGCGGGCCGGCGTCATCCGGGCCCGCTCCATCCACCAGATGTTCGACGTCGCGGCGCTCGTCGCCACCCAGCCCCTGCCGGCCGGCCGGCGGGTCGCCGTCCTCGGCAACTCCGACGCGTTGGCCCTCCTCGCCGTCGACGCCTGCGAGGAGGCCGGTCTGGCCGTCGTCCGGCAGCACGACCTCGGACCCGGGGCCGCCTCGGCGGACTTCGCCGCGGCACTCGACGAGGTGTTCGCCACCGCGGAGGTCGACTCGGTGGTCGCGCTGTTCATCCCGCCGCTGGCGACCTCGGGCACCGACGTGGCGCAGGTGCTCGCCGCCGCGTCCAGGGCCGCCGGCAAGACCGTCGTGTCGACCTTCCTCGGCATGCCGGGAGTACCCGAGGCGCTGCGCGCCCCCGACGGGGGAGCCGGGTCGGTGCCCTCCTACGCCACACCCGAGGACGCCGTCGCGGCCCTCGCGCTGGTCACGGCGTACGCCGACTGGCGCGCGACCCCCGCCGGGCACGCCGCGTCGCCCTCCGGCCTCGATGTCCGGGCGGCCCGCGCCCTGGTCGCCGAGCTGCTCGCCGGCGTCGACCACGTGGACCTCGATCACGCACAGCTGCGACGGCTGCTGGCCTGCTACGGCATCGACCTGTGGGACGTGCGCCCGGCGGCCACCGCCGACGAGGCCGCCGCCGCCGGCGACGATCTCGGCTACCCGGTGGCGCTGAAGGCGACGGCTCCCCAGCTGCGGCACCGACGTGAGCTCGGCGGCGTACGGCTGGACGTCGACAATGCCGACGAGCTGCGGGCTGCGTTCGGCGCCATGCGGCATCGGCTCGGTGCCGCCGCAGGCGGCTTCGTGGTCCAGAAGATGGCACCCACCGGAGTGGCGACCCGGCTGGCGACCGTCGAGGACCCGTTGTTCGGGCCGGTCGTGTCCTTCGGTCTCGGTGGGGTCGCGACCGACCTGCTGGGCGACCGTACCTACGCAGTGCCCCCGCTGACCGACAGCGACCTGTCGGACCTGATTCGCGGCGTCCGGGCCGCTCCGCTGCTGCTCGGCCACGACGGGAGCACTCCGATGGACGTCGCGGCGCTGGGGGACCTGCTGGCCCGGTTGGCCCGGCTCGCCGACGACGTGCCCGAGGTCGAGTCGCTGGAGCTCAACCCGGTGGTGGCGGCCCCCGGCGGAGCCACGGTGCTCGCTGCCACCGGCCGGCTGGCCCGGCCGGCGGTCCGCGCCGAGCGCGCTGCCCGCGCTCTGGCCCGCTGACGCCACGACCGTCGCCCCGCCGGCCGGCCCGGGTGCAAGGATGACTGCATGACCGACACCTCCCTGGCCGGCCTCCGCGCCGCGATCGACCGGGCGGGCTACTACCCCGAGCTGGTGGCCGATGCCGTCGACGCTGCGGTGGCCGGTGACGAGCTCGAGGCGTTCGTCGTTCACCAGGAGACGACGTTCGATGCCGAGGAGGTCCGGCGGCACATCACCGTGCTGGTACTGACCCCCGGCCGGCTGGTGCTCGGCCACGCCGACGACCACCCGGCCGACGAGGTGACGCCGGCGCCGTTCGTCACGGCGTCGACCGAGGCGGTGCCGCTGTCCTCGGTGCGCTCGGTCGTGGTCAACCGGGTCGTCACCGACCCGGTGCGCTACCGGGGCGGCTCGGCCCCGCAGGAGGTCACCGTCACCATCGGGTGGGGTGCGGTGAGCCGTCTCGACCTCGAGCCGGCGGGCTGCTCCGACCCCGAGTGCGAGGCCGACCACGGCTACACAGGCACCGCCTCGGCCGACGACATCGCGCTGCGGGTCAGCGAGGCAGCCGAGGGCGCCGACGCGGTGGCCCGGCTGCTGGGCTTCGCCGCCGCGCTCTCCCGCGCCACCGGTCGTTGACCGACCTACCCTCCGCGCCCCGCTACGGCGGTGGCTCGCTGGCCGACGTCCTGCCGGCGGTGCTCACCTCGCTCGGTCTGCCCGGCGAGCGGCCCGGACCCGCGCTGCCGACCACCGGTCGCGTCGTCGTCCTGCTGATCGACGGGCTCGGAACGATCGCACTGCGGGAGCACGCCGCGCAGGCGCCGTTCCTCGCCGGGCTGCTCGACTCGCCGGCCTCGGCCGAGATCACCACGGTCTTCCCGAGCACCACCCCCATCGCCCTGACCTCGCTGGGCACCGGCCTGACCCCTGGCGAGCACGGCGTCACCGGTCTGCACGTGCGGCTCGGCTCCGGCCAGCGGGTCAACATGCTCGCCATCCCGGCCGAGACCGACCTGCGCGTGTTCCAGCCCGTCGCGACGGCGTTCGAGCGCGCCGCGGAGGCGGGGGTAGCGGTCACCCGCGTCGGGCCGGCGGTCTTCGACGGTCAGGGGCTCACCGAGGCCGGCCTGCGGGGCGGGGACTACGTGGCCGCCGAGACCGTCGGGGACCGGGTGGCCGCCACCCACGTCGCCGTGCGGCGGTCCGCGCCGGCCCTGGTCTACGTGTACTACGGCGACCTCGACGCGACCGGTCACCGAGCCGGCTACCGCAGTGACGCATGGCGCGCCGAACTGGCGCGGGTCGACGTCTGGGCCGCCCAGGTCGCGGCGGGACTGCCACCGGGGACGACCCTGCTGGTGACCTCGGACCACGGGATGCTGGACGTGCCGTTCGAGAACCGCTGGGACGTCGCGACGACGCCCGCGCTGGACCAGGGCGTCGCTGCGCTGTCCGGCGACCTGCGGGGTCTCCAGCTGCACGTACGCGACGGGGCCCTGGCCGACGTACGAGCTGCCTGGGAGGCCACGCTGGGCGACGCGTTCTGGCTGCTCGACCGGGACACTGCCGTCGACGCCGGCTACTACGGGCCGGTGGTGCGCGACGAGGTGCGGGACCGGCTGGGCGACCTGCTCGCGCTGGCGCGGCGCGACCACGTCGTCGTCGACTCGCGGACGGCCCCGCCGTTCGTGCTGCGGCTGGTGGGGATGCACGGCGGGCTCACCCCGGACGAGATCGAGGTCCCGCTGCTCGTCCAGCACTGCTGACCTGTTGCTGGTGCCCGAGCGTCGGTCGCACCGTCCCCTCTGCGGTGCGACCGACGTCCCGGTCTGGCCAACGAGTCGACGGGCCCCAGGTCACGCGTCCGGCGCCGCGGGCCCGCGGGGGTGGCACGATGGCGGCAGCCCCCTCAGCCCCCACCCAGGAGTCTCGACCTGCGATGCCCGAGCTCGTCTTCTTCGCCGGCACGATGGACTGCGGCAAGTCCACGCTCGCTCTGCAGATGGAGCACAACCACCGGCAGCGCGGCCGCCGCGGCCTGATCTTCACCAAGCTGGACCGGGCCGGCGCTGCGACGCTGTCCAGCCGCCTCGGACTCTCGACCGAGGCCATCGAGGTCACCGACGAGCTCGACTTCTGGGATGTCGTCGCCGGAGAGCGCATCAACGGCGGACGGGTCGACTACCTCATCTGCGACGAGGCCCAGTTCTACAGCGTGGTGCAGGCCGAGCAGCTGGCCCGTGTCGTCGACGAGCTGGCGGTCGACGTGTACGCGTTCGGGATCATGGCCGACTTCCGCACCCGCCTGTTCCCCGGGTCGCAGCGCCTCGTCGAGCTGGCCGACCGGGTGCAGGTGCCGCAGGTCGAGGCGCTCTGCTGGTGCGGCTCACGCGCCACGCACAACGCCCGCACCGTCAACGGCGTCATGGTCGTCGAGGGCGAGCAGGTCGTCGTGGGGGACACCGCCGCAGGCGACACCGTGGGCTACGAGGTGCTCTGCCGACGGCACCACATGCGGCGCATGACGGCGGCGTCGCAGGAGGCGCTGGTGCGGGTCGCTGCACTCGAGGCCGACGCGCTGCCGTTCGACCTCGCGGCCTGTGCCCTCCCGCCGCGCCGCGGCGATTCCGTCCCGCCGCGCCGCGGCGATTCCGTCCCGCCGCGCCGCGGCGATGTCCGCGTCACCGGCTGAGGTGAGCCCGCTCGTCGACGTCGCGACGGTCGCCGCCGGGCTGGCCGGTGACCGGCCACCGCTGCTGCTGGACGTCCGCTGGCGGGCCGCCGGGCTGCGGCTGCACGACGAGTACGCGGCCGGCCACCTGCCCGGCGCCGTCTGGGTCGATCTCGACGACGACCTCGCGGCGCCGCCGGGGGCCGGTGGGCGGCACCCCCTCCCCGCACCGGGGGCCGCCGAGGCGACGGTGCGACGTCTCGGGGTCAGCGGCGGCCGGCCCGTGGTGGTCTACGACGACGTCGAGGGCTCGATCGCGGCCCGCGCCTGGTGGCTGCTCCGGTGGCTCGGGCACACCGACGTGCGGCTGCTCGACGGTGGGCTTCGGGCCTGGACCGCGGCCGGGATGCCGATCGAGACGGGCGACGTGACACCGGTGCCGGGTGACCTGGTGGCCCGGCCGGGATCCATGCCGATCCTGGACGCCGAAGCGGCCGCGACCCTGGCTCGCGACGGCGTCCTGCTCGACGCGCGGGCGGGGGAGCGCTACCGCGGCGACACCGAGCCGCTGGACCCGGTCGCCGGCCACGTCCCGGGCGCGGTGAGCCTGCCGACCCGCGAGCACGCCGGTCCGGACGGGACCCTGCTCGACCTCGACGTGCTGCGGGCCCGGTTCACCGCCGTCGGTGCGGACGGCAGCCGACCCGTCGGCGCCTACTGCGGCTCCGGCGTGACGGCGGCGCACACCGTGCTGGCCCTCGAGGCCGTCGGCGTCCACGCCGCCCTGTACGCCGGGTCCTGGTCGGACTGGGTCACCGACCCGGCGCGCCCGGTGGCCACCGGGTCCGATCCAGGCTGACGGGTCCACACCGTCCCGGCGGGGTTGTCACTGCGTCACCCGCCGATGGCTGAGGTCAGACCAGCAAGGACAGGCGGAGGCAGTCGCGCCGTCCCGCCGCCCGCGACGCCTCCCGGCACGTCCGATGCCTTGAGTGGCGCGTAGTGGCAGATCTGAGGCCGATATACAGCCACAACGCGCCACTCAAGGACCTTGGCTCAGTCGCGGCGGCGGGGGCCGAACATGATGTCGTCCCAGGCCGGGACGGCCGGCCGGCGACCGCGCGCCGCGGCCGCCGCCTGCTGCGGCTCGTGGTGCCTGGCTTCGTCGGCCTCGCGGTCGTAGGGCTCGTCGGCCCGCAGGGCGGGCGCCTCGGCCGGACCCTCGGGGCGTCCGTCGGCGCCGCCGGGCACGGCGGACAGCCGCCGGATCGCGGTCGGCCGGTCGTCCGCGACGCGCTCGGTGGCGTCGTCGCCGGCCAGCCAGCGGGCCTCGTCGTCGGCCGCGGCCAGGACCCGACCGCGAGGGTCGAAGGACCAGGTGGCGACCCGGTCGCGGGCGGTGCCCGGGTAGGTGACGCTGACGACCCAGCGGCCGTCGTCGCCGCGCCAGGCGTCCCAGGCGAGGGAGTCGACGGCGACGTTCTGCTCGGCCAACCGCGCCTCGACGACCTCGGCCAGGGCTGGCGCCTTGCCCGCGCTGGCACGCCGGCCGGGGGCGCGCTGGGCCAGCTCGACGACGTGCTGCCGCTCGGCCAGGACGGGCACGGCGTAGCGCTCGACCCGCTCGGCGCTGATGCCCGCAGCGATGGCGACCTCGTCGACGCTGTGGCCGGCGCGGACGCGGGCCTGGATCTCGCGGGGGCTGAGCTGACTCTCCAAGGCGATCTCCAGCTGGCCGTCTCGTCGGGGACCATCGGAACGGGGGCGCTCGGGGGAGCGCAGGGCGTTGGCGAGGCGCTCGTCGACCGGCACGCGGAACTGGCGGCTCTGGTCGTCCTCGAGGACGAGGTGACCGCGGCCGTCGGTGACTGCCACGAGCCGGAGGTCGGTCACCTTCGGTGCGCCGTCCGCTGCGTCGCCCATGGCTGCCTCCCGGTCCCGTCGGCGGTGCCGACCTCGGAGCTGTCGGGTGTCCTCCGACTGCCGCGAGCCTAGGCCGCGGTCGTGGGCGCGCCTCGCAGGCGCGCCCGGCCGGTCGCCGATATTTGTCGACAACTCGCCAGGGGCCGGTCGTCGCCGGCAACCGGTCAGCCCGGCAGCCGCCGGTACGCCGCCAGCCCGGCCAGCAGCGCCAGCGACCCCGACACCGTGGCCACCGAGAACGCCCACGGGACGCCCGCCGAGTCGACCAGGTGGCCGGCCAGCCAGGTCGAGGTGGAGAAGCCGACGACCAGCCCGGTCGTCGCCCACGTCAGCCCCTCCGTCACCGCGGACGAGGGCACGATCCGCTCCACCAGGGAGAACCCGGAGATCAGCGTCGGGGCGATGCCGACCCCGCACATGACCAGCAGCATCGCGAGCAACGGGATGCTCCGCACGAACGGCAGCACCGTGACGGTTGCGGTCATCGCCGCAGACCCGATGAGCAGCGACCGGCGTCGCGGCAGGTCGGAGGGGACGGCTCCGAACACGAGCCCCGAGATCATGCTGCCGCCGGCGTAGCAGGCGAGCAGCGGCCCGGCCAGCGCACGGTGGCCGTGCGCGTCGGCGAACGCGATGGTGCTCAGCTCGACCGAGCCGAACACGCCGCCGACGAACGCCATGACGACCATGAGCACCGGCAGTCCCGCGCTGCGCAGGGCCGACGGGTGCCCGTCGCCGTGCGCCGACGGCGGTGGCTCGCTGGCGCGGTGCGCCAGCAGGGTCGCGGTGCCGACCAGCACGACGACGGCCGCGGCCAGCAGCCCGGCCTGCGGCGCCACGACGGTCGCCAGGACGGTGACGATCAGCGGACCGAGCACGAAGATCAGCTCGTCGAGCACCGACTCGAAGGCGTACGCCGTGCCGAGCCGCGGGTCGTTCCCGAGCACGTAGCCCCAGCGGGCGCGTACCAGCGAGCCGATCGACGGGCCCAGCAGAGCAGCCACCACCACGGCGGCCCACTGCGTCCAGTCCGGTGCCCCGGTGCTCACCAGCGCGACGAGCATGACCAGCGCGAGGCAGTGCAGGGGGACCGACGGCGCCAGCACCCGACGCTGGCCGTACCGGTCGACCAGTCGCGCGATGACGGGTGCTGCGCCGGCGTTCACCAGCGCGAACGCGGCGGAGAACGCGCCGGCGCGGCCGTACCGCCCGGTCTCCGCGACGACGAGCAGGACGATGCCCAGACCGACCATGGCGATGGGCAGCCGGGCCAGGAACGCGGCCGAGGAGAAGCGCAGCCCGCCGGGTGTGGACAGCAGGTTGCGGTACGGCGAGAGCACGGCCCGCACGGTACGGGAGCGGGCCGACTCCGTGTCGTCCGCGACCGCTTGCGAGGATCGGTGCGTGACCGACGCCACCGCCCCGTACGACGCCTTCCTGCTCGTGTCCTTCGGCGGCCCGGAAGGCCCCGACGACGTCCTGCCGTTCCTGGAGAACGTCACGCGTGGTCGCGGCATCCCTCGCGAGCGGCTGCTGGAGGTCGGCGAGCACTATCTCGGCTTCGGCGGCGTCAGCCCCATCAACGCGCAGAACCGCGCCCTGGCCGCTGCCCTGGAGGCCGAGTTCACGGCGCACGGGCTCGACCTGCCGGTGTACTGGGGCAACCGCAACTGGGCGCCGTACCTCGCGGACGAGCTCGCCCGCATCGCCGACGACGGCCGCACCCGCGTGCTCGCCCTGCTGACGTCGGCGTTCTCGTCGTACTCCGGCTGCCGGCAGTACCGCGAGAACCTCGCCGCCGCAGCAGCGCCGCTCGGCGGCCGGGCACCCGTGATCGACCGGATCCGGCACTACTTCAACCACCCGGGCTTCGTCGAGGCGATGGTGGCCGCGACGGTCACGGCCCTCGGTGAGCTCGCCGAACCGGTGCGCGCCGACGCGCGGCTGGTGTTCGTCACCCACTCGGTGCCGACGTCGATGGACGAGGGCAGCGGCCCGGACGGCTTCGCCTACAGCACCCAGCACCGCGACGTGGCCCGGCTCGTCACCGCTGGGGTGGCCGCCGCGACAGGGGTCGACCACGTCCTCGACCTCGTCTACTGCAGCCGCAGCGGCCCCCCGGACCAGCCGTGGCTGGAGCCGGACGTCAACGACCACCTGGAGCTCCTGCAGGCCGACGGGGTCGCGGCCGCCGTCCTGGTGCCGATCGGCTTCGTCTCCGACCACATGGAGGTGAAGTACGACCTCGACACCGAGGCGCTCGAGACCGCGAGGCGGATCGGCCTGCCGGTGACGCGGGCGGCGACGGTGGGCACCGACCCCCGCTTCGTCGCGGCCGTCCGGGAGCTGGTGCTGGAGCGGGCGGCGGTCGTGCGCGGGGAGAGGCCGCGACGGGCGTCGCTCGGCGAGCTCGGCCCGAGCCACGACGTGTGCCCGGCCGGCTGCTGCCCGAACGCCCGCGACGCCGACCGACCCGCGCTCTGCGGGGCGTGACCATGACACCGGACGCCGCGGACGACCCGCGCGCGCTGATGGAGCTGGCGGAGCAGGTGGCCCGCGAGGCCGGGCGCCTGGTCGTCGAGCAGCGTCCCCGGGGTCTCGGTGTCTCGGACACCAAGACGACGAGCACGGACATCGTCACCGAGATGGACACCCGGTCCGAGCAGCTGATCCTCGAGCGGCTCACCGCTGCCCGCCCCGACGACGGCTTCCTCGGCGAGGAGGGCGGCGCCCGGGACGGCACCAGCGGTGTCCGATGGGTGGTCGACCCGATCGACGGCACGGTCAACTACCTCTACGAGATCCCGGCGTACGCCGTCAGCATCGCGGCGAGCATCGACGGCCGGGTGGTCGCGGGTGCCGTGGTGAACCCGGCCGTCGGGGAGGTCTGGACCGCGGCCCGCGGCCACGGTGCCTGGCTCGACGGCACGGCCCTGCCCGCGGTCGCCGTCCCCGCCCTGGACCTGGCGCTGATCGCCACCGGCTTCGGCTACGACCCGCTGAGGCGGGCGCGGCAGGCGGAGCTGCTGAGCGCCCTGCTGCCCCTGGTCCGGGACGTGCGCCGGGTCGGTGCGGCGTCCCTCGACCTCTGCGCGGTGGCCACCGGCCGGGTCGACGGGTACTACGAGCAGGGCCTCAAGCCGTGGGACCTCGCCGCCGGTGGTCTCGTGGCGGAGGAGGCCGGCGTCCGGGTCACCGGACTGCACGGGAGGGCGGCGGGTGAGCGCCTCGTGGTGGCGGGCCGGGAGCCGCTGGTGGGCGAGCTGCTCGGCCTGCTCGAGTCGTGGGACGCCGACAGGGACCCGCTGGCCTGACGGGGACGGCCGCGCGACCCGGAGCCGTCAGGCGACGGCGTCGTGCTCCTGGGCCAGCCGGGTCAGCGACTCGATCTCGCCGAGCCGGACCTGCGCCAGGTAGTCGTCGCCGTCACGCTCGGCCTCGTGGAGGGACTGGGTGGCCGACTCCAGGCGGAGCTGGATCTCCTGATGGAACACGCTCATGCTGGTCACCCTCTCACCGCCGGAGGACATCCGGAGAAGCTGCGGGGTCCCTACCCAGGGCTCCGGAGCCTGGAAACACCTTGATCGTGAGGGGCGTCACCCACCCGTGGACGCTGTCCGGGTGAATACTGCGTGAACTCGCCTGCCGCCCGGTGGCGCCTGGTGGCCACGCCCTGGACCGCCGGCAGCGGGATCGGCGGCGATCCGCTAGTCTCCGCGCTCGCGCTGCGGGCGTGGCCCCTGGCGCGGGACCGGCGCAACCGGGTGGCGCCACCGGGCACAAACCGGAGCGGTCGTGCGTTACACCGCCCGCAACACCACCGCACGTACGAGCATCTGGGGTGACTTCTCCACCATGGCGACCGATTACGACTCGCCCCGCAAGACCGATGACGAGATGTCCGAGGACAGTCTCGAGGAGCTGAAGGCACGCCGGCAGGACAAGTCCGCGAGCGCTGTGGACGTGGACGAGACCGACCTGGCCGAGTCCCTCGAGCTGCCCGGCGCAGATCTGTCCAACGAGGAGCTCTCGGTGCGGGTCCTCCCGCGCCAGGCAGACGAGTTCACGTGCTCGCGCTGCTTCCTCGTGCACCACCGCAGCCAGCTGGCCAAGGAAGTCAAGGGACAGCTGATCTGCAAGGAGTGCGCGGCCTAAGGCGATCGACGCGGGGCAGGCTCACGACATGAGTCAGCGACCGAACGACGACACCAGCAACCAGTCACCTTCCGGTGACAACGGAGGCGTCGGCGACCTCGTCGCCCGGATCACCGGGCGGTCCGAGGACGCCGGCGCCTCTCGTCGCGAGCGGGCCCGTGACGTGGGACGACTCACGCGGGCGCTCACCGGTTCGGCGAAGAAGGCGGGCCGGGCCTCCGTCCTGGGGGGCAGCTGGCTGGCCGACGTCTTCCTGGAGACCGCTCCGCGCATCCCGGTCCGGGACGCTGCGACCCTGCGCGCCCACCACCCCGGCCTGTCCGACGACGACCTCGCCCAGGCGCTGATCTCCGGCGCCGCCAAGGCCACCGGTGCCGTCGGTGCCGCCGGCGGTGCGCTGGCTGCCGTCGAGTTCGCCGCACCACCGACACTGCTCACCGCTCCGGCGCAGATTGCGGCCGAGACGCTGCTGGTGGCGGCCGCCGAGGTCAAGCTGATCGCCGAGCTGCACGAGGTGTACGGGCTGCCGGCCACCGGGTCGCGCCGGTCGCGGACGCAGTCGTACCTGATCGCTTGGACCGAGCGCCGGGGGATCGACCCGCTCTCGCCCGCAGCGCTCCGGGTCTCGCTCGGCGCCACCGCCAAGCGCGCGCTGCGCAAGCGCCTGGTCCGTCGCGCCGGACGCAACCTCACCACCCTCGGACCGATGATGAGCGGCGCCGTCGCCGGCAGCCTGGTCAACCACCGCGAGACCCGCCGCCTCGGCGAGGAGGTCCGCGACGACCTGCGACGCAGGCGCTCCGACCGCACCGTCCGCGGCGAGACCGTCGACCGCTGAGGGCGAGGGGCGGTTCAGTTCCTGATCGCCGCTGCCCGACGTTGGTGGTGCGGTCAGTGCAGCCTGGGATGAGGTGTTGGGCCACCCGCCGTCGGCCACCGCCCGCCGTAGGTGCTTCGGTCAGTGCGGCTTCGGACGAGGGGCCGGCACTCGCCGTCCGCTGATGGCCCGCCGTCGTGGCCCCACGAGCCAAGTGGCCCCGCCAGGCAGTCGAGTTCCGACCGCCTGGCGGGGCCACTTCGCTCCGTCTCGTGAAGTGGACCGGCAAGGTGGCGCGAAACCCCGTGCGGAGCCGGTCCACTCCGGTCACGTCGGCACCGGCGGGGCCAAGGACTCCTCTGAAGCCGCTCTGACAGGCGCCACGATGGTGGGGAACTGCCGTCCCTCAGCGCCGCGCGGCCTCGATGGCGGTGGCGAGCTCGGCGGGGCGCCGGCTCGCGACGAACCAGTACGGCGCCGGGTCGGCGGGGTCGAGCACCGCGGCCTGGACGCCGGCGGGGACCCAGCCGCGGATGAGGTGGAACGCCGCCGGGTCGGACATCGGCCCGCGGACCTGCCGGGCGGCGGCCGGGTCGAGCACCCGCACCGGTCCCAGCAGGGCGAGGTCGATCCGTGCGGTGCCGGCCACCAGCTCACGGCCGACGACCTGCACCCGCGCCGCGGCCGACCGGAGCAGGACGGTCAGCAGGACACCGGGGACGAGCGCCGCACCGAGACCGGGGCCGGGCCCGAGCGCTGCGGAGACGACGACGCCGAGCATGAAGGAGCCGAACCACGCACCCGCCCAGAGCGCGACGGGAGCGGTCAGCCGCTCGTCGTAGGTCACCGTCGGGACCGCGCCGCTCGTCACCCGCCCAGCGTCGCACGCGGCCCGCCGGGCGATGCCCCCGCGCTCGGGCTACGGTGCCGGGCATGCCGATCCCCACGGGCGACCGCCCCTTCGACGCCCTCGCGGCCGAGCTGGTCGCCGACCAGTGCGCCGCCAACCCGCTGCTGGGCACGGTGCTCGGGCTCACCGAGCACGACGAGGCGCTGCCGGACATGTCGGCCGCGGGCATCGCCGCGCGCGAGCGCGCCGAGGACGCCTGGGTCGAGCGGCTGCGCGGCCTCGACGACGCCGAGCTGAGCGACGACGAGCGCATCGACCGGGACCTGGCGCTCATGGTGCTGGCCGGTCGCGCCCACATGCGGGACTGGGCCGACTGGCGTCGCAGCCCCGACCACTACGCCGGCACCGCGCTGAGCTCGGTCTTCATCCTGCTCACCCACCGGCTGCGCGGCGACGCCGAGCTGGCCGAGGCAGTGGCCGCGCGGTTGCGCGCGACCCCTCTCCTGCTCGAGCAGGGAGCAGCCAACCTCGACCCGGCGTTGGCCCACCCCGCCCTGCTGACCCGGGCGCTGGGGCAGATCGGTGCGGGTGCGGCCTACGCCCGCTCCGTAGCCGACGAGTTCACCGCCGACGCGTCCGCAGCCCTGGTCCGTGAGGCCGGCGAGCTGGCGGCCGCGGCGTACGAGCGCTTCGGCGAGCACGTGCAGTCGCTGGTGGAGAAAGCGACCGGAGAGTGGGCCGTCGGCGAGCAGCGCTACGACGCTCTGCTGCTCGACGCCGAAGGGCTCGGCTACGGCACCCGCGAGCTGCGCGACAAGGGCCAGGCCGCCTACGACGACCTCGCGGCCGACATGGCCCGGCGGGCCCGGGAGCTGCGGGGCACCGACGACTTCATCTCCGTCGTCAAGAGCTTCAACGACGACCACCCGGCCACCCCGGAGGCGATGCTCGCCCTGTACCGCGAGGCCACCGACGCAGCCCGCGCGTTCTGCGTCGAGCACGAGCTGGTGACCATGCCCGAGGGGGAGCACTGCGAGGTCGTGCCGTCGGCGCCGTTCAGCCGCGCGATGCTCGCGGTCGCGCACTACATGGCGCCCCCGCCGTTCGCCCCGGCCGGGTCCACCACAGGAGTCGGGCACTTCTTCGTCCCGTACCCGCCTGACGGCGCCACCCAGGAGCAGGTGGACGCCCGGCTGGCCACGAACAACAACCACGGCGCCTGGTCGATCGCCGTCCACGAGGCCTACCCCGGCCACCACTGGCACCTGGCCTGGCTGTCGTGGAACGCGGCACAGGGCAGGGCCCGCCCGCTGCGGTTCGTGCTCGGGTCGGCGTACTTCGTCGAGGGCTGGGGCCTCTACACCGAGGACCTGCTGCGCGAGCAGGGCTTCTTCCGGACGCCGGAGCAGGAGCTGTGCCAGCGCGACTACCGGCTGTTCCGCGCGGCGCGGATCATCGTCGACACGTCGCTGCACCTCGGTGAGATGACCATCGAGGAGGCCACCGAGTTCATGGCCACCAGGACGTCCCTGTCGCGCGAGACCGCGGCGGCCGAGGTGCTGCGCTACTGCGCCTGGCCGACCCAGGCGTCCTCCTATCTCACCGGTGCCCTGGAGATCGCCCGCCTGCGGGAGCGCTGGGAGACCGAGGGGCGCGGGTCGTTGCGTGAGTTCCACGACCTGGCGGGCGGGTCGGGACGGATGCCGATCGGTCTCGTCGAGCGGACCCTGTTCGGCTGACGGGCCGCCGCGGCGCCCGGGGTAGGGTCGCCGCCGTGACCCAGCGCGACACTGCCGCCGGCGCGTGGCCGGGCGAGCAGCCGGTCGAGGTGCTGGTCCGGCGGCTCGACCCCGACCTGCCCCTGCCGGCGTACGCCCACCCCGGCGACGCCGGGGCGGACCTCGTCGCGGCGGAGGACGTCGAGCTGGCACCGGGTCAGCGGGCCATGGTGCCGACCGGCCTGGCGATCGCGTTGCCGCGCGGCTACGCCGCCTTCGTCCACCCGCGCTCGGGTCTCGCGCACAAGCTCGGCGTCGGCATCGTCAACGCGCCCGGCACCGTGGACGCCGGCTACCGCGGCGAGATCAAGGTCCTGCTCGTCAACCACGACACCGACGACGTGGTGCGGCTGCGGCGCGGCGACCGGATCGCCCAGCTCGTGGTGCAGCGCGTCGAGACGGCGCGCTTCCACGAGGTCGAGCGGCTGCCCGGCTCGGCGCGCGGCGAGAGCGGACACGGCTCGACCGGTGGCTTCGCAGCGGCCGTCACCCCCACCGACCAGACCATCGATACCGAGGTGTGAACGTGTTCCGGAAGAAGCGCCAACAGGACGGCGCAGACGGCGACCTGACCGGCAACGACCCGGCCGCTGACAGCCCGCACGGTGACCAGCCCGACGGCGACGAGGAGCTGGAGTCGGCCTCGGCCGCGGCGGCGCCCGCCCGGGGCGACCGGCGCGAGGGCCCGCACGACGTGACGGAGGTCGACGACCCCTCAGGTGGTGGCGCCCGGGTGGACCTGGGCGGTCTGTGGCTGCCCGGCCGGCCCGGGCTCGAGGTGCGCATCGAGGCGGACCAGGAGACCAGCGAGGTGGTCGCCGTCACCCTCGTGCTCGGCGACAGCGCCCTGCAGGTCCAGCCGTTCGCCGCGCCGCGCAGCGAGGGCATCTGGGACGACGTGCGCACCGAGATCCGGTCCGGCATCACCCAGCAGGGCGGGACCGTCGACGAGGTCGAGGGGCCGCTCGGCACCGAGCTGCGGACCCGCGTCCCGGTACGGGCGGGTGACGGCAGCCAGCAGGTGCAGCCGGCCCGCTTCGTCGGGGTCGACGGCCCGCGCTGGTTCCTGCGGGGCGTCGTCACCGGCCAGGCCGCCGTCGACCCCGGCGCCGACGCCGAGCTGGTCGCGCTGTTCCGCGACGTCATCGTGGTGCGTGGCGCCGACCCGATGGCCCCCCGCGACCCCATCCCGCTGCGACTGCCGCCGGCGGCGCCCGACCCCACCGAGGAGCTCGCGGAGCCCGAGTCGTCGGGGGCCGGTTCGGCGGCCGACCTCAAGCCGTTCGAGCGCGGTCCGGAGATCACCGAGATCCACTGACCCGCCGACCGGGCGAGAACTGCGCGGCACCGCCCGCGCGCGGCGGTCGCGGGGCCTACCCTGGAGGCATGGGTCAGCACCCGGGAGTCCTCAAGCGCGCCGTCAACCGGTTGGCGTCCTCGGCCAAGGAGCACGAGGCCGCGGAGCTGCAGAAGGGTTGCGTCGAGATGGGCGCCGTCCCCGTGAAGGAGCTGCCGGACCGCGAGAAGGTGCGAGTGGCCGGCACCCTGCGCACGGTGACCCTGCGGCCACGCGCCGGGGTCCCGGCCCTGGTGGCCGAGCTCTACGACGGCAGCGGCTCGATCAACCTGGTGTGGCTGGGCCGCCGACAGATCGCCGGGATCGAGCCGGGCCGCGCCCTCGTCGCGACCGGCCGGGTGACCCGCGACAACGAGCAGCCGGTCATCTTCAACCCCCGCTACGAGCTGCGGCCGGCCGGGGACGGGTGAGCAGCACCCCTGCCGCCGCGGCGACGACGCAGGTCGACGCCTCGACGGTGGAGGAAGTCGTGCGCCACCGGCTCTCCGCAGCGCTCGGCGGTCGGCGCGGCATGGTCGAGGGTGCGGTCCCGACCCTCGGCTTCACGCTCACCTTTCTGATCAGCCACGAGCTGCGGCTGGCGCTCTCCCTGGGCATCGGCCTCGCGGTCGTGCTGCTGGTCGTCCGCGTCGTGCAACGGCAACCCGTGCAGTTCGTCGTCAACAGCCTCGTCGGCATCGGCATCGCCGCGGTCTTCGCCGCGCGGACCGGCAAGGCCGAGGACGTCTTCCTGCCCGGGATCATCTACAACGCGGCGTACGCCGGTGCTTTCGTGCTCTCGATCCTCGTGCGCTGGCCGCTCGTCGGGCTGATGATCGCCTCGGTGACCGGCGACCTCACCGCGTGGCGCACCGACCCGGCGATCGTCCGGCTCTGCTCGCGGCTCACCTGGCTGCTGGCCGTGCCGTGCGTCATCCGGGTCGCCGTGCAGTACCCGCTGTACCTCGCCGGGGAGGTCGGCTGGCTCGGCGTCACCAAGATCGCTCTCGGCTGGCCGCTGCAGGTCGCCTCGCTCGCGGCGATGGCCTGGCTGCTCAGCCGCAACAGCACACCGCTGCAGGCCGACGGTCATGCCTTCGAGCCGGTCGTCGAGCCGAGCGTCGAGCACGTCGAGGACACCGACCGGTCGCGGTGAACGACCGCCGTCCGCGGCCTATTCACCACGGTCGGCGGTCGTCGATCACGTGCACGTGATCAACGGGCGAGGGGACGCGGGCGGGGTAGCGGGCCGGATCAGCGGGCGTGCGGGGCGAGCAGCTCCTCGAGCTGCGGTCCCATGTCCGGCGTCGCGACGAAGAGCAGCTCGTCGCCCGCCTCGAGGGGGTCGTCGGGCGACGGCGCGATCGGCCGGCCCTCGCGGATGATCGCCACCAGCGCGGTGTCCGGCGGCCAGTCGACGTCGCCGACCCGGGTGGAGACCACCGGTGAGTCGGAGGGCAGGGTCAGCTCGAGCATGTCCGTGTTCGACTGCTGGAACGTGAAGAGTCGCACCAGGTCGCCGACACTGACGGCCTCCTCGACGAGGGCGGTCATCAGCCGCGGCATCGACACCGCGACGTCCACGCCCCACGCCTCGTCGAACATCCACTCGTTCTTGGGGTTGCTGACCCGTGCGACGGTGCGCGGCACGCCGTACTCGGTCTTCGCGAGGAGCGACACGACGAGGTTGACCTTGTCGTCGCCGGTCGCCGCGACGACCACCTGGCACTCGTGCAGCCCGGCCTCCTCGAGCGAGGTGATCTCGCAGGCGTCGGCGAGCAGCCACTGCGCGTCGGTCACCGACTGACGCTTGATGGCGCCGGGATCCTTGTCGATGAGCAGGACCTCGTGGCCGTTCTCGAGCAGCTCGCGGGCGACCGAGCGCCCCACGCTGCCGGCTCCGGCGATGGCGACCCGCATCAGTGCTCCTCGCCGGACCGGTGCCGAAGCCCGGCCTCCACCTCGTCCGCCTGGCTGTCGACCATGATCACGTGCACCAGGTCGCCGTCCTGGAGGACGGTGTCGGCACCGGGCAGCAGGCCCTCGCCGTAACGGGTGAGGAACGCCACGCGGGCGCCACACAGCTCCTCGATGGCGCTGATCCGCTCACCGATCCACGCGTCGTCGAGGTGCACCTCGGCCAGCCGGACGGTGCCGCTCGGGTCGCGCCACTCGGGCTCGCTGCCATGGGGGAGCAGCCGGCGCATCATCTGGTCGGCGGTCCAGCGGACCGTGGCCACCGTGGGGATGCCGAGCCGCTGGTAGACCTCGGCGCGGCCCGGGTCGTAGATGCGGGCGACCACGTTGTCGACCCCGAACGTCTCCCGGGCGACCCGCGCGGCCACGATGTTGGAGTTGTCGCCGCTGCTCACCGCCGCGAAGGCCTCAGCCTCCTCGATGCCGGCCTCGCGCAGGGTGTCGCGGTCGAAGCCGATGCCGGTCACGCGGCGCCCGGCGAAGCCGGGTCCGAGACGGCGGAAGGCCGCCTCGCTCGAGTCGATCACCGCTACGGAGTGGCCCTGCGACTCGAGGATCAGCGCGAGGGAGGAGCCGACCCGGCCGCAGCCCATGATGACGAAGTGCACGCGTGGTCCTCTCGCACTGTCCCCGGCTGGGAGGGCCGGCAGGCCGGCCCCGGTGGTTGATCGTCGGACTGCTCGGCCCGACGCTAGCGCAGAGGCCGGGACGCCGGGCCGGCTGCCCGGCATCGCCCCCCACGCCCGGCACGGCCCGCTCCCGGTGACCAGTGCTGCCCGGTGTCTCGGCACGCCGCGGGGCGGGCCCGGCCCCACGCCGGGCGGCACGCCCTAGCATTCCTCCACGTGCCCCATACGACGGACGCGGTCAAGCGTCTCCTGCTCGGTCGTGCCATGCGCAGCGACCGGCTCGGCGAGACGCTGCTGCCCAAGCGGGTGGCGCTGCCGGTCTTCGCGAGCGACGCCCTCTCGTCGGTGGCCTACGCCCCCGACGAGGTGTTCCTCACGCTCGGCATCGCCGGGTTCGCGGCCTACTCGTTCTCGTGGAAGGTCGGCATCGCGGTCGCGCTGGTCATGCTCGTGGTCGTCGCGTCGTACCGGCAGAACGTGCGCGCGTACCCGAGCGGTGGCGGCGACTACGAGGTCGCGACGGTCAACCTGGGTCCGACTCCGGGGCTGACCGTCGCCAGCGCTCTGCTCGTCGACTACGTACTGACCGTGGCCGTGTCGATCTCGTCGGCCGCGCAGTACGCCGCCTCCACCATCGACTCCCTGCAGGGGCACGAGGTGACGGTCGCCGTCGTCGCGGTGATCCTCATCATGTCGATCAACCTCCGCGGTGTCCGTGAGTCCGGTACGGCGTTCGCGATCCCGACGTACGCCTTCATGGCGTCGGTGCTCGGGATGGCCGCGTGGGGGTTCTTCCGGCTGGCGTTCGGTCACCTGGAGGACCTCGACAGCGCACAGTTCACCCTGACCGCCGAGGACCAGTACTCCACCGGCATCGCCGGTCTGGCCGGCGGCTTCCTGCTGCTGCGCGCGTTCTCGTCCGGCTGCGCCGCCCTCACCGGTGTCGAGGCGATCAGCAACGGCGTCCCGGCGTTTCGAAAGCCGAAGTCCAAGAACGCGGCGACGACGCTGCTGTTGCTGGGCACCATCGCCGTCACGATGCTCACGAGCGTCATCGTGCTGGCCAGGATTCTCGGGCTCCGCTACGCGGAGAACGTCGTCGAGCAGCTGCGGCTCAACGGTGAGGAGGGGGTGGCGTCCGGCGGTGGCGTCCTGTTCCGCGACCAGAACGTGCACTACGCCCAGGACCCCGTGATCGGCCAGCTGGCCAAGCGGATCTTCGACAACCTGCCGCTGATGGCCGGGGTGGTCACCACCGTGACCGGCCTGATCCTGGTGCTGGCGGCCAACACCGCCTTCAACGGCTTCCCGGTGCTGGGCTCGATCCTCGCCCAGGACCGCTACCTGCCGAGGCAGCTGCACACGCGGGGCGACCGGCTGGCGTACAGCAACGGCATCATCATCCTGGCGGCCTTCGCCATCGTCCTGATCGTGTCGTTCAACGCCGAGGTGACCCGGCTCATCCAGCTCTACATCGTCGGTGTCTTCGTGTCGTTCACCCTGAGCCAGACCGGCATGGTCCGGCACTGGACCCGGTTGCTGCGCAGCGAGCGGGACCCCGCCGAGCGGGGCCGGATGCAGCGCAGCCGGGTGATCAACGGCGTGGGCCTGTCGGTGACGGCAGTCGTGCTGGTCGTCGTGCTCATCACGAAGTTCCTGCTCGGCGCGTGGATCGCGATCGCGGCGATGATCGTCCTGTTCGTGCTGATGAAGGGCATCCACCAGCACTACACCCGCGTGGCGGAGGAGCTCGTCGTCGACGAGGACGAGGACACGGTGCTGCCCTCCCGGACGCACGCGATCGTCCTGGTCTCGAAGATCCACAAGCCGACGATGCGCGCCGTGGCCTACGCCCGCGCGATGCGGCCCACCACCCTCGAGGCGATCACGGTCAGCGTCGACGCAGAGGAGACCCGCGCGCTGCAGCGGGAGTGGGACCGGCGCGAGATCCCGGTTCCGCTCAAGGTGCTGGACTCGCCGTTCCGCGAGGTCACTGACCCGGTCATCGACTACGTCCGCAGCCTGCGACGGGGCAGCCCGCGCGACCTGGTCACCGTGCTGATCCCTGAGTACGTGGTCGGCCACTGGTGGGAGCACCTGCTGCACAACCAGAGCGCGCTCCGGCTGAAGGGGCGGCTGCTCTTCACCCCCGGCGTGATGGTGACGAGCGTGCCGTGGCAGCTGAAGAGCTCCGAGGCCCTTGCGGACCGGGTCGAAGGCACCCCGCCCGGAGCAGTGCGCCGCGGAGACCTGGGACGCGGCAGAGGTCTGTCCTGAGTGCCGAGCCCATGACGGCCCTCGGCCACGAGGTGGAGCTCACCGTCGGCCCGGTCGCCCACGGCGGGCACTGCGTCGCCCGGCATGACGGACGAGTGGTGTTCGTCCGGCACGCCCTGCCCGGCGAGCGCGTCCGCGCCGTGGTCACCGAGGGCCACTACGGGTCGACGTTCTGGCGGGCCGACGCCGTCGCCGTCCTCGAGGCCTCCCCGGACAGGGTGGAGCCGCCCTGCCCCTGGGCGGGCCCGGGCCGCTGCGGCGGCTGCGACCTCCAGCACGCCACGCTGCCGGCGCAGCGCGCGCTCAAGACGGCCGTCGTGCGCGAGCAGCTGTCCCGGCTGGCGGGCCTCGACGACGTCGAGGTCGACGTCGAGGAGGTGCCGGGCGACGACGGCGGGCTCGGCTGGCGGACCCGGGTCCAGTGGGCGGTGGACGAGGCCGGGCGGGCCGGGTTGCGACGGCACCGCTCGCACGCGGTCGTGCCGGTCGATCACTGCCGGATCGCGCACCCGCTGGTCGATGCCGCCGACGTCACGGGCCGCGGCTGGCCCGGCACCCACGGCGTCGAGGTGGCGGTGTCACCGGGCTCCGGCGAGTGCCTGGTCCGGCCCGACGGCCGCGGGTCGGGGTCGCTGACGGAGAGCGTGGGGGAGCGGTCGTTCCGGGTGACGGGAGGCGGCTTCTGGCAGGTCCACCCCGGGGCGGCCCGGACGTTGCTCGGCGCCGTCCTCGCCGGGCTCGACCCGGCGCCGGGCGAGACCGCGCTCGACCTCTACGGCGGCGTCGGCCTGTTCGCCGCGTCGCTGGCCGAACGGGTCGGCCCGACCGGGCGGGTCACGTGCATCGAGTCCGACCGGGTGGCCGTCGAGGACGCCCGGCACAACCTCGCCGACCTGCCGACCGTGCGGGTCGAGCGGGGCCGTGTCGACCACGTGCTGCGGCGGGTCCACCTGCGCAGCGCGGACGTCGTGGTGCTCGACCCGCCCCGGTCCGGGGCCGGCAAGGCGGTGGTCGACCTGCTGTCGAGAGTCGGTGCCCGGCGGATCGCCTACGTCGCCTGCGACCCGGCCGCCCTGGCCCGGGACCTGCGCTGGTTCGGCGAGCGCGGTTACCGGCTCGACGCGATCCGGGCCTTCGACCTCTTCCCCATGACCCATCACGTCGAGTGCGTCGCGGTCCTCGCGCCGACCAGTGGCCGTGGCCTACCCTGAGCGCCGTGCCCGAGGCGTCCCTGACCCTTCCTGCCGAGCTCAGCTCCATCGGTGCGGCGCGGAGGTTCCTCCGGGCCGCGCTCGACGACTGGCAGGCGGGCGACTACGAGATGGGTGCTGCGCAGGTGCTCACCGAGCTCGCCACCAACGCCGCCCTGCACGCGCGCAGCGCCTACACGGTGCACCTGGTCCTGGAGCCGAACGAGCTCCTCGTGGAGGTGACCGACTCCTCACCGGTGCCGCCGCAGGCCCGCGGCTACGGCAGCGACGCCACGACCGGCCGCGGCATCGCGCTCGTCGAGGCGCTGAGCACCCGGTGGGGCGTCGAGGCGAGCCCCACCGGCAAGACGGTCTGGTGCCGCATCGCCCGGGACCGCGAGGTCTTCGAGGGTCTCGGCGCAGGGTTGAGGACAGCCGACCGCGGACGGCCCGGCGAGCCGCGCCGGCAGCGCGTGCTGCCCCGTGGTGGCGCCGCGAGCGTGCGGACCGGCTCCCGGGCGGCGGCATGACCTCGCCGGCCGACGAGGAGCTCATCACCGTCGTCGTCGGGCAGATCCCCATCCGGCTCCAAGCGGCTGCCCAGCAGCACACGGACGAGATCACTCGCGAGCTGGTGCTCGTCGCCGAGCAGGTCCACCAGCGGGGCGATCCCGGTGGGCTCCCGCAGCGGTTCGTCGAGCTGGTCTCCGCCCTCAGCTCCCGCTACTCGATGTTCACCGCCGAGCAGGAGAGGCAGCTGGCCCGGGCTGTCCAGGAGGGTCGCGAGTCGGTCGACCTGGTCTACTCGGTGCCGGCTTCGGCGGCCGTCGCCGCCGCGCAGCTGGGGTCGATCTTCGACGAGGTCGACGACTACTGCCGGGAAGGGCGGCTGCTGCTCACCCTGGAGACCCCGGCACCGCTGGTGGCCTACCGCCGCTGGTTCCTCGACCAGTTCGTCGAGCAGTCGCAGGGTCGTCCCCCGGTCGCCTGGCCGGACCATCGCGACCGCGTCGCCCCCGCCTAGGCACACACCTAGGAGGAGGCAGGAGCACTCGACTGCTGGTCGGGTGTCGTCGCCGACCGGGTCACGTCCTGCCAGCGGTCGCCGAGCCAGGTCCGGCCGCCGCCGGTGTCGAGTGCGAGCAGCACTGCCACCAGCACGGGGACCATCAGGAGCACGGCGCGTCCGACCAGCCGACGGATGCGGGCCCGCCGGCGGAGCCGCTGCCGGGTGCGCAACGGCGCGACGCGCTCGCCGACCTGTCGTTGCAGCTCGGCGAAGTACTGGAGGTTCTCGCGCCCTGAACGAGGCCTGGAGACGGTGGCCACGGCGGCAGCGTACGCCCGGAAACGCAGGAGCGGGAGGGCCGAAATGACCAGGTGCCCGCACCCGGTCGGACATGCGGACCGGCACGGGGCACGGACGACCGGCACCCCGTCGCTCAGCGCGGTGGCCGGGCGATCATCGTCGCCTGCATCAGCGCCACGGTGACGTCGTCCCCGCCGCTCGAGGAAGCCACCACCTCGGCCTGGCACACGGTCAAGGTCCGGCCGCTGCGGACCACCCGGGCGTCGGCCCTGAACAGCTCCCCGCGTCCGGGGGCGAGCAGGTTGACCTTGAACTCGACCGCGAGCACGTCGCTGCCCGTCGGCATGAGGGTGAGAGCGGCGTAACCGCACGCGGAGTCCGCGATCGACGTCAGGACGCCGGCGTGGAGGAAGCCGTTCTGCTGGCAGAGGTCCTCGCGGTAGGGCAGCTCGATCCGGACGTGCCCCGGGTCGACCGTCGTGGCCGTGGCACCCAGGAGAGTCATGAATGTCTGTCGCCCGAGGCTGGCGCGCACGTCGTCGGGGTCGGTCGTCACGTCGCGATCCTCTCCTGGCCGGCTCGGGAGATCGGTGCTGGACATATATCTTGACGTCGAGATATCGTGCGGGCACCGGGTGCGGCGAGCCTGCACCACCCGGGCAGGATGGCTCGCAGTGGTGCACGACGAGAGGAGTCCCTCGTGGCGAACGAGACGACCGGGAGCATCGACACCTTCGGTAGCAGGGCTGCGCTGGAGGTGGGCGGCTCGTCGTACGAGATCTACCGCCTGGACAAGGTCGAGGGGCTGCAGGACGGCATCGCCCGGCTTCCCTACTCACTCAAGATCCTCCTCGAGAACCTGCTGCGGACCGAGGACGGCGCGAACATCACCGCCGACCACATCCGGGCGCTCGCCGGCTGGGACCCGACGTCCGAGCCCGACACCGAGATCCAGTTCACCCCTGCCCGCGTCGTCATGCAGGACTTCACCGGGGTGCCGTGCATCGTCGACCTCGCGACCATGCGCGAAGCGATGCAGGAGCTCGGCGGCAAGCCGGAGCGGATCAACCCGCTCGCGCCGGCCGAGCTGGTCATCGACCACTCGGTGATCGCCGACCTCTTCGGTGCGCCCGACTCGTTCGAGCGCAATGTCGAGCTGGAGTACCAGCGCAACGCCGAGCGCTACCAGTTCCTGCGCTGGGGCCAGACCGCGTTCGATGACTTCAAGGTCGTGCCGCCCGGTACCGGGATCGTGCACCAGGTCAACATCGAGTACCTGGCGCGCGTGGTCTTCGACCGGGACGGCGTCGCCTACCCGGACACCCTGGTCGGCACCGACTCGCACACCACCATGGTCAACGGCCTCGGGGTCCTGGGCTGGGGAGTCGGCGGCATCGAGGCCGAGGCCGCCATGCTCGGCCAGCCGGTGTCGATGCTCATCCCGAAGGTGGTCGGCTTCAAGCTGGCGGGCGAGCTGCCGGAGGGGGCGACGGCCACCGACCTCGTGCTGACGATCACCGAGATCCTCCGGGAGCACGGCGTCGTCGGGAAGTTCGTGGAGTTCTACGGCCAGGGCGTCTCCGCCGTCCCGCTGGCCAACCGCGCCACGATCGGCAACATGAGTCCCGAGTACGGCTCCACGGTCGCGATCTTCCCGATCGACGACGAGACGGTGCGCTACCTGCGGATGACCGGCCGCGACGAGCAGCAGGTGGCGCTGGTCGAGGCCTACGCCAAGGCCCAGGGTCTCTGGCACGACCCCGCGGTCGAGCCGGCCTACAGCGAGACGATCGAGCTGGACCTCTCGACAGTGGTCCCCTCGATCGCCGGCCCGAAGCGCCCGCAGGACCGGGTGACGCTCTCGGACGCGAAGGACAGCTTCCGCGAGGCGCTCGGCGCCTACGCCAACGACGACGGGGTCCGGTCCACGGTGGACGAGGGGTCTGCCGAGTCGTTCCCGGCCAGCGACTCGCCCGCCGTCGGCACCGGCAACGGGTCGTCCGGCGCCCCGCACGGCGCCCCCGTGCACGCGGCCGCCGGCCGCCCGTCGAACCCGGCCCGGGTGTCGCTCGACGGGCAGGAGTTCGAGGTCGACCACGGCCATGTGGTGATCGCGGCCATCACGTCGTGCACCAACACCTCGAACCCGTCGGTCATGATCGGTGCGGCACTGCTCGCCAAGAAGGCCGTGGAGCGGGGCCTGTCCCGTCAGCCGTGGGTCAAGACCACCCTCGCGCCCGGCTCCAAGGTCGTCATGGACTACTACGAGCGGGCCGGTCTCACGCCCTACCTCGACAAGCTCGGCTTCAACCTCGTCGGCTACGGCTGCACGACCTGCATCGGCAACTCCGGTCCGCTGCAGCAGCCGATCAGCACGGGCGTCAACGACAACGACCTCGCGGTGGTGTCGGTGCTCTCCGGCAACCGCAACTTCGAGGGGCGCATCAACCCCGACGTGAAGATGAACTACCTCATGTCACCGCCGCTCGTCGTGGCCTACGCCCTCGCCGGCTCGATGGATCTCGACATCACGACCGAGCCGCTCGGTCAGGACCAGGACGGCCAGGACGTGTTCCTCAAGGACATCTGGCCCTCCAGCCAGGAGATCCAGGAGGTCGTCGACTCGGCCGTCCGGTCGGAGATGTTCAGCCGCGACTACGCCGACGTCTTCACCGGCGACGAGACCTGGCAGAACCTCCCCACCCCGACCGGCAGCACCTTCGAGTGGGACCCGGAGTCGACGTACGTCCGGAAGCCGCCGTACTTCGAGGGCATGCCGGCCGAGCCGGAGCCGGTCACCGACATCGCCGGCGCCCGGGTCCTGGCCGTCCTCGGCGACTCGGTCACCACCGACCACATCTCGCCGGCCGGGTCGATCAAGGCCGACTCGCCGGCAGGGGCGTACCTGCAGGAGCACGGCGTCGACCGCCGCGACTTCAACTCCTACGGCTCCCGCCGCGGCAACCACGAGGTGATGATCCGCGGCACGTTCGCGAACATCCGGCTGCGCAACCAGCTGGCCCCCGGCACCGAGGGCGGCGTGACCCGTGACTTCACCGCCGGGGGAGAGGTCACCTCGATCTACGACGCGGCGCAGCACTACGCCGCTGCCGGCACCCCGCTGGTCATCCTCGCGGGCAAGGAGTACGGCTCGGGCTCGTCCCGCGACTGGGCGGCAAAGGGCACCGCGCTGCTGGGCGTCCGCGCCGTGATCGCGGAGTCCTACGAGCGGATCCACCGCTCCAACCTCATCGGGATGGGCGTCCTGCCGCTGCAGTACCGCGACGGCGAGTCGGCCGCCTCGCTAGGCCTCACCGGTGACGAGGAGTTCACCATCACCGGCGTGACCGCGCTCAACGAGGGTCCCTCCCCGCGGGAGGTCACCGTGCGGGCCGGCAGCACGGAGTTCTCGGCCCGGCTGCGGATCGACACCCCCGGCGAGGCCGACTACTACCGGCACGGCGGGATCATGCAGTACGTGCTGCGGTCGCTCCTGCGCGACTGAGGGCGGGTGACGGCGGGTCGGGCCCAGCCTGACCCGCCGTGGTCGACTCGCGTCAGCGAGGGTCAGATCCCTGATCCCCTGACCCGCCGTCGTGGTCGGCGTCAGAGCGGCTGGGGACACGGACACCCTTCGCCTGCCGCGCCGGCCGCCGTCGGTCTCGATCCCTGGGACACCCGCACCACTTGGCATGGCGTACGGGTGCTTTGCATGGCGTGCACGCCACGCAAAGCACCAGTACGCCATGTGAAGCGCCCCGGTCATCCCACGGAATGAGACCGACGGCGCCCCGCCCGGCAGGTGCAGCGTCCGCGTCCTGGCCGCTCTGACCTGCACCCGCGACGGCGGGCCACCGACCCACGCGCTCAGACCTCGAGCCTCGACGGCGGGTCACGGACCCGCAGGCTTGACCGCACCCGCGACGGCGGGTCACCGACCTACTGGACCTGACTGGTCTGCGCCGGCAATGGCCCCACCGCGGCGGGTTACCTGTGAGTCCGGTGGCATCCACGGGACGACTCGGGCGTTTCGGCCTCGTTACGAACTTGTGACTTCCCCGGGCGCTTGCGGGTCAGTACGTTGTGGCCCACAACATTCCTGCGGCCCGTCCCCTCGGTGCCGCTCCCGATCGGAAGGGCACCACGTCATGCGGATGCGAAAGATGGCGGTGGCCGGCCTGGTCGTCCTCCCGCTGCTCCTGACCGCCTGCGGCGGCAGCAGCGGCGGCGACTCGACCACCGGCAGCGGCAGCGGCAGCTCGTCCAGCAGCGCCGCCGCAGGCGGCAAGGTCGGCGTGATCCTGCCGGACGCGGCCACCTCGCCGCGCTGGGAGAACAACGACCGGCCGGCCCTGCAGAAGGCCATCGAGGCCGCCGGCTACACGGCCAACATCCAGAACGCCTCCAAGGATGTGAGCAAGTTCTCCTCGCTGTGCGACTCGATGATCAACGAGGGCGTCAACGTCCTCATGATCGTCAACCTCGACTCCGACAGCGGCGCGGCCTGCGAGAAGAAGGCCAAGGACTCGGGCATCCCGAGCATCGACTACGACCGCCTGACCCTGGGTGGCTCGGCCGACTTCTACGTGTCCTTCGACAACGTCCAGGTCGGCAAGCTCATGGGTGACGGCCTGATCAAGTGCCTCGACGACGCCGGCAAGACCAAGGCGAACATCGCCGAGATCAACGGCGACCCGACCGACAACAACGCCGCGCTGTTCAAGCAGGGCTATGACGGTGCCCTGCAGGCCAAGTACGACTCGGGTGACTACACCAAGGTCGGCGACCAGACCGGCAAGTGGGACGCCACCGTGGCGCAGACCACCTTCGAGCAGATCTTCACCCAGAACAAGGGCAAGATCGACGGCGTCATCTCGGCCAACGACACCATGGCCGGCGGCATCGTCACCGTGCTGAAGAACAACGGTCTCGCCGGCAAGGTCCCGGTCACCGGCCAGGACGCCTCCGACGAGGGTCTCCAGCGGGTCGTCGCCGGCACCCAGTGCGGCACCGTCTTCAAGGACGTCAACCTCGAGGCCGAGGCGGCTGCGAAGCTCGCCATCGCGATCCTCAAGGACGACGGCTCGGCGGCCTCGCTGGTCAACGGCACCGTCGACGACACCCAGGCGAACAAGAAGGTCGACTCGGTCTTCGCGACGCCCGTGTGGGTCACGCAGGACAACATCAAGGCACCCTTCGACGCCGGGTACACCACGGTGGACAAGGTCTGCACGGGCGCGTTCGCGGCCGACTGCACCAAGCTCGGCCTGAGCTAGCAGGGACCGGGGGCCCGGTCGAGGAGCACATCCTCGGCCGGGCCTCTGCCCCCGGCACCTGCGCAGGCCGCTAGCGTGCCGTCGTCCCACCGCGGAGAGCGGTCGACCACCAGCGAGGCAGGCGAGGTGCCATGACAGCGACCACCACCGATGCGGGGCGACCCGGCTCCACCGACTCCGCCCCACTGCTCGAGCTCAAGGGGATCGACAAGAGCTTCGGAGCCGTCCAGGTCCTGCACGGCGTCGACCTGACCCTCCGGCTCGGCCGCGTCACGGCACTGGTCGGTGACAACGGGGCCGGCAAGAGCACCCTGATCAAGGGGATCGCCGGCATCCACCCCTTCGACCACGGCGAGTACCTCTTCGAGGGCAAGCAGGTGCACGTCCACAACCCCAAGCAGGCGAACGCCCTGGGTATCGAGGTCGTCTACCAGGACCTCGCGCTGTGCGACAACCTGGACATCGTCCAGAACCTCTTCCTCGGCCGGGAGCAGCTCACCAGCGGGTTCCTGGACGAGATCACGATGGAGCGGCGCGCAGCCGAGACGCTCGCTGGTCTCTCGGTCCGCACCGTGAAGTCGATCCGGCAGAAGGTCGCCAGCCTGTCCGGCGGGCAGCGACAGACGGTCGCCATCGCCCGTGCAGTGCTCTGGAACTCCAAGCTCGTCATCCTCGACGAGCCGACCGCGGCCCTGGGTGTCGCGCAGACCGAGCAGGTGCTCGCGCTGGTCCGCAGGCTCGCGGACCGCGGGCTCGCGGTCGTCCTGATCTCGCACAACATGAACGACGTGCTCGCGGTCGCGGACGACATCGCCGTGCTCTACCTCGGGAAGATGACCGCGCAGGTCGAGGCCAAGGACGTGAACCACACCGAGGTCGTCCAGCTCATCACCGGCGGCTCGAGGGCGGACGACGACGACGATCCCGGCACCGGCGGGACGGGGGCCACGGCATGAGCACCGCTGACGAGACCCACGAGGTCCCGACGCTGCCGCAGGCCACCGTGTCCGACGCCTTCCGCGAGTACGTGTCGCGCCTGCGCGGGGGTGACGTCGGCCCCCTGCCGGCCATCCTCGGGCTGGCCGTCCTCGTCATCGTCTTCTCCTCGCTGCGGCCGGACACGTTCACCAACTCGTTCAACTTCGCCAACCTGCTCATCCAGAGCGCCCCGGTCATCGTCATCGCGATGGGCCTCGTGTTCGTGCTGCTCATCGGCGAGATCGACCTGTCCGCCGGGTACACCGCAGGCGTGGCCGGCGCGATCCTCGGGGTGGTCGCCACCAAGAACGACATGCCGTGGTACCTCGGCGTCCTCGCCTGCCTGGCCACCGGCGCGGTCATCGGGCTCTTCATCGGCATCCTCGTGTCCCGCATCGGGATCCCGTCGTTCGTCGTGACCCTCGCGCTGTTCCTCGCGCTGCAGGGCATCCTGCTCAAGGTCATCGGCCAGGGCGGCACGATCCGCATCCAGAGCGACACCGTGCTCGCGATCATGGCCAAGAACCTGCCGATCTGGCTGGGCTGGGTGATGTTCGCCGGCGTGGTGGGGGGCTACGCCGCCGTGTCGTTCCGCGCGATGCAGAACCGCCGCAGCAAGGGGCTGGTCACCCAGACCCCGACGGTGTGGCTGATCAAGGTCGCGTCCCTCGCCGTGCTGCTGGGCCTGGGCACCTACTACCTGAGCACCGAGCGCAGCCGGAACGTCGCGGTGACCTCGATCAAGGGCGTGCCGATCGTCATCCCGGTCGTGCTCGTGCTGCTCGTGCTGCTGAGCCTGCTGCTGACGCGCACGGTGTTCGGCCGGCACGTCTATGCGGTCGGTGGCAACGCCGAGGCGGCTCGTCGCGCGGGCATCAACGTCGGGCGGATCCGGCTGCTCTGCTTCGTGCTCTGCTCGATGATCGCGGCGATCGCGGGCGTCCTGCTCGCCAGCCGGGTCAACTCGGTGACCCCGTCGACCGGTGGTGGCGAGACCCTGCTCTACGCCGTCGGTGCAGCGGTCATCGGCGGCACCAGCCTGTTCGGCGGCAAGGGACGGCCGGTCGACGCGATCGTCGGCGGCCTGGTCGTGGCTGTGGTGGCCAACGGCATGCTGCTGCTGAACCAGTCGGCCGCCGTCGTCTACATGGTCACGGGACTGGTCCTGCTGCTGGCGGCGGGCGTCGACGCGCTGTCGCGCAAGCGGGCGGCCGCCTCCGGTCGCGCATAGCGGATCTCATGACGGTCCTTGCTCGAGGCGCTCGTGGTGCGAGGTCCGAAGACGTCCGGCGCGGCAACCTGTCGACTCTGCTGCGCTACGTCCACGTGCACGGGCCGACCGCGCGCAGCCGCCTGACGGCGGTGCTGGGCCTCAACCGCAGCACGATCGGTGGCCTCACCGGTGAGCTCGCGGCGGCCGGCCTGGTACGGGAGGAGGCCGGCCGGGCGGCCAGCAGCGGCGGTCGGCCGTCGCACGTCGTCTCGCCGGAGACCGAGCAGGTCCAGGTGCTGGCGATGGACGTCGGCGTCACGCACCTCACGGTGGCCCGGGTCGGGCTCGGTGGGGTGGTGCTGTCGCGTCGGGACAGCAGCTGGCCACGCCGGACCCCGCGACCCCGCGCAGTCGCCTCGGCACTGGCCTCCGAGGGCGCCGCGCTGCTCGCCGAGGTCGGGAAGGGGGCCGTGGTCGTCGCTGCCGGCGTGGCCGTGCCCGGCATGGTCCGTCGCCACGACGGCCAGGTGCGGCAGGCCCCGAACCTCGGCTGGCGCGACGTCCCGCTCGGGCACGAGCTCGCCGACGCCCTCGGCCTCCCGGTCGCCGTCGGCAACGACGCCGACCTCGGCATCCGGGCGGAGCACGTGCGGGGAGCGGCGGCCGGGGTCGAGGACGCCGTCTACCTCTCCGGGCACTCCGGCCTCGGTGCCGGCATCTTCGCCGGCGGAAGCCCCCTCGGCGGCCGGGCCGGCTACGCGGGCGAGGTGGGCCACTCGCTGGTCAACCCCGACGGCCTGCCGTGCCACTGCGGCTCGACCGGCTGCTGGGAGACCGAGTGCGGCGAGGAGCGGTTGTTCGAGCTCGCGGGCCGACCTCCGGGCGGGGGGCTCGCCGGCGTCCGCGAGGTCGTCGCCGCGGCCTCCGAGGGCGACGCCCGGGCCCGCGACGCGCTGCAGCACGTCGCGACGTGGCTGGGCCGCGGCACGGGCAACGTGGTCAACGTGCTCAACCCCGAGGTCGTGATCATGGGCGGTGCCCTCGAGGCGGTGCTGCTCGCTGCCGGCCCCACCGTGCGTGCCGAGTTCGAGGCCACCGGCCTGGCGGCGCTGGTCCAGCAGGTGCGCCTCGTCGCGCCCGGGCTCGGCGCCGACTCGACGCTGCTCGGGGCCGCCGAGCTGGCGTTCGACCCGCTGCTGTCCGACCCCCTTCTCGAGCTGTCCCGACGGACTGCCTCGTAGTACACCCGAAGTGCCGACCGATCCGTGACGACGAGAGAGACACCATGAGCGACCTACGACCGACCCCCGCGGACAAGTTCACCTTCGGCCTGTGGACCGTGGGCTGGCAGGCACGTGACCCGTTCGGTGACGCGACCCGGCCGGCCCTGGACCCGGTCGAGTCCGTGCACCGGCTCGCCGAGCTCGGTGCCCACGGTGTCACCTTCCACGACGACGACCTGATCCCGTTCGGCAGCGACGACGCGTCGCGCGACGACCACATCAAGCGGTTCCGCGCCGCGCTGGACGAGACCGGCATGGTCGTGCCGATGATGACGACCAACCTGTTCACGCATCCCGTGTTCAAGGACGGCGGCTTCACCAGCAACGACCGCGGCATCCGCCGCTACGCCCTGCGCAAGGTCATGCGCAACATGGATCTCGCTGCCGAGCTGGGCGCGTCGACCTACGTGTTCTGGGGCGGCCGCGAGGGCGCCGAGACCGACTCGGCCAAGGACGTGCGCTCGGCGCTGGCCCGCTACGCCGAGGGCATCGACATGCTCGCGCAGTACTCTATCGACCGCGGCTACAACCTGCGGTTCGCCATCGAGCCCAAGCCGAACGAGCCGCGCGGCGACATCCTGCTGCCGACCCTGGGCCACGCCCTGGCGTTCATCTCCACCCTCGAGCACCACGAGATGGTCGGCGTGAACCCGGAGGTCGGCCACGAGCAGATGGCAGGGCTCAACTTCGTGCACGGCATCGCGCAGGCGCTGTGGCAGGGCAAGCTCTTCCACATCGACCTCAACGGCCAGCATGGTCCCAAGTACGACCAGGACCTGGTGTTCGGGCACGGCGACCTGCTGTCGGCGTTCTTCCTCGTCGACCTGCTGGAGAACGGTGGCGGCGCCTCCGACGGCACCGCTCCGCCGGTGTACGACGGTCCGCGGCACTTCGACTACAAGCCGATGCGCACCGAGGACATCGACGGGGTGTGGGCCTCGGCGGCCGCGAACATGCGCACCTATCTGCTGCTGAAGGAGCGGGCCGCCGCGTTCCGGGCCGACCCCGCGGTGCAGGCGGCGCTGGCTGCGTCCCGCGTCGGTGAGCTCGCGCAGACCACCCTGGGCGAGGGTGAGTCGTACGACGACCTGCTCGCCGACGCGTCGGCGTTCGAGTCCTTCGACGTCCAGGCGGCGGCCGAGCGGGGCTACGCGTTCGCCCAGCTCGACCAGCTCGCCGTCGAGCACGTGCTGGGCGCCCGCTGACGATGCCGGACGACACGCAGCACCGCCTCGTCGCCGGCGTCGACTCCTCGACGCAGGCGTGCAAGGTGGTCGTCCGGGACGCGGCGACCGGCGCGCTGGTGCGCTTCGGCCGGGCGCCGCACCCGGACGGCACCGAGGTCGACCCGGCCGCGTGGTGGGACGCCTTCCAGGTGGCCGCAGCGGCGGCCGGCGGCCTGGACGACGTGGCGGCCCTCTCGGTGGGCGGTCAGCAGCACGGCATGGTCTGCCTCGACGCGTCGGGTGCGGTGGTGCGCCCGGCGCTGCTGTGGAACGACACCCGCTCGGCGGCGGCAGCGCACGACCTCGTCGACGAGCTCGGCGGCGGCCGGGCCTGGGCAGACGCCGTCGGGGTGGTGCCGGTGGCGTCGATCACCGTCGCGAAGCTGCGCTGGTTCGCCGAGCACGAGCCCGACGTCGCGGTCCGCGCCGAGGCCGTCTGCCTGCCGCACGACTGGCTGACCTGGCGGCTGCTCGGCCACCTCGGGGGGCCGTCGGGGCTCGATGCGCTCCGCACCGACCGGTCGGACGCGAGCGGCACCGGCTACTGGTCGGCGGTCAGCGAGGCCTACCGGCCCGACCTGCTCGAGCGCGGGTTCGGCCGGGCGCTGGCCGTGCCGGCGGTCATCGGCCCCGCCGAGGCGGCCGGCCGGGCCGGCTCGCTGGTCCTCGGGCCCGGCGCCGGCGACAACGCCGCGGCCGCGCTGGGCGTGGGGGCGGGACCCGGAGACGTCGTCGTCTCGGTGGGGACCTCGGGTGTCGTGAGCGCGGTCGCCGGCGTTCCGGCGCGGGACCCGTCAGGGATCGTGGCGGGCTTCGCCGACGCCACCGGCCGCTACCTGCCGCTGGTGTGCACGCTCAACGCCTCGCGGGTGCTGGACGCCACCGCGGGCCTGCTCGGCACCGACCATGCAGGTCTCTCGGCACTGGCGCTCGCTGCGCCCGCCGGTGCCGACGGTCTGGTGCTCGTGCCGTACCTCGAGGGTGAGCGCACCCCCGACCGGCCGGACGCGACCGGGGCGCTGCACGGGCTCACGCTGACCTCCACCACACCGGCACACCTCGCGCGGGCCGCGGTCGAGGGCCTGCTCTGCGGTCTGGCCGACGGGCTGGACGCCCTGCGCGACCAGGGCGCGGACGTGCGCCGGGTGCTGCTCGTCGGCGGGGGAGCCCGGTCCGAGGCGGTGCGCCGGCTCGCGCCCGCTGTCCTCGGCTGCCCGGTGGTCGTGCCGGAACCGGGGGAGTACGTCGCCGACGGCGCTGCCCGCCAGGCTGCCTGGGTGCTCGCCGGCACCGACGAGGCACCCACCTGGGAGACGGCGCGGTCACAGACGTTCGAGGCCGACCCGACGCCCTCGGTCCGTGCGCGGTATTCCGAGGTGCGCGAGATGACGGCGGTCCGGGCGAGCTGAGCCCGGTCCTTCCTCCGCTCCCGGGGTCCGCCTGCGCGTGTTGCGCGCTCTCCGCAAAACCGGACAGAGTGGTGCACGACCCCCGACCACCCGTCGCCGCTCCGAGGAGCCCGCATGCTCGTCCCGCTCCGTCGTGTCGCTCTCCTCGGTGCCGTCACCGGGCTCGCCTCCGGCCTTCTGGTCGGCCCCGCCAACGCCACCGGCCCGCGCGGACCGGCGGCCGACCTCGAGTACCTCGGCGGCGCCACGATCGCCGCCGGTGCGACGTTCGGCGGCACCGTGGTCGGCGGGTTGTCCTCGTTGTCCTACGACACGCGGCGCGGCGTCTACTACGCGCTGTCCGACGACCAGGGTGCTGGCTTCACCCCGACGAGCTCACCCGCGCGGTTCTACACGCTGTCGATCGACATCAGCGACGGCTCGCTGGACGCCGGCGACGTGACCGTGCTGGCGACAACGACGCTGCTCGGTGCCGACGGCCAGCCGTTCCCGGCCCAGAGCCTCGACCCCGAAGGTCTCACCCTGACTCCGCAGGACACGCTCGTCGTCACCTCGGAGGGCATCTCGTCCCGAAGCATCGCGCCCTTCGTGCGCGAGTTCGACCTGTCCGGCCGGCAGCTGCGGGGGCTGCCCGTGCCCGGCTACTACGACCCGACACCCACCTCGGGCGTACGGCAGAACCTCGGCTTCGAGTCGGCGGCGGTGTCCCCCGACGGGCAGCAGCTGTTCGTCGGCGCCGAGAACGCGCTTCTCCAGGACGGTCCGGCTGCGTCCACGTCCACGGGCAGCCCGGCGCGCATCCTGCGCTACCACCTCGGTCACTACGGCGTCGCCCGCGAGTTCGTCTACCGCACGGAGCCGGTCGTCGCCCCGTCGCCGGTGTTCAGTGTCAACGGCCTGGTCGAGCTGCTCCCGCTGAACGGCCAGTTCCTGCTCGCCATGGAGCGCTCCTTCTCCGTGGGCGCGGGCAACACCATCCGCATCTACCGGGCCGCGCTGCCGGGCGCCACGGATGTCTCCGGGGTAGCGGACATCGATGCGGTGCCCGGCCTGCGGGCGGCCCGCAAGACGCTGCTGCTCCAGCTCCCCTCGACCGTCGGCAGGCAGCCGCTGGACAACGTCGAGGGCATGACCCGTGGCCCGCGGCTGCCGGACGGCCGGCAGTCGGTGCTGCTGGTCAGCGACAACAACTTCACTGCCGGCCAGGACAGCCAGGTGCTCCTGCTCGCCCTCGGCTGAGGCTGGCGGTCGTTCCGTACGCTGGTCCGGTGAGCCGTCCCGTCGTGCCGCCGGGCTGGCCCGAGGAGGTGCGCCCGCCGGACACCCCGGACTGGGAGCGCACCGCCACCGCCTGGCTGTTCGACCTATGCCCACCCGACTACCGGGCCCACGAGGTGCTGCGCAACCATCCTGTGGTGCTCGCACGGTTCGCGGCGCGCCACGTCGCGTCCGCCGTCGAGGCGGCCCGTCTCGGGTACTCCACCATCCGTGACGAGCTGCGCGACGTGGCGGACGCCACGACGGTGGCGGCCGCGCTGGCGGCCTGGGAGCGCGAGGGTGCGCGACTGGTGCGCCACCAGCGCGCCGTGTGGCTGGTCGAGGAGGCCCTGCGCGGCCGCCGGTTCCGGGACCGGCTCTGACCGTCCGTGACGCCGGTCACCCGGCCGCCGTCGTTCTCAGGGAACCCACCACGTGTCCGGGCCGTCCTCGAGGGGAACGTAGACTCGACATCTCGACCGACACCGCAGCCGGACGAGCGAGAGGAGCCCCGCGTGGGCCTGCTGGACTCGATCCACGGACCTGAGGACCTGCGCCCGCTCGACCACGAGCAGCTGGCCGCCCTCGCGGAGGAGATCCGCACCTTCCTGATCGCCTCGGTCTCCAGGACGGGTGGCCACCTCGGGCCCAACCTCGGAGCCGTCGAGCTCACCCTGGCGCTGCACCGCGTCTTCGACTCCCCGCGCGACCGGATCCTGTGGGACACGGGCCACCAGGCCTACGTCCACAAGATCGTGACCGGCCGGGCAGCCCGCTTCCCGACGCTCCGGCAGAAGGGCGGCCTGTCCGGCTACCCGAGCAGCGCCGAGTCCGAGCACGACGTGATCGAGAACTCGCACGCCTCGACCGCCCTGTCCTACGCCGACGGCATGGCCAAGGCGTTCCAGCTGCGCGGCGAGACGGAGCGCACCGTCGTGGCCGTCGTCGGCGACGGGTCGCTCACCGGCGGCATGGCGTGGGAGGCGCTCAACAACATCGCGGCCGACCACACCCGCCGCCTGGTCATCGTCGTCAACGACAACGAGCGCTCCTACGCGCCCACCATCGGCGGTCTCGCGCACCACCTGGCGACGCTGCGCACCACCCGTGGCTACGAGCGGTTCCTCGAGTGGGGCAAGCAGGTGCTCGGTCGGACACCGGTCGTCGGCGCGCCCTTGTACGAGGCGCTGCACGGGGTGAAGAAGGGCCTCAAGGACGTCGTCGCCCCGCAGGGCATGTTCGAGGACCTCGGGCTGAAGTACATCGGTCCGGTCGACGGCCACGACATGGACGCGCTGGAGCACGCTCTTCGTCGGGCCCGCGGCTACCAGGGCCCGGTGCTGGTGCACGCCATCACTCGCAAGGGCCTCGGCTACAAGTACGCCGAGGACGACACCGCCGACCACTTCCACGGCATCGGTGTGATCGACCCGGAGACGGGGCAGCCGCTGGCGGCCACCGGGACCGCGTGGACCCAGGTCTTCTCCGACGAGCTCGTCGCGATCGGCGCCGACCGCCCCGACGTCGTCGGCATCACCGCCGCCATGCTGATCCCGACCGGGCTGGACGCGTTCGCGGCGGCGTACCCGGACCGCATCTTCGACGTGGGCATCGCCGAGCAGCACGCGGCGACATCGGCCGCCGGGCTGGCGCTCGGCGGGCTGCACCCGGTGGTCGCCGTCTACGCGACGTTCCTCAACCGGGCGTTCGACCAGGTCGTCATGGACGTGGCCCTGCACCGCTGCGGGGTCACGTTCTGCCTCGACCGGTCCGGAGTCACCGGCCCCGACGGCGCCAGCCACCACGGCATGTGGGACATGACCGTGCTCCAGGCGGTGCCGGGACTGCGGCTGGCCGCCCCCCGCGACGCCGTCACCCTCCGCGAGGAGCTGCGCGAGGCCGTCGCGGTCGACGACGCTCCCACGGTGGTGCGCTACCCGACCGGCGCGGTCGGCCCCGACCTGCCCGCTCTCGACCGGGTCGGCGTCGTCGACATCATGCTGCGCGACGGCGACGACGTCCTGGTGGTCGCTGTCGGCTCGATGGTCGAGACCTGCCTCGACGTCGCGCAACGCTGCGCCCAGCAGGGCATCGGCGTCACCGTCGTCGACCCCCGCTGGGTCAAGCCGGTGCCGGCCGAGATCGTCCGGATGGCTCGCGACGTCGGCGTGGTCGTCGTGGTGGAGGACGGCCTGCGGGGCGGGGTCTCCGGCGCGGTCGCCCAGGCGCTCCGCGACGCCCGTGTCGCGACCCCGTTGCGCGACTTCGGCATCCCGCTACGGTTCCTCGACCACGCCAAGCGGCAGGAGGTCCTGGCCGAGATCGGGCTCACGGCACAGGACATCGCCCGCGACATCGTCGAGACCGTCTCCGGGCTGCCCGCCGAGGTCGAGCAGCACCACGTCGCCGACTGACCGTCCCCAGGGATCGTCGCGTCAGTCGAAGGACCACTCGACCGTCACGGTGACCGACAGCTGCTGCTGACCGGCCTCGATCTGCACGTCGCCGCCGGCCGACGAGCGCGCGGCGTCGAAGGCGGGCATGGGGTACGGGCGGTCGTTGCCGGTGACTGTCTCGGTGACGCTGACCACGCGTCCCAGCCCTCGGCCGGCGGCGTCGCCGTACAGCTCGGCCTTCGCCTTGGCGTCGCCGAACGCCTTGCGCCGGGCGTCGGCCAGCAGGGCCGAGTCGTCGTCGATGCGGAACGACAGCCCGGACAGCCGAGCGGCGTCGCCGCCGGCGGACACGGCCCGGCCGATCAGCCGGCCGGCGGCGTCGACGTCGCGGAAGGTGACGGTGAGCTGCTGCTGCGCCTGGTAGCCGGTGACCTGCCGACCGTCGTCCGAGTACTGGGGATAGACGTCGAGACCTGCGGTCTGCAAGTCGGCGTCGTCCACGCCACCCTTGCGCAGCGCATCGGTGATGCGGCCCAGCGCGCGGTCGGCACGGGCCAGTGCCTCGTCGACGGATCCCGCGGTTGCCTCGGCGCCGAACTGCGCCACGAGCGTGTCGGGCCGTCCGGTCACCTCGCCGGTACCGCTGACCAGGACACCGTCCCGTGCCCGGTCGCCGCTGCCGTCCCCCGAGGAGGTGGCGGCGACGGCCGCAGGGGCGGTCGCGCCGCCGTGCCCGAGCAGCCAGCCGGTCACGACGAGCGCGAGCGTGCCGGCGACGGCGGCGAGCACGACGAGAGGGGATCGGGGGGTGGGCTGCATCGTGGCCTCCGGGCGCTGGTGGTGCGGCTTCGACGCCGTCGCCACCCGCCCGGTTCCCTCGGGCGGGCAGGCCGTTGCGGCCGGGTCACGGCGGCAGCGGCCACCCGGGTCCTACAGTCAGCGGTACCGCAGGATGCCCACGGAGGTTGCCATGGCCTGGCTCGTGTTCCTCGCGCTCGTCGTCGCCGTACCGATCGGCCTGCTCGTCTGGCGACGACGCGACGGCGGGCCCGGTGAGGACGGGACGGACCCGCACGGCAACCGCGACCTGGGCGCGGACGGCGGGCCACCCGGCTCGTCCCAGAAGGACGGCTGGGGCGGAGTGGGCGGCGCCCTCTGACCCTGCGTGGTGGCGCGGGCCGAGGTGTGATCGAGCGGGTCGACGTACCTGACCGCTGCACCCGGTGATCGACCCGGGCTCCGTGTGGTCGATGTGCAACGATCCGGTGTGGATCACGGAACGGCGAGGGCGGCGACGGCTGCCAGCAGCCGGGACACGTCCTCGTCGTCGGAGTACGGTGCCAGCCCGGCGCGCACCGCTCCGGTGTCACCGAGCCCCAGCCAGCGTGACGCCTCGAGAGCGTAGAAGCTCCCGGCGGGTGCGTTGATGCGCGCGGCACCGAGCAGCTCGTGCACCTCGCGACCGCGGCGGCCCTCGACGGTGAACAGGGCGGTCGGTGTGCGCCGGGCCGGGTCCCCGTGCAACGTGATGCCGTCGATGTCGCCCAGCCCCGTGAGCAGGCGCCGCAGCAACCGGTCCTCGTGTGCCTCGACCGCCGCCATCGAGGCCAGTACGCGGGCGCGGCGCTCGCCCGGGCCGGGGACCAGGTCCGCGATGAAATCGACCGTCGCCGTCACCCCCGAGAGCAGCTCGTAGGGGAGCGTGCCGAGCTCGAACCGCTCGGGCACCGCGTCGCTCGACGGCAGCAGCTTGTCCGGGTGCAGGCGCTCGAGCTGTGCGGGGTCGGCCACGACGGCACCCAGGTGCGGACCGAAGAACTTGTACGGCGAGCAGGCGAAGAAGTCGGCGCCGAGCGCCGCCACGTCCACCGGTGCGTGCGGTGCGAGGTGGACGCCGTCGACGTACACGAGGGCACCGGCGGACCGGGCGGCGGCAGCGATCGCCGGGACGTCGGGTCGGGTGCCGAGCAGGTTCGAGGCAGCCGTGACCGCCACCAGCCGGGTGCGGTCGCCCAGCAGCGACGCGATCTCGGCGACGTCGAGCTCACCGGTCGCTCGGTCGAAGCCGGCCCACCGCACGGTGGCGCCGATGCTCTCGGCGGCCGCGACCCACGGGCGGATGTTGGCGTCGTGGTCGAGTCGGGTGACGACGACCTCGTCGCCCGGTCCCCAGTCCTTGGCGAGCGCCCGCGACACGTCGTAGGTCAGCTGGGTCATCGAGCGCCCGAACACCACGCCGCGCGGGTCCGCCCCCACCAGGTCGGCCATCGCCTGGCGGGCGTCGACCACGGCGGACTCGGCGCGGCGCTCCGCGTCGGTGACGGTGCCGCGGTTGGCGACCCCGGCCGTCAGGGTCCGCGCGACAGCTTCGGCGACGGTGCTGGGGACCTGGGAGCCGCCCGGCCCGTCGAAGTGTGCGACGCCGTGGTCGAGCGCGGGGAACGCGGCGCGGACGCGGAGAACGTCGAGGACGTGGGGACCGCCGGCAGCTGTCATGCCCGACATCCTGCCGCTCGCGTCAGCCGGGCGCCGGGCCGTCGACATTCACCGTCGGCTCGCCCGTCCCGCAGCGCACCACGAACAGCAGGGAGTCCTCGCCGAGCGGGTTCGACTCGCGGTGCACGGCGCCCGCGGGCACCTGGACGACATCGCCCACCACGGCATCGATGGCCTCGCCTCCAGCGGCACCGAAGTCCATGTGCAGCGCGCCGCGCACGACGTAGATCGTGGACTCGTGCTCGCCGTGGTGGTGCCAGCCGGACACCATGCCGGGAGCCGTGGTGGCCGTCCCGGCCCACATCGTGCCGGTGTCGACCGCCCGGCGGCGGGTCATTCCCGGCGTGGCGTCGGTCTCGACGTGGTCCGAGGCGGCGCTGTGAACCAGGGCCGCTGCGGGGTCAGTCGGCATCGGTACCGCTCCAGACGTAGCCGTTCTCGGGGCGGCCGGTGCCACCGTAGCGGGGGCGCACCTCGGCCAGACCGGTCGCCGCGAGCTGCTCGAGGTAGCGCCGACAGCTGACCCGTGACAGGCCGCTCTGCTCGGCCGCCTCCGCGGCCGAGAGGTCGCCGTCAGCCTCCTGGAGGACGTCGGCCATCAGCGCGAGGGTGTGCCGGCTCAGGCCCTTGGGCAGGTCCTGACTCGACCCACCGGTGCGGTGCGTCGCCGTCAGCAGGCGGTCGACGTCCTCCTGGTCGCGGACCGTGCCGCTCCCGGCGGATCGCCGGTGCAGCTCACGGCGGCGGACGGCGTACTCCTCGAGCCGTTCCCGGAACACCTGCAGGGTGAACGGTTTGACCAGGTAGTGCGACACGCCGCCGGCCATCGCTGCGCGGACCGTCTCCACCTCGCGCGCAGCGGTGATGGCGATCACATCCGTCTCGCGGCCGCCGGGCCGCGACCGGAGCCGCTGGAGGACGTCGAGACCGGACAGGTCGGGCAGGTGGATGTCGAGCAGGACGAGGTCAGGCTTGAGGTCGTCGACGGCGTGCAGCGCCTGCCGCGCGCTGTGCGCCTCGGCGACGACGGTGAAACCGCTGAGAGCCTCGAGGTAGGCACGGTGCAGCGAGGCGACGGCGAAGTCGTCGTCCACGACCAGCGTCCGGATCCGGTCGGTCACGGCGTCGCCGCCTGGTTCCGTCCGGCCGTGGCGACGGAGTGCAGTGGCGGTAACGTCACGGCGAACACGGTGCCACCGGCTTCCGCGTCAGTGACGTCGATCCGCCCGCTGCGCCGCCGGACGATCCGCGACACCAGAGCCAGGCCGATGCCCCGGCCGTGATGGTCGTCAGTGGGCGACTTGGTCGTCACCCCCGTGTCGAAGATCCGCTCCCGGAGCTCGAGGGGGATGCCGGGGCCGTCGTCGCGGACCCGGATCTCCACCGAGCCGTCCGTCCCGCTCCGGACCAGGACGGTGACGCTGCCGCCCGGGCCGGTCGCGTCGACGGCGTTGTCGACCAGGTTGCCGATGATGGTCACCACGTCGTTGCCCGCGCCGTCGGCGACCTCGGTCTCGTCCTCGAGGTGGAACGCAACCCCGCGCTCGCGGGCCATTGCCGTCTTGGTCACCAGCACGGCCGCGACCGCCGGGTCCTCCACCTCGCGCAGCGAGGCGCCGTACGTCGCGCCGGTGCCACCCCCCACGCGTTCGATGAAGTCGACGGCCTCGCCGGGCCGGCCCAGGTCGATGAGCCCGGAGACGACGTGCAAATTGTTGGAGAACTCGTGCGCCTGAGCCCTCAGGGCATCGGTGATGTCACGCTGCCCGTCCAGCGCGCGCAACGCGTCGAAGAGCTCGGTGCGGTCGCGCAGGGTCATGATCCGGCCGACCTCACGGTCGCCGACCCGTGCGGTGGTGCTGTTGACCACCAGGAGCCGTTCGCCGGCCAGCACGAGCTCGTCGGCACGGTCCTCGCCCGCGACGGTCAAAGGCAGCAGGTCGACGGCCAGGACGTCCCGGGCCGGCCGGCCGGTCGCGTCGTCCGGCAGGTCGAGCAGGCGGACCGCCTCGTCGTTGACCAGCACCACGCGACCGCGCGAGTCGACAGCGACGACCCCCTCCCGAACGCCGTGCAGCATGGCCTCGCGTGCCTGCAGCAGCTCGACGATCTCCTCCGGCTCCAGGCCGAAGATCCGCCGCCGGACCAGACGGGTGACGACGACCGCCCCCAGGACGCCGACCAGTGCGGCTGCGGTCAACCATGCGACCAGGCGCGGTACGACGTGCGCCTGGTCGGCGGACAGCCGCGACTCGAGGACGCCGACGGACACGACCCCGATGACCCCGCCGCGGGCGTCGCGCACCGGGACCTTCGCGCGCAGGGAGCGGCCCAGGGTGCCCGTCTCGGTGCCGACGAACTCGCCGCCCTCCAGGGCGATGCTCGGGTCGGTCGACACCCGATGGCCGATCTCGGCCGGGTCCGGGTGGGAGTAGCGGATGCCCCGGGCGTCGGTGAACACCACGAACTCGGCGCCGGCGGACGCGCGTACCTGCTCGGCGAGCGGCTGCAGGGTCGCCGAAGGGTCGCTGGAGGAGTACGCCGCCTCGACGGCCGGCAGTGCGGCCAGGCTGCGCGCGATCGTCAGCACCCGGCCGGCGTAGGTCGAACGGATCTGCTCCGACTGCACGTGGGCCGCCAGGAATCCGGCTGCGAGCAGGGTCGCCAGCACGATCGCGACCTGCATCGCGAGCAGCTGGACGGACAACGGGAACGCACGGCGCACCCAGACATGGTGCCGCAGGTCCGACCCACAGCCCAGTGCGACCACAACGACCAGTACGACCTCTACGACCAGTACGACCCCTACGACCGAAGGGCTGTCCAGCCGTCCCGGCCCGGACCTAGCGTCCGCCGCACCCGGAGGACGAAACCTCCGAGAAACGAAAGGACCCCGGATGGCACTCCACGTCACCCATGCACCTCGTACCGGATCCCGCCTTCGGGGCCTCGCCGTGGCGGTGGCCGGCTCGGTCGCTGCTCTCGTCCTGTCCGCCTGCGGCGGCACCGTCGACAAGGCGTCCGACACCGGGGCCGGCTCGGGTTCCGACATCTCCCTGAGCCGCCTGGAGATCATGGCCCCGGCCGATCCGGGCGGCGGCTGGGACAGCACCGCTCGAGCCATGTCGGCATCGGTCGAGGGCGCCGACCTGGCGAAGCGCACGACCGTCACCAACGTCCCGGGGGCCGGCGGCACCATCGGCCTCGCTCAGCTCGCCAACGAGAAGAGCACCAGCTACCTCATGGTGATGGGCCTGGTCATGATCGGCGCGATCGAGACCAGCGGCTCGCCGACCACTCTCGACGACGTCACACCGATCGCGCGGCTCACCGCCGAGGACGAGGTGATCGTGGTCCCCGCCGAGAGCCCGTACAAGACCATCAAGGACCTCGGCGACGACCTGGCCGCGCGCGGCCGCAAGGTCGCCATCGCAGGTGGCTCGGCCGGCGGCACCGACCACATCGTGGCCGGGCTGCTGACCAAGGCGGCCGGCGCCCAGCCGACCGACCTCAACTACGTGGCGTTCTCCGGTGGCGGTGAGTCCCTGGCGGCGCTGCTCGGCAACAAGGTCGCCGCCGGGATCTCGGGAGTGAGCGAGTACGCCGAGCAGATCAAGGCGGGCAAGCTGCGCGCCCTCGCCGTCGCCGGCCCCGAGCGGGTCGAGGGGGTCGACGCGCCGACCCTGCAGGAGGCCGGGTACGACGTCGAGCTCATCAACTGGCGCGGCGTCGTCGCACCGAAGGGCATCTCGAAGGCCGACGCGGACAAGCTGACACAGCTGGTGACCGAGATGCACGACTCGGCCGGGTGGAAGAAGGCGCTCGAGACCAATGGGTGGTCCGACACGTTCCAGACCGGCGCGGAGTTCGAGAGCTTCATCCGCGACGAGGAGAAGACCACCACGACGGTGCTCCAGGACCTCGGGCTGGTCGGCTAGCCGTGTCCTCCCTCTCCACGCCAACCTCCGGCAGGGCGGCTCGCGTCGCCCTGTCGGAGGTGGTGGTCTCCCTCGTCGTGGTCGCCCTCGGGCTGTTCGTCGTGATCGACGCGCACCGGATCACGGTGCCGCTGAGCTCCAACGTCGTCGGCCCTCGCGTCTTCCCGTACGCCGTCGGGGCCGTGCTGATGCTGGCCGGTGCCGGGGTCCTGGTGGGGGCGCTCCGCGGGAAGTGGGCCGAGCCCGAGGCGGGGGAGGACGTCGACACCGGGGCCCCGACCGACTGGCGCACCCTCGCCAAGATCGTCATCGGCTTCGCGCTGCACGTGCTGCTGGTCGACGCGATCGGCTGGGCGCTCGCCGGTGCGCTGCTGTTCGCCGTCGTCGCATGGGCCCTCGGCGGCAACGCGCTGAAGGCGACGGCGGTCGGAGTGGTCCTGGGGTTCGTGGTCCAGGCCGCCTTCGTCACCGGACTCGGCGTGACGCTGCCTCTCGGCCCGTTCGACGGAGTGGGTGTGCTCGGTGGGTGACTTCGGCTCGTTGATGGACGGCTTCGGCACCGCGTTGCAGCCGTCGTACCTGCTCTACGCGCTGATCGGCGTGACGCTGGGCACCGCCGTCGGCGTGCTGCCCGGCATCGGCCCCGCGATGACGGTCGCCCTGCTGCTGCCCCTGACGTACAAGGTCGAGCCCACAGCAGCCTTCATCATGTTCGCCGGCATCTACTACGGCGGCATGTACGGCGGGTCGACCAGCTCGATCCTGCTCAACACCCCCGGCGAGTCGGCCTCGATCATCACGGCCCTCGAGGGCAACCGGATGGCCCGCTCCGGCCGCGGCGCAGCGGCGCTGGCGACGGCGGCCATCGGCTCCTTCGTGGCGGGCACCATCGGCACGCTCGGGCTGACGCTCGTCGCGCCGACCCTCGCGGACCTCGCGGTGCACCTCGGGCCGCCGGACTACGTCGCACTGACCGTCGTGGCCCTGCTCACCGTGTCGGCTCTGCTCGGGTCGTCGGTCTCCCGCGGTCTCGTCGCGCTCGCCGTCGGGGCGCTGGTCGGTCTGGTGGGCACCGACTCTCTCACCGGGCAGCGTCGGTTCACCTTCGGCCTCCCCGTGCTGGCCGACGGCATCGACGTGGTCACCTTCGCGGTCGGCGTCTTCGCCGTCGGCGAGGCCCTGTGGGTTGCCTCGAGGCTGCGGCACGGGCCGCTGGAGGTGATCCCGGCCGGGGGCAAGTGGCTTGCCCCCGGCGACTTCCGACGCTCCTGGCGACCGTGGCTGCGCGGTACGGCGCTCGGGTTCCCCATCGGCGCGATGCCCGCAGGTGGTGCGGAGGTGCCGACGTTCCTCTCCTACGCCCTCGAGAAGAAGCTGTCCAAGCACAAGGAGGAGTTCGGGACCGTAGGTGCCATCGAGGGAGTCGCCGGCCCGGAGGCGGCGAACAACGCGGCTGCGGCCGGCGTCCTCGTGCCGCTGCTGACCCTGGGGCTGCCGACCTCTGCCACCGCGGCCGTGCTCATCGCGGCCTTCCAGAGCTACGGCATCCAGCCTGGTCCGCTCCTGTTCGCGAACGAGAGCAGCCTGGTCTGGGCGCTGATCGCCAGCCTGTACGTGGGCAACTTCCTGCTCCTCGTGCTGAACCTGCCCCTGGTGGGGCTGTGGGTGAAGCTGCTGCAGATCCCCCGCCCCTACCTGTACGCCGGGATCCTCACGTTCGCTGCGCTCGGCGGCTACGCCCTGAACGGCGTGCGCACCGACCTGTGGGTGCTGCTGGCCATCGGTGTGCTCGGCTTCCTCATGCGGCGGTTCGGCTACCCGATCGCCCCGGCCGTCATCGGCCTGATCCTCGGTCCGGTCGCCGAGGAGCAGCTCCGGCGCACCCTGGCCATCAGCCAGGGCGACGCGACCGCGCTCGTGTCGAGCCCGTTCGCGGCGACCGTGTACCTGCTGCTGGCCGTCGTGGTCGTGGTGACCGTCGTCGGTCGTCGCCGCGCACGGAAGGGCATGGACGCGCTGCTAGCGCCCGGCACGCCGAGCGAACCCGAGTCGGTGGACACCCACCGCTGACGGTGCGACGTCGCCGCCGCGCACGAGCGGCGGGGGCGAGCCGGGGCCGGGCCGGTCAGCGGTAGAGGACGGACCGCAGGTGCGGGGCGTCGACGGCCGCGTCGCGCAGCACGATCTCGGCGGGTCGGCCGCCCTCCGGGGCGAGCGTGACCTCGTCGACGGTGAGCAGGAGCGGACGGCCGAAGCCGCGCTCCTCGGGCGTGGTGGCCGCCGCGGCTGCGGCGGTGAACGCCGGGTCGATGCGGGACAGGTCCAGCCAGCCACGGCGCAGCATCGGGACGGCAGCGGCGCGCATCCCGGTGCCGTCGGCGGCGCACAGCGCCTCCCGCAGGGTCCGCGAGCCGAGCAGGGTCGCGACGTCGCAGTCGCCGATCGGGCGAAGGACCGGGTTCGCCTTCAGGCGTTGGGCGGCCAGCGCACCCATGCGCTCGAGGTAGTCGCGGGCCACCGGCCACCACGGAGCCGGGTCGACGCCGGCCGCGTCGAGAGCACCCTGCGGCACCACGACCACCTGGTCGGGGTCGGTGCCGACACCCACGAACCCGAAGCCGAGGTCGAGGGCGTCGCCGAGGACGCGGTGCCGGACCCAGTCGAGGCCGGGGTGCAGCGGATGGTCGACCGGCAGGCCCACCGGGCGGGCCTGCCCGCGCAGGTGGTCGGGGTGGACGGTGGCGGCGATCCGGCGGCCGCGGAGCCAGGCGCGCACCCGCACCCGGCCGAGGTCGTCGGCGGGGTCGGCACCGGCGAGCGCGCGGCGCAGCTCCAGCCAGCTGACCTCCACCGGTACGTCGCCCGTGAGCAGCACCCCCTCGTCGAGCGGGACGATGTCGACGTCGTCCAGCACCGAGACCGCCAGGGCGATCCGGCGCAGGTCGAGGGAGTCGGGTGCCTGCACGTTCTGACGGTACCCAGCCCGCGACCCGACAGACTCGGCCAGCAGGGTGAGCCCCGCTCACGCTGCGTGTGTGGACCGGTACGCCTGACCGCCGAGAGGTCAGCCGGCGTCCACCGGTCGGCGCAGCGACCAGGGGAGGAACGCCGCCCCTGGTCCGGAGCCCGCCGCCAGGTCGGCAGGGTTGGAGAACGCGCAGCGACGCAGTGAGAGGCAGCCGCAGCCGATGCAGGAGTCGAGGCCGTCGCGCAGCGCCATCAGCCCGGCGATCTGGCCGTCCAGGCGCGACCGCCAGGTCCGGCTCAGACGCGCCCAGTCGGCCTTCGTCGGGGTCCTGGCATCCGGCAGCCCGGCCAGCGCCTCGGCCACCTCGTCGAGCGACAGGCCGATGTTCCGGGCGGCCCTGATGAAGGCCAGCCGCCGCAGGACGCTGCGCGGGTAGCGGCGCTGGCCGCCCGACGTACGGCTCGCCGACACCAGCCCCAGCCGCTCGTAGTAGCGCAGAGCTGATGGCGCGAAGCCGCTGCGCTCGGCGACGGCTCCGACGGTGAGCAGGTCGTGGGTGTCCATCAACGCTCCGACTCGTCGTCCAGCTGCTGCTCCGGCGGAGTTCTTGACTTGAAGTCAACTTGATGTCTCAGGATGCACGCACACCTACCTGAACGCAAGGAGCTCCTGATGCCCGTCGCCCTGATCACCGGTGCCTCCCGCGGCCTCGGCCGCGCGCTCGCGCACGACCTGTCCGGCGCCGGCTGGACGCTGGTTCTCGACGCCCGCGAGGGCGGCGCGCTCGCGGCCGCCGCCGGCGGTCTCGACCCGGCACGCACCCGGTTGGTGGTGGGTGACGTCACCGTCGCCGCCCACCGGGCGGAGCTCGTGGCCGCGTCCCGAGCCCTCGGCGGCCTCGACCTGCTCGTCAACAACGCCAGCCGGCTGGGTCCCAGCCCGCAGCCGCGGCTCGCCGACTATCCGCTCGACGAGCTGGCCCGGGTCTACGAGGTCGATGTACTCGCACCGCACGCGCTGCTCCGCGAGGCCCTGCCGCAGCTGCGCAGCGCCGCCGGCGTGGTGCTGAACATCAGCTCGGACGCGGCCGTCGAGGCCTACGAGGGCTGGGGCGGCTACGGCTCGGCGAAGTCGGCGCTGGACCACCTGTCGGCCGTCCTGGCGGTCGAGGAGCCGGCGCTGTCGGTCTACGCCTTCGACCCCGGCGACATGCGTACCGCCATGCACCAGGCCGCGTTCCCGGACGAGGACATCTCCGACCGGCCCGAGCCGGGGACGGTGGCCGTGCCGGCCGTGCGCGCGCTGCTGGAGCGCAGACCGCCGAGTGGCCGGTACCGGGCCGTGGAGCTGCTCCTGCCGGTCGGGACCCACCGGTGAGTGTCGAGGCACTGCACGCAGGTCCGGTGCGGATCGCCGGCGAGCCGCCCGAGGCGCGCGGGCTCGCCCGGGACGAGGTCCGGCTCCTGGTCGCCGGTGCCACCGGGACCACGCACGCGCGCTTCCGTGACCTCCCCTCCTTCCTGGCGCCCGGTGACCTCGTCGTCGTGAACACCTCGGCGACCCTCGCCGCGGCCGTCGACGGCGCACGGGCCACCGGTCCCGTGACAGCGCACCTGTCGACCGAGCTGCCGGACGGGACCTGGGCGGTCGAGCTCCGGCCGGGACGCCGGGCCACCGGGCCGCTGGCCGACATCGTCCCCGGTGAGACCGTGACGCTCCCGGGCGCGCGGCTGCAGGTGCTGTCGCCGTACCCCGACGACAGCGTCGAGCCCGGCGCCACCCGGCTCTGGCGCTGCCGGCTGCTGGTCGCCCGGGAGGTGCCGGACTACCTCGCCCAGCACGGCCGGCCGATCGCCTACGCCTACGTCCCGCACGACTGGCCGCTGGCGAGCTACCAGACCGTGTTCGGCCGCGAGCCGGGCAGCGCCGAGATGCCGAGTGCCGGCCGGCCGTTCACCCACGCCCTGGTGACGCAGCTCGTCACCTCGGGGGTCCTCGTCGCCCCGGTCACCCTGCACACCGGCGTCTCGTCCCTCGAGGACGGCGAGGGGCCGCTGCCCGAGCCGTACGCCGTCCCGCCCACGACGGCGGCCCTGGTGAACCACACGCGCTCCGTCGGCGGCCGGGTGGTCGCCGTGGGCACGACGGTGACCCGTGCGCTGGAGACGGTGGCCGACCCCACGGGCTCCGTCCGCGCCGGCCAGGGCTGGACGGACCTCGTGCTCGGGGCCGGCCGCCCGGCCCGCGCGGTGACCGGTCTGGTCACCGGCTGGCACGAGGACGGCGCCTCGCACCTGGACCTGCTCGAGGCGGTCGCGGGGGCACAGCTGGTGGCGGCCGCGTACGGCGAGGCCCGCGCCGCGGGCTACCTGTGGCACGAGCTGGGCGACGCGGCGCTGCTGCTGCCCTGAGGGTGCGGCGGCCCCCGGTGCGGCCGCACCCTCGTGGGCTGCTCAGGCCTGCGGTTCGCCGATGTTGACCATCCAGGCGATCCCGAACCTGTCGACGCACATGCCGAAGACGTCGCCCCACATCTGCTTCTCGAGAGGCACGGTCACGGTGCCGCCCTCGGCGAGCTGGGCGAAGTAGCCGCGCAGCTCGTCGTCGTCGGTGCCGCTGAGGCTGACCGCGATGTTGTTGCCCGGCTCGAACTTCTGGTGGGGCGGGTTGTCGGCGCCCATGATCGTGTAGCCGCTGGTGGTCTCGAGCCGGCTGTGCATGATCTTGTCGGCGTAGCCGTCCTCGGCGTTGCCGAACTCGGCGAAGGTGTTGACGGCGAGGTCGCCGCCGAACACGGCTTGGTACGTGGTCATGGCCTCCCGGGCGTTCCCGTCGAAGCTGATGTAGGGGTTGAGATGCGAGCTCATCGGCTGCTCCCAGGGTAGAGGGGGGGTGCACTTCGGACCATAGACCGCACCGGGGACAGCGACTCATCGGTCGCGGGGCAGCCAGGTCCACGCGGGTGCCGTGGCAGGCTGGCCGGCGATGAACGACCACCCGCTCGACGTCGAGGAGCTGGCCGTCGCGGGCCTGGAGTGGCTGCTGGCTTCGGCGACGGCGACTGGGGACGGCCTGGTGTGGACCGGGCGGCCGGACGACGACGAGGTCGACCCCACCCTCTACAGCGGGTCGGCCGGGATCCTGCTGGCCCTGCTCGAGGGACACCACCACCTCGGTGGAGCCAGGTACGGCGACGCAGCCCTGCGTGCGGCCCGGGCGCTGGCCGCGGGGCTCGCCGGCCAGGAGCCCTCGTCGCTGTACTTCGGGCTGAGCGGGACCGCGTTCGCCCTGCACGCGGCGGGCACCCGGCTGGGTGCGCCGGAGCTCCTGGACGGCGCCGCGAACGGGCTGGCCGTCGTCCGGTCACGGTTCGACGGCGAGCGCTGGGCCGACCAGTTCGAGCTGCTCGGGGGCAACGCAGGCATCGCCCTCGCCGCTCTGGCCGTCGGCGACGTCGACCTCGCCGTGCTCGCGGTCGAGCCGTACCTGCGGACCGCCGAGCCGACGACGCGCGGCCTGCACTGGGAGGTGCGTCGCGGTGTCCCCGCGCGGTTCCACCACCTCTCGCACGGCACGCTGGGCATCGTGCACGCGCTGGCGTCCGTGGGCGCCGCCACCGGTCGTGGCGACCTCGTCGAGGTGGCGCTGGCCGGTGCCGCGGACGTGGTGGGGCGGGACGAGGCAGGCCCGGACGGCTTCCTCGTGCCGCACTCCGACCCGCAGCACAAGCCGGAGATCGTCGAGCGGTACAGCTACGGCTGGTGCCACGGCCCGGCCGGCGACGCACAGGTCTTCCGCCTCCTGCACGGGGTCACGGGCGATCCTGCCTGGGCGGCGCTGGTGGACCGCTGCTGGCGGACCGTCACCCGGTCCGGCCTGCCCGAGCGGGTGCGCCCCGGCTTCTGGGACAACAGCGGCCGGTGCTGCGGCACGGCCGGGGTTCTGGCCCTGGCGTCCGACCTGCTGGCCGAAGACCGTACCGACACCACCTTCGGGCAGGTGCTCGTCGACGACCTCGCGCAGCGGGCGACCGTCGACGGAACCGGTGCCCGGTGGTCCAACCACGAGCACCGGGTCACCCCGAGCGAACTCTCGCCGCGGCGTGGCTGGGCGATGGGCAACGCCGGGATCGTGCGCGAGCTGCTCCGGTACGCACGGGTCCGGGCCGGCGGCGACCCGGTGTACGCCGTTCCCTGGCCGGACCACCCCACGGTCTGAGCGCGAGGCCGCCGGCAGGCGCTACTTCGGCGGCAGGGAGCGGGCGTAGTCGACGCCGTGCGCCACCCACCGCCGCAGCTCCGCCTCGGCGTCGACCACCTCCGGCGCCACGTGCAGCCACCCGTCCATCTTCCGACCGCGCATCTCGAAGCGGTCGACCAGCGGCGGCTCGACGAGGGACTCGGTGCGCGCCGGGTCGACGCGCAGCAGCAGCCCACCCTGACCGCTCGCTGCCACCGCCATGTTGCCTCCGACGAGGAACGCGAGGCCGCCGAACATCTTCTTCTCGGCGAAGCCGGGCTCGGCCTCCACCACTGCACGGACCCGGTCTGCCAGCTCCTCGTCGTACGCCATGGTCGCCAGTCTGCCGCCCCGCACCGACAGCCGTCAGGCGCCCGACGGCCGTGCGGCCCGCCACATCGTGATGACCTCGGGGCCGTCATCCAGGCCGAACGAGCCGACCGGGCCGAACCCGTAGCGTTCGTACAGCGGCACGTTGGCGGCGTTGCTGGCCTCGAGGTACGCCGCTGCGCCGGCCTCGTCGACCTGACGCAGGGTCTCGGCGAGCAGCCCGAGACCGTAGCCGTGGCCGCGGTGGTCGGCGTCGGTGCCGAGCAGGCTGAGGTAGAAGTGCGGCTCGTCCCGCGGGTGGGCCTGCTCGAAGCGCTCCACCGCGTGCCGCACCCGGGCCGGCGCCTCGCCCGGCCACGAGTCGATCACCCGGTCGAGCTCGGACTCCTGGTCGGACGACATCTCGGTGCCGTCCGGTGGGATCCAGACAGCGGTCGCGGTGCCGTCCCCGGTGAGCCAGACCCACGGGTAGCGCAGCGCGCCGTCGGCGAACGCGCCCCACAGCTGCCGGTGCTGAGCGGCCCGCAGCGCCGGGTCCGGGCACGCCCAGCCCCAGACCGGGTCATCGCGGAACGCACTGACGAGCAGCGCGACGACGCGGTCGCGGTCGGCCGCAGCCGCGCGGCGGCTCGGCCGGATCACTCCGCGCCGAAGCGGCCGCGGTGCTCGACCGGGATGAGCGGGATCTCGGCGCGCACCTTGAGCTGCTGGACCGCCCAGGTGTTGCCGTCAGGGTCGGCGAACCCGAAGAAGGTCCCGCCGTCGCGCTCGTCGAACACCTGGATCTCGCTCGCCTCGACGCCCTGCGAGACCAGCTCGGAGCGCGCTGCCTCGGCGTCGGCCACGACGAGCTGCAGTCCTCGCAGCGAGCCGGGCGCCATCTCGTTCTGCGACGGCAGGTCGCCGACGACGATCGAGCACCCCGAGCCGGGCGGGGTCAGCTGGACGACGTGCATGTGCTCGTTCTGGGTGTCGTGGTCGAGGTGGAAGCCGACCTTGTCCCGGTAGAACTCCACGGCCCTGCCGATGTCGCTCACCGGCAGCACCACGACTTCGAGCGTCCAGTCCATGCCCGACCTCCTCGTCGTCGACCTGCATCGGGACCCTAGCGACGCCCGGCGACAGGAACGGCTCAGGTCAGACGCAGCACCCGGGTGACGACGACCTTGTCGATGCCGCGGCCGCGGGTGAGCGTGACGCGGTGCCGGCCCTTGCGCACGTCGGCCCGGGACAGGTTCACGACGAGCTTCCCGCGGACGAGGGACGTCCGGCCGCGAGCCACCAGGCTGCCGGTGTCCTTGCGGGCGACCTTCCAGCGGACCGGCACAGCGCCCCCGAGCCCGCTGGTTCGGCACACGACCTTGAGGCGGGCCTGGGTGATGCCGCCGCTCTCGGTGCAGCGCACCGTCAGCGGCGCTCCGGTGCCGATCCGGCCGACAACGTCCCGGCCGTAGCCGGTGAACCAGACGTTGCCGTCGGGACCGGCCGTGATGCCGCTCGGCGAGCTGCCGGCGGTGATGCCCGAGCCGTACTCTGTCACGGCCCCGGCCGGCGTGACCCGGCCGATCCGGTCGCCCTCCTCGGTGAACCACAGCGCGCCGTCCCGGCCGAGCGCCAGGCTGCGGGGACCTGATGCGAGTGCCCGGCCGATGAGCGTGACCTCCCCGGCGGGCGTGATCCGGCCGATCTGCTGCGCATCGAACAGGGTGAACCAGAGCGCGCCGTCCGGACCGGCGACGATGCCGCTCGGCGAGCCCTCGGCCACGCTGCTGGTGAACTCGGTGACGGCGCCGGCCGGTGTGATGCGGCCGATCCGCCCGCTGTAGTCGGTGAACCACAGGTTGCCGTCCGGCCCGGTGGCGATGTCGCTGAGCGAGGCGTCCGCACTGATGCCCACGGTGAACTCGGTGGCCTCGCCGGCAGGCGTCATGCGGCCGACCGCACGACGCTTGACGTACCAGAGGTTGCCGTCCGGCCCGGTCGTGACGGCGCTGATGCGTCCCCCTGCGGAGCCGGCGGGGAAGTCGGTGATGCCCCCAGTCGTCGTCAGGCGGGAGATCTCGTTCCGATAGGCGGAGGAGTACCAGAGGTTGCCGTCCGGCCCCACGGTGAGGTGCAGCGGTGCGGTCGCGTTGCGGATGCCGGCTGACAGCTCGGTGACGACGCCGCGTGGGGTGACCCGGGCCACCATGTTCGCGCGCGGCTCGGTGAACCAGAGGTTGCCGTCCGGGCCGGCGACGATCTCGTACGGCTCGGTGTCGGGTGAGATGCCCGCGCTGATCTCGGTGACGACCCCGAGCGGGGCGACGGCGGCCGAGGCGGGCGCGGCGCCCAGCCCGACGGTGGCGAGCGCACCCGCGGCGACCGCGGCGAACGTGCGCAGGACGTGGTGCGGCATGTCGGAGTCCTTCCCCCATGGCTCCGGCCCCCGCCCGAGCGTTCCGTCTGCCGCGGAGGCTAGCGCCGCGGTCCGCGTCGCGCGACCGTTTCCCCGATCACGACCCCAGGCATGCGCGAGCTGCCCCCGTCAAGACGGGGGCAGCTCGCGCATGCATCGCCCGTGGTCAGCCGCGGGGGAGGCTGGCCACCCCGGGCTCGAGGAACCGGCGACCGGTGACCCGCTCGGAGACGCCCTCGCGGTCGAGGTACGGCGTGACGCCACCCAGGTGGAACGGCCAGCCGGCCCCGAGCAGCATCGCCAGGTCGATGTCGCGCACGTCCTGCACGACGCCCTCGTCGAGCATGAGCCGGATCTCCTCTGCGAGGGCGTCGAGCGCCCGGCGCCGGACCTCCTCCTCGGCCAGCGGCGTGGAGCCCTGCTGGAACATCTCCGCGACCTCGGGGTCGACCTTGGGGGTCGAGCCCTCCCAGACGTACACGCCGGACTTCCCGGCGGCGACCAGGCGCCCGAGGTTCTCCGAGACGTAGAAACGGTCGGGGAACGCCTCGTGCATGGTCTCGGCGACGTGCAGTGCGACGGCCGGACCCACGAGCTGCAGCAGCACGAACGGGGTGAGGGGCAGCCCCAGCGGCTCCAACGCCTTGTCGGCGACCTCGAACGGGGTGCCCTCGTCGACGGCCTTGGTGACCTCGCCGAGGAACCGGGTGAGCAGCCGGTTGACGATGAACGCGGGCCGGTCGGCGACGAGCACGCACGACTTCTTGAGCTTCTTGCCGACCGCGAACGCAGTGGCCACCGACGCGTCGTCGGTCCTTTCCGCCCGGGCGATCTCGAGCAGCGGCAGCACCGCGACGGGGTTGAAGAAGTGGAACCCCACGAGGCGTTCGGGGTGCTCCAGCTGAGCGGCCATCTCGGTGACCGACAGGGACGAGGTGTTGGTGGCCAGCACGCACTCGGGGGAGACGACGGCCTCCACCTCGGCGAAGACCTGCTGCTTGACCTTCATCTCCTCGAAGACGGCCTCGATGACGAAATCGGCGTCGGCGAAGGCCTCCTTGCCGGTGCTTCCGGTGACGAGCGCCTTGAGGCGGTTGGCCCTGTCCTGGTTGATGCGGCCCTTGCCGAGCAGCTTGTCGACCTCGCCGTGGACGTAGCCGACGCCCTTGTCCACGCGGTCCTGGTCGAGGTCGGTGAGGACCACAGGTACCTCGAGCCGCTGGACGAACAGCATCGCCAGCTGAGAGGCCATCAGCCCGGCGCCGACGACGCCGACCTTGGTGACCTCCCGGGCCAGGGACCGGTCGGGGACGCCGGCCGGCCTCTTGGCGCGTCGCTGGACGAGGTCGAAGGCGTAGAGGCCGGCGCGCAGCTCCTCGCCCATCGCGAGCTCGAAGAGCGCCGTGCGTTCGGCGGCGATGCCGTCGTCGTACGACGCGGTGCGGGCCAGCTCGATCAGCTCGATCGCTCGGTAGGGCGCCGGCGTCGCGCCGTGCACCCGCGTGTCGGCGATGCCCTTGGCCCGGGCCAGCGCCTGGTCCCACGCCGCGCCGCGGTCGACAGCGGGCCGGTCGACGACGATCTCGCCGCGCACGACCGACGACGCCCACTCGAAGGACTGCTCGAGGAAGTCGACCGGCTCGAGCAGCACGTCGGCGATGCCGAGGTCGAACGCCTGCGTGGCCTTGAGCATGCGGTTCTGGTTCATGGCGTTCTCGACGATGACCGTGACGGCCTTGTCGGCGCCGACGAGGTTCGGCAGGAGCTGGGAGCCGCCCCACCCCGGGATCAGCCCGAGGAACACCTCGGGAAAGGCGATCGCCGGGACACCGGCGGACAGCGAGCGGTAGTGGCAGTGCAGCGCCAGCTCGAGACCGCCGCCCATGACGGCGCCGTTGACGAAGGCGAACGTCGGGACCTTGGCGTCGCGCAGCTTGCGGAAGGTGTCGTGACCCAGCGCGAAGTAGGCCTTGGCCTGTGCAGCCGTGCCGCCTGCCTGCATCACCTTGAGGTCGGCGCCCACCGCGAAGATGAAGGGCTTGCCGGTGACGGCGACCGCGACGACGTCGTCGCGGCCGAGGGCCTCGTCGACGGCGGTGCCGAGGTTCTGCAGGCTCTTCGGCCCGAGGGTCGTCGGCTTCGTGTGGTCGAAGCCGTTGTCGAGGGTGATGAGCGCGGCGCGGCCCGCCCCGTGCGGCAGGTCGACGTAATGCACCGGCGCCGACGTGACGACCTCGTCCGGAAAGTCGATCATCTCGCTCACTGCGCGTCCGTCCCCTCGGTGCCGCTGTCGCTCGCGAAGCCTTCCCAGGCCGGGTTCTCCCAGATAACGGACCCGCCCATGCCGATGCCGATGCACATCGCGGTGAGGCCGTAGCGGACCTCGGGGTGGTCCTCGAACTGCCGGGCCAGCTGGGTCATCAGCCGCACCCCGGACGACGCCAGCGGGTGGCCGACGGCGATGGCGCCGCCGTACTCGTTGACGCGAGGGTCGTCGTCGTCGATGCCGAAGTGGTCGAGGAACGCGAGCACCTGGACGGCGAACGCCTCGTTGAGCTCGAACAGACCGATGTCCTGGATGGCCAGCCCGGCCTTGGCAAGGGCCTTCTCGGTGGCCGGAACCGGCCCCACGCCCATCACCTCGGGCTCCACACCGACGAAGGAGAACGACACCAGCCGCATCCGCACCGGCAGCCCGAGCTCCTCGGCGACCTCCTCGGCGGCGAGCAGGCATGCGGTGGCGCCGTCGTTGAGACCCGCGGCGTTGCCGGCGGTGACCCGGCCGTGCGGCCGGAACGGCGTCTTCAGGGTGGCCAGGTCGTCGAGCGTGGTGCCCGGCCGCGGCGGCTCGTCAGCAGTGGCCAGGCCCCAGCCCTTCTCGACGCTTCGGGTGGCCATCGGCACCAGGTCGGGCTGGACCTTGCCGTTCGCGACGGCTTTCGCGTACTTCTCCTGGCTGGACACCGCGAACGCGTCCGCGCGCTGCTTGCTCAGGTGCGGGAACCGGTCGTGCAGGTTCTCCGCTGTCGAGCCCATCACGAGGGCGGACGGGTCGACGAGCTTCTCGGCGATGATCCGGGGGTTCGGGTCGACGCCGTCGCCCATCGGGTGGTGGCCCATGTGCTCGACGCCGCCGGCTATCGCGACGTCGTAAGCGCCGAAGGCGATGGCCCCCGCGGTGGTGGTCACGGCGGTCAGGGCCCCCGCGCACATCCGGTCGATCGCGTAGCCGGGAACGGTCTTCGGCAGGCCCGCGAGCAGGGCCGCCGTGCGGCCGATGGTGAGGCCCTGGTCGCCGGTCTGCGTGGTGGCGGCGACCGCGACGTCGTCGACCCGGTCCGGCGGGAGCGAGGGGTTGCGCCGCATCAGCTCACGGATGCAGCGGATGACCAGGTCGTCGGCGCGGGTCTCGGCGTACATGCCCTTGGGTCCGGCCTTGCCGAACGGGGTGCGGACGCCGTCGACGAACACGACGTCACGGACCTGACGGGGCGCACGGGGCGATGCAGGCACGGGGCCCTCCAGAGGCGGGGTCGAGGTGCGGCTGACCGGAATGCTACTCGTCAGTAACAACGATGGCCGACGCCGGGGGTGACGGCGTCACACGTCCCACCACAGGACGTGGGTACGCCGGCTGGGCTCCGGCCGGGCGAGCAGCAGCCGGGCCACCTCGGGCTCCCGGTCGACCGGCAGGCAGAGCCGTTGCCGGGCGAAGGCGACCGCGATCGGTCCGAGCTCACCGCTCAGGTCCGGCGCCGGCCGGTCCCAGACGACCGACCTTGGCGCGATGCCGGCCTCGCGGAGCACCTCGACAGCCAGCGCCGCGGTCGGTCCGCTCGGCCTCGGCTGGCCGTGGAAGTGGGCCCACAACGGCCCCATGTCGACCCAGGGATGGGTGTCGTGCAGCTCGACCACGACCCGGTGCCGAGCATGTGCGCCGAGAGCGGTCACGAAGGGCTGCAGGTCGGGCACGTTGTACAAGACGTGGCTGCAGACGACGACGTCACAGGTCTCCACCTCGTCGGCGACGCCAGGCCACTGTCCGAGGTGTGCGGTCACGGCGACGCCGCGCTCGGCCGCTGCCCGGCTGAGCTCGGCCAGCATCGACGCCTGGGTGTCCACCACGACGAGGCGGCCGGCCGGCGGTGCCGTCGGCAGGCTGGCAGCCCCGCCGCCGGCGCCGACGTCGAGGACCGCCCCTCCGGCGGGCAGCGCCTCCCGGGCGAGCTCGAGCAGCGGAGACTCCGGTCCCGCGTGTCCGTGCTCGGCGCGGAAGAGAACCGGCGGCAGGGTGTAGGGCGACTCCGGGGCCGCCGCGAGGATCTCCGGGTCGATCCGCCAGCCGGCCAGCTCGGCGGCCCAGCGCTCGGCCGCGCTCACGCCGCCCCGACGTGCTTGAGCGCCTCGCGCCGGGACAGCCCGGAGATGCGGTCCTCGTGGGTCGCGACGAACGCTCGGACCCAGGCGCTGTCGGTCCGCGCGTACTGGCGCAGGGCCCAGCCGACGGCCTTGCGCAGGAAGACGTCGCGGTCGTCGAGGTTCGCCTCGAGGGCCGCTGTGAGCAGGGCCAGGTCGGTGGCCTCCCGGGCGTTCAGCTGGCAGATCAGAGAGGTACGCCGCAGCCAGCGGTCGGGGTCGGTGGCCCAGCCCAGGAGCACCGGCCGCACCGGCGCGGGAGCCGCGAGCAGCAACGGCCCCACGAGGTGGGTGGCCACGTCGTCGACGACGTCCCACCAGGCACCGCTGACGAGCAGGTGCCGGTACAGCGTGAGCGCGTCGGCGTCCCGGTAGCCCGCATAGCGCCGGTCACGGACGACGGCGATCGCGGCGTACCACTCCTCGCGGTGGGTGGCGCCGTCCCAGAGCTCGCGGACGGTGGCCAGCCAGGTCGCGCGGTCCGGCAGCGGGTGATCGGCGATGACCGTACGGAACACCTGGCGGCAGCCCGGGCCGGCCACGCCGTAGTAGGGCAGCGCCGACTTCATGTAGGCCTGCATGGCCGGCGCCCTCTCCGGGTCCGCCGCGGCCGCCAGCCGGCGCCGTAGGTCCCGGACCAGCCCGAGATCCGGTCCGGTCGACATGAGCGGGACGCTACCGCCGACCGGCGACGCGGTCGGGACCTGCTGATCACCCAGACATGAGGCGTCGTGTGCGACCTGAGCCCCCGACACGCCGGGCTACGCCCCGGCGCGTCGGGGAGCCAGGTCGCAAACGAGCGATCGATACCTCAGCCGACCGTGAGGGTGCTGTCGATGTCGGAACCGCCGCCCTCGACCTTCACGGTCCAGGCGCCCGCCTCGTCGAGCTCGACGACCGCCTCGCCCTGCTCGCCGGCCGGCACGTCGAACTCGGCGTCGACGTCGCCGTCGGGGGCGATGACCTCGAGGGTGCGGGAGCCGTCGGTGTCGTTCTGGAGCTTGACCTCGATGCGCTCGCCCTTCTCGGCCGTCGCCGGTTCGAGACCGGTGAGCCCGTCGCCGTCGACGGTCAGCTCGAGCTCGCGGTCGTAGCTGTCGTCGGACGTCGCGGCGGTACCGCCCGTGCCGGTGACGGTGATCTCCTGCCGGATGCCGTCGCCCTTCTGCCCGGGCTTGCAGGCGACCTCGTACCGGCCGGCGGCCAGGTCGACATCCAGGTCCCGCTCGATGCCCGGTCCGATGTTCTCGACCTCGCCGACGACCGTGGTGAAGGCGCCGTCCTTCTCGCCGTAGACGTAGACCTCGGTCACCGAGGCGCCGTCGTTGGTCACGGCGAAGGTGGTGGTGCCCGCGCTCAGCTCGGTCTCGGACACCGTGCAGGTGTCGTCACCGGCGCTGACCGTCACGTCGGTACCGCTGGTGGACCCTCCGCAGCCGACGAGGGCGGCGGTGAGGAGCAGCGGCGCGGCGAGCAGCCGCGGGGCACGGACGGGCGAGGGCATGCGGGACTCCGGTGGTGGCGGGGGGGAACTGCGGACGGTGGCGCGGTCAGCGGGTGGTGCTGGGCTCCGGCGCCGTGGCAGTCGGCTGGGCCGGCACGGCGGTGGGCTTGGCGGTACGCGCGGGCCGGAAGAACAGCACCATGACGGGTACGACGTAGAGCAGCCAGGCGGCCGCCTCGAGCCAGGTGGTGGCGGGGGAGAAGTTGAAGACGCCCTTGAGCAGCGCGCCGTACCAGCTGTCCGGCGGGATGGCACCGGAGACGTCGAAGGCGAGGCTGTTGAGGCCGGGCAGGTCGCCGGCCTCCTGCAGGTCGTGGATGCCGTAGGCGAAGACGCCGCCTGCCACGAGGATCAGCCCGGCACCGGTCCACGTGAAGAACTTCGCCAGGTTGATCGTGACCGCCCGCTTGTAGAGCAGGTACCCCAGCACCACGGCGGTGAGGATGCCGAGCGAGGCGCCGACGATCGGGGTGGCGCCGTTGCCGGCCGACTGGGCCGCGGCCCACAGGAACAGCGAGGTCTCGAGGCCCTCGCGGGCCACCGCGATGAACGCGGTCACCGTCAGGGCCACGGTGCCCATGAGCAGGGCGGCGTCGAGCTTGCCCTGCAGCTCGGTCTTGAGGAACCGCGCGGTGCGGCGCATCCAGAAGATCATCCAGGTGACGAAGACGACGGCGGCGATCGACATCAGCCCGCCGAAGCGCTCCTTTGCCTCGAAGCTGAGGTTGCTCGAGGTGAACGTGAGCACGGCGCCGAAGGCCAACGAGATCGCGACTGCTGCAGCGACGCCGAGCCAGATCGGCCGCAGCCGGTCACGGTGCCCGGACTTCACGAGGTAGGCCACGAGGATGCTCACCACGAGGGTGGCCTCGAGGCCCTCCCGCAAGCCGATCAGGTAGTTGGCGAGCACCGGGGGATCCCTTCGACGGACAGCCACTCAGGTAAGGCCGTTCAAGTAAGGCAATGCTTACCTAAACAGATGGACCCGGAGTAACGCAACACCGGCGTGCCCGAAAGCCCCGGCCGGCCCGGAGCGCCCCGTGATCCACCGGGGATCGGTGGCCGAAAGTGCGACGTATCCGCTGTGGATCACCGGGATCGGTGGAACGCCTGCGGGCTACTCGGCGGCGGGCGCCCCGGTCGCGGGTGCCGGTTCGGGGACCGTCGCGGTGGCGACGGCCTCGGCGAGGACGGCGGCGGTGAGCCCTACCTGCCACGGGCGGGCACCGTGGGCCCGCAGGAAGTCCGCGACCGACGCCTCGTCCGGCGGGTCGGCCGGTGGCTCCCAGCACAGCCGGCGGACGGTGTCGGGCGCCATCAGGTTCTCGACCGGCAGCCGCAGCCGCTCGGCCACGACACCGACGGCCGCGCGCGCCGCGGACAGCCGCGCGGCGGCCAGCGGCTCGCGGTCGGGCCACGAGCGGGCCGGCGGCGGCCCCTCGTGCGGGGTCTTCGGGTCGGGCAGATCGGATTCCGGCAGGCCGAGCGCCGCCTCGATCGCGGGCAGCCACTGCGCCGTCTGGCGGCGCATGGACCGGCCGCCCCAGACGGGCAGCGCCACGAGGTCGTCCTCGGTGCGGGGCGACGCGAGCGCGGCAGCGACGATCGCGCTGTCCGGCACGATCCGGCCCGGCGCGATGTCGCGGCGTCGGGCGATCTCGTCCCGCCGCTCCCAGAGTGCGCGGATGACGGCGAGCTGGCGGCGCTTGCGGACCCGGTGCATGCCGGAGGTCCGGCGCCACGGATCCACCCTGGGGGCCGCCGGGGGAGCGGCCACGATGGCGGCGAACTCCTCCTCGGCCCAGGCCCGCTTGCCCTGCTCGTCGAGCTGGGCGGCGAGCACGTCACGGAGCTCGACCAGCACCTCGACGTCGAGCGCGGCGTACCGCAGCCACGGCTCGGGCAGCGGCCGGGTCGACCAGTCGGCGGCCGAGTGGCCCTTCTCCAGCGAGAGGCCGAGCACCTCCTCGACGATCGAGCCGAGACCGACCTTGGCGTAGCCGAGCAGGCGGCCCGCGAGCTCGGTGTCGAAGACCCGGGTCGGTCGCATCCCGAGCTCGGCGAGGCACGGCAGGTCCTGCGAGGCCGCGTGCAGCACCCACTCGTCCTCGGCCATCGCGGCGCCGAGCCCGGACAGGTCCGGCAGCTCGCGTGGGTCGATGAGCACCGTCCCGACGTCGGCCCGGCGGAGCTGGACCAGATAGGCGGCCTGGCCGTAGCGGTAGCCGGAGGCGCGCTCGGCGTCGACGGCGACGGGGCCGCTGCCCGCGGCGAACCTCTCGACCACCAGCGCCAGCTCGGCCGGGTCGGTCAGCGGGGTGGGGACACCGTCACGCGGCTCGGTGAGCGGGACAGCGGTGGAGTCCGGCGGGTCGGCGTCGGTGGCGTCGGCGCGGTCGGAGCCGACCTGGGTCGGCCCGGCGGGCTCCGTCGCGGTCACGCGCCAACGGTACGTGGTGGCGGACCGTCACCGGGGTAGCCGCGTCCGCGCGTCGGGAGGTGCGTGAACCTCAGACGACGACGCCGGCTCGCATGGTGACGACGACCATCTCGGCCCGGTCGCCGGTGCCGAGCTTGCGGGCGATCCGGGCCAGGTGCGACTTGACCGTGAGCGCGGACAGCCCGAGAGCCTCGCCGATCTCCTTGTTCGACCGGCCGTCGGACACCAGCTGGAGCACCTCGACCTCGCGGCCGGAGAGCGCCTCGGCGCCGGTGAGGCGGGCGGCCCGGGGCCGGGGGTGGATCGAGGGCGTGCCGCCGGCGCGGACACCGGGACCGCCGGAGGACGCGGTGACGAGAAAGGCCCGGACGCCGGCGGCCAGGGCGGCGCGCACGGTGTAGGGGTCCTCGGTGGCCGAGAGGACGACGCCGCGCGTCCAGCCGAGGCCGCGCAGCTCGCGGACCAGCGCGATGCCGGAGCCGTCGGGCAGGCTGCCGTCGACGACAGCGAGGTCGCGGGAGTTGGTGCCCAGCGCGCGGGAGCGGGCCTCGGCCATCGAACCGGCCTCGACCACCTCGACGGCGCCGAGCGCGCGCAGGGTCCGGGCCAGCGTCTCGCGCACGAACGGGCTCGCCACCACCACCATGGCGGTGAAACGGACGGCCCGCGAGGCCTGTGGGCCTGGCAGGGTGCCGCCGTGGCGTTCGACCAGTGCGGTCACCGGGTCTCCCGTCGAGGTGCAGAACGCTGGGTTGTCGGACGTGTCAGCCCGCGTTGCAGGCCGTCCAGACCCTCATCGGCCCGTCCGGGCCGCACCTGTAGGGGTTCGCTGCGCGTTCAGCGCTTGGCGGCGCGCCTGCGGGACGGCAGTGAGACGACGCCCGGCGTCTCCGGCGGCAGCCCGGCGGTCGTGCACAGCACGTCGCACCAGGCGAGCAGGTGGTCGCCGAACGACTCGTCCAGCGGTGTCCACGAGGCCCGGATCTCGATCTGGGCCGAGACGGGCTCGCTGGAGATCGCCCCGAAGCTCTCCGACGCGACCCGGGTGACCGTGCCGCTGGCCGCTGTGAACGCGGCGCTGTGGGCGTCGAGCGCCTCGGTCAGCCAGGCCCAGCCGACGCCGGGGAGCAGTGGGTCGGACGCCATCTCCTGCTCCAGCTCGGCCCGCACGTAGGTGACGACCCGGAAGGTGCCCTGCCATGCCTCGTGCCCGGCCGGGTCGTGCAGCAGGACCAGTCGCCCGGTGCCCAGCTCGGTCTCGGGGTCGTGGGGGGAGAGGACGTCGGCGGTCAGGGCGACGGCGTGCGGGGCCAGCCGCTGCGGTGCCGGCGTCTCCTCGAGCACGACCTCCGGCCGCGGCCGGGCGGCACGAAGCGCAGCGAGGGCCCGGGAGAACTCCGCCGGCACCTCGTCGACCTCGCGACGGGCGACCATGTCCGCAGCGTACGTCGGTACGGGGCCACGGCCGGGGAGGTGCGACCGGCTCCGCGTCCCCGGCGCGTCGGCGCCGCGGACGGCCGGTCCCGGGGAGCGCTGCCACACCCTCTAGCCTCCCCGGGTGGCCGCTCTCCTCGCTCTTGTCTCCAGCCTCTGGTGGGGGTCGGCGGACTTCCTGGGCGGCACGCTGTCCCGCCGGCGGCGGGCGACCGTGGTGGTCGGCGTGTCCCAGTCGGCCGGTCTGCTGCTCGCCCTGGTCCTGGCGGCGGCCGTCGGCGCGTTCGGCGACGACCGCGGCTACCTCCCGTGGGCCCTGCTGTCCGGCGTCGCGGGGGTGGTCGGACTGGTGTGCTTCTACGCCGCTCTCGCCGCCGGGACGATGGGTGTCGTCTCCCCGATCGCGGCGCTCGGGGTCGTGGTCCCGGTCGTCGTCGGCCTGGCGGGTGGCGACCGTCCGGACCCCGCGCAGCTGGTCGGCATCGTCGTGGCGATCGTGGGAGTGGTCCTGGCCAGCGGCCCTGAGCTGTCCGGCCGGGCCGGGGCCAGGCCGGTGCTGCTGGCGGCGGTGGCGGCCGTGGGGTTCGGGGTGGCGCTGCTCGCGATCGCCAAGGGCAGCGCGTCGAGCACGTACATGACCCTCGTGACGATGCGCGTCACCTCCGTGACGTTGCTGGGCGTCGCGCTCGTGATCGCGCTGGTCCGCGGCCTGGACCGCGCGGACGTCACGATCCCGCCCCCCGAGCTCGGCCTCATCGCGCTGGTCGGCGTCGGCGACCTGGGCGCGAACCTCACGTTCGGACTGGCCAGCCGGCGCGCGGACATCGCCGTGGTCGCGGTGCTGGGCTCGCTCTACCCGGTGGTCACGGTGCTGCTCGCCCGCGTGTTCCACCACGAGCGGTTGGGGCGGCTGCAGACCGCCGGCGTCGCTCTCGCACTCGCCGGCGTGGCACTCATCGCCTCCGGTTGATCACCGCTCACCAGCAGCCGGGGGAGGCGCCGGCCCCGCGGCCGGCCAGGCGTCCAGTGGCGCGTGACACCATCTGCACCCGTGACGACAGCCACCGACGACGCCCTGCGCGACTCGGCCTTCCTGCGCGCTTGCCGCGGCGAGCCGGTGCCGCACACCCCCGTCTGGTTCATGCGACAGGCCGGCCGGTCGCTGCCGGAGTACCGCCGGGTGCGCGACGGCATCCCGATGCTCGAGGCCTGCGCGCGCCCGGACCTCGTCGCCGAGATCACGCTGCAGCCGGTGCGGCGGCACGGCACCGATGCCGCGATTCTCTTCAGCGACATCGTGGTGCCGCTGCGGGCGGTCGGCGTCGACCTCGACATCAAGCCCGGGGTCGGTCCGGTGATCGCCCGGCCCATCCGGTCCCGCGCCGACCTCGACCAGCTGCGCGATCTCGAGGCTTCCGACGTCGACTACGTCGCCGAGGCGGTCCGACTGCTCGTCGGCGAGCTCGGGGCCACCCCGCTCATCGGCTTTGCCGGCGCCCCGTTCACGCTCGCCTCGTACCTCGTCGAGGGTGGCCCGTCGCGTAACCACGAGCACACCAAGGCGCTGATGTACGGCGACCCACGGCTGTGGTCGGACCTGATGGCCGTCCTCGCGCGGATCACCGCAGCGTTCCTGCGCGTGCAGGCCGAGGCCGGCGCGAGCGCCCTGCAGCTGTTCGACTCGTGGGTCGGGGCGCTGCCGGCAGCGGACTACCAGCGCTACGTGCTGCCGCACTCGGCGGCCGTTCTCGCGGAGATCGGCACCCTCGGCGTTCCGCGCATCCACTTCGGGGTCGGCACCGGTGAGCTGCTCGGTCTCATGGGGGAGGCCGGTGCCGAGGTCGTGGGCGTCGACTTCCGGGTGCCGCTGGACGAGGCCGCCCGCCGGGTCGGGCCCGGCCGCTCCGTGCAGGGCAACCTCGACCCGGCGATCGTCTTCGCGCCGTGGGAGGTCGTGGCCGAGCGCACCCGCGCCGTCCTGGCCGCCGGCCGGGCCGCGAGCGGGCACGTGTTCAACCTCGGCCACGGCGTCATCCCGGAGACCGACCCGGACGTCCTCACCCGGGTCGTCGACCTCGTGCACACCGAGTCGGCCCGCTAGGACGCGCGCTCAGGGCTCGGTCGGCGTCGGGGTGGCAGCCGGGGTCCGGCGCCGGGACCGCCAGAGGAGGAGCAGCGGGACGCCGAGCAGGCCGGCGGCGACCACGAAGGGCAGCACCGCGCCGAGCACGGTCAGAGCGACCAGGACGATCGCCACGAAGGCGTCCCAGCCACCGCGCAGCCCGGACAGGAAGCCGAGAGCCGAGTCGTCCTCGGGGGCCACGGTCCGGGTCGGTCGGGGCGAGACGAGCCGCACCTCGATGGTGGCGAGCGACGTGAGGTCGTCCAGCTTCTTCAGCTGCGCCTCGAGCGACTCGAGGTCGGCCTCGCGCCGGGACAGCTCGGACTCGACCTGTACGACCTCACCGATCGTCTTGGCCTGCGCGAGCAGCACCCGGACCCGGTCGACGCTGCGTTGCTGGGTGCGCAGCCGGCTGGTCGTGTCGGTGACCTGGGTGGTGACGTCCTCAGCGCTGCGCTGGCGGTCCAGCTCGCGACCCAGCCGCGCGACGGCGTCGAGGGTCGGCCCGAAGGCGGTCGGTGGCACCCGGATGGTGAGCGCGGCCTCGCCGTACTCCGGGTGGCGCGGGTCGGTCGAGCTCTGCTCCGAGAAGACGATGCCGTCGACGCCCAGCGCAAGTGACTCCACCCGGTCGGCGGCCCGGCCGACGTCCTTCACCCGGACCGAGATCGAGCCGGTGTAGACGACGTCGCGGTCGCTCGGCAGGACTCGCGCGGCGGTCGAGGTCTGCGGGGCGGCCTTGTCACCGGCGGCGTCGGTGGACCCCCCGGGCAGGTCGGCGACGGCGCCGTCCCGCTCCGCCGGCGCCGAGATCACGCCACCACCCGACGAGCCGGCCGCGGTGTCTCCCGAGCTCGAGGTGCCGCTCGCACCACCACTACCGCCACCCCCGCAGGCGGCGAGCGAGCCGGCGAGGAGCAGCGCACCGGCCGACGCCGCGGCGCGTCGTGCCGGTGGCCGGCGGCGGGTGCGGAGCGCAGCGCGGGTGGCTGTCATGGCGGGACCCCCTGGGTCGTCGGGACTGCAGGTGCGACGCGGCGGGCCTCCCGGCGGTTCCGCCCGGCGCGGTCGCGCTCGGTCACGATCCGGCAGCGGCCGTCGACGACCGGCGCATCTGTCAGGGTTGGCGGGTGCCCGACCACCGACCCGCCGCGCCCCGTCACGTGGTCGTCGTCGGCGGCGGCATCGCCGGCCTGGCCGCCGCCGTGGCCCTGCGCGACGGAGCCCGGCAGGGCCCGCACCGGCTCGCCGTGCGGGTGACCGTGCTGGAAGGTTCCGGCCAGGTCGGCGGCAAGCTGCGGGTCAGCGAGCTCGCCGGGGTCCCCGTCGACGAGGGTGCCGAGGCGCTGCTGCTCCGCCGGCCCGAGGCCGTCGACCTCGCGCGGGCCGCCGGCCTCGGGCCCGACCTCGAGGACGCCGCGACCACCCGCGCCGGCGTGTGGTCGCGGGGCGCGATGCACGCGCTGCCGCGGGCCACCGTCATGGGCGTCCCGAGCGACCTCCGTGCCCTCGCTGCAACCCGGCTGCTCACCGGACGCGAGCTGGCCCGGGTCCCGGTCGACTCGTGGCTGCCGCGCACGCCGTACGGCGAGGACGTCGCTGTCGGCCGTTACGTCGCCGCCCGCCTCGGCCGCGCGGTCGTCGACCGTGTCGTCGAGCCGCTGCTCGGTGGGGTCTACGCCGGTCGGGCGGACGAGCTCTCGCTGGAAGCGACCGTGCCGCAGCTGGCCGCGCACGCCCGGGTCCAACGGTCGCTGGTGGCGGCGGCGCGGACCAGTCGCACCGAGGCCGACGCCCGGTCGGGCATTGCGTCCGTCGCCGCCGTCTTCGGCGCCCCGCGGGGTGGTGTCGGTCGCCTGCCGGCGGCGGTGGCGAGCCTCTCGGGTGCCGACGTCCGCACCAACGCCACGGTGCGCGAGCTGCGCCGGACACCGACCGGTTGGCAGCTCGTGGTCGGTCCGACGCGCAGCCCCGAGCTGGTCGACGCGGATGCGGTCATCGTCGCGGTGCCGGCGGCCCCGGCCGCCCGGCTGCTGCGCCAGCACGCATCCGCAGCCGCCTCGGACCTGGCCCAGATCCGCTACTCCTCGATGGCGGTGGTGGCGCTCGCCTTCCCGGTCACGGCCTTCCCGCAGCTTCCGGCCGGCTCCGGCTTCCTGGTGCCGCCGATCGAGGGTCGCTCGGTCAAGGCGGTGACGTTCTCCTCGTCCAAGTGGGGCTGGTACGCCCGACGGGCGCCCGGACTGGTCGTGGTGCGGGCGTCGGTGGGCCGGCTGGGGGAGGAGGCCGTCCTGCAGCGCGACGACGTCGAGCTCGTCGACCTGGTCCTCGCCGACCTCACCGACCTGCTCGGGGTGACCGACCCGCCGGTGGACGCCCGGGTGACCCGGTGGGGTGGCGGACTGCCGCAGTACGCGGTGGGGCACCGCACCCGGGTCGCCCGGATCCGGGCCGCGCTGGAGTCCCTCCCGGGGCTGGCCGTGGCGGGCGCACCGTACGACGGCGTCGGCGTGCCGGCCTGCGTGGCATCCGGCCAGCGGGCCGCCGCCGAGGTGCTGCGACAATGGCGGCCATGAGCACGAAACCGCGCGCGCGGGACCTGAACCAGGTCATCCGCTACACGATGTGGTCGGTGTTCCGCCTGCGCGACCGGCTCGACGACCAGGCCCGGGACCGGGCGGACCTCGCCGCCGAGGTCGAGGAGCTCTTCGAGCAGCTCGCGGCGAAGGACGTCGTGACCCGGGGGAGCTACGACGTGAGCGGCCTGCGTGCCGACGCCGACCTCATGGTGTGGTGGCACGCCGCCAGCTCGGACGACCTGCAGGAGGCCTACGGGCGGTTCCGCCGTACCGGCCTCGGCGCGGCCTGCGACCCGGTGTGGTCGGTGATGGCGCTGCACCGCCCGGCCGAGTTCAACAAGAGCCACGTGCCGGCGTTCCTCGCCGAGGAGGAGGCGCACGACTACGTCTGCGTCTACCCCTTCGTGCGGTCCTACGACTGGTACCTGCTGCCCGACGAGGAGCGGCGCGCGATGCTCGCCGAGCACGGCCAGCAGGCCCGCGACTTTCCCGACGTCCGTGCCAACACGGTCGCGTCGTTCGCCCTCGGCGACTACGAATGGGTGCTGGCCTTCGAGGCCGACGAGCTGCACCGCATCGTCGACCTCATGCGCGAGCTCCGGGCCTCCCGCGCGCGGATGCACGTCCGCGAGGAGGTGCCGTTCTACACCGGGCGGCGCCGGCCGGTCAGCGAGCTCGTCGCGGCGCTGCCGTGAGTCGCTGATGAGCGCGTCGCCGCACGGCACCGATGGCCACGGGCCCGAGACCGACCTCCCCCAGCAGCAGGACGCCGCTCGCGCGGGGGCCGCCGACCGGCTCACCGGCGCGAGGGTGACCCGGCGCCGTATCCGGGACCAGATCGGCGCCCGGTCGCGGATGATCGCCGTCGCGCTGACGGTCGCCCTGCTCTACGTGATCGTCGACATCTTCGTGCAGGGGCCGCTCACCCAGCTCGACATCAGACTCAACGGCTGGAACGGCCAGGCGGCCATCCCGTCACTGGACCGGGCGGCGTGGGCCTACGACAAGATGGGCCAGCGGTCGGTGCTCGTGCCGATCCTGCTCGCGGTCGCGGGGTACTTCGCCCGCAGGAACCGCACCTGGCGCCCGGTGGTGCTGGCCGCGATGTCGTTCCTCGTCCTCAACGTGGTCGTCGGCGCGATGAAGATCCTCATCGGCCGGTCCCAGACCGAGACCGGCGACCCGTCGGTGCTGCAGGGCGACATCATCTTCCCGTCCGGGCACTCGTCCAACATGGTGCTGACCGGTGGCGTGATCGTCTACCTGATGCTCCGCTACGCGAAGGACCCGCCGGTGCGCATGGTCGCCGCCGTGTGGTCCGTGCTCACCACGCTGACCATCCTGACGAGCATCTACATCGGCAGCCATTGGCTGTCCGACCTCATCGGCGGCGCACTGGTCGGCGGCCTGTTGCTGCAGTCGGTGATCCTGTTCGACATCGCGACCAAGGACGTCCGCTACTCGCGGCCGTGGTGGTGGCGCCGGACGGTCGCGCTACTGCCGTTCCTCGAGACGGATCGAGACCGAGTTGATGCAGTAGCGGTCCCCCGTGGGGGTCTGGGGGGCGTCGTCGAAGAGGTGTCCGAGGTGGGAGCCGCACCGGGCGCACCGGACCTCCGTCCGACGCATGCCGAATGACCTGTCCTCGAGCAGCTCGACCGCGTCGCCCTCGCCCGGCTGGTAGAACGACGGCCAGCCGCAGTGCGAGTCGAACTTCCCCTCGCTGGTGAACAGCTCCGCGCCGCAGGCCCGGCAGCTGTAGACGCCGACCTGCTTGGTGTCGGTGTACTCGCCGGTGAACGCGCGCTCGGTGCCGGCCTCGCGAAGGACGTGGTACTCCTCCGGGCTCAGCTCGGCGCGCCACTCGTCCTCGGTCTTCTGAACCGGGTACTCGGTCTCGGCGCTGCGGCCGGCGGGGGTCGACTTCTTGAACATGGTCCGACTCTATGTCGGGGTCGCGACCGGTGTCTTACCAGCCGCTAACGTGCTGGCATGGCATCCCCGTTCGAGGAGATCGAGGTCGGGCCGCGCACCGTCAAGGTCACCAACCCGGACAAGTTGATCTTCCCTGACGCGGGGATCACCAAGCGGGAGGTGGTGGCCTACTACCTGTCGGTAGGCGACGGCATCCTGCGTGCGCTGCTGGACCGGCCCGTGACCCTCGAGCGTTGGACCAGCGGGGTGCACGAAGGCGTCCGGCTCGCGACCCGGGCCGATGGCCGCGGTGCCGACGCGTTCTACCAGAAGCGCATCAGCAAGGGCGCGCCCGACTGGGTCGAGACGGCGCACATCACTTTCCCCAGCGGCCGTACCGCTGACGAGGTGTGCCCGACCGAGCTGGCCACCGTCGCGTGGTGCGCGCAGCAGAACACGATCACCTTCCACCCGTGGCCGGTGCGCCGGCCGGAGGTCGAGAGCCCGGATGAGCTGCGCATCGACCTCGACCCGCAGCCGGGCACCGACTTCCGCGATGCCGTCGACGTGGCCGGGGTCGCGCGCGAGGTGCTCGCGGAGCTGGGCTGGCGCGGGTTCCCCAAGACCTCCGGCAACCGCGGTGTGCACATCTACGTCCGGGTGCAGCCCCGGTGGACCTTCACCGACGTGCGGCACGCGGCGATCGCGTTCGGTCGCGAGCTGGAGCGCCGGATGCCTGGCCGGGTCACCACGAAGTGGTGGAAGGAGGAGCGCGGCGAGACCATCTTCGTCGACTACAACCAGAACGCGCGGGACCGCACGATCGCCTCGGCGTACTCGATCCGACCGCTGCCGCACGCGCCGGTGTCGGCTCCGCTGGAGTGGGACGAGCTGCCGGACACCGATCCGCGCGACCTCACCGTGCGCACGATGCCGGCCCGGTTCGCCGCGAAGGGCGACGTCCACGCGGAGATCGACGCCGTCGCCCACGACATGACGCCGCTGCTGGAGTGGTACCAGCGCGACGAGCGCGACCACGGCCTGGGCGACATGCCGTACCCGCCGGACTACCCGAAGATGCCCGGGGAGCCGAAACGCGTGCAGCCCTCCAAGGACAGGGACCGCCCGCGCGAGGGCACCGACTGAGGGATCGGTGGACCAGCCGGCAGGGCGGGCCCCACCGGGGCGGATCATCGGGGACCAGCGCTCACAGGGGCGCAGCGAGGGCTCGAGCCGCGTCCCCCCGACGCGGCGCGAGCCCTCGTGCGGCCGTGCTGTCGACCATTCCCCCGCGGGCCGGCGCCCCCCGCCGACCCGGGTCCAGTCTGTCCCGACGCAAGGCACTGGGACATCGGGCTAACAGACGATGGACGCCGGCACGTCGTGCTGTTCCAGTCATCGAGCCGCCACTCGCGGTGACCTGACAGTCCGGCCCGTGGTCAGGTCTTGACGATCCTGTGACCTGCCTCCACGGTGACCGCAGCCGCGGGGGGAGTGCATGCGCCCGTCGCGGTCAGGCCCGTGCCCTCGTGCTGCCCCCCGGCCGGGGGCGCGGGCCGCCTCGGCACACGCCGGCGGGCCCGGCCGCGCCCCTCGGGCGGCCGGGCCCGGGTGGAGACATCGGCAGCTGCCGGGCGGGCCTTGACCCACCCGGTGCGCGGCGTGCAGCGATCGCCCGGCGCCGCCAGCCCTGGTGGGTCGCCCGGTAGCCGGTTCGTCGGCACCGGAGTGGGCATCCGTGCGTTGCACACTCGACGGCGGGAGCCGCCGTCGCCCTGCTCGCACGGAGGACTCACATGACCATCGAAGGCATCCTCGGCGCCCTGGTGATCGGGCTCGTGATCGGCGCCCTCGGCCGGCTGGTGCTGCCCGGGAAGCAGGACATCCCGATCTGGCTCACCATCGTCGTCGGCATCGTCGCCGCGCTGATCGGCTCCGCGATCGTCGGGCCGCTGCGCGACACGAACGGCATCGACTGGATCGAGCTGATCGTGCAGGTCGCGCTCGCCGCAGTAGGTGTCGCGCTGGCGACGAACCTCTACGGCAGCCGTCGCAAGCACCGGGTCTGACGGGCGCGAGTCCTGCCCTGCCACAGCAGGGCAGGACTCGTCCGCACGTCGTGTTTGCATGGTGCAGATCCGGACACATCACCCCAGTCGTGAACACCGCCACCGCTCCGGGGGCGCGCTTCGGGGACGTCGGGGAACCTCTCCTCTACTCGCCCGCGCGGTTCGACGGCGGCCCCGCGCCGCCGCGGCCGGTGTCGTCCTGCAGACAGACAAGGGGAAACGGGATGTTCGGACGTACCACTCGCCTGATGGCCGCCTCGGTCACGCTGGCCGTCGTCGGCCTCGTCGGCGGAGCAGGGGTCCAGTCGGCCTCCGCCCAGTCAACCAGCAACGACTTCGGCACGATGCAGGTCAGCAAGGTGACCGGTGCCGCCAAGAACGGCGCCACCTTCGCCGGCCAGTACAACGTGCAGCGCTTCGTCACCACCGGCTCCGGCAAGACCAAGGCTGTCGGCACCCTCAAGGGCACCCTGACCAAGAAGAACGGCAGCACTGACAAGGTCACCAAGAAGAACGTGCGGATGGTCGTCCGGCCGGCCGCGTCGACCGTGTCGTCCGCGCCCGCCTCGCCGGGAACAGCCAGCACCTCGGCGACGGGCTGCCAGATCCTCGACCTGGTGCTCGCCCCCCTGGACCTCGACCTGCTCGGTCTGACCGTGCACCTGGACCAGGTGCACCTCAACATCACCGCAGTCCCCGGCGCCGGTGAGCTCCTCGGCAACCTGCTCTGCGCGGTGGCCGGGCTGCTCGACAGCACCCAGCTGCTGAGCCTGGGCACCATCCTCACCAATCTGCTCAACGCGATCCTGGGCATCCTCAACGCCTGACGCCCAACCGTCACTGCTCGAGGTACGACGAGGGCCGCGCACCGAAAGGTGCGCGGCCCTCGTCCGCTTCTACCGTCCAACCGCGCCGCTTCCTCCGGTAGACCGAGACGACGGCTGGCGCTACCGCAGGACGTAGTAGGTGAAGTCGACCCGGTAGGTCCTCACGTCGTACCAGGTGACGCCGGTGGTGAGCGTCTCCCAGCGCAGGACCCGCGACCGTATGAGCAGCGGTCCGGCCTTGACCCGTGGACCGCGGTGCGTCCCCTGCGCCGAGCCGAGCCGGAAGCGGGTGGAGCTCAGGTTCTGCAGCCCGTCGTACAGCACGACGGTCGCGACGTCCCGGTACCGCGGGTCTGCCCGGCCGCCGTACGCCGACACCCGCACGGTGCCGTAGCGGGCGGCGGGCGGCAGCCGCACCTGGTGATCCCCTGCCGCGTAGGCGTCGCCCGTGGTGCACAGCGAGCCGCTGGAGTAGGAGACCCAGCCGTCGCGCGGTCCGCTGGTCCGGCGGAAGACGTCGGAGCAGTCGTCGGTGAACTTCTCGTCGAGGGAGTCGCGTGCGCTCACCGTGGTGCTCCCGGACCGCTTCACCAGGCCCTTTCCCGACACGGTCACTGCGCGCGTTGCTGACCGGGAGCGGTTACCGGCCAGGTCCTGGGCGACCAGACGCAGCCGGTAGGTACCGGGCACCAGCCGGCCGCCGCTGCGACGGCCGTTCCACTCGATCCCGACCCTGCCCTGCGTCCTCTCCTTCTGGCGGACCGTGCGCACCACCGTGCCCGGGCGCGTGAGGACCTCGAGCCGGAGCCACCGGAGCCGCTCCACCGTCGTGGCCGAGAAGGTGAGGGTGTCGAGGTAGCGGTCACGGACCGGCAGCACCCGCGGGGTGGAGGGCCGGGCGTGTCGCAGCCGCGGTGCGGTGCGGTCGACGAGCACCGAGGAGGATGCCAGCCCCCGGAGCGTGCCGTCGGACGTCGAGATCTCCAGCCCGAAGGTGCCGTTGGGAACGGTCCCGCCGCCGGTGCGCCGGCCGTCCCAGGTGGCGGTGCGGTTGCCGGCCGCCTGGCTGCCGAGCGCCTTGCGGTAGACCACCGCGCCGGCCGCATCGCGCACGACGAGCGTGGGGGACTGGGTGCGATCCAGGCGGTAGGTGACGGTCGCGCGGTCCCGGCGGCTGTCGCCGTCCGGGCTGATGGCCCTGGGTGCGACCGACAGGACCGCGGGGTGCAGGCGGCGTGCCGTGACCGGCACCACGGCGGCGCGACCGGCGTCGCAGCGGTTGCCGTCGCGGCTGCAGAGGAGGGCCCGCACCACGTGCGGCCCGTCACCGAGCGAGGCCGTCGGCAGCACGGCCGCGAACGGTGCCTCCGTGTCGAGGACCTTGCCGGTGGCGCCGTCGTCGAACATGAACTGCACCGCGGCGTCGGCCGGCGCCTCGGCGCTGACCGGGAGGCCGTCGTCACGCACCTCGGCGCCGGCCGACGGGGAGGTGAGGGTCGGGCCGGCGTTGTCCACGATGACCGTCGACGAGGCGCCGCTGGCGGCGCACTGGTCGACAGCGCTGCAGTCGAGCGCCGTGACGGGCTGGTCGCCGGACAGCCCGTAGGTGTCGAAGGTGGCCGCGGCGGTCCCGCCCGAGGTGGACACCGTCGACGCCAGGCCGCCGAGTCCGAGCCGCACGCGCGGGGCGCTGCTGGTCACGCCGACGGTCGTCCGTCCGCTCACGGCCGCGCCGGCGGCCGGGCCGGTGACGGCCGGCACGGACGACGGCGGGAGCAGGTCGAGGGACCGGTCGACGTGCACGAGCCCGTGTGCGAAGCCGTACCGGGCGGAGTCCGTGCCGGCGACCAGCGCCTGCGTGAGGTCGGCCGACGAGCGGCCGGGCCGGTAGGCCGCGAGCAGCGCCGCGGCGCCGGCCACCAGCGGCGCGGAGTAGGAGGTTCCGTCGTCCGACTCGTAGCCGCCGCCCGGGGTCGCAGCCACGACGGACCGGCCGGGAGCCCCGACGTCGACCCAGGAGCCGTAGCTGGAGAACGCCGCGCGAGACGAGCCGTTCGTCGTGGTCGCGCCCACGGAGAGGACCCCCGGGAGGGCGCCGGGGTACTGCTTGGCCCTGCTGCCCTCGTTGCCGGCCGCCGCGACGACGAGCACGTCGTGCGCGACGGCGTAGTCGACCGCGGCGCGCTCGAGCGGGTCGGTGGTGGGGCCGCCGAGGCTGAGGTTGACGATGTCGGCTCCGTGATCGGTCGCCCACACCACGCCGCGGGCCAGGTCGTCGGTGAAGATCCGGCCGGTCACGTCGGCGACCTTCACGGCGAGCAGGCTGGTGTTGCGGCCGGCTCCGGCGATGCCCTCGCCGTTCCCGGTGGCAGCGGCGGCAACACTCGCGGTGCCGGTGCCGTGGCCCACGACGTCGTGGACGTCGGTGCCGCCGGTGACGGCGTTGTAGGTGCCCACGACCTTGCCGGCGAGGTCCGGGTGGCGGACGTCGACGCCGGAGTCCACGACGGCGATGCGCACGCCCGGGCTGCCGACCGCCCCGCGGTCCCATGCGGCAGGGAGGCCCATCGCTCCGAGATAGGCGCGCTGCTCGGGAAACCTCGGGTCCGCCGGCTCGTCGGTCAGCTGTCGTCGGTGCGCGACGCCGACCGTCGTGACGTCGGCGCGACGACCCAGTGCGGCACGGAGCCCCGCCGACCGCCTCGCCCGGATCTCGAAGGAGAGAAAGTGCAGGCGGCGGACCCGCCCGACGCGGGCGGCACCGAAGGACTTGGCGGCCGCCGTGACGGCCGGTGCCCCGCCGGGGGAGGTCTGCACGACGAGGCGCACCGTCGAGGCCGCCGGGCCCAGGCGCGGCGTGGCTGCCGCGGCGGGGCCGGAGGGCAGCACCGCGAGGGCGAGGGCCGCCGCGGCGGTGACGGTCAGCAGGAAGCGGCTGACGACCCGGGCGGGTCCGGTCGCGCGCATGTCAGTTCCCCAGGGTCGTCGAGCGAGGTCGTGGTGCCGGGACCAGCCTGCGCCCGGACGTCCGGCCAGTATCCGTCACGACGCCACGAGGACGGTGTCTTGCACGCATCCGTGCCGTGTCGCGGCGATCAGGAGATGACGCGGTCGGTGCCGGCCACGATGTGCAGGACCGGCAGGGCCAGCTCGTCGCGCAGGCGCGACGCCCAGTCCCGGTGCAGGCCGGCCTCGACCAGGTGCGGCGGGGTCACCACGATGACCTCGTCGGAGAAGTCGGCCCGGGCCGCCTCGACCGCGGCGGGCACGGGGTCGGACCCGGTCACCGACCCCTGTGCCTCCAGCCCGGCCGCCTTGAGCAGGTCCAGCGAGCCGTTGACGGTGTGCATCGCGGCCAGCTCCGCCTGCTGCGGTGTGGCCGGGTCGTCCTCGTCGAAGGCGTCGCCCAGCCGCCCTAGGGCGATCTCGTCGAGCACCTCGATCAGGCGGTTGTGCTCGGCGTCCGCAGGCGCGAGCAGGTGCACCGTCACCTCGGCGGTGCCGTGCAGCTCGGCGATGCGGCGGGCGTCGTGCTCGGTGAGCGTCGTCTCGGTGAGCAGCAGGATCGTGTACACGCGGGACTCGGCCTCTCGGTCGTCTGTCAGGGGTCAGGCTGATCGGGCGCTTCGGAGGATCAGCTGGTCGTGCCGAGGATCTCGGCCAGGTCGAAGCGTACGGGGCGGTCCAGCTGGTCGTAGGTGCAGGACCGCGGCTCCCGGTCCGGCCGCCAGCGCTTGAAGTGCGCGGTGTGCCGGAACCGGCTGCCCTCCATCGCGTCGTACTTCACCTCGACGACCAGGTCCGGGCGCAGCGGCACCCACGACAGGTCCTTGCTGGAGTTCCAGCGGCTCACCGCGCCGGGTAGCCGCCCCTTCTCGTGCGCCTCGGCCTCGGCCCACTCCCGCCAGGGGTGGTCGCCGAGGTCGGTGACGGCGTACGGCGCCAGCTCGTCGACCAGCTCGGCCCGCCGCTTCATCGTGAACGACGCCGACACCCCGACGTGCTGCAGGCGGCCGTCGTCGGCGTACAGGCCGAGCAGCAGCGACCCGACGACGCCGCCGGACTTGTGCCAGCGGTAGCCGGCGACGACGCAGTCGGCGGTGCGCTCGTGCTTGACCTTGGCCATGCTGCGGACGTCGGGTGTGTACGCGCCGTCGGCCGGCTTGGCGACGACGCCGTCGAGGCCGGCGCCCTCGAAGACCTCGAACCAGCGCTGTGCTGTCGTCGGGTCGTCGGTGGAGGGCGTGAGGAAGACCGGCGGCTCGGTGCGGGCCATCAACTGCTCGAGCCGGGCTCGGCGGTCGCGGAACGGCGTCTCCATCAGCGAGGCGTCGCCGTAGGCCAGCAGGTCGAACGCGACGAACGATGCCGGCGTTTCCGCGGCGAGCCGGTCGACGCGAGACTTGGCCGGGTGGATGCGCTGGAGCAGGGACTCGAAGTCCAGCCGGTCGCCGTTCATGATGACGACCTCGCCGTCGACCACGCAGCGCTCCGGCAGCTGGGCGCGCAGCGCCTCGACGACCTCCGGGAAGTAGCGGGTGAGTGGGCGTTCGCCGCGGCTCGCGAGCTCGACCTCGTCGCCGTCCCGGAAGGCGATGCACCGGAAGCCGTCCCATTTGGGCTCGTAGAGGTAGTCGCCGGCCGGCACGGCCTTGACGGCCTTGGCCAGCATCGGTGCGAGCGGGGGCATCACAGGTAGTTGCACACCCGCCATCATGCCGGGGCGTGCGAGAGCGCGTTGCGCAGCGCGCATCGAGCGGTGCCTGAATGCTGCGACGTCGACGGTGGTGCCGTCCTCGTGCGCACCGAAGGTAGGAGAGCGCCCGTAGCACGCGTGCTACGATGGCGGTGTGACGAGGACGATCAACCAGCGAGAGCTGCGCAACGACAGCGGCGCGATCATGCGTGCTGTCGAGGCTGGTGAGTCGTTCGTGGTCACCCGGAACGGCGTTCCAACGGCCGAGCTGCGCCCCCTGCGTCGACGGGTCGCGGTGCCCACGAGGGAGCTGCTCGCCAGGGCGAGGTCGATGCCGCAGATCGATGCCGAACGGTTCCGCGCGGACGTCGACGAGGTGCTCGACCAGGACGTCACGTGACGGGGCGCACCACCCGCGGCCTGCTGGACACGTCTGTCGTCATCGACCTGCCGATCCTCGACGCCTCGCGCCTGCCGGACGAGTCGGTGGTCAGTGCCCTGACTCTTGCGGAGCTGGCCAGCGGGGCGCATGCAACGTCCGACGTGGCCGAGCGGGCGATACGGCAGGAGCGGTTGCAGTGGGTGGAAGCCGAGTTCGACCCGCTCCCGTTCGACGCGGGGGCTGCCCGCGCGTACGGCCGGGTCTACGCCGCGGTCCGCGCGGCGGGGCGGTCGCCGAGGCGCAGGGTCATCGACCTACAGATCGCCGCCGTTGCCGCCGCCAACGAGCTGCCGGTCGTCACCCGCAACCCCGACGACTTCGTCGGCCTGGACGGCGTCGTCAGCGTGCTCGCGGTCTGATGCGCGCCGACGACCTGCGCCGGGTATCGCCCTACCTGCTGTCCGGGCTGCTGACGGTGACCGGCACGCTGCACTTCGTCGTGCCACGCACCTTCGCGGGCATCGTCCCGCCCCAGCTGCCCGAGCCGATGGCTCTCGTGTACCTCAGCGGCGCAGCCGAGCTGGCGTGTGCCGCCGGCCTGGCACTGCACCGGACCCGTCCGCTCGCCGGCTGGGCCACGGCTGCGCTGTTCGTGGCGGTGTTCCCGGGCAACGTCCAGATGGCCCTCGACGCCTCCGACCGGTCTGCGCTGTACCAGGCAGCCGCCTATGCACGGCTTCCCGTGCAGGTCCCGCTGGTGCTCTGGGCCGTGCAGGTGGCGCGGTCTACTCGGCGGTCCACCGGCTGAGCAGCACGTTGTCCTGCTCGAGCAGGTGGGCGAGGCGCATCGACGTGGCGAGCTCGGGCCCGTGGGTGATCCGGGTGCCGTCGCCGCCCACCAGCTGGGGCGAGAGCGTGAGGCAGAGCTCGTCCAGCCGGCCGGCCGCGGCGACGTCGGCCAGCAGCGACGGACCGCCCTCGCAGAGGACCCGGGGCAGGCCGCGTTCCGCGAGGGCGTCCAGTCCGGCCGAGATGTCGACCCGCTGGTCACCGACGACGACGACGTCGGCGACCTCTCTCAGCCGGTCGCGGGCACCCCGGTCGGCGCCTGCGTGGGTGATCACCACCGTCCGCTCGGCGCCGCCGAACAGCTCGGAGGCAGGGTCGAGGCCGAGACGCCCGGAGACCAGCGCCAGCACCGGCGCCGGTCGCTGCCCCGCCGCGTCCCGCAGCTCGGCGTACGCCGCCTTGGCGCGCATCGCCCGGTAGCCCTCGGCCCGAGCCGTGCCGGCTCCGACGAGTACGACGTCGGCCAACCCGCGCAGGACGTCGAAGACGGCCTTGTCGGCGTCCCCGCCGAGGCCGCCCGATCGGCCGTTCTTGACGGCGGACCCGTCCAGCGAGGCCACCATGTTCCCGCGCACCCAGGGCCGGTCGCCGTCGTAACGGTAGGCCTGGACGAGGGCGTCGTGGTCCAGGTCGTCGATGCTCGTCGGCAGCAGCTGGCGCATGGGCACTGATCCTCGCAGGCGCCGGATCCCGGGCGGGGAGATGGCCCGGACGGCTGACTGCCGACGACGGACGGGCGGGCGGGTCCGACGATGACCGGAAGAGCTGGTGCATCGGTCGCCTCGTCGCGGAGGCGCGTGACCAGGCCGCCCGGACCCCGCCGCCCGGCCTCCGGACGTCACGGTAACGCCGGCCGTGACGCTGTGTGTGGGCCGCGTCGACGGCCCGCTGACGAAGCACCCGTCTGACCACCTCGAAAGGACGGGAAGAGATGCCGTAACGGTCATCGGGTGGTTCGGCGGAACTAGGCCACGAAAGGGTCCTACCGGGCCATGGCGGCAAATCGGACGTGACCGGAGAGTTCTCCATGCAGCGGGTCCCCACCGGGGGCTCCACGGGGCGAGCACAGATCCGCCGGGCGACTTGGTCGCCAGAACGGCCCGGCGGGGAGCAGAGGCGAAACCGGCGTCCCTCCGGACACGCATCTCCTGGAGGGGAATTTCATGCGCAAGCTCAACAAGAAGGCTGTCGCCGGCGTCACTGCTGGCCTCATGCTCGTCGGCGGCGGCGCCGCGTACGCCTACTGGACCACCACCGGCGCCGGCACCGGCTCCGGCGCGACCTCCGCCGGACGTCGACCAACGTCTTCACTTCACGCAGGCCAGCACGTTCTCGACTGCACCCCGGCGATTCGCCGCAGCTCCCTTCGACGTCACGGTAACACCGCAGCACCAGCACGCGAAGCTGCAGACCGTCACGGTCGCGATCACAGCCTACGTGCACGACCGGTCAACGCGATCGGCGCATGCGCCGCCAGTGACTTCACCCTCAGCGACGAGGTTGTCGCACCGCGCAGGCAACGAGCCTCACCTGGTCGGCGTCAGACCTGCAGCTGCGTACTCGCAGGCCGCGACCGCACGATCCAGTTCAACAACAAGGCCAGCAACCAGGACGGCTGCAAGGGCGCCATCGTGACCATCTGACCTACACTCGCCGGCGTAGTCGCGCGTCAGGGAGTGGGGCGGAGTCATTCTCCGCCCCACTCCCTGTCTCGGTCTCACCACTCCCACACGCGAACCCGCATGGAGCCCACGATGACGAAGCGCAGGGTGATCAGGAGCGCCTTCCTGACGCTGCTTGCTGTCGTCCTCGTCGTCGTTGGGGTGGTCACGACGACCGGCGCTGTCAGCAGCAAGCCGGCGCTCGCGGTGACGATCAGCCCGGCCGGCCAGTCGATCGTGCAGGGCGCGTCGGCCACCTACACCGTCACCATCACCGGCAGCGGCGGGTTCACCGGCGCCACGACCCTCTCGGCAGCCTCACTGCCGGCCGGGACGACGGCATCGCTCTCGCCGCCCACGGTGAACCTCAGCACGACCACCACGAGTGCCACGTCGCAGCTCGTCGTGACGACCACCGCGTCGACCCCCGTGAAGTCGCACAGCTTCACGGTGACCGCGACGAGCGGCAAGACCTCCGACGCGCTCAGCGTCGGGCTCGTCGTCAACGCTCCTCCGCCCAGTGGCTTCGCGCTGTCGGCGGCTCCGGCCTCCGTCACCGCCTTCGCCGGGGACGCCGCCGCGTACGGCATCTCCCTCACGCGGACCAGCTTCACCGGCTCGGTGGCGCTGACCCTGACCGGCGCCCCGGCCGGGTCGACCGTGACGCTCACGCCCACCACGATCAACGGGCCTGCCGGCAACGCCGCGACCCTTCAGGTCGTCACCACTTCGTCGGCCGCCACCGGCAGCTACGTGCTCAAGGTGACCGGCACGTCCGGCACGGGCGCGTCGGCCATCACCCAGTCGGTGAACGTCGCGCTTGTCCTCGACAAGCGGGTCAACAAGCCGTTCACCATCAGCGGCTCGCCGTCCGGCACGTTCTGCGCCCGGGGTGTGGCGGACGCTGGACCTGACGCTGGGCAACGACAACAACCAGGACATGTCGGTGACCAACCTGACCGTCACCGTGACCGGCACCAGCGCCGGTACCGCCTGTGCCGCGTCGAACTTCGCCGTGCAGCAGATGGCCGGGCCCTACCCGGTCGCGCTAGGGAAGAACACCAGCCGGTCGCTGACCGTCCTGGGAGTACCAACCGGCAGCCTGCCGCGGGTCCAGCTCGTCAACAAGCCCGTCAACCAGGACTCCTGCAAGCACGTCACGGTGAACCTGGCGTACTCCGGCTCCGCGGAGGGGAACTGACGTGACGACGAACCGCCTCGACCGCCCGCGTCACCGGCGCGACTCCCGCCGGGCGTCCCGCGCCCTCGTCCTCGCCGCGGTCGTGCTGGGCCTCATGACGGCCGGCGGCATCGCCTTCGCCTACTGGACGACGCCCGGCTCCGGCACCGGCAGCGCCCTCACCGGCACGCTCAACGCGCCCACCGGCGTCACCGCGTCAGCGACTCCGGGCAGCTCGACGGTGTCGGTCAGCTGGACGCCGTCCGCCGGGACCCCGGCACCGACCGGGTACCGAGTGGTCCGCACGACCACCAGCACGTCAGTCGCTGTCGACGCCTGCGGGACGACCAGCTCGCTCGTCACCGGCAGCACGTGCAACGACACCTCGGTCCCTGACGGCACCTACACCTACATGGTCACGGCGGTCTACCGGACCTGGACCGCGACCAGTGGTGCGAGCAACTCCGTCACCGTGGTGGGCGACAACACGCCTCCGGCCCTGCAGTCGATCAATCGCGCGGCCGGCGCCGCGAACCCCACCAAGGCAGCAACCCTGACCTGGACTGTGACCTTCAGCGAGCCGGTCTCCGGCGTGACGTCCTCGAACTTCACGACCGTCAAGGGCACGGGGATCACCGGCACCCTGGGAGCGCCGCTGGTCACGGGATCCGGCGCGACGTACACGGTGGCCGTGAGCACGACTGGCGTCACCGGAGCGAACGCGAGCAACGCGATCGGCTTGAACCTCGCGAACGGCACGGGGGTGCACGACGCCGCCGGTAATGCCACCACCAGCTCCGCCTTCACCGGACAGACGTACGACTTCGACACGACCGCTCCGACCGTTGCCGCCGTGTCCTCGACGTTGGCCGACGGCAGCTACAAGGCCGGTCAGGTCGTGCCGGTGACGGTGTCGTTCTCCGAGCCGGTGACGGTGACCGGGACCCCGCAGCTCCTGCTGTCGACCGGGACGCCGGCCACAACTGCGGTGAGCTACTCCAGCGGTTCCGGCACGAGCGATCTGACGTTCAGCTACACAGTCGCTGCCGGGAACACGTCGTCGCACCTGGACTACGCGGCGACGACGTCCCTGGCCCTGAACGGCGGGACGATCCGCGACGCCGTGACCAATAGCGCGACCCTGACGCTGGCGGCGCCCGGTACAGCTGGCTCGTTGGGTGCGAACAAGAACCTCGTCGTCGACACGACCGCTCCTGCGGTGACGGTGACCGCCCCGGCGAACGGGAGCCTGACCAACAGCGGGACCCCGACGTTGTCCGGTGCCGCGGGGAACGCCACCGGGGACTCGGCCACGGTGACGGTGCGGGTGTACAACGGCCCCGGCACCGGCGGGACTCTGCTTCAGACGCTGGCCCCGACCCGGACTGCGGCCACCTGGTCCGCGACGGCGGCGATGCTGGCGCAGGGCACGTACACGGTGCAGGCGACCCAGACCGACTCGGCCGGCAACACCGGCAGCAGCACCGCGAACACGTTCACCGTCGACACGACCGCTCCTGCGGTGACGGTGACCGCCCCGGCGAACGGGAGCCTGACCAACAGCGGGACCCCGACGTTGTCCGGTGCCGCGGGGAACGCCACCGGGGACTCGGCCACGGTGACGGTGCGGGTGTACAACGGCTCCGGCACCGGCGGGACTCTGCTTCAGACGCTGGCCCCGACCCGGACTGCGGCCACCTGGTCCGCGACGGCGGCGATGCTGGCGCAGGGCACGTACACGGTGCAGGCGACCCAGACCGACTCGGCCGGCAACACCGGCAGCAGCACCGCGAACACGTTCACCGTCGACACGACCGCTCCTGCGGTGACGGTGACCGCCCCGGCGAACGGGAGCTTCACCAACAGCGGGACCCCGACGTTGTCCGGTGCCGCGGGGAACGCCACCGGGGACTCGGCCACGGTGACGGTGCGGGTGTACAACGGCTCCGGCACCGGCGGGACTCTGCTTCAGACGCTGGCCCCGACCCGGACTGCGGCCACCTGGTCCGCGACGGCGGCGATGCTGGCGCAGGGCACGTACACGGTGCAGGCGACCCAGACCGACTCGGCCGGGAACACCGGCAGCAGCACCGCGAACACGTTCACCGTCGACACCGCCTCCCCCTCCGTCACCATCGGTAGCATTACGCAGAGTGGGAACAGCGGATCTGGGAACATCCCCGTGACCGCCAATGAGTCCGGCACGGTGGAGTACGTGATCTGCCCAGGAACTGTGACAACAGCATGCGGCTCCATGACCAGCGTGTCCGTTTCAGCGGGAATCGCGCAGCAGGTCGCGTACTCCGGCCTGAGGAACTCGACCCAGACGGTTTTTGTCAAGGCGGTGGACCAAGCAGGCAATCAGTCATCGCTGGTCTACAAGAGCTGGACAACCTGACGAGGCTGTCACCCTGACGAGGCTGTCGGCGTTCCGATCTAGGAGGAAGAAAGCCGGTTCCCACGCTGAGGCTGTGCGTTGCTCACTTCACCTCCCAGCGAGCGAGCTATCGGACCGGACGCAGTTCACCGGCCTCGCCGCAGGGCAGCGGCCACTATCGCGACGCAGACCGCGGCCACGGCGACCTGGAAGGCCAGGACGATGAGCCACCACGTGACGTCGAGCTGGTTCGCGATGGCGAGCCCGGCGACGGAGCCGACGATGCCGAGCAGGATCGTGAGCAGGCAGCCGATCGGCTGCCTGCCCGGGACGACGAGCCGGCCGAGCGCACCGATGACCAGGCCGACGAGGATCGCGCCGAGGAAACCCTGAAAGGTCATGCGTCCGAGCCTGCCACGCGGACGACCGCCACCGACTCGGCGGGGACCACGAACGGCGCGCTGGCGGCGAGGACTCCGGCCGGCCAGGACGCGAGCAGCACGGCGCCCGGCGCTTCGTCCAACGGGACCTCGTGCGCTGCTGCCGCCAGGTTGCAGACCACCCGCAGGGGGCCGCGGGTGACCACCAGCCAGCGGGCGTCGGCGTCGTACCGCACCTCGACCCGGTCGAGGCGCGGGTCGGACAGCCACGGCTCGGCCCGGCGCAGCGCGATCAGGCGGCGGTGCCAGTCGAGGGCGTCGGCGTGCGCCGTCCGACCGAGCTCCGACCAGTCGAGCGTCGACGCCGCGACCGTGGACCCCGACTGCGGGTCGGGCACGTCTGCCTGCGTCCACCCGTGGCTGGCGAACTCGCGCCACCGGCCGGCTCGGACCGCCTCGGCGAGCTCCGGCTCCTCGTGGGAGGTGAAGTACTGCCACGGTGTCGAGGCGGACCACTCCTCGCCCATGAACAGCATCGGCGTGAACGGCGACGTGAGAACGAGGGCTGCGGCGATCCGCGCCAGGCCGGGGGAGAGGTCCGACGACAGCCGGTCACCGACCGCCCTGTTGCCGACCTGGTCGTGGGTCTGGGAGTAGCCGACGAAGCGCCAGCCGGGAACGCGGGTGGTGTCCACCGGGGCGCCCCACGTCTCGCCACGGAACGAGGACAGCGTGTCGGCGTGGAAGAACGCGCCGGTCAAGGTCCGCTGCAGCGCCGTCCAGGGATCGGCGGCGAAGTCGCCGTAGTACCCCTGACCCTCCCCGGTGAGCAGGGTGTGCACGGCGTGGTGGAAGTCGTCGCTCCACTGCGCGGTCATGCCGAGGCCGCCGCCCTCGACCGGCGTCACGGTCGAGGGCTGGTTGAGGTCGGACTCGGCGATCAGCGCGAGCGGGCGCCGCACCGCGGTCGACAGCGCGTCGACCTCCCGGGACAGCTCGGCCAGGACGTGCACGGGGGAGTCGTCGGCCAGGGCGTGCACGGCGTCCAGCCGGAGGGCGTCGACGTGGCAGTCGCGCAGCCACATCAGCGCGTTGTCGATGATCCAGCGCCGTACCTCGGGCGAGCCTTCGTCGTCGAGGTTCACGCCCGAGCCCCACGGCGTCTCGTGCTTGTCGCTGAAGTACGGCCCGAATCGCGGCAGGTAGTTGCCGGACGGTCCGAGGTGGTTGTACACGACGTCGAGGCAGACGCCGAGCCCTCGGCCGTGGCAGGCGTCGACGAACCGTTTGAAGGCGTCCGGTCCGCCGTACGGCGCATGCACCGCGTAGGGGTGCACGCCGTCGTAGCCCCAGCCGTGCGTCCCGGGGAAGGCTGCCACCGGCATCAGCTCGACCAGGTCGACGCCGAGCCCGGCGAGATGGTCGAGCCGCTCGATGGCCGAGTCGAGGGTGCCTCCGTCGGTGAAGGTCCCGACGTGCAGCTCGTAGACGAGGGACCCGGCCAGCTGCCGGCCGCTCCAGCCGTGGTCGGTCCACGCGAACCTGCTGTCGTCGTAGACCCGGGACGGCCCGTGGACGCCGTGCGGCTGCCAGCGGGTCCGCGGGTCGGGCAGCGGAGTGGGGTCGTCGTCGACCAGGAACGCGTAGTCGGTGCCGTGCCCGGCAGCCGGTACGTCGGCCCGCCACCAGCCCCCGTCGGAAGCTTCCAGCGGCACCCGTGCACCGACGACGTCAGCGATCACCGAACGGGCAGCCGGAGCCCACACCTGGAGCGTCGTCACGACGACCGAACCTACCCAGGCCTCCTGTGGATGAACACGAGGCCGCGGTCGCACAGGTCGTCAGGATGGACGCCGTGGGACGAGGGAGGCACCATGGCGGTCATGAGGACCGAGCCGCTCGCCGGGCTGCCGCACGGCCGCCCGCTGACGGTCGATGATCTCGACGGCCTGCCCGACGACGGGCACCGCTACGAGCTGGTCGACGGGGTCCTCGTCGTGAGCCCGGCCCCGGTCTGGGCGCACCAGGCGGCCCTGTTCACGCTGCACCGGTTGCTGCACGACGCCTGTCCGGCCGACATGCGGGTGGTCGGCGCGCCCTTCGACTGGCGCCACGGCAGTTTCACGTCGCTGGAGCCCGACGTCCTGGTCACCCGATACGACGCCCTCCGGCAGGTCGAGGGCGGGAAGCATCTCGCTGAACCACCGTTGCTCGCGGTCGAGGTGCTCTCACCGAGTACCCGGCGCTTCGACCGGCTGACCAAGCTGTCGGTCTACCAGGACGCCCGGGTGGCGTCGTACTGGCTGGTCGACCCCGACCCGGCAGCGCCTGTGCTCACCGTCCTCGAGCTCGACGAGAGCGGGTATGTCGAGGTTGCCCGGGTCACTGGCGACTCGTCATGGACGGCGACCCGCCCGTTCGCGGTGACGGTCCGGCCGAGTGACCTGCTGGCCGACCTGCGTCCCTGACTCGTCCCGCCCCTCGCCGCGGGTCTGGCCCCTGGGCGGTGGCTCTGCGACGATCTTGCCCATGCCGAAGACCGGGCCCAAGAAGGGCAAGACCTCGAAGCAGGCCACCGCCGACGCCCGGCCGGACGAGGGCCGGGTCAGCGACCTGCTCCGGGTGGCCGGCGGGCCGGTCGACCTGGCCGCGATCGATACCCGTGCCACCCCCGGCTTCGACGGTGGGAAGAAGGCGGGCACCAAGGCGCTGCTGACTCTCGGCCCCCGCTTGGCCGACCTCCAGGAGCGGCTGTTCGCCGAGGGCAGGTCGGGCGGCACGCGCAGCCTGCTGCTCGTCCTTCAGGGCATGGACACCTCCGGCAAGGGCGGCACGGTCCGGCACGTCGTCGGCGAGGTCGACCCGCAGGGCGTGAGCATCACCTCGTTCAAGGCGCCCAGCAAGGAGGAGCTGGCGCACGACTTCCTCTGGCGGGTCCGCAAGCGGCTCCCGGCGCCGGGGATGATCGGGGTCTTCGACCGCTCGCACTACGAGGACGTCGCGGTGGTGCGGGTCCGCGAGCTGGTGGAGCCGCGCACCTGGAAGCGCCGGTACGCCACCATCAACCGGTTCGAGCAGAAGCTCGTCGCCGACGGCACGACCGTCGTCAAGTGCTTCCTGCACCTTTCCAAGACCGAGTCCTGCGACCGGCTGCTCAGCCGGCTCGACAACCCGGACAAGCTCTGGAAGTTCAATCCGGGCGACATCGACACACGCGGCGAGTGGGGCCCCCTGACCGAGGCCTACCAGGACGCACTGGAGCGCTGCAGCACCGAGGCGGCGCCCTGGTACGTCGTGCCGGCCGACCGCAAGTGGTACCGCAACTGGGCGATCATGAACATCCTGGTGGAGCAGCTCGAGGCGATGGCGGTCAGCTGGCCGCCGGCGGACTACGACGTGGCGGAGCAGCGCGCCCGGCTGCTGGCCGAGGGCTGAGCTCCCCGCAGGGCCCCGGCGGGCCGCACCTCTCCTGACCCGCGCAGCGTCCCGACCGGTGGGTCCGGGTGCCGGGACGGCTCAATTCGCGGCCCGGCGTGCCGATACTCGCCGGAGGGGCTGCTGTGACCTGCGCGGCCCGCGTCGGGAAGTCGAGGTGAGCCTGCGTGCAGCGAATCCGCGCCGCGCTGCTCGCGCTCGGCCTGGTGGCCGTCCTCGCCGGCCTCGGGTCGGGATCGCTCGCGTCCCGCATCGCGGGGGACCGCGACCACGACCTGCGGCTCGCCGGCGCGTCCCAGGTGACTGCTCTGGACGACTACGCGGAGCGGGCCCGCTCGGCCAGCCTGCTGGCGTCGCACTCGGCGGCCTTCACGAACTTCTACCGGGCCCCCGGCAGCCTGGCCGACCGGATCGAGGGTCGGACCGGCGAGGACGACCTCATGTCGCGCGTCCAGCTCGTCCTCAACGACCTCGAGACGCTCTTCCCGGACAGCGTGGCCTCGGCGAGCTTCATCGACCGCTCCGGCGCGGAGAACGCACGAGTCGTGATGGGCCGGGCTGTCGCGCCCGAGGACCTGGACGGAGATCGGCGGGACGCGCTGTTCTTCGGCCACGCCTTCGACCTGCCGTTCGACAAGGTCTACCAGTCGGCGCCGTACCGGTCCGAGTCCACCGGTGAGTGGGTGGTGGGCTTCGCGGCCAAGGTCAACGTCGGTCTCGGCGAGTCGCCGGCGATCGTGAGCTTCGAGCTCACCCTGGAGAGCTTCCGGCTGGCCGCCTACAGCGCCGAGGCCCATCTCAAGGTTCGCGTCGTCGACCGGACGGACGGCAGGGTCGTCATCGACTCCACCCACCCGCAGGACATCGGTGTGCCGCTCGGCAACCCCGCCGACCACAGCCTGCGCTGGGTGCAGTACGCGAACGACGGGCGCATCTCGTCGACGGACGGTGAGCGGCTGGTGGTCCGTTTCGCCCGCGTGGACAGCAAGATCGCCTCGGCGTGGGCGGTCGTGGTGTCGACGCCGGCGAGGGCCGGTGCCTGGAGCGGCCCTCTGGCCCCGGGGCCGGTCGGGCTCGTGGTGATCGGCCTGGTCATGCTGGCGCTGTCCAGCCTCGGGTACGTCCAGCACGGTCGGTCGATGCATCGCGCAGCGCGCCGCGACGAGCTGACCGGGCTGCTCAACCGTCGCGCAGCGCGCGAGTCGGCCGAGTCGATGCTCGATCGCGAGCGCGGGATAGCCGTGATCCTCTTCGACCTGGACCGCTTCAAGCACGTCAACGACTCCCTCGGCCACCACGCCGGTGACCAGCTCCTCGTGGCCATCGCCGACCGCCTGGTCGAGGTCGTCCGCGAGCCTGAGGACATCGTGGCCCGGCTCGGCGGCGACGAGTTCGTCGTGCTCGCCCGCGGCGTCCACGACGAGGCGGACGTCCGCGTCCTCTGCGAGCGCCTGACCCGCGCCGTCAGCGCACCCGTGACCATCGACGGCATCGAGATGTCGGTGGCGGTCAGCATCGGCATCGCGCTCGGCCCCGAGCACGGCACGGACTACGGCACGCTGCTGCAGCGGGCGGACATCGCGATGTATGACGCCAAGGGTCGCCGTACGGGCTGGGAGATCTACCGTGACACGCTCGCGGGCACCGACCGGGCCGGTCTGGTCATGGACGCCGACCTGAGGCGCGGGATCACCGCCGGTGAGCTGGTCGTTCACTACCAGCCGAGCTTCTCCCTGGCGACCGGCGCGATGTCGCGGGTCGAGGCGCTCGTGCGCTGGCAGCACCCCCAGCGGGGCTTGTTGCTGCCGGGGCACTTCGTGCCCTTCGCCGAGACGAACGGCGTCATCAAGGCGGTCACCTTGGCCGTGCTGGCGCGGGTCCTCGACCAGGTCGTTGCGTGGCGGGCCGACGGCCGGGACGTCCCCGTCGCCGTCAACGTCTCGGCGCACGACCTCGGCGACCCTCAGTTCGCCGACTCGGTTGCCGAGCAGCTGGCGCTCCGTGCCCTGCCACCGGCCTGCCTGGTGGTCGAGCTGACCGAGACCGCACTACTCGCCGACCCCGCTTCGGCGTCGAAGACCCTCTGGCGGCTCGCCGATCTGGGTGTCCGCGTCGCGATCGACGACTTCGGTTCCGGCTATGCCAGCCTGCTCTACCTGCGCCGGTTCCCCGTGCACGTGCTCAAGCTGGACCGCAGCCTGGTGCAGGGCCTGCTGGGGAACGCCACCGACGCGGCGCTCGTGCGGTGGACGATCGAGATGGCGCACGCGCTCCGGGTCACGTGCGTCGCCGAGGGTGTCGAGGACGCCGGCACGCTGGAGGCGCTGCGGGCGCTCGGCTGCGACGACGCGCAGGGCTTCCACCTGCAGGTGCCGGTGCCCGCCGAGTACCTGGAGCTGAGCGGGCTCGACGTGGTGGACCGGCCGACCGCCCGCGCCTAGACCGATCCGCTGCGCGCCAGCAGGGCCACCGGCATCGAGGCGAGGAGCCCGGCGACCGGCGCGTCGCCGTCGTGGGTCGTGCCGGTGAGCAGGTCGGTCCAGCTGCCGGCCGGGAGAGCGACGGTGCCCGGGTCAGGGTCGGTGAGCCCGAGCGACAGCCGGGCGGCGACGGTGAGCACCGTCCGGTCGAGGTCCGCCGGGGAGCGGCGCGCGAAGGCCACGACACGCGTGGACCCGGTCTCCAGCGGCTCGTAGCCCGAGCCCGCTCCGAACACGTCCGGCCGGTCGCGCCGCAGCCGTAGGGTGCGCGACACGACGAGCAGCTTCTCGTCGTCGAGGTCGGCCGGCGGTGCGCCACCGTCGAGCCGGGCGAGACGGGACACCCGGTCCGCGTAGTCCACGGCGCGCCGGTTGTCGGGGTCGACCAGGGACAGGTCGGTGAGGTCGCAGCCCTGGTACACGTCGGGGACCCCGGGCACGGTCAGCGCCAGCAGCTTCTGCGCCAGCACGTTGGCGCGCCAGGCCGGTGCGACGCGCTCGACGAACGTCGTCACGGCGGCGACCGCCTCCTCGTCGGCCAGGACGGCCCGGGCGAACGACGCGACGGCGTCGTCGTACTCGGCGTCCGGCTCGGTCCAGGTGGTGCGCCGCTTGGCCTCCCGGGTCGACTTCTCGAGGTACGCCGTGAGGCGGTCGGCGTCGATCGGCCACGCCCCGACGAGGGTCTGCCACACCAGGTACTCGGTGTTGGCGTCCAGCACGGACGACCGGTGCTGGCCGGTGGCTGCCCGCCACGCCATCACGGCACCGCCCCACTCCTGGGGCAGCTCGGAGAGGACGGAGAGGCGGGCGCGGACGTCCTCGCTGCGCTTGGTGTCGTGGGTCGACAGCGTCGTCATCGCGTCCGGCCAGGTCGCGAGCTGGCGGGCGCACCACGCGTGCAGCTCGTCGACGCCGACGCCGAGGTGGGCGGGGTCGCCGCCGACCTCGTTGAGGGCGGTGAGCCGCAGCCAGCGGTAGAACGCGGTGTCCTCGATCCCCTTGGCCATCACCGGCCCGCAGGTCTGCTGGAACCGCACCACGAACTCGTCGCGGTGCGGCCCGCTGCCCTGCTCGCCGAGGGCCAGCGCGACCAGCAGGTCGAGCGTGCCGTGGCGGTCCTCGGGCAGCCGGTCCCGCGCGCGGTCGGCGGCTGCCGCGAGCGTCGCGCGGGCGCCGTCCGGGGCGGGCTCGTCGGGCACCACGTAGGCCCGGTAGACCGGCGTCGCGACCAGCAGCTCGACCAGTGCCTCGCGCAGCCCGCGCCGGGTGTGGTCGCGCAGCTCGAGATGTTCGTGGCAGATCGCGGAGGCGACCTCGACGAGCCGCTCGATCTCGGCCTGCAGACCGTGCCCGATCACGAACCGCTTCGCCTCGTCGACGACCGCGTCGAAGTCCGCGGTCTCGCCGGTGAGCCCGGTGTAGAGGTTGGTCAGCTCGTCGGCCGAGTCGCCGTCCACCAGGACGCCGCCGACGCGCAGCAGCGCGTCGTAGCCGGTCGTGCCGGCACACGGCCAGTCGGCGGGCAGCTCCTCGTCGCCCTCGAGGATCTTCTCCACCACGACCCAGGCCCCGCCGGTCGCGCGGGCCAGCCGGCGGACGTACTCGCGCGGGTCGGCGAGGCCGTCGGGGTGGTCGATGCGCAGGCCGTCGACGCGGCCCTCGGCGACGAGAGCGAGCAGCACCGCGTGCGTCTCCGCGAAGACCGGCTCGTCCTCCACGCGTACCGCGGCAAGGGTGTCGATGTCGAAGAACCGCCGGTAGTTCAGCTCCTCGTCGCCGACCCGCCAGTGCGCGAGCCGGTAGAACTGCCGGTCGAGCAGCTCGGCGAGCGGCAGCGCCTCGGTGCCCGGGCGGACCGGGAAGACGTGGTCGAAGTAGCGGAGGACCGGCTCGCCGGTCGGACCGCCCTCGGCGTCCACGGTGATCTCGCCGTCGGCCACCACCTCGCCGATCCTGCGGCCGAGCACCGGCATCAGCACGGCGCGCTCCTGCGCCGCCCAGTCGACGTCGAACCAGCGTGCGTACGGCGACGCCGGTCCGAGCCGCAGCACGGACCACAGCGCGGCGTTCAGGTACGCGGGGGTGGGGAGCGCCATGTGGTTGGGGACGACGTCCACGACCATGCCCAGGCCCAGGGCGCGGGCGGCGTCGGAGAGCCGGTGGAACCCCGCCGCCCCGCCCAGCTCCTCGTTGAGGTGTGCGTGGTCCACGACGTCGTAGCCGTGGGTGGAGCCGGGGGCGGCCTGCAGCACGGGGGAGAGGTAGACGTGCGAGACCCCGAGGTCGCGCAGGTAGGGCAGCACGGACGCGGCGTCGTCGAAGCCGAAGTCTGGCCGGAGCTGGAGGCGGTAGGTGCCGGTCGGCACCGCGCGCCGGCTGCCGGGTTCGACCGGGTGCTCAGACAACGCGGCGCAGCACCAGGATCGAGCGCGACTCCAGGGTCACCGCGGCACCCGCCTTGGCGGTCGGCTGGTCCTCGAGGAGCGGCGACGCGGTGTCGAGCACCGGCTCCCAGCGCTCGCCGTAGACCTCCTTGGGGACGGTGAAGTCCATGTCCTCGTGGTGGCCGTTGAAGAACAGCAGGAACGAGTCGTCGGACACCCGGGCGCCGCGGCCGTCCGGCTCGATGATTGCGTCGCCGTTGAGGAAGACGGCGAGCGAGCGGGCGTAGCCGACCTGCCAGTCGCCCTCCGTCATGTGCTCGCCGGCAGGGGTGAACCAGGCGATGTCGCCGATCTCGCTCTCGGACCCGCGGGTCGGGTCGCCCTGGAAGAAGCGCCGGCGTCGGAACACCGGGTGATCGCGGCGTAGCCGGACGACCTTGGCGACGAAGTCGGTGAGCGCCCAGTTGTCCCGGGCGTCGGCCCAGTCGACCCAGGCGAGCGGGTTGTCCTGGCAGTAGACGTTGTTGTTGCCCTCCTGGGTGCGACCCATCTCGTCGCCGTGCAGCATCATCGGCACGCCCTGGGAGAGGAACAGCGTCGTGAGGACGTTGCGCTTCTGTCGCTCCCGGAGCGTCAGCACCTCGAGGTCGTCGGTCGGACCCTCGACGCCGCAGTTCCACGAGCGGTTGTGGCTCTCGCCGTCGTTGCCGCCCTCGCCGTTGGCGTCGTTGCGCTTGTCGTTGTACGACACCAGGTCCGTCAGGGTGAAGCCGTCGTGCGCGGTGGCGAAGTTGATCGACGCGAGCGGCCGCCTGCCGTCCTCCTGGTAGAGGTCGGCCGACCCCGTGAGCCGGGAGGCGAACTCGGCCAGGGTCGCCGGCTCGCCGCGCCAGAAGTCGCGGACCGTGTCGCGGTACTTCCCGTTCCACTCGGTCCACAGCGGCGGGAAGTTGCCGACCTGGTAGCCGCCCTCGCCGACGTCCCACGGCTCGGCGATGAGCTTGACCTGGGAGATGACCGGGTCCTGCTGCACCAGGTCGAAGAAGGCCGACAGCCGGTCCACCTCGTGGAACTGGCGGGCCAGGGTGGAGGCGAGGTCGAACCGGAAGCCGTCGACGTGCATCTCGAGCACCCAGTAGCGCAGCGAGTCCATGATCAGCTGCAGCACGTGCGGGTGCCGCATGAGCAGGGTGTTGCCGGTGCCGGTGGTGTCGTAGTAGTGCTCGGGGCTGTCCTCGACGAGGCGGTAGTAGGCCTGGTTGTCGATGCCGCGGAACGACAGCGTCGGGCCCATCTGGTTGCCCTCGGCGGTGTGGTTGTAGACGACGTCGAGGATGACCTCGATGCCGGCGGCGTGCAGCTCGCGGACCATCGCCTTGAACTCGAGCACCTGCTGGCCGCGGGTGCCGCTGGAGGAGTAGGCGTTGTGCGGGGCGAAGAAGCCGATGGTGTTGTAGCCCCAGTAGTTCGACAGCCCGCGCTCGACGAGGTGGTGGTCCTGCACGAACTGGTGCACCGGCATGAGTTCGATCGCGGTGACACCGATCTTGTGGAGGTGCTCGATGATCGCCGGGTGGCCGATCCCGGCGTAGGTGCCGCGGATGTTGTCGGGAAGGTCGGGATGGGTCATCGTCAGGCCGCGGACGTGTGCCTCGTAGATCACGGTCTGGTGGTACGGCGTGCCCGGGGGGCGGTCGTTCTGCCAGTCGAAGAACGGGTTGATGACGACCGACTTGGGCGCATGCCGGCCGGAGTCGAGGGTGTTCACCCGGTTCGGCGCGGCGAACCGGTAGTCGAACAGGGACTCGGCCCAGTCGACCTGGCCCTCGACGGCCTTCGCATACGGGTCGAGCAGCAGCTTGGACGGGTTGCAGCGCAGGCCGCGCGCCGGGTCGCGAGGGCCGTGCACCCGGAAGCCGTACCGCTGGCCCGGCCCGATGCGGGGCAGGTAGCCGTGCCAGACGAAGCCGTCGGCCTCGGGGAGGTCGACCTTGCTCTCGGTCAGTCGGCGGCCACCGGAGCCCGAGTCGTCGAAGAGACAGAGCTCGACGCGGTCGGCGACCTCGGAGAAGAGGGCGAAGTTGGTGCCTGCCCCGTCGAACGTGGCGCCCAGGGGGTAGGCGTTGCCGGGCCAGATCTCCATGCGCTGAGTGTCCTTCGTCGTCGGTCGGCCGGGCCGGTCGGCGGCCGTGCGGCGGTCGGTGCCGCCTGCCTGCTGTCCGCACCCTTCCCCGGGGGCGGGCGGGTCATCCGCTCAGGCGGGCATCCCTGGGGTGCGGAAGCCGGCGGTGAACTCGTGCACCTCGGCGGCGACCTTCTCCACGGCCGACTCGTCGCCCGCTGACTCCGCCGAGACCACGGCGTCGATCCAGCCCGCGATCCGGTCCATGTCGCCGGTGCCCATACCTCGTGAGGTGACGGCCGCCGTGCCGATGCGGACCCCGGACGGGTCGAACGGCTTGCGCGGGTCGAACGGCACGCTGTTGTAGTTCAGCTCGATGCCGGCGCGGTCGAGCGCCTTGGCCGCCGGCTTGCCGGCGACCCCCTTCGCGGTGAGGTCGACGAGCAGCAGGTGGTTGTCGGTGCCGCCCGAGACGAGGTCGAAGCCGCGGGCCGCCAGGCCCTCGCCGAGCGCCCTCGCGTTGGCCACGATGGCCGCGGCGTAGGTGCGGAACTCCGGGGTGGCCGCTTCCTTCAGCGCGACGGCGATGGCAGCGGTGGTGTGGTTGTGCGGGCCGCCCTGCAGGCCGGGGAAGACGGCCTTGTCCAGCGCCTTGGCGTGCTCGGCGGTGCTCATGATCATCGCGCCGCGGGGGCCGCGGAGCGTCTTGTGCGTGGTGGTCGTGATGACGTCGGCGTGCCCGACCGGCGAGGGGTGGGCGCCGCCGGCGACCAGGCCAGAGATGTGGGCGATGTCGGCCACGAGCACCGCGCCGATCTCGCGCGCGATCTCGGCGAAGGCGGGGAAGTCGATGGTGCGCGGGATCGCCGTGCCGCCGCAGAAGATGACCTTCGGCCGCTCGGCGAGGGCGAGCTCGCGGACATCGTCCATGTCGACCCGGCCGGTCTCCCTGCGCACGCCGTACTGCACGGCCTGGAACCAGGTGCCGGTGGCGGAGACGCTCCAGCCGTGGGTGAGGTGACCGCCGGCCGGCAGGGCCATGCCCATGACCTTCTCGCCGGGCTTGAGGAAGGCGAGGTAGACGGCCAGGTTGGCGGGGGAGCCGGAGTAGGGCTGGACGTTGGCGTGCTCGACGCCGAACAGGGCCTTGGCCCGCTCGACGGCGATCGTCTCGACCTGGTCGATGACCTGCTGGCCCTCGTAGTAGCGCTTCCCGGCGTAGCCCTCGGAGTACTTGTTGGTGAGCATCGTGCCGGTGGCCTCGAGGACGGCCGCGGACACGTAGTTCTCCGAGGCGATCAGCCGGACGCTGTCGCGCTGGCGCTCGGCCTCCGCCTGCACCAGGCCGGCGATCTCGGGGTCGGCGACGGACAGGGCGGGGTCGCTCGCGTGCTCGGTCACTGCCCGGCTCCTCGGGTCGGCGTCCAGGGGATGGGTCCGAGGGTAGTCACCCGCCGGGCGCCGCTCGCCACGGCGCCACCGCGCGAGATCGAACGTCTGCTCCCAGCGCTGCCGGCGGAGCATGGACCATGCGCGCGGCGGCGGACGTCGACCGGCTCCGCCCGGCCCGGAGGGGCGGTCTCAGACCGGCCCGCCCGCGCCGGCGCAGGCGGCGTCGTACCGGCGGAGCACGAGCTCCACGACCTCGGGGGCGTCGGCGAGCGGGGCCGACACCGCGTCGCCGCCGGCCGCGGCGACCTTGTCGGCGAACAGGCCGGGGAACAGCAGGTAGCTCGCGACCGCGACGCGGGGCGCGCCGGCGGTGCGCAGCGCGTCGACGGCGTCGTCGACGCTGGGCTCGGCCGCCGAGGCGAAGGCTGCGCGCACGTCCCACCAGCCGGCTGCGCGCCAGTCCTCGGCCAGGCGCCGGACGCCTTCCACCGCGTCCGCGTCGGTGGAGCCGGCAGCCGCGAGGACCACGGCGGTGCCGGGGTCACCTCGCTCGACACCGACCTCCGTCAGCCGGCGCTCCAGCGCGGTCGGGAGCAGCGGGTCGGGACCGAGGACGTCGGCCTGACGGGCCCGCGATCCCGCCAGCGCGGCCGGGATGTCGACGCGCGAGTGGTAGGCCGCCCCCAGCAGCAGCGGCACGACCACCGGCCGACCCCGCAGCGTGGCCAGCGCGCCGGCGAGGGACGGCTGCTCGTGGTCGAGGAAGGCGGCGTGCACCGCCAGCCCCGGCCGGGCCACCCGGACGGCGTCGAGCAGCGCCCGGGTCGCCGCGGCGGCGCCCGGGTCCTGGCTGCCGTGGGCCACCGCGACGAGGTCGGGCGCAGCCACCCCTGCGGAAGGTGGGCGACCGGGCGTGGTGCCGATGGTCAGCCCAGGACGTCGTGCAGGTCCACCACGGACCCGACGACGACCACGGCAGGCGCCTGGACCCCTCGCTCCTGCGCGAGCCCGTCGATCGTCGCGAGGGTGCCGACGGTGGTGCGCTGGTCCGGGGCGAAGCCGCGCTCGACGACGGCGACCGGGGTGCCGGGGTCCCGGCCGTGGGCGACCAGCCCGTCCGCCGCCGGGCCGAGCCCGTTGACGCCCATGAGCAGCACCAGGGTGCCCTCGAGGCGCGCCAGCGAGGCCCAGTCCAGGCCTTCGTGCCCGGACGCGATGGTGACCTGCTTGGAGCGACCGCGGTGGGTGACCGGGATCCCGGCCGCCGCGGGCACCGCGATCGCGCTGCTGACGCCGGGGACGACCTCCACGGTCACACCGGCCGCGAGGCAGGCCAGTGCCTCCTCGCCGCCCCGCCCCAGGACGAACGGGTCGCCGCCCTTGAGCCGGACCACCCGCCGACCCGCCGCAGCGTGCTCGACGAGCAGCCGGTTGATCTCCTCCTGCGGCAGGGGGTGGTGGCCGGCGGTCTTCCCGACGTCGACGACGACGACCTCCGGGTCGAGCTCGTCGACCAGCTGCCGGGGCGCGAGCCGGTCGACGAGGACCACGTCCGCCTCGGCGAGCAGCCGCCGGCCCCGGACGGTGATCAGACCGGGGTCGCCCGGCCCGCCGCCGACCAGCGCGACCTGCCCGGTGCCGGCGCGGCGGTGCCGGAGCGGCAGCTCACCGGTGTCGAGGGCCAGCGCGACGGCGTCCCGCAGCCGCACCGCCCGCCGCGGGTCGCGCCCGGCGGTCACCGCGACGGTCACGTCGCCGGACCGGGCGACTGCCGGCGTCCAGGCGCTGGACAGCGACGCGTCGTCGGCGCGGACGCACCAGACCCGCGCTGCCCCGGCGTGCGCGGCGACCAGGTCGTCGGTGGCCGGGTCACCCGTCGCCGTGTGGACGAGCCACGCGCCGTCGAGGTCGCCTCCGGTGTAGTCGCGGGGCTCCCACCGCGCGTGCCCGTCGGTGACGAGGTCGCGGACGTCCTCGCAGATCCACGGGCTCACCAGCAGGACGTCGGCGCCGGCCTCGACGAGGCCCCGCGCGCGCCGGGCGGCGACCGGGCCGCCGCCGACCACGACCGCCCGCCGGCCGGTGACGTCGAGGGTCAGCGGGTACCCGGAGCCCTTCATGCGGGCGCCTCGACGACGTGGATGCCGCACTCGGACTTGGCGGTGCCCGCCCAGCGACCGGAGCGGCCGTCGGCGCCCTCGCCCACCCGTCGCGTGCACGGGAGGCAGCCGACCGACGCGAAGCCGGCCTCGAGCAGTGGGTTGGTGAGGATCCGGTGCTCGGCGACGTAGGCGTCGACGTCGGTCTGGGTCCAGCGCGCCAGGGGGTTGACCTTGACCATGCCGTTGCGGCGGTCCCAGTCGACGACCTGGGTCCGGGAGCGCGCGATCGAGTCGTCCCGGCGCAGCCCGGAGGCCCACGCGTCGTAGCCGGCCAGCGCGCGGTCCAGCGGCATGACCTTGCGCAGGAAGCAGCAGCGGTCCGGGTTGGTCGCGAACAGGTCGCGGCCGTGCTCGGCATCCTGCTCGCCGACGGTCTGGTCCGGCGACACCGTGACGAGGTTGATCCGGCCGCGATAGGTGGCCGCAACTGCGTCGCGCATCGTGAGGGTCTCGGCGAAGTGGTAGCCGGTGTCGAGGAACACCACGTCGGTGCCCGGTGCAGCCCTGGCGACCAGGTCGATGAGGACCGCGTCGGCCATCGACGAGGTGATGGCGAACCGGCTGCCGAAGGTGCGAACGGCCCACCGGATGATGGTCTGCGGCGAGGCGTCCTCAAGCCGCCAGGCGGCGCGACGCGCGAGAGCCTCGCGGTGCTCGGCGAGCGACTCGGCCGGCTCGAAGGTCGGCATGGGGGAGATCAGGGTGGCAGTGCTCATGACGTCACCAGTCCGACGAGCTTCAGGGTGAACACGCGGGTGCAGGAGCGGCAGTGCCACCCAAGACTCGTGCCGTGCTCGTCCGAATACGGACGCAGGTCCTGCTCGCCGCAGAAGGGGCAGTAGAACGGGACGGCTCGGGCGTCGCTCATCGGGGCCCCCGCATGATCAGGAGCACAGCGAGTGATCTCGTCGGGAGCCTCATCGCAGCGCCTCCTCGTCGGCGCGGGCTGCCCACTGCGCGAATCGTTCGCCCGAGCGGCGCTGGTCGGCGTACCGCAGCACCACGCGCTCGACGTAGTCGGGCAGCTCGTCGGCGGTGACCTTGTGGCCGCGCAGCTTGCGGCCGAAGCCGGCGTCCAGCCCGAGACCACCGCCGAGGTGCACCTGGAAGCCCTCGACCTGGTGGCCGTCCGCGTCGAGGACCAGCTGGCCCTTGAGCCCGATGTCGGCGGTCTGGATGCGGGCGCACGAGTTGGGGCAGCCGTTGACGTTGACGGTGATGGGGCTGTCGAAGTCGGGCAGCCGTCGCTCGAGCTCGTCGACCAGCTTGGCCGCGCGTGCCTTGGTCTCGACGATCGCGAGCTTGCAGAACTCGATGCCCGTGCACGCCATCGTGTTGCGCCGGAACGTGCTGGGCCGGGCCCGCAGCCCGAGACCGGCGGCGGCGTCGACGAACGAGTCGACCCGGTCGGCCGGGACGTCGAGGACGACGAGCTTCTGGTGCGGCGTCGTCCGGACCCGCTGCGACCCGTGCGCCTCGGCGACCTCGGCGAGCCGCAGCAGAGTCGTCCCCGACACCCGGCCGACGGTCGGTGCGAGCCCGACGTAGTAGCGACCGTCGTTCTGCCGGTGCACGCCGACGTGGTCGCGTGCGCCGTAGGGCACGTCGGGCGCCGGGCCGTCGACGAGGGCACGCCCGAGGTACTCGTCCTCGAGCACCTGGCGGAACTTCGCGACTCCCCAGTCGGCGACGAGGAACTTGATGCGGGCCCGGGTGCGCAGTCGGCGGTAGCCGTAGTCGCGGAAGATGCCGATGACACCGGCCCACACGTCGCCGACCTCGGCGAGCGGGACCCAGGCGCCCAGCCGCTGGGCGAGCATCGGGTTGGTCGACAGGCCGCCGCCGACCCAGAGGTCGAAGCCCGGCCCGTGCTCCGGGTGCACGACGCCCACGAACGAGATGTCGTTGACCTCGTGCTCGACGTCCTGCAGCGGCGACCCGCTGATGGCTGTCTTGAACTTGCGCGGCAGGTTGGAGAAGTCCTTGGTGCCGATGAACCGGCGCTGGATCTCGTCGATGGCAGGCGTGCCGTCGAGGATCTCGTCGGCGGCGATGCCGGCGACGGGGGAGCCCAGGACGACGCGCGGGGTGTCGCCGCACGCCTCGGTCGTGGAGAGCCCGACGTCCTCCAGCCGGCGCCAGATCTCCGGGACGTCCTCGATGCGGATCCAGTGCAGCTGGATGTTCTGCCGGTCGGTGACGTCGGCAGTGTCGCGCGCGAAGTCGGCCGAGACCTGGCCGATCACGCGGAGCTGCTCGGTGGTGAGCCGCCCGCCGTCGATGCGGACCCGCAGCATGAAGTATTCGTCGTCGAGCTCGTGCGGCTCGAGCACGGCGGTCTTGCCGCCGTCGATGCCGGGCCGGCGCTGGGTGTAAAGACCCCACCAGCGCATCCGGCCGCGCAGGTCGGCCGGGTCGATCGAGGCGAAGCCGGCGTGGGCGTAGATGTTCTCGATGCGCGCCCGGACGCTCAGGCCGTCGTCGTCCTTCTTGACCCGCTCGTTCGGCGTGAGGGGCTCGAGGTGCCCGAGCGCCCATTGGCCCTGCCCGCGGTGTCGGGTCTGGACGTGGGCGGACCGGCGAGTGCTGGGGGATGGCAGTGTGGCCATGGCGGTCGGTGTCTCCGATGGGGGAGGCACGTGGTCGTACGCCGGTGAGCAGGCCGTTCGCGAACGGTCAGGGTCGGCGGAGACCGCGCGCCGACGAGAGGGGCGGCGGGGTCAGCCGCGCATACAGACCGCGCTCGACACGTGACCGAGGTCGACGTGGAGCCGTGCGACGAGGTGCGCACCGGTGCTGGCCATGCGAGCAGCGTGACAGCCGTCTCGACATCCCGCCCCCCTGGTCCCACCATCCGGACGACACGTGGTGGGTCGACTCCGGGACAGACGGCCGGCGAGCGACGTCAGGTCACCCGCGGTGTGGCGCGCTCGACCACTGCGCGGGTGTCCAGCCCGCGCGGCAGGGTGCCCAGCGCCAGCCCGGACCCCGAGCCGTCGCCGGCCAGCCGCGACGCGCAGAACGCGTCCGCGACGGCGGCAGGCGCGTGCCGCACCAGCAGGGAGCCCTGCAGGAGCAGTGCCAGCGACTCCACCACCCGCCGGGCGGATGCCTCGTCGGCACCGGCGAGCGCTGCGCCGACCCGGTCCGCGGCGGCGTCCAGGCGCCGGTCCGCACCGTGGGCCAGCGCCACCTCGGCCCGCAGCGCCTCCACGGCGGCCGGCTCGCGGCCGAGGGCGCGCAGGACGTCGAGCGCGTTGACGTTGCCCGATCCCTCCCAGATCGAGTTGAGCGGTGCCTCGCGGTAGAGGCGGGGCAGTCCGCTCTCCTCCACGTATCCGTTACCGCCGAGGCACTCCAGCGCCTCACCGACCACGGCCGGCGTCCGCTTGCAGACCCAGTACTTGCCGATCGCGACTCCTATCCGCCGCAGCTCGTGCTCGCCCGTGTCGACTGCGTGCGCCATCCGCAGCGCCAGGGCCGTGGCGGCCTCCGACTCGACGGCGAGGTCGGCCAGCACGTTCTGCATGAGCGGCTTGTCGGCGAGGGGGCCGCCGAAGGCGCTCCGGTGGGCCGCGTGGTGGGTGGCCTGCGCGACGGCTTGGCGCATCAGGGCGGTCGAGCCGAGGACGCAGTCCAGCCGGGTCGCCGACACCATCTCCAGGATGGTCCGGACGCCGCGGCCCTCGTCGCCGAGCCGGCTGGCCCAGGTGCACTCCAGCTCGACCTCGGCGGACGCGTTCGACCGGTTGCCGAGCTTGTCCTTGAGCCGCTGCAGCCGGAAGGAGTTGCGGCTGCCGTCGGGCCGCACGCGTGGCACCACGAAGCAGGTCAGACCGCCGGGTGCCTGCGCGAGGACGAGGAACACGTCGCACATGGGCGCCGAGCAGAACCACTTGTGCCCGGTCAGCTCGTACGCCCCGTCCGGGCCGAGCGGCACCGCGCGCGTGGTGTTCGCCCGGACGTCCGAGCCGCCCTGCTTCTCGGTCATCCCCATGCCGGCGAGCAGGCCGGCCTTCCCGTCAGGAGCCCGCAGGCCCGGGTCGTACGTCGTGGCCGAAAGCCCCGGGCCCCAGGCGGCCGCCAGAGCCGGGTCGGTCCGCAGCGCCGGCACCGCGGCGTAGGTCATCGACACCGGGCAGCCGTGACCGGCCTCGACCTGGGACCACACCACGAACCCGGCTGCGCGCCGGACGTGACCGGTCGGCCCGGCGGCCCAGGCAGCGCCGTGCAGCCCCTCCTCGACCGCCACCGCCATCAGCGCGTGCCAGGACGGGTGGAAGTCGACCTCGTCGACCCGGTGGCCGTACCTGTCGTGGGTGCGCAGCACGGGCGGGTGTGCGTTCGCCTCGGCGCCCCACCGCTGCGCCTGCTCGCCACCCGCCCGCCGGCCGAGGACCGACAGCCCGTCGAGGTCGCCCTCGGCGCCGTGCCGGCGGACCGCCTCGACCAGGGCCGCGTCGGCGCCGAACACGTCGTAGCCGGTCAGCGGTGGTGGCTGGTTGGTGACCTCGTGCGTCGCAGATCCGGTCGGTGCACCCACGTGGCCTACCGTAGAGGCGTGGCCGCGGGGACCGAACGCATCGAGCCGGCCGGCTCCGACGCCGAGCCGGTCGTCGTCGGCTGGACCGGGCTCCGGGACGTCGTCTGGCGGCTCACCAAGGAGACCGCGAAGGTCTGCTTCCGCTACCGCGTCACCGGCCTGGCCGCCGAGGCGGGCTTTTTCGCGGTCCTCTCACTGCCGCCACTGATCCTCGGGCTGGTCGGCTCGATCAACTACGTAGCCCGCTGGATCGGCCAGGACGTCGTCGACGAGGTGCAGACTCGCATCATCGACGGCTCGCGCGACATCTTCACCTCCGAGGTCGTCACCGACGTCATCGCCAAGACGCTGCGCGACGTCATCCAGGGCGACCGGTTCGACCTGGTGTCGTTGGGCTTCCTCATCGCGCTCTGGTCCGGCTCGCGGGCGCTGAACGTCTTCATCGACACCTGCTCGATCATGTACGGGCTGGGTGGCAAGCGCGGCATCATCCGCACCCGAGTCCTGTCCTTCAGCCTCTACATCGTGGCGCTGCTGGTGGGCATCGTCGTGATCCCCCTGGTGCTCGCAGGACCGACCCTGCTCGGCAAGCTGCTTCCCGACCAGGTCTTCTTCCTCCACTCGCTGTACTGGCCGGTCGCCATCGTGCTGTCCCTGGTCTCGCTCACCTCGCTCTACCACGTCAGCGTGCCGGTGCGGACCCCGTGGTGGCGTGACACGCCCGGTGCGGCGCTGGCGATCGCGATCTGGTTCCTCGGCAGCTTCGCGGTGCGCTGGGTGATCGAGAAGAGCGTCGGCGGCACCTCGATCTACGGCCCGCTCGCGACCCCGATCGTGCTGCTCATCTGGCTGTACGCGATCTCGATAGCGGTGCTGATCGGGGCCGCTCTGAACGCGGCCGTCGAGACTGTGTGGCCGCGGCGCGAGATCGTCGAGGCGCGCAAGCAGCGGCAACCGGCGACGCCGAGGCACAAGCCCGGTCCGGGCTTCGAGACCGGCGAGGTCGAGCTGCCCCCCAACCGCACTCCGGGAAATTCGCTCGCCGGGACGCCGGAGCGCCGCTAGCGTCCCTCCTGACGTCCCCGCACGCCCCGTCACCGCGACCGAAGAGGAGGAACTCATGCCTGTCGTCGACGACACCTGCCTGCTCCTCCCCGGTGCCCGCTGACCCAGACCGTCCGTGACGGCCGGGCACCTTCCTCTCCCCGAAGGGCCAACTGCCTTGTCCGCTCCACGCGACACCCCCGATCACGACGTCACCGAGCACGACACTCCTGATCACAACGGCTCCCACGCCCTCGACCTGAGCGCCCTGGGCTGGGACGACTCCTACGCCGCCGACTTCGCGCCCTACCTCCCCGTGCACGTCCCGGCCCGCGTCAGCCGCGTGGACCGCGGCGCCTGCGACGCCCTCGCCGCCGACGGCCCGATGCGCCTGACGTTCTCGGGGGCGCTGCTCGCCGCCGGCGCCGCCGACCCGGTCGCGACGCCGTGCGTGGGCGACTGGGTCGCGGCCCGTGACTGGCCCGACGGCCGCGTCACCGCCGAGGCCGTGCTGCCGCGGCGCACGGCGTTCGTCCGCGCCGCCGTGACGCCCGGGAGCTCGCACGGCCAGGTGCTGGCAGCCAACGTCGACCTCGCGGTCGTGGTCGAGCCACTGCACCCGGAGCCCGACCTCGGCCGGATCGAGCGCTTCCTGGCGCTGGCCTGGGAGAGCGGCGCGACCCCCATGGTGGTGCTCACCAAGGCCGACCTGGTGCCCGACGCGGCGGAGCTGCGCTCGGACGTGGCCGCCGCCGCACCGGGGGTCGAGGTGGTCGCGATCAGCTCGACGACCGGCGACGGTGTCGACGCGGTCCGGGCGCACGTCGCGGTCGGCCGGACGCTCGCGCTGCTCGGACCGTCCGGCGCCGGCAAGTCGACGCTGACCAACGCCCTGGTCGGTGAGGCCGTCATGTTCACCCGGGCGCTGCGGGCTGACGGCAAGGGCCGGCACACCACCGTGCACCGCGAGCTGGTGGTGCTGCCCGGCGGCGGCCTGGTGGTCGACACACCAGGCCTGCGCAGCGTGGGGCTCACCGACCTCAGCGAGTCGCTGGACCTGGTCTTCGCTGAGGTCGAGGAGCTCGCGGAGAAGTGCCGGTTCGGCGACTGCGCGCACGAGTCGGAGCCGGGCTGTGCGGTGCGGGCAGCGCTCGAGTCCGGCGAGCTGCCGGAGCGCCGGTGGGCGAGCTACGTGAAGCTGCAGCGCGAGGCGCGCTGGATGGCGATGCGCCACGATGCGCGGCTGCGCTCCGAGGAGCGCTCGAAGTGGAAGCGAATCACGAAGGAGTACCGCAACCGCCCTGGGTCGATCAAGACGTGACCCGCGGCCGGCGGCAGGTCCGGACCGGTCGGGTGCCCGCGGTCAGCCGAGGGAGGCGGTGTCGTTCCAGTGCACGACGGCGGGGGTGTCGCGCTCCCAGCCGAGCACCGAGACCGACGCGGTGGAGAGCAGGAGCCGGGCCCCGTCCTCGACGTCCAGCCCGAGCCAGCGGGCGCCGAGCACCCGGCAGAAGTGCCCGTGGCCGAAGACCAGCACCGGGCCGTCGACCGAGCGCACCATCGTGACGACCCGGTCGGCGCGGGCGCCGACGTCGGTGCGGGTCTCGCCGCCGAGGGGGCCGTCACGCCACACGGTCCAGCCGGGGCGGTCCTCGCGGATCTCGGCCGTCGTGCGGCCCTCGTCGTCGCCGTAGTCCCACTCGGCGAGGTCAGGAACGACCTCGGTGTCGGGGAAGCCGGCCAGCCCGGCCGTGCGCCGGGCCCGCAGCAGCGGGCTGCTCAGGACCCGGTCGAACGACCGGCCGGCCAGCCTGCCGGCCACCGACCGGGCCGCCTCGACGCCGGCCGCGGTCAGGTCGATGTCAGTGGTGCCCGTGTGTCGGCCTGAAGCGCTCCACTCGGTCTCGCCGTGACGTACCAGCCACAGCTGCGAGCGCGGCTCCTGCGAGCGTTCCGGGGGCGTCACACCGGCACCGTAGCGACCAGGTAGGAAGGAGCCATGACGCAGCACGAGGTAGACGTGGTCGTGATCGGCATGGGTCCGGGCGGCGAGGAGGTGGCCGGCCGCCTCGCGGAGGCCGGGCTCCGGGTCGTCGGCGTGGAGCGCGAGCTGGTGGGCGGTGAGTGCCCCTACTGGGGCTGCGTACCGTCGAAGATGATGATCCGCGGGTCGGGGCTGCTCACCGAGGCTCGGCGGGCCGAGCCGTACGCCGGCCGTACCACGGTCGAGCCCGACCTCGGCCCCGTCGCGAAGCGGATCCGCGCCGAGGCCACCGACAACTGGGACGACCAGGTCGCGGTCGACCGGTTCACCGGCAAGGGCGGTGAGATGGTGCGCGGCTCGGCGCGGCTCGACGGGTCCGGCCGGGTCGTGGTCGGCGACGACGTCTACGTGGCCTCGCGCGGCGTCGTCGTCGCGACCGGCTCCGCTCCGGTCGTGCCCCCCATCGACGGTCTGCGCGACACCCGCCACTGGACCAACCGCGAGGCGATCTCGGCCGAGCAGCCGCCGGTGTCGCTGGTCGTCCTCGGCGGCGGTGCGATCGGCGCCGAGCTGGCCCAGATGTTCCAGCGGTACGGGTCCGCCGTCACGGTGGTCGAGGCGGCCGACGGCCTGCTGCCGCCCGAGGAGCCGGCCGCCGGCGAGGTGGTGCGGACGTCTCTCGAGGAGGACGGCGCGACGGTCCGGGTGGGCGCCAAGGCGGTGCACGTCACCCGCGAGGGCGGCGGTGACGGCGGCGAGGTCGTCGTGCGGCTCGAGGACGGCGGCGAGGTCCGCGCTGAGGAGCTCCTCGTCTCCGTGGGGCGGCACGCCCGCGTGGGCGAGATCGGCCTGGAGACCGTCGGGCTCGACCCGACGGCACGCGCACTCGAGGTCGACGAGCGGATGCGGGCCGGCGAGCGGCTGTGGGCGGTCGGCGACGTCACCGGGGTCGGCGCGTTCACCCACATGGCGATGTACCAGGCGGGCATCGCGGTCGACGACATCCTCGGACGGGACGGCCCGGCCGCCGACTACCGCGGCCTGGCCCGCGTCACCTTCACCGACCCGGAGGTCGGATCGGTCGGCCTGACCGAGCGGGCCGCCCGCCAGCAGGGGCTGACGGTACGCACCGGGACCAGCCAGGTGGCCAGCGGCTCCCGCGGCTGGATCCACGGCCCGGGCAACGCCGGGTTCATCACCCTGGTCGAGGACGCCGACGCCGGTGTACTCGTCGGCGCCACCTCGGTCGGGCCGTGGGGCGGCGAGGTGCTCTCGATGCTGACCCTCGCGGTGCACGCCCGGGTGCCGGTCTCGACCATGCGGACGATGATCTACGCCTACCCGACCTTCCACCGCGGCGTCCTGGACGCCCTCACCGACCTGGGGTCGTAGCGCGGTCGTCGCGGTCGGTGTCGGTCGTCGCGGGCAGGATGGCGCGGTGCAGCTCGCCGACGTCGCCGCCGCCTCGCGTGTTGTCGCAGCGACCTCGAAGCGCACCGAGAAGATCGCCGCAGTCGCTGAGGCGCTGCGCCGGGCCGAGCCGGACGAGGTGCCCGTCGTGGTCGCCTACCTGTCGGGGGAGCTGCGCCAGCGCCGGACCGGCGTCGGCTGGGCCTCGCTGCGCGACGTGCCACCACCGGCCGCCGACCCGGCCCTCGGCGTCAGTGAGGTCGACCGCACCCTCGAGGGCGTCGCCCGGCTGAGCGGCACCGGCTCGCAGGCCGAGCGCGTGCGCCGCGTCACCGACCTGCTGGCACGCGCCACTGGGCCCGAGCAGGCGCTGCTGCGCGGCCTGCTCACCGGCGAGCTGCGGCAGGGTGCGCTCGAGGGCGTGATGCTCGCCGCGGTGGCCGCGGCCGCGGAGCTGCCGCTCGTCGACGTGCGCCGGGCGGCGATGCTGTGCGGCGCCGTCGGGCCGGTGGCGGCCGCGGCTCTGGCGGGTGGTGTCGCGGCACTGGGGGAGTTCCGGCTGCAGGTGGGCCGTCCCGTCCAGCCGATGCTGGCGGCCACCGCCACCGACGTCGGCGACGCGATGGAGCGGCTCGGCGAGGCGGCCGTCGAGTGGAAGCTCGACGGCGTGCGCGTGCAGGTGCACCGCGCGGGCAGCGACGTGTCGGTGTGGACGCGCAGCCTCGACGACATCACCGACCGGGTGCCCGAGGTCGTCGAGGCGGCGCTGTCCCTGCCGGTGCGCGCCGTCGTGCTCGACGGCGAGGCGATCGCGCTCAGGCCGGACGGCCGGCCCCGGCCGTTCCAGCAGACCGGCAGCCGGGTGGCCTCACGGGTGGACGTCGCCGGCGGCCGGGCCGGCGCCCCGCTGTCGACGTACGTCTTCGACGTGCTGCACGCCGACGGCGAGGACGTGCTCGACCTGCCCGGCCGGGACCGGGCGGCAGTGCTGGAGCGGTCGGTGCCCGAGCCGCTCCGGGTGCCGCGACTGGTCACCGGCGATCCTGGGGCGGCGGCGGGGGTGCTCGCCGACGCGGTGGGCCGCGGACACGAGGGCGTGGTCGTCAAGTCGCTGGACGCGCCGTACGAGGCGGGTCGGCGCGGGTCGGGGTGGCTCAAGGTCAAACCTCGGCACACCCTCGACCTGGTCGTGCTCGCAGCCGAGTGGGGGCACGGCCGCCGCCGCGGCCTGCTGTCCAACCTGCACCTCGGGGCGCGCGACGGCTCCGGCGGCTTCGTCATGCTCGGTAAGACGTTCAAGGGGTTGACCGACTCGATGCTGAGGTGGCAGACCGAGCGGCTGGGCGAGCTGGCGGTCGACAGCTCGGAGTGGGTCGTCCACGTCCGGCCGGAGCTCGTGGTCGAGATCGCCTTCGACGGCGTCCAGACCTCGCCGCGCTACCCCGGTGGGGTCGCGCTGCGGTTCGCCCGGGTGCTGCGGCACCGGCCGGACAAGACGGCCGCCGAGGCCGACACTCTCGACGCGGTCCGGGCGATCCACGCGCGCTGACCGATCGGACGGACTGCACCGCCGCCCGGATGATCATGGGCGGCGCGGGTCAAGGGACGGCCCGGACGGGCCGACATCGTGGACATGACGCACGAAGCCGGAGCGACCGGATGGCTCACCGTCGCGGACGTTGCCCGTCGCAGTAGCCGCACGCCGGAGGAGGTCCGCGCCGCCGTCGTACGGCGTGAGGTGAGTGCCGTCAGCACGCACCCGCAGGCCCGCGGCGACTGGATGTTCCGCGTCGCCGACGTCGAGCGCTGGCTCGCCGAGAGCTGAGCCCGCTCGTCCCCGGGCAGCGGGCAGCCCCGTCGGGCGACGATCGGGCAGGGCCGGGGGCTACTTCGACTGGTGGAGGAGCAGCCGGACCAGGGCCGTGCTGAGCCGTCGGGCCCGGCGCTGCGCCAGCCCGGCGAGGCTGAGCTGCCCGAGTGGTGCGTCAGAGCGGAAGGAGGCGCACGCGCACAGGGCGCAGTCACTGCCGCGGCGGTAGTGCTCGTGGGCCGGGTGGGCATGACCGCACGTGCAGCGCCCGCTCATCGATCTCCTCGGTCCTCGGTCGTCGGTGGTCCGGTCCCGCTGGGAAGATCCCAAATGTCCCGTACTGCCAGGAGTAAGTCTAGTTCACGCCGCCGAAACATGACCCGTCTGCAGCCCGTCGACACGCCGTGCGGGTCCGCTGCGGCGGGCGGTCGGCGCGGTCCCGCGGGCAGTCGCCGGCGCGGCCGGGCGGGGTGGCGCCGCGGCAGGGGCGAGGGCCCGCGCCCCTCGAGCAGTCCCGTGCGCGGGCCCTCCGGCGATCGCAGCCCGATCGCTCACGTACGGCGGGTTCCCCTCCCGCTCGCCGTCCGTTGACCCGCAGCCTGCCCGGCCGCCGGCCCCGCCGGTATCCGTCGGACGGGCAATCGGCGTGGTCCGGTCGGGGACCCGGCCGTCGAATCCGGACGTGGACCCGCACCTGGACGTCGCGCCTGGGCGGCATGCTCAGGCCCCGGTGGCGCGCGACGGCGGGACCGGCGCGCACCGTGACCCGACGTCGCCCACGGCTGGGCATTGACGGGACCGCCGCCCCGTCGCGATTCTGTGGTCAACCTCGAAGGGCAACAGCGACTCCGGGGCCAGGTCGGTTCCCTCCCACCCCCTCCGGCGGAGGGGGCTGACCGCCCGACGAGCGTCGGTGACGTCAGCGTCGGGTGTCACGGCGCCGGCCGACGTCGGAGCGGCCGGGCGTGCATGAACCTGGATCGGAGAGGGGAGCGGGTAGCCGTGAGCAGCCGAGTCGTCGCCGTCGCCACGCTGGTGGCCCTGTCCGCCTCGATCTTCTTCGCCGCGCGGTGGCTGCCGCTGTGACGGCTCAAGTGTGCTGACTGCCGGTGCTGGCCGGGCTCAGGTGCAGGCTTGCGGGGGGCCGCCGTTGTTCTCGACGCCGCCCCTCACGGCCTGGCAGGTCGTGTCGAACAGGCCGTAGACCTGCGGCCCGAGCGCGAACAGCGCGACGACGATGGTCGCGGCGATCGCGAACACGACGAGGCCGTACTCCACGCTGGACGCCCCACGGTCACCCCGGGGGACGGTCCGCGCCTCCGCAACGCGTTCCCGCACCGTCATCGCACCCTCACGCATGTCGAACTCCCGACTCCCGGCGAGCCCCCGAGTCGGCGCGCCTGCACCCGACATGCTCCCGGATCGTCCGAGCCTGTCGGAATCGTCCATACGGGCGACCTGCGGCGGCCGGTCGGCCGACCTGAGGCGGATCGGCGCACCCGATGGTCCCGGGGAACTGGGCGTGGAGAGCGAGGCTGCCGGTGCGGCTCGACGGAGCGGCTCGTCCGTGCGCTGGCGACTCGCGGACGGGCCCAGTGAGTGAGCGACGCGAGACTCTGCCGGCCGACAGCTCGCCGGTCAGGGCAGTCGACGGACCTCGTCCGAGTGCCCGGTGGCGGTCGCGGCCAGGGCGCGCTCAACGTCGGCGCGGCCCAGCAGGTCGATCCTGTCTTCACTGCTTCGGCACTGGGACGCCAGCAGCTCGAGCTTGGCGGCAGCCTCGCTGTGGGTCCGGGCTACCTCGTCGAAGACCGCGTCCTCGCGAGCATGTGCAGCGGCTGCGTCATGAGCTGCGGCGACCGTCCTGGCAAGTGACTCTCGCTCCGCTCGTCCGGCCACCAAGAACTCCGCGGCGCGCAGCTTCTCCTCATCGTCCTGGTAGCTCACGCGGACACCGAACTGTTCCGACTCCCGGTCGCCCGCGGGATCCTCTGCCTCGGTCATGGTGGGGAACTTCCCCCACCTGGGCCGAGTACACCGCTGGCGCCATCCCAAGGTGGCCGGGATGGGAAGCCGGGTCCGGGACCGCGCCCCTCAGCGGCCGACCCGTTCTCAGACACGTCGACCTTGTACGGCGTGTCTGTCGTGACTCCCTCTCGACGACCCGGGACTCTTCGAGTTGCGCCCGCCGCCGGCCCAGCCCCCCCGGACCGGCGACGGGCGCCCGGCCGCACCCGTTCCCGCACCCGGAGCGGGTGCGGCAACCCGGCGGAGAAGCCCAGGCTTGTCGCCGCGGCAGTGACGGGTTCCGGCACGCACGGAGTGTGACGGTCCGTGGCGTTATTGCCGATCTCCGAGCCGGCGCAGGTGGGTTCGTTTAGCGTCTGCGGCTACGCGGGGGACGGGGTGCGTCGCCTGCACGTCGGAGGGAGCGGGTCCGTGAATGTCAGCCGCCTTATCGTCGCTGGTGTCGCGACAGCAGCACTGTGCCTGATGGGTGCGTCACCAGCGTTGGCCGACTCCGGCTCGGTCATCGATGCCAAGGGAGATTATCCGGACATCGTGAAGCTGGCGTATCGCAATGGTGCCTCGTCGGTGGCGATGACCATGACCTACGCCAGCTCGGCTGACGCGCAGAACGAGAGCTTCTACCTGCACTGGGGTACGGCCGGCAAGCGGTACCAGGTCTTCGAGAGTCGGAGTGCAGGGATCCGGGAGCTGCGGTTCTACTCGGGATCGAACGCCGCTGCGCGACCCGTCACCTGTGCGGGGTTGAGGGTGGTTCACCGGGACGCCTACGAGGCCACGAAGGTGGTCATCCCCCGGTCGTGCATCACGAAGGCGGCGAACGCGCTGCGCTTCCAGGGAGTGGCGACGGCGGGCCTCAGCTCTTCCGACGAGACGAAGAAGTCCCCGCGCACTGCGCGCGGCTGATACAGCCGTTCGAACGGATCGCGCAGAGGCCGACAAACGATCGGTCCACGGGGCCCTGGTGCAGAAGAGCACCAGGGCCCCGCTGCGTCACGCCCGCCACCGTCTCCGCGGTCGTCGGGGACCAGCGAGCTGATGCGTTGAGCCGCCGCATCCGCACACCCGGTGGGTGCTCGGTCGATCCGACCACTGCGGTGCGTGCCGAGCCCTGACGGTCGCGGGCGGATCGTCTGGCCACTCACATGAGGGGTTCATGACAGCCGGATGACCACTCCGTCATACGAGGACCCGGGTGCCATACCCCGACCTAACTTCGTCGCGAAGGTGCCGACTAGTGAGGGGCAAGGCACATGCGCGGACAGTGGATGGGTGCGTCGAAGGCGACTACCACGGGTGGGCTCATGGCCCGCGGTGCGGCAGCGTCAGCTCCGCCGGACTCCCTGCGGCGAGCCGCGGCGGGTGCGCTGGCGCTCACCGTGGCCGCAGCACTCCTGGTGGTGCTGCCACCGTCCCAGGCGAGTGCCGCACCCAGCAGCACGCTGAACGTGTCGGTGCAGAGCGCGCGTACGGAGCCACGTGCCCTCAACGGCGCCGGCGTGCACGAGGGCGACCCGGTGACGTCGTACAAGTTCCTGATCAACGAGGACAACACCGGCACGACGGCGCAGCGCAGCCCGTCCGGTGCCTGTTCCGCCACGACCGCGGGCTATCCGGCGAACTGCAACTGGCCGTCGATCCGCGAGCTGCCCCACACCACGGCTCCGATCGTCGCCCAGGGCACGGAGGCCGACCTCGCCGACGGTCTCGACCTGCCCGACGGCAAGTACCTCATCTCGGTCCTGGCCGACGGCTACAAGCTGGACGGCGCCCACTTCACGGTGCCGTTCACCACGACCGACCCGGTCATCGTCGAGGTCCAGCCGGACCCGCTGCCCGACGCCACCCTGCGCGCCCAGGTCTACCAGGACGAGGCGACCACCAACGGCGCCATCGACAACGGCGAGGACGGTCTCGCCGGCTTCCAGGGGCACATCAACGACACCCTCGGCGAGGTCACGACCGACGTCTACGGCAACCCGCTCTGCACGACCTACGCGGGGGAGCGGGCCGACTACACGATCCCGGCCGGCTCCCTGGACGCCGACGGCGCACCGGTCGTGCTCACCGTGGGCGGCAAGTGCTTCAGCGACAGCACCGGGATGCTGGTCATCCCGCACCTCGGCTCCAACCGCTACACGACCACCGTGCAGCCGCCGGACGGCTCGGACTGGATCCAGACCACCACGCTCGAGGGCAACCACGACTTCGACACCTGGCTCATGGAGGGCTCCACGGGCTACGACACCGAGGCCACGGTGGCCGGCGAGCCCGTGCCCACCCCGCAGTTCGGCTTCGCCAAGCCGAAGAGCAACCTGACGGGCGGCGCCGGCTCGATCAGCGGCGTCGTCGTCGGCGTCAAGCAGTACACGCCACCCAAGGGCGGTGACGTCAACTTCTTCAACGGCATGACCGGCTCGAAGACCGACAAGCCGATCCCGAACCCGGTGCTCTCGCTCGCCGACCTCAACAACGGCGACCAGGCGGTGTGGGTCGGCCGCGGCAACGCCAACGGCAGCTTCACCATCCCCGGCGTCCCGGACGGCGACTACTCGCTGACCTGGTGGGACGAGCCGCAGAACTACATCCTGAACCTGGTCAACGTCACCGTGAAGAACGGTGAGGCGGTCTCGATGGGCCAGCTCCCCCTGATGGGCTGGTGGACCAAGCTGGACGGCTACGTCTTTAGCGACACCAACCGGAACGGCAAGAAGGACCCTGGTGAGACCGGGATCCCGAACTTCACCCTGACCCTTCGCAAGCAGGACAACTCGTTGATGGACCGCGGCTCGACCACGGCGATCAGCGACGCGACCGGGCACTACTCGTTCGAAGGCGCCTACCCGCTTGCGGCGTGGATGGTGATGGAGGCCTACAACGACTCCTTCTTCACCACCGGCGTCACCTACCAGGCCGACAACCAGAAGACCCCGACCACGGTCAAGGGCGCGGGCGTCGACGTCAGCACACTCAACATGATCGGTCTGAGCGGCACGATGGACTGGGGCGTGCACGCCTACGACCCCACCGGCAACAACGGCATCGACCCGCGCAACGGCGGCATCGTCGGCTCGCTCAGCTACGACACCACCCGCAACGAGGTCGACCCGCGCTACGCCGCGGCCGAGGACTGGCAGCCCGGGATCTCCGGCCTCGCGGTCGAGCTGCACGCCCCCGTCGACTGCCCCGGAGACGGCAGCCAGCCGTGCGACGAGGACGGCTACCACCAGCTTGCCCCCGACGGGTCCTACGCCAAGGGCAAGCTGCTCAACACCTACGTCTCCGAGCACTGGAGCCGGCCCACCGGCTGCACCGCCCGTGACCTGGACGGCGCGCCCCTGATCCACAAGGCCGACAACCCGGCAGCCTTCGACGAGGACGTCCTGGCCCCCAACCAGGAGACCGACGGCGAGTGCATCTCGGCAATCCTGCAGAGCGTTCAGTACGGCCCGTACGCCACCGACCAGGGCAAGCCGGAAGCCAACTTCGGTGCGGCGGTGGACGGCAACTACGGCTTCGGCGACGCCTGCCTCGACGGCACTTTGGACGGGACCGACCCGGCCAACCCCACCTGCAAGGACGCCACCGGCGCGGACGTCCCGTTCACGCCGCTGGACTCCGGTGACTACCTGGTCTCGGTCGACATCCCCGACGACCTGACCGGCCACCCGATGTACAACGTGACCAGCGAGGAGGACATCAACATCGCCCACGGCGACCAGATCTTCCCGCAGGTCCCGCCGCCGGCCTGTGTCGGGGCCCTGCACACGGTCGACGTGGCCGACCAGGTGCCCAACGCTCCCCCCAGCGACAACTACCCCGCCGTGGTCGGTGACGGCACCAACGGCGCCCCCGTCGGCGTGACCGTGCCCGCCTCGAGCCCGGTCGACAACCCGACCTTCGTGGACATCGGCGGCTCGCCGTACGAGGGACAGGTCAAGCCGAGCTGCGACACCAAGCTGGTGTCGCTCAACAACGGCAAGTCGATCGTGCCGATGTTCAACCTCTTCACCGACGTGCCGATCCCCTCACGCCTGGTGGGCCTCATCGTGGACGACATCAACTACGGCACCGACTCGCGCAGCGTGCTGTACGGCGAGAAGCCCGGCGTCCCGTTCGCCCCGGTCGGCGTCTACGACTTCAACAACCGCCTCGTCCAGACGCTCGAGTCCGACTTCAATGGCTTCTACGAGACGTTGCTGCCCTCCACGGACAAGATCAGCTGCCCCACGCCCTCCGGCGTGTGCACCGGGATGTACCGGTTCGTGGGCAACGACCCCGGGATCCCTGGGGCAGTGAACTCCAACTACAACCCGCGCTACCGCACCATCGCCACCGAGTTCGAGGCGATGCCCGGTGTCACCATCCCGACCGACCTGGCCCCGACCCAGGTGGGCTCGATCCTGGCGTCGCCCACGACGGGTCTCAACATCGCGGTCACCTGCCCGGTCGACGCAGTGGTCCCGCAGCTGTTCGCGGTCTCCAAGCCCTACGTCAACGGCACCGGTTCCTTCACCATCGAGGGCACCGGCTTCGGCGCGGCCAAGGGCACCGGCCAGGTCACGCTCGACGGGGCAGCTCTGCCCACCACCGCCTGGGGCAACACCACCATCCAGGTCACCGTGCCGTCGGGCACCCCGACCGGGCCGAAGACGCTCAAGATCACCGCAGACAACGGCAAGACGACGGTGAACGGACTGACCTTCCACGTGCTCGGCGCCGGCTACAGCCCGACCGTCCGTGAGGTCGGCCCCGGGAAGCAGTACGCCACCATCCAGGCAGGCCTGGACGCCGCGTACACCAACAACACAACGGCCGGGAACCTGGTCGTCGTCTACCCGGGCAACGCCACGGCCGGCACGCCCAACACGAACACCGGGGGCAACCCGCGCGGCGAGTACTTCGAGAACCTGGTGATGGCCTCGCCGGTCAAGCTCCAGGGCGTCGGCTCGGGCGGGTTCCAGGGCAACACCTACGTGCCCGGCACCGTGCTGAACGCCAGCGGGTTCGCCGGCGACACCGACCTGGCCACCGCCTGGTACACCAAGGTGGGCGGACTCACCTGGGACGGCAACCAGAACGTCAGCGACGGTGAGGCGATCTACCTTCTGGCCTCGTCGGGCAATGGCAACCAGGCCGGCCAGGCCCGCAACTTCGGTGGCGCCTTCCACGCAGCTGTGGACGGGTTCGACATCCAAGGCGGGAACCAGCAGGGCTTCCCCGGCAACATCAACAGCCTGAGCGGGGTCCCCACGGGTCTGCCGGCGAACATCACCACCCAGGGCGGCGCCATCTTCGCCAACGCCTACGTCAAGAACCTCCAGATCACGAACAACGTGGTGGAGGACAACGGTGGCGGCTACGGCACCATCCGGATCGGCACGCCCGACCTCGCCGGTTCCGATGCCAGCCAGCACAACGAGGGCGTGCGGATCGCCGACAACCGGCTGATCTCCAACGCCGGCACGAACCTGGCGGGCGCAGTCGGCCTCTTCGGCGGGAGCGACGGCTACGAGGTGTCCGGCAACGACATCTGCGGCAACTTCTCCCTCGAGTACGGAGCAGGGGTGAGCGTCTACGGCTCGAGCCCCGGCGGCAAGATCCACCACAACCGGATCTACTTCAACAACTCCAACGACGAGGGCGCGGGCATCATGATCGCCGGTGCGCTGCCCGCCAACCCGAACGTGCTGTCCCCGGGCACCGGTGCCGTGGACATCTACAACAACGTCATCCAGGGCAACCTGGCCAACGACGACGGCGGTGGCATCCGGTTCCTGATGTCCGGGAACTACCCGATGAACGTCACCAACAACACGATCGTGAACAACGTCTCCACGCACGAGGGCGCTGGGGTGGCCATCAATGACGCACCGAACGTGCGCCTGGTCAACAACACGATCATGAACAACACCACCACCGCGACAGCCGTGACCTCGGACGGCACACCGGCACCGGCCGGCGTGTCCAGCTCGTTGAACAGCGTTCAGCTGCAGACCACCCTGCCTGGCGGCTCGACGCCCTACAGCGACCCGGTGCTGTTCAACAACATCTTCTGGAACAACCGCGCCGGCACCCGGGCCGGGACGACCGTGACGGGGCTCGGGCTGGCCGGAGACGCCAGCGCCGTCGACCACTGGGACGTCGGCCTGGCCGACACATCCGCCCCGCTGACCCCGACGAACTCCGTGGTCCAGCAGAACAGTGCCCAGCACCCGTACACCACGAGTGCCACCAACAGCACAGCGGACCCGGGCGTGGTCTCGGCGTACGACACCTCGGTGGCCTTCGCCACCTGGCGCCAGAACCCCGCCTTCGTCGACGCCACCCTGGTCGCCGTCGAGGCCCCGGCCGACCAGCTCGGTGACTACCACCTGGCGGGCACGCCGCCGACCTGCACCTCGCCCGCCTGCAACCTGGGTGCCGCGAGCAAGGGCACCGTGAACGCGCCTGCGACCGACATCGACGACGAGGTCCGTCCGGCCCTCGGCGGGATCGACGCCGGCTCGGACGAGTTCGGCTCAGCGAAGCCGGTAACCACACCGCCCCCGGCGGTGCACGAGTTCTCGTTCTCCACCCGCGGCTTCAGCGCGGCGGGGACCAGCCTCACCCCTGGGAGCGACATCTTTCACTGGAACGGCTCGGCCTTCAGCAGAGACTGGCTGGCACCGCAGCAGATCTTCCCGTTGGCTCAGACCTTCATCGGGAACAGCGTCGACGGCCTCAGCATGGTCGATGCCACGCACTTCTACCTGTCCTTCGCGAACAACCAGAACCTCCCGCTTCTGGGTGCCGTCCAGGACGAGGACGTCGTCTACTACAACAACGGCGCCTGGTCGCTGTTCTTCGACGGCACCAGCCGTGGTCTGAGCGGCACCGACATCGACGCGATCAACGTGGTCGGCACCACGCTCTACTACTCCACTGAGGACGGCACCGTCCCGACCGGAGCTGGTGGGCCGGGGGCGAACAACGACATCTACAGGTGGACCGGTGGCGCCAACTCGACGCGCGTGGTGGACGCGTCGGCCGCGCCGTACAGCATGCCGAACTCGAACGTGGACGGGCTGGTCTACGTCGATGCGACGCACTTCTACCTGTCCTTCAACGACCCGACCACCACGCTCCCGGGCCCGGGTCCGGTCCAGGACGAGGACATCGTCGAGTACAACGCCGGCACCTGGTCGGTGTGGTTCGACGGCACCGCCAACGGTTTGACCAGCACCAACCTCACTACGGCCGAGCAGCGGGACATCGACGCCTTCTCGTTCCCGATCAGCTCTACGCCGCCTCCGCCGCCGCCGGGTCCGACCGGCAACGGCAACGGACCGGTGGTGTACTCCACCCTCGGCAACGCGAACCCGGACGGCGTCACGGGGACCGCCGACAACGCCGACCTGTACTCCTTCAACGGGACCACCACGACCCGCGAGCTGGACGTGACGGCTCTCCCTGTCGGCAACCTTCCGGCCTCGGCCAACATCGACGCCTACGACCGGGTCGACGCGACGCACTTCTACGCCTCGTTCGCCGACAACACGCCCGTGCCGGGGCTAGGCGTGGTGCAGGACGAGGACGTCCTCTACTACAACAACGGCGTGTGGTCGGTGTGGTTCGACGGCACCAGCCGGGGACTCACCTCGGCCGCCCTGGACATCGACGCGATCAGCGTCTCCGGCAACACGCTCTACTTCTCCACGGTGGGCAACACCAACCCGCCGAGGCTCACCCCTGGGAGCACGGGCACGGCGGACAACTCCGACATCTACTCGGTGAACGTCACCGCCCTGCCCAGAACCGCGCCGTTCACCCGGGTGTGGGACGCCACGGCGAACGGTGTCCCGAGCGCGACCAACGTGGACGGCTACGTCCGGGTGGACGCGACGCACTTCTACCTCTCGTTCCGGCCGGACACCACGCTGCCGGGCCTGGGAGCGGTGCAGGACGAGGACGTCGTGTTCAACAACGGCGGCACCTGGACCAACTACTTCGACGGGACCGCCCACGGGCTGTCCGCCCCCGCCGCAGACATCGACGCGTTCGACATCCCGTGAGACACGGATCCGGCCAGGGGAACTGGGAGAGGGCCATGACCAACGACGAGCAGACCGGTCAGATCCGGATGGTAGGGGGAGCGGGCATGAACGAGATCCGACTGGACCGCCGGGGGTTCCTGCGGCTGGCCGGCGGGACCGCAGCACTCGGGACCGTCGCCTGGGCAGGCAAGAGCCTGTTCCCGGAGGCTGCCCAGGCCGCTGCGGGGGACCCCACGCCCGCGGACCTGTACCTCGGTGGCACCGACGGCTGGATCCACCTGCCGACGACGCCGGCCATCCCGCCGTTCCACCCGGACGTGCTGGCGCCGGCGGGCCTGACCACCTACATCTTCGGGTTCCGGAACCTCACCAGTCTCGACTCCACGCAGGCCCTGGCCCAGAAGAACAGGGCGCAGCACTCGGCCCCGCTGTTCTGGGCCAAGCAGTTCGACCCGGCCAACCCGGTCGACTTCAAGGTGCAGCTGACGAACCTCGGCCTCGCCCTTCGGCCGGACCTTTTCGACGCGCACACCCTGCACTGGCACGGCTTCCGCAACGTCATCCCGTTCTTCGACGGCGAGCCGAGCGGGTCGGTGTCTGTGCCGGCCGGCCGGACGATGACCTACGTCTACCGTCCTCGGGACCCCGGCACGTACATGTACCACTGCCACGTCGAGGACGTGGAGCACGTGCACATGGGCATGACGGGCCTGGTCTTCGTTCGGCCGCTCAAGGGCGACAACTACCTCTACAACGACCCGGCCGGCACCCCGACGGACCGCTCGACGAGGTTCGACCGGGAGTTTGCGATGTTCTGCTCGGAGGTGTGGGCCGAGGCGCACTGGGCCGACGCCCACATCCAGCTGCCGGAGTGGAGCGACTACCACGCCGACTTCGCCCTGCTCAACGGCCGGGTCTACCCCGACACCCTCGCTCCCAACGCACCGATCAACGCCGCGACGTCGATCAACGCTCTGGACGTGCAGACCGACACCGACGGCGACCTGGTTGCTCCTGTCGGCCGTGACGACCTGAAGTACCAGCCGCACTCGTCCCTGGTCACCTGCAACGCCGGCGAACGGGTGGCGCTCCGGTTCGCGAACCTCGGCTTCCGCGAGTCGGCGATGACCCTCTCGGGGATCCCGATGCGGGTGGTCGGGCGGGACGCGACGCCCATGCGTGGCCGGCCGGCCACGCCAACGTCGGCCGGGACTGACACCTCGTACGAGACCGAGACCATCAACATGGGTCCCGGCGAGAGCTACGACGTGCTGTTCACCGCGCCGGCGTACCGGGGCCCGGGCGCGTACGACACCTACATGCTCTACAACCGCAACTTCCTGCGGGCCAACAACCTGGCACCGGGCGGTTTCGGCGGGCAGGCCACCGAGGTCCGGGTCTACCCGGGCACCTCAGCCACCCCGGGCACGACTGTCACCGCCCAGCAGTACCCGAACGACTTGGGGGTCCTGGCATGAGCACCGTCCTCGCGACACTGAAAGCCCGACGCGGGGGCCGTCGTGCCGCGGCGCTGCTCGCGGTCGCCGGCATGAGCCTCGCCGGAGCGGCCCTCACTCCTCAGTCCACGGCGAGCGCGGCTCCGGCCGACGCCTCCAAGGTCGGCATCGTGTGCACCCCCAGCGACGGGGGCGTCCCCGGGCAGCCGATCTTCAACCTCACCACACGGACGGGCTACATCAGCCTTCCCGACGGCAACACCGCGTTCATGTGGGGCTACTCCCACGGGTTCGACGGGTTCCAGCACCCCGGGCCGGTCCTCTGCGTGAAGGTCGGCGACGCGGTCACGATCATCCTGCACAACACGCTGCCCGACCCGACGTCGATCGTCTTCCCCGGGCAGCAGGGTGTGCTGGCCGACGGCATCGCCGCCACGCCGGAGCGCAGCGGCGGCACGGTCACCTCGCTGAGCACCACCGCCGCCGCGCAGACAGGGACTGTGACCTACAGCTTCACGGCCACGAACCCCGGCACCTACCTCTACGAGTCCGGCACCAACCCGGAGAAGCAGGTCCGGATGGGCCTGTTCGGCTCGATCATCGTGCGACCGGCGGGACACCCCGACCAGGCCTACGACTCCGCGGACAGCAACTTCACCCCGAACCGTGAGTTCATGGTCCTGCTGTCGGAGATCGACCCCTACCAGCACCAGCGGGTCGAGCTGAACAAGCCCTTCAACATCGACAACTACCACCCGCGCTACTGGCTGATCAACGGTCGCGGCTTCCCCGACAGCATCGCCGACAACGGTGCCTCCTGGCTGCCGACCCAGCCGTACGGCGCGCTGGCGGAGATCATGCCCAACGAGCCGGCCCTCGCGCGCTACCTCAACGTCGGCACCGAGGACTACCCGTTCCACCCGCACGGCAACAACGGGCTCGTGATCGGCCGTGACGGGCACCCGCTCGCCGGGCCGGCGGGACAGGACCTGTCGATGGAGAAGTTCGACGTCAACATCGGCCCCGGTCAGACCTGGGACGTGCGCTTCTCCTGGCACGACGCCGAGAACTACAGCGCGACCAACCCGGTGCCCGTCACGACGCCCGCCCTCGCCAACTCCTTCATCGGCACGTTCTACAGCGGCAGTCCGTACCTGGGCCGCCAGGAGCAGCTCCCCACCGGGACTCCCACGCTCAACCAGTGCGGCGAGTACTACATCATCAGCCACAACCACGCGCTCTTCCAGATCACCTCGTGGGGCGCCAACATGACCGGTCCCATCACGTACATGCGGATCGATCCGCCCGGCCACTACGACTGCAAGTGAAGGGCGGGAAGACCATGTCTCGACGTAGCAAGCTCCAGAGTCCGTTCCGCGCCGCGGTCGCCGTGTCGGTCGCATCCGCAGCATTCTTGATGCTGCCCTCGGCGCCGGCCCAGGCCGCGACCCAGAACATCGACCTGTACGCCGTGACGGGTTCGACGACGCTGCCCAACGGCGTGTCCCTCCCGGTGTGGGGGTACTCGCTCGGAGGTAGCAGTGTCACCGCCCCAGGTGGCCCGACCATCGAGGTGACCCAGGGCGACACGGTGCACGTGACGCTGCACAACACGCTCGGCGTCAAGACAGCCCTGCTCTTCCAGGGGCAACAGCTGCCGCTGGACCGCGCCGGGGCCGACGCCGCCACCGGCACGGCGGAGTACACCTTCACTCCTTCGCATCCCGGCACGTTCATCTACGAGGCGTCGCCGGTCCTGAGGACCGGTCCGGCTGACACCGACGGCACGGGTACGCAGTACCAGACCGCGATGGGCCTGCACGGGGCCCTGGTGGTCCGCCCGGTCGCCGGTGGACAGGCCTACGACGCCGCCTCGGCGTACGACGACGAGGCGGTGCTGGTGCTCGGCGAGATCGACCCGGCGCTGAACGCGATGACGACGAACCGAGCACTGTTCGACATGCGCAAGTACGTGCCCCGGTACTCGCTGATCAACGGCAAGGCCTACCCGGCCACCACTCCGATCACGAGCGCCGGCGGGCGCACCGTCCTCCTGCGCTACGTGAACGCCGGTGTCAACTACCACTCGATGGGAGTCCTCGGCGCCTCGCAGACGGTCGTCGGGATGGACGGCAGCAAGCTGGACTTCCCCCGCACCTACGTCGCGCAGACCTTCGGCCCGGGCGAGTCCGCCGACGCCCTGGTCACTGTGCCGGGCGCCGCTGCCCAGGCCACCAGCCTCACCGTCTACGACGCGAGCCAGAGCCTGAACAACCGCACCGCGGCCGGCGTGGGCGGCATGCTCACCACGGTGAACGTGCCCGGCTCGGGCGCCGCAGGCGACGTCACCGGTCCGGTGACCAGCAAGGTCGCGTTCCTCGCCGGGAGCCTGACGGCTCACGTCGACGACTCGAACCGCGGCGGGAGCAACATCGCCGCGGTCGAGTACTACCTCGACAACGTCGGCGGCCCGAGCGTCCCCATGACGTTCGACCCCCCGCCGAGCGCTACCAAGGACGCCACCGCGACGCTCAGCCTTCCGGCCGGGCAGCACGTGCTCTACGTCCGCGGGAGGGACGCGGCCGGCGCAGCCGGCAACTGGGGACCGCTCAGCTCGGTCCTGGTCACCGGCGCCGATGCAGGAGGCCCGACCACGTCCGGCCTGACGCTGTCCCCGCGGCTCACCCGGATGAACGGTGGCGCGGTCCAGATCAGCGCCACCGGTGACGACTCCGCCTCCGGGAACTCCAACGTCGTCGCGGCCGAGTACTTCCTCGACACCGTCGGCGCCGACGGCACGGGAGTGGACATGACCGTCTCCCAGCAGGCTCCGGTAGCCAGCCTGGACGGGACCATCGACCAGGCTGCGGTCAACGCGCTCCCCGAGGGGCACCACCCCGTCTACGTCCACGCCCAGGACGCCCAAGGCAACTGGGGCGTCGCTCTCGACGCGACCCTGGATGTCGACACGTCACCTCCCGCGGTCGCAGGCGGCGCCGGGCTGTTCGTCAGCCCCAACCCGAGCAACGGCCTCCTGCCCTACAGCAACGGCACGAACTCGATCCGTCTCAACGCCACCCAGATCACCGACACCCTGTCGAACGGCGTCCAGAGCCCGATCGCGGCTGCCGAGATGTTCATCGACACGGTCGGCGCCACCGGCACCGGCATCCCCCTGCGGGCCGTCGACGGCTCCTTCGACGACCCGGTCGAGGGCGGCTACGCGGACATCCCGCTGACCACCGTCCGCATCCTGAGCAACGGCAACCACACCATTTCCGTGCGGGCCAAGGACGCCGCCGGCAACTGGGGAGCCGTTGCGACGACCACCCTGGTCGTCGACAAGGCCGGACCCGTGCTGAGCAACGGCGCAGCCAGCCCGTCGCCCTCCCAGGGCGCTAGGTCGGTGACCCTCACCGCCACCGGCAACGACGCCACCTCGGTCGTCGCCGGCGAGTTCTTCGTCGGCACCGACCCAGGTGCCGGCAACGGGACGGCGATGACGGTGAGCGGCTCCGGGCCGTGGACGGTGACCGGCACGTTCGACACGTCGGCGCTGCCTGAGGGCACCAGGACGGTCAGCGTCCGGGCCAAGGACGCGGCCGGCAACTGGGGAGCGACCGTCAACATCACCTTCTCGGTGACTGCGCCGCTGTCGTTCTCCACTCTGGGCTCCGCTTCCGGACGGAACCCCAACAGCGTCTACCGGTGGAACGGGGCGGCGATGCTGCCGGCGGCCGCGATCTACACCGGTCCGGCGAACGTGGACGGCTACGCCGCGGTCGACGCCACGCACGTGTACCTGTCGTTCTCCACCAACGCCACGCTCACTTCGCCTACCGGCGCCACCTTCACCGCCGCTGACGAGGACGTCGTCTCCTACAACCCCTCGACCCAGCGCTACACGATGGTGTTCGACGGCTCCACCAACGGGTTGGGTGGCAACGGAGTCAACGTCGACGCGGTCAGCGTCGCCGGCGGCAAGCTGTACTACTCGGTGAACGGCACCACTCGCCCGACCGGAGTGGGTCTGCCCGCTGGCGCCAGCAACGACATCTACCGGTACGACGGCACGGGTGTCACCGGAAGCTCCACGAGGGTGGTCGACGCCTCGCAGGCGCCGTACGCGATGCCCAACTCCGACGTCGACGGACTCAAGTTCATCGACGCCACGCACTTCTACCTCTCCTTCAGCCCGACGACTACGGCGCTGCCAGGGCTGGGGAACGTGCAGGACGAGGACGTGGTCGCCTTCAACGCGGGCACGTGGTCGGTCTACTTCGACGGCACCAGCAAGGGCCTGACGAACACCAACAGCGACATCGACGCGTTCGACCTGCCCTGACCCACCGCGGGCCGGGCCGGCTGACCAGCCGGCCCGGCCCGCCCTCCACTCTGACCGAGGACGCACCGTGACCACCGAGACCCTGGCTCCCGAGGCCCCCGCACCACCGCCCGCCCCCACCGGCCGGCGCCGCCTGCGTCTGCTCGTCGTCCTGGCCGCAGTCCTGAGCCTGGTCGCGGTCGGCGGCGGCGTTAACGCCTGGCGGCAGCACCTCGCCTCCGACGTCCGCAACGGCACCACGCTGGTCACCGCGGACGGGATGGCGGCGCGCTACGGCATCGACATCGACCTCCTGGCGGTCACGGCGGCCGGCGGCCTCGTCGAGCTGCGGTACCAGGTCGTCGACCCGGACAAGGCGGCGGCCCTGGTGCACGACCCGGAGCTCTCGCCCGCTCTCGTCGCCGAGGGCACTGGCAAGACCTTGGTGATGTCGACCCCGCCGCACCACCACGGCACCGAGCTGCAGCTGGGCGGCACGTACTTCTTCCTCATGGCGAACGCCGAGACCGCGCTGCACAAGGGCGACGAGGTCACGCTGATCATCGGCGACGCACGGATGGAACACCTGGAGATGCAGGGATGACCCTCGAGCGTGGCAAGGTGGCACTCCGGAGCGCAGCGGTGCTCCTGGGCGCGTTGCTCCTCGTCCTCCTGGTGCCGTCCACGGCTCAGGCCCACAGCGGGCTGGAACGCTCCGACCCGCTCGACGGGGGTGTCGTGCCGGTCGGCCGTACCTCCCTGACCCTGTGGTTCGGCGAGCCTGTCGCCGCCTTCGCGAGCTCGTTCGCGCTGCGCACCCAGGACGGCGCCGTCGTGCCGACCACTGCATCCGGCAAGCGAGGCACCACCGTCATCGAGATCGAGGCAGATCCCCTCGAGCGCAACACCTACCAGCTCGACTGGCGGGTCATCTCTCTCGACGACGGCCACACCACCAGCGGGACCCTCGTCTTCGGCGCCGGTCTCCGCCCCCCGCTACCCACCTCACGAGGCGCGCAGATCCCCCCCCCTGCGTCGATCCTCGTGAGGTGGGTGGGTCTGACCGCCCTGCTGGCCGCCATCGGCGCGTTGACGGTCGGCGACCGGGTCCTCCGAACGCTCGGCGTGCGGGTCCGTCGCCGAGCCCGCACCATCGGCCTCCTGGCCGTTCTCTCCGCGTGGTGGGCCGGGGCGCTGACCCCCCTGTTCAGCACCTTCGACCAGGGCGTGGGGCTGGGCCTGTGGTGGGACCAGACCTGGCTGTTCCTGATCGAGACCCCCGCCGGCCGGTACTGGCTGGGACGCCAGGTCGCCCTGACGGTGGCCGTGGCGGCCGTGATGGTCTGGCGCCGGAGGCTAGCCCGCCCGCAGTTGCCGGCCACGGTAGCCCTTCTCGCCCTGGCCGCGGCGGCCGTCTGCGAGGCCTGGGCCGGTCATGCCGCGACCCTGGCCACCGGGTCCATGCTGGTCGGCATCGCCGCGACTGCCCACCTGCTGGCCGCCGGAGTCTGGGCCGGGGGCCTGGGCGTGCTCGCCTGGTGCCTGGTCCCGACCCTGCGGCGCGGCAGGGGACAACGCGGCAGTCTGCTCGGACCGGTCTGGCGTGCCTATAGTCCGCTGGCCGCGGCCTCCACCGTGGTCCTGTTGGCCACCGGACTGATCGAGGCAGGTCACCACCTGCCTGGCCCCGGGGCGGTCACGTCGACGGTGTACGGCGCAGGTGTCGCCGCCAAGACGATCCTCATGGTGGTGGCGCTCGGGCTCGCGGCGGTCAACACCGCGGTCGTCCACCCGGGGCTGGCCGCCCGCGCCGGAGCGAAGCTGCCGGTCGCCGCACTTCGCCGCCTGACCCTCAGCTCCCCGCGTCGGTTCGCCGCGACCGTGACCGCGGAGGCCGTGGTGCTCGGTCTGGCCGTCGCGATGGCGGCCGTGGTGACCTCGACCGCCACGTCGCGGGAGTTCCTCGACGCGCAACGCCCGACGACCGTGCACGCCGAGCGGGCCGACGGCCTGTTCGTCACCTTCGAGGAGGTCCCCGGCGGCCCCGCGACGGGTCGGCTCATCGTCAGGCTCCGCTCCATCGTCCGCCCCGACCCGGCCCCGGTGACCGGGGTCGACGTCGACCTCAGCCGGCGCGGCGGGCACGTCCTGGTCCCGTTGGCCGTGACCGACCCCGGCCGCTACGAGGGCACCACAGCCGAACCCGGAGCGGGCACCTGGACGGCTGTCGTCCGGGTGCACCGCACCAACGCCTCCGACACCGTCACGACGAGCTCGTGGACGGTGCAGCCGAGGCCCGCCGATGGCGGGTTCTTCGAGGTGGTCACCACGGTGCTGGGCGCGATGCTGCTCACTCTGCTCGCCGCGACCCTGCTGATCCTGCGCCGCCGGCGACGCCGCGAAGCCGATCCTGTCCTTGCTCGCGTACCGGAGTACGCACCTCGAGAGAAGACCCTGACATGAGGATGCACTCCGGCCGGTTCGTCGGGGCGGCCGTCGCCCTGGCGGTCGTCTGTCCCCTCGCCCTGAGCTCGATGGCCCCCGCGTCGGCGGCGCCCGCCCGCGAGCCTGGCGCCCCGCAGGCTGCCCGCACCGTGGTGGTCACCATGAAGAACGGCGCGGACCTCAGCACGATCCGCGGCACGCGCCAGGCCCGGCTGCGGGCGGTGATGGACCGCCTGCGGAAGACCGCGGACGCCGACCAGGCTCCGCTGATCCGGTCGCTGGCCACGGCGAAAGCCCAGGGACGGGCACAGGTGCGACAGAGTCTCTGGATCTCCAACAGCATCGTTCTGACCGCGACCCCCGACGTCCTCGCCCAGATCGCCGCACGCCCGGACGTCGCCTCCGTGGTGTCCGACTCGATCATCCTGACTCCCGCCGCGACCGCCACCGTCAACCAGGTCAGCGTGCGGTCCCCGGAGGTCTGGGCCTCCGGTGGCACCGGAGCCGGGATCGTTGTGGCCACCCTCGACAGCGGGGTGGACGTCACCCATCCCGACCTCGCTGCCTCGTGGCGAGGGGGCACCAACAGCTGGTTCGACCCCTATGCCCAGCACCCCGCGACACCGACGGACCTGATGGGTCACGGCACGGGCGTCACCGGCGTGATGGTCGGTGGGAGCAGCAGCGGTACTGCCATCGGGACGGCTCCCGGGGCGTCCTGGATCGCGGCGCGAGTCTTCGACGACGCCGGACGCTCCACGGTGAGCGCCGTGCACCGGGCCTTCCAGTGGCTGCTCGATCCCGACGCCGACCCGGCCACCGCGGACGCCCCTCGCGTGGTGGACGCCTCCTGGTCCCTGGGCGCAGGCCCCGGCTGCGACCTGACCTTCCAGCCGGACGTCCAGGCCCTCCGCACTGCTGGCATCCTGCCGATCTTCCCGGCGGGCAACTTCGGCTCGACGACCTCGAGCAGCGTCAGCCCGGCGAACTACCCCGAGGCGCTCTCGGTGGGGGCGGTCTCCACCAGCGGACTCATCATGTCCTCGAGCAGCCGGGGGCCGTCCGCCTGCGGCGGTCGGACCCGCGCCTTCCCCGACCTGGTGGCGCCGGGACAGAACGTCCAGACCGCAGACCGCTACGGCCAGTACCAGTACCTCTCTGGCACCTCGGTCGCCGCGCCCCACGCCGCCGGGGTGCTGGCACTGATGCTGGAAGCTGCGCCGACGCTCAGCGCCGACCAGCAGCTGGCGCTGGTCACGGACAGCGCCGCCGACCGCGGCGTCGCCGGCGTGGACCAGGTCTACGGTCACGGCATGCTGGACGCTGTCGCGGCGTTCGCCGCGGCGATGGCGCCACCGCCGCCACCCCCGCCGCCAGCGGCGGAGCTCGGCCTGGTGCTGACCCCGGTCACACCCTCGGCCGACCCTGGGGGAACGGCCTCCTGGCAGGTACAGGCCACCGGGTCGAACGGTTTCGCCTCCGACGTCGCGCTGACGGTCGCCGGGCCGGCGACCGGCCTGGCGATCGCGACCCTGAACCCGAGCATCCTCACCGGTGGGTCCGGCACCAGCGCCCTCACGCTCGTCCCGGCCGCCGGGACCGCCCCGGGGAGCTACCCGTTCACCGTCACCGCCACCGGCGGCGGCCTCACCCGCACCGCCGACGGCACTCTCCAGGTGACCAGCCCGCCGCCTCCTCCACCACCACCGCCGGGACTGACGTTCTCGACGTTCGGCAACGCCAACCCGCCTGGGGCGGGAGGTACGGCAGACGACGCGGACCTCTACTACTGGGACGGCTCGTCGTACACGCGCACGTTCGACGCCTCGGTGGCCAAGCTGCCCTCCTCGGCGAACGTGGACGCGTTCGACCGGGTCGACGCGACACACTTCTACCTGTCCTTCTCGACCGACGTGACGATCCCGGGCCTCGGCGCGGTGCAGGACGAGGACGTCGTCCTGTTCAGCGCAGGCACCTGGTCGGTCTACTTCGACGGCACGGCCGCCGGCCTGACCGCCAGCGGCCAGGACCTGGACGCCATCTCGGTCGACGGCGGCACGCTGTACTTCTCGACTGTCGGGTCGGTGAACCCCCCGCGGGTGACCGGCACGGCCGACGACGCCGACATCTACTCCTGGGACGGGACCGCCTTCGCCCGCGTCTGGGACGCCTCGGTCGCCAAGCTGCCGTCGTCGGCCAATGTGGACGGGTTCGTCCGGGTCGACGCGACACACTTCTACCTGTCCTTCTCGACCGACGTGACGATCCCGGGCCTCGGCGCGGTGCAGGACGAGGACGTCGTCCTGTCCAGTGCCGGCACCTGGTCGGTGTACTTCGACGGGACCGCGCACGGACTGACGTCCAGCAGCCTCGACATCGATGCCTTCGACGTGGGGTGACGAACGGCGTTCCCGCACCCACTCGGAACGAGGGGAGTCGACACCGGCGACCGAACGTCGAGGTGAGTCGCTGGGGTGGTGCAGCTCCACCTGCGGCGCCTTGGACACCTGCCCACCGGCCGTGCCCCGCCCCGAGCGGCGTCGGTGATCATGCGCACGGGTCGGCCAGTGTCTGCGGCGAACCCGCAGCACTCTGCCCGCGTTCACGGAAAGAGGCCCCCGAAGGGGCCTCTGACCTGCGGTTCTGCTGGTGGGCGATACAGGACTTGAACCTGTGACCTCTTCCGTGT
>CAWARY010000019.1:0-90932 GCA_963784645.1 uncultured Actinomycetota bacterium | reverse complement strand
CAGGGAAGCGCGCTAGCCAGACTGCGCCAATCGCCCGTGCTGGTTGTTCTCGAGGTGGAGACGGGATTTGAACCCGTGTAGACGGCTTTGCAGGCCGTTGCCTCGCCTCTCGGCCACTCCACCGAGTGAGGCCGGTGAGCCTCGAGTCCATCCGAGCGGACGACGGGATTCGAACCCGCGACCCTCACCTTGGCAAGGTGATGCTCTACCAACTGAGCCACGTCCGCGCGACGACGCCACGGGGCCTCACGGCCACGCTGTCGTGCGAGGACGACCATAGCCGATCGGCTCGGCCCCGACCAAAGCGGCCCAGGTCGCCCTGCCCCGTCGGGGTCTCGGCTGACCGCCAGGTGCGGCACCACTAGGTTGCCCGCCATGCGGACAGTGACGGTCACCGGTGAAGCGCTCGCCCTCGAGGACCTGGTCGCGGTGGCGCGAGGCCAGGCCGGGGCGGTGATGGGCGCAGGAGTGGCCGACCGGATGGCGCCGAGCAGGGCCGTCGTGGCGGACGCGGTCGACCAGGACAAGGTGATGTACGGCATCACCACCGGCTTCGGCGCGCTCGCGGACACCCACATCGGCCGGGAGGACCTCGAGCAGATGCAGCTCGCCCTGGTCCGCTCGCACAGCGCCGGTGTGGGCGAGCCGCTGCCCGACGACGTGGTCCGCGGCCTGCTGCTGCTGCGGGCCCGGACCCTCACGGTGGGCTACTCCGGCGTGCGGGTCGAGCTCCCGGCCAAGCTGCTCGAGCTGCTGGAGCACGACCTGCTGCCCGTGATCCCCGGCAAGGGATCGGTCGGCGCGAGCGGAGATCTGGCTCAGCTCGCCCACCTCGCGCAGCCGCTGGTCGGCGAGGGGCGGCTCCGGCGCCTCGGCGACACCGACCTGCGCGGGCGGCCGGCGGCGGAGCTGCTGTCCGAGGAGGGCGTCGAGCCGCTGGTCCTCGCCCCGAAGGAGGGGCTGTCGCTCATCAACGGCACCGAGCCGATGCAGGTGCTCCTCGCGCTCGCCGTCGACGACATCGGGGTGCTCCTGAAGGTCGCCGACATCGCCGCCGCGATGAGCGTCGAGGCGCTGCTGGGCACCGACAAGCCGTACGACGAGCGGGTACAGGTCATCAGGCCGCACCCCGGACAGCTGGCCAGCGCCTCGAACCTGCGCCGGCTGCTCGCCGGCAGCCCGCTGGTGGCCAGCCACCGCGAGAGCGACCACGCGGTGCAGGACTCCTACTGCCTGCGCTGCGCCCCGCAGGTGCACGGCGCCGTCCGCGACGTGCACGCCCACGCGCGGCGGGTCATCGACATCGAGCTCGGCTCGGTCGTCGACAACCCCGTGATCGTCCCGGACGGCGAGGTCATGTCGACGGGCAACTTCCACGGCGAGCCGCTGGCCTTCGCCGGCGACATGCTGGCGATGGCGGTGTCCGAGCTGGCGAGCATCTCCGAGCGGCGCACGGACCGGATGCTCGACCCGGCGTTCTCGCGCAGCCTGCCGGCGTTCCTGGCCCGCAACCCCGGCCTCAACTCCGGCTTCATGATCGCGCAGTACACCGCAGCGTCCCTGGTCAGCGAGAACAAGGTCCTCGCGCACCCGAGCAGCGTCGACACCATCCCGACCTCCGGCAACCAGGAGGATCACGTCTCGATGGGGTGGACCTCGATGCGCAAGCTGCGCGAGGTCGTCACCAACGTCCGGCACGTGCTCGCCGTCGAGGTGCTGGCCGCCTCGCAGGCGCTGGACCTGCGGGCCGACGTGGCCGTCCCCGGTGCCGCCAGCGGCGCGGTGCACGCCGCGGTCCGGGCCGCCGTGCCGGTGATGGACGAGGACCGCAACGTGTCCGACCAGCTGGAGACGGTCGCCGCGATGCTGCGGGAGCTGGTGGGCGCCGCCGAGGCGGCCGTCGGTGTCCTCGACTGAGGTGTCGGGGGAGCCGTACGCCTGGTTCGGCGGCCGGCTCGCCACCGGCCTGGTCGAGGTCAGCGAGGACCCCGCGGCCCTCGACGGCGCGGGCTGGTGGGCGGTCCTGCTCGACTTCGAGGGTCGCGTCGTCTGCGCGCGGTTCGCCGACGTCCGGGATGCTCCGCCGCCCAGCGGCCCCTGGGCCGGTGTCCGGGCCGACGCCTGGCGCTCCTCTCTGGACCGCGACGGCTACCTCGCGCGGGTGGCGACCATCCGCGACGGCGTGGCCGCCGGTGACCACTACCAGGTCAACCTGTGCCGGGTCCTCTCCGCGCCGCTGCCCGGTGACGCCGACCTGCGCGGCCTGGCCGGGCTGCTCGCGGGCGGCAACCCGGCGCCGTACGCCGGTGCGCTCCGGCTGCCCTCGGCGGCGGTCGAGGTGGTGAGCGCCTCGCCGGAGCTGTTCCTCGGCCGGGACGGCGACCGGATCACGTCGGGGCCGATCAAAGGGACCGCCGTGACGGCCGCCGGCCTCACCGACAAGGACCGCGCCGAGAACGTCATGATCGTCGACCTGGTGCGCAACGACCTCGGCGCCGTGGCGGTCACCGGGTCGGTCGAGGTGCCTGCCCTCAACGCGGTCGAGCAGCACCCCGGCCTCGTCCACCTGGTCTCGACCGTGGCGGCCGTCCTCCGACCGGATGCCGGCTGGCCGGAGCTGCTGGCGGCCACGTTCCCGCCGGGCTCGGTGACCGGCGCCCCGAAGTCCAGCGCGCTGCGGGCGATCGGCGATCTGGAGCCGGCGCCGCGCGGCCCCTACTGCGGCGCGGTCGGCTGGGTCGACGCCGACCGCCGCCGTGCCACCCTGGCCGTCGGCATCCGCACCTTCTGGACCTCCGGGTCGGGATCCGAGCGGGAGCTGCACCTCGGCACCGGCGCCGGCATCACCTGGGGCTCGGACGCTGCGGCCGAGTGGGACGAGACCGAGCTGAAGGCGCGCCGGCTGCGCGTCGTGGCTGCGCAGACATCGAGAGGACTTGCACGATGAAGGTGTGGCTGGACGGATCGGTCGTCGACCTCGACCAGGCGCGGGTGTCGGTGCTCGACCACGGGCTGACCGTCGGCGACGGCGTGTTCGAGACCGCCAAGGTCGAGCACGGGGTGCCGTTCGCCCTCACCCGCCACCTCGACCGCCTGGCGGCGTCCGCCCACGGGCTCGGCCTGGTGCCGCCCACCGACGCCGACCTGCGCATCGCCGTGGCCGCCATCCTCGACGCCAACCCGGCCGCCGCCACCGAACCCATGCGGCTCCGGATAACCCTCACCGGTGGCACCAGCCCGCTCGGCTCCGAGCGGGGCGACGGCAGCCCGACGCTGGTGGTCGCCCTGGCGCCATGGAAGCAGTGGGCGCCGACCGCCAAGGTGGCGGTGGTGCCGTGGACCCGCAACGAGCGGGCGGCGACCGCTGGCCTCAAGACCACGTCGTACGCCGACAACGTGGTCGCCCTGGCCAGGGCCCGGTCCGCAGGGGCCACCGAGGCGCTCCTCGCGAACACCGTGGGCAATCTCTGCGAGGGCACCGGGTCCAACGTGTTCCTGGTGCTGGACGGCGAGCTGGTGACGCCGTCGCTGTCCTCGGGCTGCCTGGCCGGGGTCACCCGGGCCCTGGTGCTGGAGTGGACCGGGGCCCTCGAGCGCGACCTGCCGATGGCGGCGCTGCACGCGGCCGACGAGGTCTTCCTCACCTCCTCGACCCGCGACGTCCAGGGCGTCCACGCCGTCGACGACCACGAGTACGCCGGCGCCCCTGGTCCGGTCACCGCCGAGGCGGTGACGGTCTTCGCCCAACGGTCGGCCGCCGACGTCGACCCCTGACGGGGCCGTCGCCCACCCGAACCACGCCGGACCCGGTCCCGACCGGCCCCGACGCGCGTCGGTGGGGGTGGTGCCGGTAGGTGCGGTCGGTCAGGCGTGGGACGAGGCCGAGTCGGCCACCTGATGCTGCGGCGGCACCGCTGCTGCCCGCCGGTCGAGCACCAGGTCCGCGGAGGTCCACATCTCGGTGACCCGGTCGTCGGCGAACTTCAGCACCAGGGCGACGGTGAGCCTGTTCGGCGCGGTGTGCGGTCCGGTGGCGTCGCGGCGCACCGCCACCAGCTCGGCGCGGGCGAGCACGGTGTCGCCCGTGGCGCTGAGCACGTCGACGGACACCTCGCTCTCCGGCATGGCCGTACACAGCGTCATGGCGCGTTCGCGGACGCCGGGCCACCCGGCCGGCTGGCCCGGCTGCGCGGAGTGGTCCAGGACCTCCGGGTCGACCAGGCGCTGGAGCGCGAGCACGTCGCCGGCCACGAGGGCGCGCACGACGGCGTCGGCGAGCGACGTGCGCACCCGTTCCCGCGTCATGCCTGAGGACTCCCGGTCGGTGGAGAGATGATCAGTAGTCATCCAACCGGAGCGCAGCGGTCGTGCACATGGGCCGCACGCGCCGAAGCGTCTGACCGATGCACCGGGGGGGTACCTGTACGAACGGCCAGGTAGGCCACGACTCGGGTGATCCGGGACAGAAGGTCCCATGCGTCGGGCACCGCTCGGCTCCCTGCTCGCGAGGCTGCCGACGAACGCGGCAGATCGCGCTGCGCGGGGCCGGGGGGCCTCCGGCCTGCGACGGGGACCGGACCGGCTCGCCCGGCCGGCCGGCCACCCCGCGTCCCGTCCGACCCGGATCGCTGTCCCTCGAACTCTCGGACCGACGCGGGTCACCGCCCGCGCGTGGCCGTCCTAGTGTGTGGTCCCATGCGAGGAGCCCGACCCGTCCGCGCCCCGCGCGGCACCGCGATGACCTGTCGTTCCTGGGGTGCCGAGGCGGCGCTGCGGATGCTGCAGAACAACCTGGACCCGGAGGTCGCCGAGCGGCCCGACGACCTGGTGGTATACGGCGGCAACGGGCGGGCCGCCCGGTCCTGGGAGGCGTTCGATGCGATCGTCCGCTCGCTGCGGGAGATGGCGCCCGACGACACCCTCCTCGTGCAGTCCGGCAAACCGGTCGGCGTGGTGCGCACCCACGAGGGCGCCCCCAGGGTCCTCATCGCCAACTCGCTGCTCGTCCCGCGCTGGGCCACGCCCGAGCACTTCCGCGAGCTCGAGGACCAGGGCCTCATGATGTACGGCCAGATGACCGCGGGGTCCTGGATCTACATCGGCACCCAGGGGATCCTGCAAGGCACGTACGCCACCTTCGCCGAGGTCGCCACCCAGCACTTCGGCGGGACCCTCGCCGGCACGATCACCCTCACCGGGGGTCTCGGGGGCATGGGTGGCGCCCAGCCGCTCGCGGTCACCGGCAACGGCGGCGCCGTGCTGTGCATCGAGGTCGACCCGTGGCGGGCGCAGCGGCGGCTCGAGCACGGCTACCTCGACGAGATCGCCGACTCGCTCGACGACGGCATCGCCCGCGTGGAGGCCGCCAAGCGGGAGCGACGGCCGCTGTCCGTGGCCGTGGTCGCCAACTGCGCCGACGTGCTGCCCGAGCTGGTCACGCGCGGCTGGGTCCCGGACGTCGTCACCGACCAGACGTCGGCGCACGACGCGCTGCACGGCTACGTGCCGCACGGGATGTCGCTCGAGCAGGCGCTGGAGCTGCGGGCCGCCAAGCCTTCGGAGTACGTCGACCGGGCTCGCGACTCGATGGCGGTGCACTGCCGCGCCATGGTCGACCTGCTGCACGCCGGCGCCGTGGTCTTCGACTACGGCAACGGGCTGCGCGGTCAGGCGCAGGACATGGGCTTCGCCGACGCGTTCGCCTATCCCGGCTTCGTGCTCGCGTACATCCGGCCGCTGTTCGCCCGGGGGGCCGGCCCGTTCCGGTGGGCCTGCCTGTCCGGCTCGGCCAAGGACCTGGCGGCCACGGACAAGGCGGTGCTCGACGCGTTCCCGGACGACGACCAGCTGCAGCGCTGGGTGCGCTTCGCTGCCGAGAACGTGCAGGGCCAGGGGCTGCCGTCGCGGATCTGCTGGCTCGGGTACGGCGAGCGGCACGTCGCCGGCCAGGCGTTCAACGACCTGGTGGCCTCCGGCGTGGTCGAGGCGCCGGTCGTGATCGGCCGCGACCACCTCGACGCGGGATCGGTGGCCTCGCCGGAGCGCGAGACCGAGGGGATGCGCGACGGGACCGACGCCGTCGCGGACTGGCCGGTGCTCAACGCGCTGCTCAGCACCGCCTCCGGCGCCACCTGGGTGTCGCTGCACCACGGCGGCGGTGTCGGCATCGGCAAGTCGATCCACGCCGGCGTGGTCGTCGTCGCCGACGGGACCGAGTCCGCGTACGACAAGGTCACCCGGGTCCTCACCAACGACCCCGGGACAGGTGTGCTGCGGCACGCCGACGCCGGCTACGAGATCGCCGAGCGGACCGCCCGCGAGGTCGGCATCCGGATCCCGATGCTCGATGGCACCCACGCTCCCGCCTGGCAGCCCCGCGCCTGACCTGTCAAGTCCGGAGTTGATCACGGTCCCGTGATCGTCCCGGGTCAGCAGTGGCGTGCAAGGCGCTGTTGACCCGAGTTGACCACGGGACCGTGATCAACTCGGGGGAGTGGTGGCGGGGCGGACGCGGACGCGGGGACGGGGGAGGTCGTCAGCTGGTCTTCTGGCGGGCCCGGTAGGCGGCGACGTGCAGGCGGTTGCCGCAGGTGCGGCTGTCGCAGTAGCGCTTGGAGCGGTTGCGGGACAGGTCGACGAGCACCCGGCGGCAGCCGGGGGCGGCGCAGGTCGCCAGCCGGGACGCCTCGCCGGCCGCGAGGACGAACGCGAGTGCCATCCCGCAGTCGGCCGCCAGGCGCTCGGCCAGCCGAGCGCCGGGGGCGTAGTAATGGATGTGCAGCGGCCAGTCGTCGTGGTCGGTGAGCCGTGGTGTGGTGCGCGCGTCGGCGACCAGGTCGTTGACCAGCCGGACGGCGCCGGGCTCGTCGGTGGCCGCGAAGACTGCCCGCAGCCGCGCTCGCAACCGCAGCACCGCGGCCAGGTCGTCGGTGGTGAGCGTCCCGGCCTCGGAGATCTCGCGGCGGAGCACCATCTCGTCGAGGTGGTCGAGGCCGGCCATGCCCTCCTCGCCGGTCAGCTCCGGGTCGGTGTTGACCAGGTCGACGACGATCGCCAGGGCGCACGCGGTGTCATGTCCGAAGTCCATCGTGCCCGCCTCTCGCTGCTAGGGTCCCGCTGTCAGCAGCGTAACCGTGAGTTGCTCCTGTCGTGTCAACGAGCCACCGGAGCCAGGGTTCCCCGCCGGAGGAGGTGTGCACCCGTGCCCCTCACCGATCGGCCCACGCTGGCCGCCGCGGCGGGGGCCGCGTGCATCGCCAGCTCGGCCACCCTGGTCCGTCTCGCCGATGTCGCGCCGGCCACCGCAGCCACCTTCCGCTGCCTCTACGCCCTGCCGGTGCTGGGCGTGCTGCTGGTCCGTGAGGACCGGCGCTACGGCAGGCGCCCGGCGCGCGCCCGCCTGCTGGCAGCCGCGTCCGGGGTGTTCTTCGCCGTCGACCTGATCCTGTGGCACCACGCGATCGGAGCGGTCGGCGCGGGCATCGCCACGGTGCTCGGCAACCTCCAGGTGGTCGTCGTCGGGTTCCTCGCCTGGTGGCTGCTCGGCGAGCGCCCCGGCCGGCGGCTGGTACTGGGCGTGCCGGTGGTGATGGTGGGTGTGCTGCTCATCTCCGGCCTCGTCGGCGCAGGTGCCTACGGGAAGGATCCCGCGCTCGGTGTGGTCTTCGGGCTGGGTACCTCGCTCGCGTACGGCGTGTTCCTGCTGCTGCTGAGGCAGGGCTCCACCGACCTGCGCCGGGCCGCCGGGCCGCTCTTCGACGCGACGGCCGTCGCCGTGCCGGTGTGCGTCCTGCTCGCGCCGGTCTCGGGCGGCATCGACCTCGTGCCCGCCTGGCCGTCGCACGGGTGGCTCGCACTGCTCGCCCTGACCTCGCAGGTGGTCGGGTGGTTGCTCATCGCCGTGTCCCTGCCGCGCGTCCCCGCCGCCCTGACCTCGGTCGTCCTGCTCCTCCAGCCGGTGGCCTCGGTCGGCCTGTCGGCGGCGGTCCTCGACGAGCGGCCCTCTCCCGTGCAGCTGCTCGGGTGTGTCATCGTCCTGGCCGGCGTCATCGGCGCCACGGCCGGTCGCCGTCAGCGCCCCGCCGTAGCGGAGCAGGGCGCCACGCCCGAGGAGGTCACGTCGTGCGGACCCAGGACCTGACCGTCCGGCGGGTGGGCCGGCTCGTGACCATGGCGGGCGACCCGGTCGCCGGTGCCGCCGTCGTCGTCCGCGACGGCCGGGTCGAGTGGACCGGCGCCGACCGCGACCTGCCGTCCGACGCCCCGGAGCGCGAGCTCGACGCCGCGGGGGCGTGCGTGCTGCCAGGTTTCGTCGACGCGCACACGCACCTGCTCTTCGCCGGCGTGCGGCGCGAGGAGTTCGTGGCCAGGCTGGCCGGCAGGGCGTACGACGGCGGCGGCATCCGCACGACCGTCGCGGCCACCGCGGCGGCCACCGACGAGGAGCTGCTCGACCTCGCCGCGGCCCGGGCGGCAGCCGCGCTCGCGCATGGCACGACCACGATGGAGGTCAAGACCGGCTACGGCCTGACCGTCGAATCCGAGCTGCGGCTGCTACGGCTGGTAGGTGAGCTCGGCTCCCGGACGCCTGTGCGGATCGAGCCGACCTACCTCGGGGCGCACGTGGTGCCGGCCGGGCGCGATCGCTCGGAGTACGTCGACGAGGTGGTGGCGACGATGCCGGCTGCCGCCGCTGCGGGCGCTCGGTGGGCCGACGTCTTCTGCGACCAGGGGGTGTTCACCGTCGACGAGGCGCGGCGCATCCTCACCGCCGCACGGGGTCAGGGGCTGGGTCTTCGGCTGCACGCCGAGGAGATCGCCCGCACCGGTGCCGCAGGTCTGGCGGCCGAGCTGGGCTGTGCGAGCGCCGACCACCTCGAGCACGTCAGCCCGCAGGACGCCCGGGCGATGGCCGAGGCGCGCGTGGTGGCCGTCCTGCTGCCGACGGTGACGCTGTCGCTGCGGTCGAACGCCTGGGGACACCCGGCGGTCCTGCGCGAGGCCGGGGTGGAGCTGGCGCTGGCCACCGACTGCAACCCCGGCACGTCCTGGTGCGAGTCGATGCCGTACGCCGTCCAGCTGGCCTGCCTCGCGATGGGGCTGTCGGCGTCCGAGGCGCTCCGGGCGGCGACGCTGGGCGCCGCGCACTCGCTCCGCCGTGACGACGTCGGCCACCTCGGCGTCGGGGCGCACGGCGACCTGGTGCTGCTCGACGCGGAGCACGAGGCCGATCTGGTGGCTCATCTCGGCGGCCGACCGGTCACGGCCACCGTGGTCGCCGGTGCGGTGGCCTGGTCCGCCGCCTGACGGCGCCCCCGCCGCGGCAGGGCAGGGCGCTCGGTGATCGGCTGCTGAGCCCGTCAGGAGGCGAGCAGGGCCTCGATGGCACCGTCGAGGTCGAGGTGCTCGCGCTCGTGGCCCTGCGGGCACAGGGCGTAGGTGCGTCCGAGGAAGTCGACGAGCTCGCGGGTGGGACCCTGCAGGAGGGCTTCGCCGTCGGGGGAGGTGAGGCCGATGAACACGACCTCGGCGCCGGCGCTCCACGACGGCCAGACGCGGACGTCGCCGTCACCGCAGGGGCGGTGCACGCCGAGTGTCAGCAGCTCCCGGGCGAAGACCCAGGCCACGCCCTCGCCCTGGCCGGTGCGGAACGTCGCGTGCACGGCGTAGGGGTCGCCCAGGTCGTAGTGCATGACCACAGGCAGGGAGATCGAGCCGTCGCCGGGAGCGACGAGCTGGACCGTCAGCTCACGGGTGACCGTGGTCGGTTCCCAACCATTCATGGCTTGCTCCTCACGCACACCCGTGGACGACCTGAGAGTCCCCTGTGTGGCAGTGGCGAAAACCTGTTGCCGGTCGCGGCCTGCTGCTCGCACTGGTTCAACGAGCGGGCCGATACCTTGTCACGGGCAGATTGTGGAGAGGGGCGGGGGCGTGACCGAGCAGCACCAGGGGCCGCGCGAGGACGTGGCACCGCACGAGGACCGCACGATGCTCGACGTGGTCGAGACCCGTCTCGGGTTCCGGGCATTCTTCGCCAAACACGCATGGCTCGACCTCACCTACCGGATCGTCGTGGGGCTGGTCGGTGCCGCGGTGGTGGTGCTGGGGATCGTCCTGATCCCGCTGCCCGGGCCGGGCTGGCTGATCGTCTTCGCCGGCCTGGCGATCCTCGCGACCGAGTTCGTGTGGGCCGAGCGGCTGCTCGGCTTCGCCCGCCAGAAGGTGTACGGCTGGACCAGCTGGGTGACCGAGCAGTCGCTCGCGGTGCGGGCCCTGATCGGGCTGGCCGGTCTGGCGTTCGTCGCCGGGGCGGTGGCGCTCTACCTCGCGGTCTACGGGCTGCCCGGCTGGGTGCCGTCCCTCTGAGCGCGATCCGGTAAGGTCTTCCGCGTCCCGCCGGCCGTCGGTCCCGTGCGCGACAGCGGACCATTAGCTCAGTTGGTTAGAGCGCACGCTTCACACGCGTGAGGTCACTGGTTCGAGTCCAGTATGGTCCACCGCCCGCAGCCCTAGAGTGGCTCGCGTCCGCTCCGCACGCGACCTCGGGGGCTCCGCATGCCGCTCGTTCCCCACCTGATCCGGCGGTCCGCCGGCCTGGTGGCCGCTGCGACGGCGCTGGCTGTCCCGCTGGCGCTGGTGCCCGCCGCCACTGCCTCCGCCGACGTCACCCTGACCATGGTCCAGCGCGCCGACGGCCTGAGCCAACCGACCCAGGTCACCTCCGCGCGCGACGGCGTCAACCGCCTGTTCGTCGTGGAGAAGACCGGCGCGGTGCGGGTCTACCGCGCCGGGAAGCTGCTCTCCCGGCCGTTCCTCGACCTCCGCTCGCGGGTGCGCACCGCCGGCGAGGGCGGTCTGCTCAGCATCGCCTTCCACCCCGACTACGCCCACCACCCGTTCGTGTGGGTCGCCTACACCGACACGGCAGGCGACCTGCGGGTGGCGCGGTTCCGCGCCCGCAGCGCGACCGCGAACCGGGTCCGGCCGGCCACCTTCAGGCGCGTGATCGACGTCGACCATCCGGCCGGGTTCACCAACCACTTCGCCGGCCAGCTCGCGTTCGGCCAGTCGGGGCTGCTGTTCCTCTCCACCGGCGACGGCGGCAGCGTCGGCGACCCCGACAACCACGCGCAGGACCTGCGGGTGCTCCAGGGCAAGATCCTGCGGCTCCGGGTCCTGCACGCGAGGAAGTCCTGCGGCCGGTTCTCCTGCGTGCCCGCGAGCAACCCCTTCGCCGGCAGCGTCCCGGGCCGGGGCGCCATCTGGGCCAGCGGCCTGCGCAACGCCTGGCGGTTCTCGGTCGACCCCGAGACCGGCGACCTCTGGGTCGGCGACGTCGGCCAGGACCGCGTCGAGGAGGTCGACCGCCTCCCCATGGGGGTCGGCGGGCTCAACCTGGGCTGGTCGTGCCACGAGGGCACCACCACGTACGACGAGTCCCGCTGCTCGGCCACCGCGACCTATCTCGAGCCGGAGTGGACCTACGGCCGCGACTACGGCGCCTCGGTCGTGGGCGGGTTCGTCTACCGCGGGTCGGCGTACGACGACCTGCTCGGCGGCCGGTACGTCTTCGGCGACTTCGTCTCGGGGCGGCTGTTCGTCGGCGGCACCACCGGGGTCGTCACGAGCGGGCGACTCGACAGCGTGACCGGGTTCGGCGAGGACGACGGCCGGGAGCTCTGGGCGGTGTCGCTCGACGGGGGCCTCTACCAGCTGGCCGCCGCATGACCGGCGCACCGGCTGTCGGACGGGTCGCCCAGCTGTGGGTCTTCCCCGTGAAGTCGATGTCCGGTTCCTCGCTCGATGCTGCCGAGGTCGTCGACGGGGGGATGGCCGGCGACCGGGCGTGGGCCGTGGTCGACGACGCCGGCCGGACCGTGACGGCTGCCCAGGAGCCGCGGCTGCGCGAGGTCGGGACGCGGCTGCTGGCCGGCGAGCTGCGCCTCGACGTGCCCGGGGCGCAGCCCGGCCTGGCCCCGGAGGCCGCGGACGCCGCGCTCTCCGACTGGCTGGGACGCTCCCTGCACCTCGCGCACCACGAGGGCGGCGGGTTCGTCGACGTCGCGCCGGTGCACGTCGTGTCGCGGAGCTCGATGGCCTACGCAGCCGAGCACGCGCAGACGTGCGACGCCTGCGACATCGCCGCGCCGCGGGCCAACCTGCTGCTGGAGCTGTCCGGCGAGGGCACCGAGCGCGACTGGCTCGGCCGGGAGGTCGGAGTGGGCGACGTTGTGCTGCGGATGACCGAGCGCCCCGACCACTGCCTGGGCGCCTATGCCGACGTCGTGCGGCCGGGCCGGGTCGCCGTCGGCGACCCGGTCGCACTCGTCTGACCCCCCAGCCCCCCGCACCCCCAGCCCCACCGGCACCGACAGTCGATCACGTAAACGTGATCCACCGTCGCCTCCCACGGGTTGCAACCCGTGCAAGGCGACGGTGGATCACGTAAACGTGATCGCCGGAAACGCGGGTGAGGGGTGCACCGGGCGGTCGATACGATCGCCCGGACCGTACGCCCGCACCACTGAGGAGCACCCGTGCCCGAGCTCAGCGTCCACGTCACCGGCAGCGAGCGCCAGGTCGCCGCCGGCACGACGGCTGCGGAGCTCTTCGCCGACGACCGCTCGGTCGTCGCGGCCAGGGTCGGCGGCGAGCTGCGCGACCTGGCCCACGTCCTCGCCGACGGCGACGAGGTGGAGCCGGTCGCCATCGACTCGGCCGACGGGCGCTCGATCCTCCGGCACTCGACCGCGCACGTGATGGCCCAGGCGGTCCAGGAGCTGCATCCCGACGCCAAGCTCGGCATCGGGCCGCCGATCGAGAACGGCTTCTACTACGACTTCGACGTCGAAACCCCGTTCACCCCCGACGACCTGGTCGCCATCGACAAGAAGATGCAGCAGATCGTCAAGGAGGGTCAGTCGTTCGTGCGTCGCGAGGTCGCTGACGACGACGCGCGCTCCGAGCTCGCGGCCGAGCCCTACAAGCTCGAGCTCATCGGTCTCAAGGGCGGTGACGCGGCGGCCGCCGCCGAGGGTGCCGACGCCGAGGTCGGCGGCGGTCAGCTCACGATCTACGACAACCTGCGCAAGGACGGCTCGCTGGCCTGGAAGGACCTGTGCCGGGGGCCGCACCTGCCCAGCACCCGGCACATCCCGGCGTTCAGGCTGACCCGGTCCGCGGCGGCGTACTGGCGGGGTAGCGAGAAGAACCCGCAGCTGCAGCGCATCTACGGCACCGCGTGGGAGACCCGCGACGCGCTCAAGGCCTACCAGGCGAGGCTCGCGGAGGCCGAGAAGCGCGACCACCGCAGGCTCGGCGCCGAGCTCGACCTCTACTCGTTCCCGGACGAGCTCGGCTCCGGCCTGGCCGTCTTCCACCCCAAGGGCGGCATCATCCGCCGGGTGATGGAGGACTACGTCCGGCAGCGGCACGAGGAGGAAGGCTTCCTCTTCGTCGCGACCCCGCACATCACCAAGCGCGCGCTCTTCGAGACCTCCGGCCACCTGCCCTACTACGCCGACGGCATGTTCCCGCCGATGGAGATGGAGGGCGCGGAGTACTACCTGAAGGCCATGAACTGCCCCATGCACAACCTGATCTTCCGGTCGCGCGGGCGGTCCTACCGCGAGCTGCCGCTGCGACTGTTCGAGCTCGGTGCCGTCTACCGCAACGAGAAGTCCGGCGTCGTGCACGGCCTCACCCGGGTGCGTGGGCTCACCATGGACGACTCGCACTCCTACGTCGCCGCCGACCAGGCGTCCGACGAGATCAAGCACCTGCTGGGGTTCCTGCTCGGCCTGCTCAAGGACTTCGGTCTCGACGACTTCTACCTCGAGCTGTCGACCCGCGACGCGACGTCGGACAAGTTCATCGGCTCCGACGAGGAGTGGGCGGTGGCGACCAAGGTCCTCGAGGACGCCGCGACCGAGACCGGTCTCGAGCTGGTGCCCGACCCGGGTGGCGCGGCGTACTACGGGCCGAAGATCTCGGTGCAGGCCCGGGACGCCATCGGGCGCACCTGGCAGATGTCGACGGTGCAGTACGACTTCAACCAGCCGGCCCGCTTCGAGCTGGAGTACCAGGCGGCCGACGGCACCCGGCAGCAGCCGGTGATGATCCACTCGGCGAAGTTCGGGTCGATCGAACGGTTCCTCGGCGTGCTGGTCGAGCACTACGCCGGCGCCTTCCCGCCCTGGCTCGCGCCGGTGCAGGTGGTCGGCATCCCGATCACCGACGAGCACGTGCCCTACCTCGAGCAGGTGGCGGACCGGCTGCGCTCGCGCGGGATCCGGGTCGAGGTCGACCGCTCCGACGACCGGATGCAGAAGAAGATCCGCAACGCCCAGAAGCAGAAGGTGCCCTTCATGCTGATCGCGGGCGACGACGACGTGGCGAAGGACGCCGTGTCGTTCCGCTACCGCAGTGGCGAGCAGAAGAACGGCGTGCCGGTCGACGAGGCGGTCGAGGAGATCGCGACCGCCGTCGCCGACCGGGTGCAGGTGTGAGCGACCGGCCCGAGCTCGTCGCGCAGGAGGGGGTGGGCGAGCCGGACCGGCTGCAGCGGCTGTGGGCGCCGCACCGGCTGGCCTACGTCACCGGCGAGGACGGGACCGGGCGCACCGACGACGGGGGCTGCCCGTTCTGCCGGATCCCCACCCTCGACGACCGCACCGGCCTGGTGCTCAGGCGCGGTGCCACGGTCTACGCGGTGCTCAACCTGCACCCGTACAACCCCGGCCACCTCATGGTCGTGCCCTACCGGCACGTCGCCGGCCTCGAGGACCTCACGGTCGAGGAGTCGGCCGAGCTCATGCTGCTCACCCAGCAGGCCGTCCAGGCGGTACGCGCCGCGTCGGCACCGCACGGCTTCAACGTCGGCCTCAACCTCGGCGGCGTCGCGGGCGGCTCGCTGGCCGACCACCTGCACCAGCACGTGGTGCCACGCTGGGGCGGCGACGCCAACTTCATCACGGTGCTGGCCGGGACCAAGGTGATCCCGCAGCTGCTCGCCGAGACGCGCGACCTGGTGGCGGCCGCCTGGCAGGCCGACTGAGCACACGTGGCCGCTGCACCGTGTCGGTTGTGTCGAGCCACGTCGAATGTGCGCTCCCGCACCGGACGCGCCGACGGCCCGGTGTGTCGGCGCACAAAGGATCTTGGCCGGCAGGGCGTGTGGCCACGGACCGACCCATCGCCCTCAGACCAGCCGGTAGAACCGGAAGAACGCGAAGTCCTCGATCGGCAGCACCTCGACATCCGCGAAGCCGGCGGCGCGTGCGTACTCGCGCAGGGTGCCCTCGCGCATGACTGTCCCGGTACCGGCTGACGGCTGCTGCGACATCCCGTCGGGTAGGCACACGAGCAGCGAGAAGCCGTACATCATCCGCTCCAGCTCGTCGCCCGGTGCGGTGAACTCCCGGGCGACCGCCTCGTCCATGACCACGGTGACGCCGTGCGGCGAAGCGGCCCGCCGGGCTGTCGCGAGGAACTCGACCGGTGCGGCCAGGTCGTGCACGCACTCGAAGGCGAACACCGCGTCGTAGCCCGCTCCGACGTCGCTGCCCGACACGTCGACCCGGTGGAACCTGGCCCGGTCGCCGACGCCCGAGGCGGCGGCGTTGCGCGTCGCCAGCGCGATCGACGGCGCGTCGACGTCGTAGCCGTCGACCATGGCCTCGGGGTAGGCAGTCGCGAGGGCGATGCTGGACCACCCGCCACCGCAGCCGAGGTCAGCGATCCGTGCCCCGGGGCGCCGCAGCACGGCGTCGAGCTCGGGCACGCCGGCGAGCGCCGCACCGAGCCGCTGCTCGTACCAGGGCCGGTTCATGTCGGCCTGCGACTCGCGGGCATCCGGTCCGAGGTCGTCCCAGCTCACACCCCCGCCGGTGCGGTAGGCCTGCAGCAGCTCGGGGAGCTTCGCCGCCGAGGCCGCGAACATCCGGGCCAACGGGGCCAGGAAGTTGAGGCTGGTCTCGTCCAGCAGCACCTCGCGAGCTGCGTCGGGCAGGACGAAACGCCGCTGGTCGCCGTCGCCGTGCGCGGCGAGCAAGCCGGTCACCGCCTGCTGCTCGAGCCACTCGCGGACGTAGCGCGGGTGCACTCCCGTGCGCCCGGCCACCTCCGCCGCGGTGGGCTCGTCCAGCTCGGCTACCGCCCGGTAGAGCCCCAGCCGGTCACCCAGGTGGATCGACAGGAGGTCGATCGCGCCGAGCGCGGACGCGAAGAGCCGCCCGGCGAGGTCGTCCGCGGTGGGCACGGTCTCGACCTCGGGTGCGACGGTCTGGCTCGGCACGCTGGTCATGGTGCACTCCTCGGCAGGACGACGGGCGGCGGCTCCGCCGCCCTGCTCAGGGTGCCTCGACTCGCGCGGGCTGACCAGAGCTCAGGCGTCGGTGTTCTCGGCCTGCAGCCTGGCGGCCAGCTGCGAGGGCATCGGCTCGTGCCGCGCGTACGCGCGGGAGAACGAGCCGGTGCCGTGCGACAGGGACCGGAGGTCGACGGCGTAGCGGGTGACCTCCACCTGCGGGACATCGGCCTTGATGAGCGACCGGCCGCTCCCGATCGACTCGGTGCCGGTCACCCGCCCCCGGCGGGTCGACAGGTCGCCCATGACGGCACCGACGTACTCGTCCGAGACCAGGACCGAGATCTCGTCGACCGGCTCCAGCATGTGCACCGTGGTGGCCTTGGCGGCCTCCTTCAGGGCCAGCGCCCCGGCCGTCTGGAACGCCATGTCCGAGGAGTCCACCGAGTGCGACTTGCCGTCGGTGAGCGTCACCCGGATGTCGACGACCGGGTACCCGGCAGCCACCCCGCGTTCCATCTGGGTGCGGACGCCCTTCTCGACCGAGGGGATGAACTGGCGGGGGACCGATCCGCCGACGACCTTGTCGACGAACTCGAAGCCGGAGCCGGACGCGAGCGGCTCGACCTCGATGTCGCAGACGGCGTACTGCCCGTGGCCGCCGGACTGCTTGACGTGCCGCCCGTGGCCGGTGGCCTTGCCGGCGAACGTCTCGCGCAGCTGCACGCGCAGCGGGACCGGCTCGACGTCGACGCCGTACTTGTTCTTGAGCCGGTCGAGCAGGACGTCGAGGTGTGCCTCGCCCATGCACCAGAGAACGACCTGGTGGGTCTCGGGGTTGTGCTCGAGGCGGAGCGTCGGGTCTTCGGCGACCAGCCGGTTGATGCCCTGCGAGAGCTTGTCCTCGTCGGCCTTGGACCTGGGCACGACGGCGACGGGCAGCAGCGGGTCGGGCATCAGCCACGGCTCCATGAGCAGCGGGTCGTCCTTGGCCGACAGTGTGTCGCCCGTCTCGGCGCGGCTGAGCTTCGCCACCGCGCAGATGTCCCCGGCGACGGCCTTGGAGATGGTGCGCTGGGTCTTGCCGAGCGGCGAGGTGAGTGCGCCGACCTTCTCGTCGACGTCGTGGTCCTCGTGGCCGCGGTCGGCGAGGAAGTGGCCCGAGACGTGCAGCACCTGGTCGGGTCGCAGCGTCCCGGAGAAGACCCGGACGAGGGAGACCCGGCCGACGTAGGGGTCGGTGGTGGTCTTGACCACCTCGGCCACGAGCGGGCCGGACGGGTCGCAGGCCAGCGGGCCGCGTGGCTGTCCGTCGGGGCTGGTCACCGGCGGCACCTCGTGCTCGAGGGGCGACGGGAACGCCTGCGTCACGACCTCGAGCAGCTCGGCGGTGCCCAGCCCGGTGGGCGCGGCTGTCGCGAGGACCGGGTAGAACGAGCCGCGCGCGACGGCGGTCTCGAGGTCGTCGACCAGCACCTTGAGGTCGATGTCCTCGCCCCCGAGGTAGCGGTCCATCAGCGACTCGTCCTCGGACTCGGCGATGATCCCCTCGATCAGCCGGCTCCGGGCGTCGGCGATCAACGGGAGGTGCACGTCGTCCGGGACACGCTCGGTGCGGCTGCCGCCGGAGTAGTCGTAGATGGTCTGCGACAACAGCCCGATCAGGCCGGCCGGGCTGCCGTCGTCGGCGGCCATCGGCAGGTAGAGCGGCATCACGCCGTCGCCGAACACGCGCTGGCAGATCGCGACGGCCTCGTCGAAGTCGGCCCGGTCCTTGTCGAGCTTGGTGATGACGACGGCGCGCGGCATGCTGACGGCGGCGCACTCCTCCCACAGCAGCTGGGTCGCGCCGTCGACGCCGTCGACGGCCGACACGACGAAGAGGGCGGCGTCGGCGGCGCGCAGCCCGGCCCGCAGGTCGCCGACGAAATCGGCGTAGCCGGGGGTGTCCAGCAGGTTGACCTTCACGCCCGCGTGGACGAGGGGTGCCACCGCGAGGGAGATCGACCGCTGCTGGCGGTGCTCGGCCTCGTCGAAGTCGGTGACCGTGGTGCCGTCCTCGACCCGTCCGGCCCGGGAGACGGTGCCTGTGGCGGCGAGCAGGGACTCGACGAGCGAGGTCTTCCCTGCTCCTGAGTGGCCGACCAGGACCACGTTGCGCACGCTCCCTGGCTGGTCGGCCTCGGGTGCACCGCCCGCGGCTCCGGCACCACTGCTCGTCTGGACCATGCGGACCGCCTCCTCGCGCCTGCGCGCTGTCGCTGTGTCGTGCACCCGAGCCTCCACCCGGGGTCGCTCGGGGCACAAGGGCCGGACGGCCGAGTCCGTCCACCTCGGCGTCCACCGGTCGCAGCACGCTGCCTCGGCTGACCCGGGCGGGCCATGGTCGGGCCGGTCAGAGAGGACTAGCGTCGAGAGGTCACGGGGTCCGTCGGACCGGGAGGCCGCTCCATGCCCAAGTACCTGATCACTGCCAACTACACCGCCGAGGGGATGGCCGGGGTGCGTTCCGGCGGGGCGAAGTCCCGTGTCGACGCCGTGTCCACGATGCTCGAGAAGATGGGCGGATCGCTGGACTCGTTCCACTTCGCCTTCGGCGACACCGATGTCTTCGCGATCGCCGACGTGCCGGACGACGAGGCCGCCGCTGCGGTCGCCATCGCGATCAACAGCACCGGTGCGGTGAGCACCCGCACCACGAAGCTGCTGACGGTCGAGCAGGTCGACGAGGCGCTGCGCCGGTCGGTCGACTACGTCCCTCCCGGCGGCTGACCCGGCGGGCGGCGGCGCTCGGTAGCATCCGGGCACCGAACGCCGCCGACCCCGAACGGGGAGACCGTGCTCAACCGCTTCGCCCGTGCGTTGTTCACGCGGATCCTCACGCCCACCGCGGCCTTCCTCGTCCGGCGCGGGGTGAGCCCCGACGCCGTGACGCTGGTCGGCACGGTCGGCGTGGTGGTCGGCGCGCTGGGCTGGTACCCGCGGCACGAGTTCTTCTGGGGAACCGTCGTCATCACCTGCTTCGTGTTCGCCGACCTGGTCGACGGCACGATGGCGCGGATGACGGAGCGGTCCAGCCGATGGGGTGCCTGGCTCGACTCCACGCTGGACCGGGTCGGCGACGCCGCGGTCTTCGGTGGCATCGCGCTCTGGTACGCCGGCGACGGCCGCGACCTGCTGCTGGTGGCGCTGTGCCTCTACTGCCTGTCGACCGGCGCGGTCGTGTCGTACGCGCGGGCCCGCGCCGAGGGCCTCGGGATGACCGCGAACGTGGGGGTCACCGAGCGCGCCGACCGGCTGGTGATCATCCTCGTCTGCACCGGGTTCGACGGCCTGGGCGTCCCGTACGTCCAGGCCGCCGCTCTCTGGGTGCTGGCCGTCGGCAGCACCATCACCATCGGGCAGCGGGCGATGACCGTGCGCAAGCAGGCGCTCGCCGAGACGCCGTGACGTGCCCGAGCAGCTGACCTATCGGCTCTACTCCGCCGCGTGGGCGCTCGTCCGGCGGCTGCCGGAGCCGGTCGCCTACCGGCTGTTCGACGTCGTCGCCGACATCGTGTGGCGGCTCCACGGCGACTCGGTGCGCCGACTGGAGGCCAACCTGCGCCGCGCCCGCCCGGACGCGACCGAGCCGGAGCTGAGAGCCCTCAGCCGGGCCGGCCTGCGCAGCTACCTCGCCTACTGGTGCGACGCGTTCCGGCTGCCGGACTGGTCGCACGAGCGGGTGGTGTCGTCGGTCCGGGTCGAGGGCGAGGAGAACCTCCGCGCCAGCACCGGCACCGGCGGTCGCGGCCTGGTCGCGGCGCTCCTGCACATGGGCAACTGGGACCACGCCGGTGCGTGGGCGACCCTGACGGGTGTGCCCGTGGTGACCGTGGCCGAGCGGCTGCAGCCGGAGCGCCTCTACGACCGCTTCCTCGCCTACCGCCAGGGTCTCGGCATGGAGATCCTGCCGCTGACCGGCGGCGAACGGGACCTCGTCGACACGCTCGCCACCCGACTGCGCGCCGGCCGGCTGGTGCCGCTGCTGGCCGACCGCGACCTGCGCGCCTCCGGGGTCGAGGTGCGCCTGCTCGGCGAGGCCACCCGGATGCCCCCCGGCCCGGCGATGCTCGCGCTGCGCACCGGCGCCGCACTGCACCCCGTGAGCATCTGGCACGAAGCAGCCGACACGACCGAGGGGGGCAGCCGGGCGCGACCGCAGCTGGTGATCCGGTTCCACGACGAGGTGCCGGCCGCGACGGCCGGCACCACGCGCGAGAAGGTCACGGACATGACCCAGCAGGTGGCCGACGTCTTCGGCGCCGCGATCGCTGCCCATCCCGAGCACTGGCACATGCTGCAGCCGCTCTGGCTGGCCGATCTCGACCCCGCCCGGGTGGGGGCGGCCGCCCCGACGGTGTCGCCGTGAGGGTCGGCATCGTCTGTCCCTACTCGTGGGACGTGCCGGGTGGCGTGCAGTTCCACGTCCGCGACCTGGCCGAGGTGCTGCTGCAGCGCGGTCATGAGGTGTCCGTGCTTGCGCCCGCCGACGACGACACCCCGCTGCCGGCGTACGTCGTGCCGGCGGGGCGGGCGGTGCCGGTGCCCTACAACGGCTCGGTGGCGCGGGTGAACTTCGGGCCGCTGTCGGCCGCCCGGGTCCGGCGCTGGCTGCGCGAGGGCGGGTTCGACGTCCTGCACATCCACGAGCCGGCCACGCCGTCGCTGGGGCTGCTCGCCTGCTGGGCGGCCACCGGCGCCATCGTCGCCACGTTCCACACCTCGAACCTGCGGTCGCGGGCGATGAGCGCGGCCTACCCGATCCTCGAGCCGGCGCTGGAGAAGATCGGCGCGCGCATCGCGGTGTCCGAGGACGCCCGCCGCACCCTCGTCGAGCACGTGGGCGGCGACGCTGTGCTCATCCCCAACGGTGTCTTCGTGGACCGGTTCGCCGGCGCGGCGCCGTACGACGAGTGGCGCGGCGAGGGCGGCACGGTCGGGTTCGTCGGCCGGCTGGACGAGGCACGGAAAGGGCTGCCCACCCTGCTCGCCGCGATGGAGCTGGTGGTCGCCGAACGCCCGGGGGTGCGGCTGCTGGTGGCCGGGCGGGGCGACGCCGAGGAGGCGGTCGAGGGCTGCTCTGCGGAGGTGCGCGACGCGGTGACCTTCCTCGGCGTCGTCACCGAGGCCGACAAGATGCGCCTGCTGCGGACCGTGGACGTGTACGTGGCGCCGAATCTCGGCGGCGAGAGCTTCGGGATCGTGCTCGTCGAGGCGATGTCCGCCGGGGCGACCGTGCTCGCCTCCGACCTCGAGGCCTTCCGCCGGGTGCTGGACGGCGGTCGGGCGGGCAGCACGTTCCCCACCGGAGACACCGCGGCGCTGTCGCGGGGTCTGCTGGACCTGCTGGGCGACCCGGCGCGCCGGAGCACCCTCACCGGCCTGGCGTCGTCCTGGGTCCGCCGCTACGACTGGTCCACGGTCGCCGACGAGCTGGTCGCGGTCTACGAGACCGTGGCTGCCGCCGCCGGAGCAGTCGGTGAGGACGTGCCACGCCCCTGGCGGGACCGGTTGCGCCGCGCCACCGAGGCGTCGCCGGGGAGTGTCGGGGGCCGGCCGTAGCGTGCCCGCATGGACATGAGGATCGAGGTCGTCTTCCTCGGCGTCACCGACGTCGACCGCACCAAGTCGTTCTACGTCGACCAGGTCGGCTTCCACGCCGACCATGACCAGACCGTGCACGAGGGGCTGCGCTTCGTGCAGCTCACACCGCCCGGCTCGGCCTGCTCGGTCGCCTTCGGCGAGGGGGTCACCGAGATGCCGCCCGGCGCGCAGCGGGGCGTGATGATGGTCGTCGGGGACGTCACCGCCGAGCGGGCCCGTCTGGTCGCCAACGGCGTCGAGGCGACCGAGGTCGACGTGCAGGCCTGGGGGTCGTTCGTCTCCTTCGCCGACCCCGACGGCAACACCTGGACCCTGCAGCAGCTGCCGCAACGGGGCTGAGAACCGCCCCGCCCCGGCCCGCCGCTAGCGTGGCCGGGTGCCCGGCCTGAGCCCCACCGTCGTCCTCGTGCTGGCGCTCGTCGTCGTGGTCGCCTGGTACCTCACCTTCAGCGCCACCCGCCTCGACCGGTTGCACGCGCGCATCGAGGGCGCCCGCAGCGCGCTGGACGCGCAGCTGGTCCGCCGGGCCTCGGTGTCGCTGCAGATCGCGGTGTCCGGGCGCCTCGACCCGGCCAGCGGGCTGCTGCTGGCCGACGCGGCCCACGAGGCGCGTGAGGTCGGTGCGGTCGACCGCGAGCAGGCCGAGAGCGACCTGACCCGGGCGCTGCACGCCGCGTTCGACGACCCCGGCGTCCTGGAGTCGTTCGAGGCGGACGCTGCCGGCCGGGAGCTGAGGCACGAGCTCGGCTCGGCCTGCCTGCGCGTGCAGCTGTCCCGGCGGTTCCTCAACGACGTGGTGCGCGCCGCGCGGATGGTCCGCCGGAAGAGGGTGGTGCGCTACCTCAGGCTCGCGGGCCACGCCGACTGGCCGGCCACCGTGGAGTTCGACGACACGCCTCCGGAGACCCTGGCCGGCGGCGTTCCCGCCTGACGCAGCCCGGGCCGCGCCCGGCCCCGACACGCCAGGAACCCCTGCCCGGCCGGGCGTTCATGACGACCACGTACGGTCGTCTCCCGTGAACCTTGCACCTCGCTCCGCCCCCTGGCGGGCCGCAGCCGTCGTCGTCCTGGGGTCCTCGCTGGCCCTCGCCGCCTGCTCGTCCGGCTCGGACGCCCCCACGTCGGCGAAGCCGGCGAAGGAGACGCCGACGCAGAGCGCGACCACCACCTCACCGCCGCCGCCGCCCGAGCCGAGCCGGCTGTCCGGCCGGATGGGCATGGACAACGGTCCCGTCTATGCCGTCAAGGTCGACAACACCGGCAACGCCCACCCGCAGGTGGGGCTGTCGAAGGCCGACGTCGTCTACGTCGAGCAGGTCGAGGGCGGCGTCACCCGGCTCGCCGCGATCTTCTCCAGCCAGTACCCGACGTACGTCGGCCCGGTCCGCAGCGGACGGATCACGGACATCGAGCTGCTCAAGCAGTACGGCACGGTCGGGCTGTTCTACTCCGGCTCGCAGAACAAGCTCGCGGACAACCTCCAGCGGGCCGACCTCAAGCTGGTGTCCTTCGACCAGGACCACACCGGCTACACGCGCTCGCCGGGCCGGCCGATGCCCTACGACGTCATCGGCACGTTCGACCGGCTCCGCCAGCGGGCCGGCAAGGTCGACCCGCCGCCCGAGATGGGCTACACCTTCGGCCCGGCACCCGTCGGGGGCACGAAGGTCTCGAACGTCACGGTCAGCTACCCCGGGGCGCGCGTCGGTGCGGTGTGGTCCCCGGCCAAGGAGCGCTGGCTGCTCTCGATGGACGGCCGCGCGGACCTGGCCGCCGAGGGCGGTCAGCTCGGCCCGACGACGTTCGTCGCACAGTTCGTCACGGTCAAGCCCTCGGCGTACCACGACATCAACGGTGCCAACACACCCCAGACGCTGACCGTCGGCAAGGGCCGGGCGCTCGTCTTCCGCGACGGCCAGATGTTCAAGGGGAAGTGGTCGCGCAGCAAGGCGTCCGACGTCACGTCGTACACGATCAACGGCGAGGTGGCGTCCTTCGCGCCCGGCCAGGTCTGGGTCGCCCTGATCGGGCGGGACCGGCCGGTCACGGCCCGCTGAGGCGGCACGGCCGACGTGCGTCGCGGGCCCTACCATGGGGGGACCAGCACCAGCCTGTCGTCGTCTCCCGTGAGGTCTCCCGTGTCCACGCCCGCCCCGTCCACCCCTGAGTCCAACCCTGAGTCCGGCGCTCCGCTCACCGGCACCGCCCGCGTGAAGCGCGGCATGGCCGAGATGCTCAAGGGCGGCGTCATCATGGACGTCGTCACCGCGGAGCAGGCCAGGATCGCCGAGGACGCCGGCGCGGTCGCCGTCATGGCGCTCGAGCGGGTGCCCGCGGACATCCGGGCCCAGGGCGGCGTCTCGCGAATGAGCGACCCGGACATGATCGACTCCATCATCGAGGCGGTCTCCGTCCCGGTGATGGCGAAGGCCCGCATCGGGCACTTCGTGGAGGCCCAGGTGCTGCAGGCCCTCGGTGTCGACTACGTCGACGAGTCTGAGGTGCTCACGCCGGCCGACTACGCGAACCACATCGACAAGTGGCAGTTCACGGTGCCGTTCGTGTGCGGTGCCACCAACCTGGGCGAGGCGCTGCGGCGGATCACCGAGGGCGCGGCGATGATCCGCTCCAAGGGCGAGGCCGGCACCGGCGACGTCTCCAACGCCACCACCCACATGCGCCAGATCGGCGGCGAGATCCGGCGGCTCACGTCCCTGTCCGAGGACGAGCTCTACGTCGCCGCCAAGGAGCTGCAGGCGCCGTACGACCTCGTGCTCGAGGTGGCCCGCGCCGGCAAGCTGCCGGTCGTGCTCTTCACCGCCGGCGGCATCGCCACCCCGGCCGACGCCGCGATGATGATGCAGCTCGGCGCCGAGGGTGTCTTCGTCGGCTCCGGCATCTTCAAGTCCGGCAACCCGGCCGAGCGCGCCGAGGCGATCGTCAAGGCCACGACGTTCTACGACGACCCCGACATGCTCGCGAAGGTGTCCCGCGGTCTCGGCGAGGCCATGGTCGGCATCAACGTCGAGGAGATCCCGCAGCCGCACCGCCTCGCCGAGCGCGGCTGGTAGCTCAGGCCCTCAGGACGAACGGAGCCGGGGGAGTGGTCCCCACCGTCCGCGAGTGATCCTCCAGGGATGATCGTTTGCGACCTGGTTCCCCGACAGGCCGGGGGTTCCCCCGGCGTGTCGGTGGCTCCGGTCGCAAACGATCTCTCGGGGGACGACAACGGGTCAGCGTGGCAACCGTCGACTGTCCGGCCGGTCTCCTAGCCTCGTCGCCGTGGACGTGACGACTGCCCCGGACCTCGGGCTCACCACCGCGACCGGCGCGCCGCCGGCACCGGCCGAGACGCCGGTCAAGGAGGCGGCCGGGGTCGAGTGCTTGCACTGCGGCACCCGGTACGACCCGCTCGCGAGCCGGTGGCTCTGCCCGGGCTGCAAGCAGAAGACGGTCACCTGCTGCGAGGGTGCCGCGCTGCCGTCCTGCGGCGTCTCGGGCCCCTGACGGAGATCCTTCGTGCGCCGACACACCGGCTCGCCGGGCGTGTTGGTGCGTCGCCCCCCAAAGGATCGTGGTCGGCGACTCCTAGGCTGTCCTGTCGTGACTGCCTCCCCGACGATCGGCGTGCTCGCGCTGCAGGGTGACGTCCGGGAGCACCTGGTCGCCCTCGGCCGCGCCGGGGCCACCGGCCGGGCGGTACGCCGGGTCGAGGAGCTCGTGGGGCTCGGCGGCATCGTCCTGCCGGGTGGCGAGTCGACCACGATCGACAAGCTGCTGCGGGCCTTCGGCCTGCGCGACCCGCTGCGCGAGCGGCTGCGCGCCGGGCTGCCGGCGTACGGCTCGTGCGCCGGGATGATCCTGCTCGCCGACCGTGTCCTCGACGGCCGGCCCGATCAGGAGACCCTGGGCGGCATCGACATGACGGTCCGCCGCAACGCGTTCGGCCGGCAGGTCGCGAGCTTCGAGGGCGACGTGCACCTCGACGGGGTCGAGGGCGGCCCGGTGCACGGCGTCTTCATCCGCGCACCCTGGGTCGAGGAGGTCGCCGACGGGGTCGAGGTGCTCGCCCGCGTCGAGGACGGCCCGGCCGACGGTAGGATCGTCGCCGTTCGCCAGGGCTCGCTGCTGGCCACGTCGTTCCACCCCGAGATGACGGGTGACGGACGGGTGCACGAGCTGTTCGTCCGGATCGTGAGGGACCACACATGAGCGGCCACTCCAAGTGGGCGACCACCAAGCACAAGAAGGCCGTGATCGACGCCCGCCGGGGCAAGTCGTTCGCCAAGCTGATCAAGAACATCGAGGTGGCCGCGCGCACCGGTGGCGGCGACGTCAACGGCAACCCGACGCTGTACGACGCCATCCAGAAGGCCAAGAAGACGTCGGTGCCGAACGACAACATCGAGCGCGCGGTCAAGCGCGGCTCGGGCACCGAGGCCGGCGGCGCCGACTACCAGACGATCATGTACGAGGGCTACGGGCCCAACGGCGTGGCGGTCCTCATCGAGTGCCTCACCGACAACCGCAACCGGGCCGCCGCCGAGGTCCGCACCGCCATGACGCGCAACGGCGGCTCGATGGCCGACCCCGGCTCGGTGTCCTACCTGTTCAACCGCAAGGGGGTCGTCATCGTGCCGAAGTCCGACGCCCTCACCGAGGACGACGTGCTGGGCGCGGTGCTCGAGGCCGGCGCCGAGGAGGTCAACGACCTCGACGAGGCCTTCGAGGTCGTCTCCGAGCCCACCGACCTGGTCGCGGTGCGCACAGCCCTGGTCGACGCCGGCATCGACTACGACTCGGCCGACGCGTCGTTCCTGCCCTCGGTCAGCGTGCCGCTGGACGAGGAGGGCGCCAAGAAGGTCTTCCGGCTCATCGAGTCGCTCGAGGACTCCGACGACGTGCAGAACGTGTGGGCGAACTTCGACGTGAGCGACGAGGTCATGGAGGCGGTCGGCTAGCGCTCAGGCCGCCCTGCCGAGGTCCAGCACCGCCTGCCGCACGGCGTCCGGCGGGACCCCGAGCCGGGTCACGACGCGGGCGGCCAGACCCTCCTCGCGCATCAGCCCCAGGACGAGGTGGGTCGCCCGGATGTCGCGGCTGTGCTGCGCTGCCGCTTCACGCAGCGCCAGCTCGAGGGACTTCTTCGCGCGCGCGGTGAACGGGATGTGCCCGCTGGGTGGGCCACAGGGCACCGGAGGACGCCGGCTGCGCAGGAACCGGCGCCCGCGGCGCGGCGGGGGAGCGTCGAGTGCGCCCGGGCCGAACGCCTGCTCGACCCGCTGCCGTACGGCGCCGAGGTCGATGCCGAGGTCACGCAGGGCGGCCTCGTCGTCGACACCGGCACCGACCTCGGCCAGCACCTGGGCGCGCACGCGGCCGACGTCCAGCCCCAGGCCGTGCAGCGCCGAGGTCACCCCGGACGACTCGTCGGCCAGCACGGCGAGCAGCAGGTGCTCGGTGCCGATCCAGCCGTGGCCGAGCGAGCGCGCCTCGGACTGGGCGCCGACGACGACAGCCCGGGCCGACTCGGTGAACCGTTCGAACATGTCATCCCTCCGAGGTGGGTCCGGGGGCGGTCCCCGCGTGCTTCTTGTGGACGGCCTGCCTGCTCACGCCGAGCAGCGCCCCGATCGCTTCCCAGGACCAGCCCTGGCGCCGGGCGCTGCCCACCTGCAGGGACTCCAGCTGGTCGGCCAGCCGGCGCAGCGCGGCGACCGCCCGCAGGCCGACGGCGGGGTCCTGGCTGGTCGCCTGCTCGGCGACGTCGGGCGGTGCTGTCATGCCGTCAACCTATGTTGACGAAGGATGGATGTCAACCCGTGTTGACGTGCGGGAGGTGCCAGGTGCTGTCAGAGCAGGCTGGGGAGGTGGGAGCGGGGCCGGCCACCGTCTGCGACGCCTGCTCGGCGACACGTCCGTGGCGGCAGTCGCCGGGTGCGCCGTGGTCCGCGACTCTCCCGCCCCAGCAGCACCGGACGTGTCGTCGACTCGTTGCGGAGGCGCCGACTAAGCCCACCCCGCGCGTCGCTGCCGGGTCGTGGACCGGCTCGCCGGTACGTTCGTACCCGAACAGGTGTTCGGACGAGGACGAGGAGGTACGACGTGCGGGTGCTCGGCGTCGACCCCGGCCTCACCCGCTGCGGCCTCGGCGTGGTCGAGGGAGCGGCCGGCCGGCCGCTCACCCTGGTGGCCGTCGGCGTCGTGCGGACCCCGCCCACCGACGACATCGGGGCCAGGCTGCTCGCCATCGAGCGCGAGGTCGAGGTCTGGATCCGTGCGCACCAGCCGGACGCCGTCGCGGTCGAGCGGGTGTTCAGCCAGCACAACGTACGCACCGTCATGGGCACCGCCCAGGCCAGCGCGGTCGCCATCGTGGCGGCGGCCCGGGCCGGCGTGCCGGTGGCGCTGCACACCCCCAGCGAGATGAAGGCCGCGGTCACCGGCAGCGGCCGGGCCGACAAGGCCCAGGTGGGAGCGATGGTGACGAGGATCCTGCGACTGACCGAGGCGCCGAAGCCGGCTGATGCGGCGGACGCGCTCGGCCTGGCGATCTGCCACGTCTGGCGCGGCGCCGCCCAGGCCCGCATCGCCGGTGCCCTTGCCGGCCTGTCGGTCCCGGGGGGTCGGCCGTGATCGCGTTCGTGGCCGGCCGGGTGGCCGCCCTGGCACCCGACGGAGCCGTCGTCGAGGTCGGCGGGATCGGTCTCTCGTTGCAGTGCACCCCCGCGACGCTGGCTGCTCTGCGGATCGGCGAGGCCGCCCACCTCCCGGCCAGCCTGGTCGTCCGCGAGGACTCGCTGACCCTCTACGGGTTCGCCGACGAGGACGAGCGCGTCGTGTTCGAGCTGCTCCAGACCGCCAGCGGGGTGGGCCCGCGGCTGGCCCAGGCGATGCTCGCGGTCCACGGGCCCGACGAGCTCCGCCGGGCCGTCGCCACCGAAGACCTCGCCGCCCTCATCCAGGTGCCGGGCGTCGGCCGCAAGGGCGCCCAGCGGATCGTGCTGGAGCTGAAGGACCGGCTCGGTGCCGTGCGGGGCACCGCCGCCCCGCACCGGCTGCCGGCCACCGGTCGGGCCGCGCCGTGGCGCGACCAGCTGCACGGCGCGCTGCTCGGCCTCGGCTGGTCCGGCCGGGAGGCCGACGTGGGCGTCGCCGCCGCGTCACCGCACGCCGCCGAGGCCGCGGCCGAGGGCGACCCGCCTGACGTCGCCGCCCTTCTCAAGGTCGCGCTGCGCTCGTTGAGCAAGGCATGACCGGCCCCGACCGCCTGGTCGACCCCGACGTCGAGGTCGAGGGCGTCGAGGACGAGCGCCAGGTCGAGGCCGCTCTGCGGCCGCGCTCGCTGGGCGAGTTCATCGGCCAGGCCCGGGTCCGCGAGCAGCTCGGCCTGGTGCTGGAGGCCGCGCGTGGCCGCGGCCGGGTGCCCGACCACGTCCTTCTGTCCGGTCCGCCCGGCCTCGGCAAGACGACACTGGCGATGATCGTGGCCACCGAGCTCGAGCAGCCCATGCGCATCACGAGCGGCCCGGCCATCCAGCACGCGGGCGACCTCGCGGCGATCCTCTCCAGCCTGACCGAGGGCGAGGTGCTGTTCCTCGACGAGATCCACCGGATGTCCCGGCCGGCCGAGGAGATGCTCTACCTCGCGATGGAGGACTTCCGCGTCGACGTCGTCGTCGGCAAGGGTCCGGGGGCCACCGCCATCCCCCTCGAGATCCCGCCGTTCACCCTCGTCGGGGCCACCACCCGGGCCGGCCTGCTGCCGGGCCCGCTGCGGGACCGCTTCGGCTTCACCGCGCACATGGACTTCTACGAGGCGGCCGATCTCGAGCGGGTGCTGGTCCGCTCGGCCGGCCTGCTCGGTGTCCGGCTGGACCCGGCAGCCGGTACCGAGGTCGCCGGCCGCTCCCGCGGCACGCCGCGCATCGCCAACCGCCTGCTCCGCCGGGTCCGCGACTTCGCCCAGGTCCGCGCCGACGGCGTCGTGACCCGCGACGTCGCCCGCGAGGCGTTGCTGGTCTACGAGGTCGACGAGCTCGGCCTCGACCGGCTCGACCGCGCGGTGCTCAAGGCGCTGGTCGCGAGCTTCGGCGGCGGTCCGGTGGGCGTGTCCACGCTCGCCGTCGCCGTGGGGGAGGAGCGCGAGACGGTCGAGGAGGTCGCCGAGCCGTTCCTCGTCCGCGCCGGCCTGCTCGCCCGTACACCACGGGGACGCGTCGCCACGCCGGCCGCGTGGCGGCACCTGGGGCTCACCCCGCCCCGCCGGACCGCCGCACCGGTGCTGTTCGACGCGCCCGACGACGACACGCCGTAGCCGGTCCCGGGCGCGCCGGTGCCCTCTCGTGACCTCGCCGTGACCCGGATGACCGGGTTCGCGCAGCCCCGCCAGGTAGACTCCCCGCCGGTCTGCCGCCCGGGCACCCGATCCGCTCCGGGCTCGTTCTTCCTCGGACCGCACCCTGACATCTCTCGGAAGGAACCTCGCCCTGTGGACGTCGTCCTGCCCTTCGCGCTCATCCTGGTGGCGTTCTACTTCCTGATCCTCCGGCCACAGCGCGCTCGGGCCCGCCAGGCCGGCGAGCTGCAGGCACGCCTGGAGCCCGGCGTCGAGATCATGACGACCTCGGGGATCTACGGCCGGGTCACCGAGATCCGTGAGGACTCCCTGCTGCTCGAGGTGTCGCCCGGCACGACCATCCGGATCGCCAAGGCTGCTCTGGGGAAGGTCCTCACCGAGGACTCCGCACCGGACGACGAGCCGCTCGACGGCCCAGCGGACGAGACCGTCGCGCTCGACGGCCCCGCCGTCGACCTCACCAAGGACGTCGACGCCGAGACCGGCCGCCGGGGCAGCGCCGGCGAGTAGCCGGCCGGCGGCCGCTGACGGCACCGCCCCCAGACGTCACACCTCGCACGAGTCCGACACAGAGAAGAGATCCTCACGTGGCTACACCGACCGCGCCGCGGCCCGGACGCACCATCCTGGTGCTCGCGGTGATCGCCGCCGCGCTCTACGGCCTCATCTGGGTGGCAGCCCCGAACTCCGTCGGCAAGGAGCACCTGTCCCTGTCGGGCAAGTACTCGCCGCGGCTCGGCCTGGACCTCGAGGGCGGCACCAGCGTCATCCTCACGCCCCGGGCGGAGAAGGGCGCCAAGATCAGCAAGGATGCGCTCAACCAGGCAGTCTCCATCATCCGCGCCCGGGTCGACAGCTTCGGTGTCGCCGAGTCGGAGGTCACGACCGCGAGCAACAACATCGTGATCTCGATCCCGGGCAAGCAGGACAAGAACATCCTCGCCACCGTCCAGCAGACCGCGCAGCTCCGGTTCCGGCCGGTCCTCCTGGCCGCCGCCGGCGTGGCGACCCCGCAGCCGACGGCCACAGCGGCGCCCAGCGCGACCGGCTCGGCGGCACCGTCGCCGTCGTCCTCCGGGACCTCGAGCCCGAGCCCGTCGCCGTCCACGAGCAGCAACAACGCCGTCGTCCCGAAGGCCCTGCGCCGGGCGGGCAGCAGCAGCGCCACCCCGACACCGAGCCCGACCGCGACGCCGCTCGCGACCGCCACGCCGTCACCCACGGCGTCCGGCGCCGCGGGCGACCAGGCCCGGCTCCAGCAGGAGTTCGCCGCGCTGGACTGCTCCGACCCGGCGGCTGTGCGGCAGAACCTGCGCAAGGTCGGCGGTGACAAGCCGAACCAGCCCCTGGTCACCTGCCTCGAGGACGGCACCGAGAAGTACCTCCTCGGCCCGGCAGAGGTGCTCGGCACCGACGTGAAGTCCGCGTCGGCCGGCCTCGAGAACAACAACCAGGGCATCGCCACGGGTGGCTGGGAGGTCATCCTCGACTTCACCGGCGACGGCAGGAAGAAGTTCGCCGACACCACCCGCCGGCTCTCGGCACTGACCGACCCGCAGAACCGGTTCGGCATCGTCCTCGACGGCCTGGTCGTCTCGGCACCCGGGCTCAACAACGGCCCGATCCTCGGCGGCAACGCGCAGATCACCGGAAACTTCACCCAGGCCGAGGCGACCAGCCTGGCCAACGTCCTCAAGTACGGCGCGCTCCCGCTGACCTTCGACGCCGGAGAGGTCCAGGAGGTCTCCGCCACTCTCGGCGGGGACCAGCTGACCGCGGGCCTGCTGGCCGGGATCATCGGGCTGGTCCTGGTCGTCCTCTACTCGCTGCTCTACTACCGCGGCCTCGGGCTGGTGACCGTGGCCAGCCTGCTGGTCTCGGCGATCCTCACCTACGGCTTCGTGGTCCTGCTCGGGTGGCAGATCGGCTTCCGGTTGTCCCTGGCAGGCATCGCCGGCCTCATCGTGGCCATCGGCATCACCGCCGACTCGTTCATCGTCTACTTCGAACGGCTGCGCGACGAGGTGCGCGAGGGCAAGTCGCTGCGGGTCGCGGTCGAGGCCGGCTGGGTGCGCGCACGACGAACGATCCTCGCCGCCGACTTCGTCTCCTTCCTGGCTGCGGTCGTGCTCTACGTGCTCTCGGTCGGCAGTGTGCGCGGCTTCGCGTTCACCCTCGGCCTGACGACGTTGATCGACATCGTGATCGTGTTCATGTTCACGAAGCCCCTGGTCACGATCCTGGCGCGCACGACCTTCTTCGGCCAGGGCCACAAGATGTCCGGGCTCGATCCCGAGCGGCTCGGCTCCACCAAACGGACCTTGCTCACGCCGACGCCCAGCAGCCGTCGCCGTACGGCGACCGGTACCGCCACCCGCACGAAGGAGGCCTGATGAGCCGCCTCGGCCAGATCGGCGCCCGGCTCTACCGCGGCGAGGTCTCCTACGACTTCATCAGCCGCCGCAAGCTCTGGTACACGATCTCCGCCGTCCTGCTGCTGATCTCGCTCGGATCGCTGCTCTTCCGCGGCCTCACCCTCGGCATCGAGTTCCGGGGCGGTGCCGAGTTCCGCGTGAAGTCGCCGACCGTCAGCGAGTCGACGGTGCGGTCGACGGTGCAGGACGTCATCGGGGGCGGCAACGAGGTCATCGTCCAGACCGTCGGCCCGGACACCGTCCGCGCGCAGACCGAGACGCTGCCCAGCGAGGACATCGCCAAGGTCCAGGACGCCCTCGCGGCCAAGTTCAAGGTCTCGGCGGACTCCGTGAGCACCCAGTTCATCGGACCCAGCTGGGGCAAGGACATCTCGAGCAAGGCACTGCGAGCCCTGATCTTCTTCCTTGTCGGGGTCGTGATCTTCCTGTCGATCTACTTCGAGTGGAAGATGGCGCTCGCGGCGATGATCGCTCTCCTCCACGACCTCGTCATCACGGCCGGCCTCTACTCCCTGGTCGGCTTCGAGGTGACGCCGGCGACGGTGATCGGTTTCCTCACGATCCTCGGATACTCGCTGTACGACACCGTCGTCGTGTTCGACAAGGTGCGCGAGAACACCGCCGGGCTCGCCGGCGGCAGCCGGATGACCTACAGCGGTGCCGCGAACCTCGCCGTCAACCAGACCCTGGTGCGCTCCATCAACACCTCGATCATCGCGCTGCTGCCGATCGCGGCGATCCTGTTCGCCGGCATCGTCCTGCTCGGTGCCGGGCCGCTGAAGGACCTCGCGCTCGCGCTGTTCATCGGCGTCGCCGTCGGTGCCTACTCGTCGATCTTCATCGCCACCCCGGCGCTGGCCGGCTTCAAGGAGCGAGAGCCGGCCATGCAGGCGCTCGCGAAGCGGGTCGCGGCGCGTCGCGGCGGCTCGTCCGACAGCCCGACGGCACGCCGTCGCGAGCCGGCGTCGCAGCCGGTCGGGAGCGACGCGTCGGAGGCCGAGCCGGGTCGGGAGGCGGTCGCCGCGGCGACGACGGCGGCGCGGCGCCCGACCGCTGACCGGCGGCCGGGGACCGGCAGCCAGCGGAGCCAGCCACGCAAGGGCTCGGGCGGACGGAACAAGTCGAAAAAGCGTCGGTAGCGTCGATGACCGACACCGCGGACACCCCGGACATCGCCACCACGCTGCTGTCGAAGGTCCGCGACGTCCCGGACTTCCCGACACCGGGCATCGTGTTCAAGGACATCACGCCGTTGCTGGCCGACCCGGCCGCCTTCGGCGCGGTCGTGGCGGAGCTCGCGGCGCCGTACCGGGACGACCTGCCCGACAAGGTGGCCGGCATCGAGGCCCGCGGGTTCGTGTTCGGCGCGCCGGTGTCGCAGCTGCTCGGAGTCGGCTTCGTGCCGGTCCGCAAGAAGGGCAAGCTGCCTGGCGACGTGGTGGCGGCGTCCTACGACCTCGAGTACGGCTCGGCCACGATCGAGGTGACGGCTGACGCGTTCGCACCCGGTGAGCGGGTGCTGATCGTCGACGACGTGCTCGCCACCGGCGGCACGGCAGCCGCCACCGTGCGCCTGGTGCGCGACTGCGGCGCCGAGGTGATGGGCATCGCGGTCCTCATGGAGCTGGGCTTCCTCCATGGCCGGGACGCCCTCACCGCCGTGGACGCCCCGGAGCTGCATGCTCTCGCCGTCGTCTGACCACCTACCTGGGGCCGACCCGCCTGCGGGCCCGGGAGACACGCCCTAGACTGGGATCTTCCGCGACAGGAGCAGGAGGGGCCGGTGGCCGACGCCCCCACCTCGAGTCCGGTCGACCTGGACGAGGGTCTGCCGGACGACCCTGCCGCGTCCGCACCGGCTGACGCCCCGGACACGGAGCCGGTCGAGGTCGCTGCGGGAGCACCGGGACCTGCACCCCTGCCCGGGTCGTCGGTCCCCGGCAGCGCGCCGACCAGCCGCCGGGTCCGCGCCAGGCTGGCCCGCCTCGGTGCCCAGAAGCACAGCACCAACCCGGTCCTCGAGCCGCTGTTCCGGGTGGTCCGGCAGACCCACCCCAAGGCCGACCTGCGGATCATCGAGCAGGCCTACGACGTCGCCGAGCGCCACCACCGTGGCCAGGTGCGCAAGAGCGGCGACCCGTTCATCACCCATCCGCTAGCGGTGACGACGATCCTTGCCGAGCTCGGCATGACGCCTCCGACCCTGTGCGCGTCGCTGCTGCACGACACGGTCGAGGACACGCCGTACACGCTGGAGCAGCTGCGCCAGGACTTCGGCGACGAGGTCGCGCACCTCGTCGACGGCGTCACCAAGCTCGACCGGGTCGCCTACGGCGAGTCGGCGCAGGCCGAGACGGTCCGCAAGATGGTCGTCGCCATGGCTCGCGACATCCGGGTGCTGGTGATCAAGCTGGCCGACCGGCTGCACAACATGCGGACCATCAAGTACGTGAAGCCGGCGTCGGCCGAGCGCTCGGCCCGCGAGACCCTCGAGATCTACGCCCCGCTGGCCCACCGGCTCGGGATGAACACCCTGAAGTGGGAGCTCGAGGACCTCGCGTTCGCGACGCTCTACCCCAAGGTCTACGACGAGATCGTCCGGCTCGTCACCGACCGGTCGCCGAGCCGCGACGACTACCTCGAGGGAGTCATCTCGTTCCTGCAGGGCGACCTCAAGGACGCCAAGATCCGCAACCAGGTCTCCGGCCGGCCGAAGCACTACTACTCGATCTACCAGAAGATGATCGTCCGCGGCCGCGACTTCGCTGACATCTACGACCTGGTCGGCATCCGGATCCTCGTCGACTCGGTGCGCGACTGCTACGCGGTCCTGGGCTCGATCCACGCACGGTGGAACCCGGTGCCCGGGCGGTTCAAGGACTACATCGCGATGCCCAAGTTCAACATGTACCAGTCGTTGCACACGACGGTCATCGGACCTGAGGGCAAGCCGGTCGAGCTGCAGATCCGCACCTTCGCGATGCATCGTCGTGCGGAGTACGGCGTCGCCTCGCACTGGAAGTACAAGGAGGACCCCAGCGCGGTCGGACCGGCCGACCCGACGGCTGCGCGGGCCGGCAAGGAGGACACCGGCGCCGTCAACGACATGATGTGGCTGCGCCAGCTGCTCGACTGGCAGAAGGAGACCGAGGACCCGGGCGAGTTCCTCGAGAGCCTCCGCTTCGACCTCAAGGCCGCCGAGGTCTATGTGTTCACGCCGAAGGGCGACGTCATCGCGCTCCCGGCGGGTGCCACGCCGGTCGACTTCGCCTACGCGGTGCACACCGAGGTCGGCCACCGCTGCATCGGTGCACGGGTCAACGGCCGCCTCGTGCCGCTGGAGAGCACCCTCGACAACGGCGACCTGGTCGAGGTGTTCACCTCCAAGGCGCAGGGCGCCGGACCGAGCCGCGACTGGCTTGCTTTCGTCGCCAGCCCCCGGGCCCGCAACAAGATCCGCGCGTGGTTTTCCAAGGAGCGCCGTGAGGAGGCGATCGAGCAGGGCAAGGACGCGATCGCCAAGGCGATGCGCAAGCAGAACCTCCCGATCCAGCGGTTGCTCACCACCGAGACGCTCACGACGCTGGCCCACGACCTGCACCACCCCGACATCTCCAGCCTGTACGCCGCCATCGGCGACAGCCACGTGTCGGCGCAGTCCGTGGTCGCCCGGCTCGTCGAGTCCCTCGGCGGTGAGGACGGAGCCACCGAGGACCTCGCCGAGGTCACGCGGCCGGGGGCCGGCATGCGGCGCCGCAACGCCACAGATCCGGGCGTCGTGGTCAAGGGCGCCTCCGACATCTGGGTCAAGCTGGCCCGCTGCTGCACACCGGTCCCGGGCGACGGCATCGTCGGCTTCGTCACCCGGGGGAGTGGCGTCTCGGTGCACCGGGACGACTGCATCAACGCGGTGGCCCTGGCCGGCCAGCCGGACCGGATGGTCGAGGTCGAGTGGGCGCCCTCGGCGTCGTCGGTCTTCCTCGTCGCCATCCAGGTCGAGGCACTGGACCGGTCGCGGCTGCTGTCGGACGTCACCCGGGTGCTGTCCGACCAGCACGTCAACATCCTCTCCGCGTCGGTCACCACGTCGCGCGACCGGGTCGCGCTGTCCCGGTTCACCTTCGAGATGGGCGACCCCAAGCACCTGGGGCACGTCCTGCGGGCCGTGCGTGCGATCGACGGGGTCTTCGACGTCTACCGGGTGACCAGCTCCAAGACCTAGCGCCGACCGGTCGGCGCCCGCCGGTCAGCGCCCGACGACGGTGATCTCGAAGGCGTAGCCGTCGGCCCGGTAGACGTGCCGGCCCAGCTCCACGGCGCGCCCGGTGTCGTCGTAGCTCGTCCGCTCCATCGTGACCAGGGGGGCACCGCGGCGGACGCCGAGCTGCCGTGCCTGGGCGCTGTCGGCGGCGGTCGCCCCGATCCGCTGGTTGGCGATGCGCAGGTTGACGTTGTAGCGGCGCAGGAGGTCGTAGAGACCGTGATCGGTGAGCAGCTCGGTCGTCAGGGCGCCCAGGTCGACGGGCACCCAGTTGGCCAGCAGTGCGAGCGGCTCGCCGCGGGCCGAGCGCAGCCGCTCGATGGCGACCACGGGCGCCCCATGGGGAATGCCGAGAGCCGCCGCGACAGTCTCCGGTGCCGGCGCGGTCGCGCACGAGATCACCAGGGTGGACGGGTCCTGACCGGTCTTGGCGAGATCGTCGTAGAGCGAGGACAGCTCGACGGGGCGCTGCACCTGGCTCTGGACCACCTGGGTGCCGACCCCGCGCTTGCGCACCAGCAGACCTTGGGACACGAGCTCGCCGATGGCCTTGCGCATGGTCGGGCGCGACAGGCCGTAGCGCTCGGCCAGGTCGATCTCGTTGGCCAGCCGCTGGCCCGGCCGCAGGTCGCCGCGGGTGATCGCTGCCTCGAGCTGTCGGGCCACCTGGAAGTACAGGGGCACGGGGCTGGACCGGTCGAGGAGCACGGGCACCGTCGCCACCTCGCTCCCGCGCGCTGCGGCGGGCGTGGTCATGACGGCTCACTCCTCGCGCACGGGTGCGGGACGGGTCTGCGGCCCGAGCGCCAGTATCGAGGGGAGGCGGTCGATATGTACAGACATCACATCTAACAATTGACAGCGCCAACCCGGCGCGAAACGATTCTTGCCTGCCGCTCTCGACTGCCGTGCGGCACCACGACGAGAGGCCGTTCCCCCTCATGCGCATCGGACTGGCCGGCGTCGGCCGCATCGGCGCCTTCCACGCCGCGACCCTCCAGTCCCTGCCCCAGGTCGACTCGCTGGTCCTCGCCGACGCCATGCCGGGCCGGGCGGCCCAGGTGGCTGCGGTCATCGGCGTCGAGTGCGTGGACTCGCCCGAGGACCTCTTCGGTGCGGGGATCGACGGCCTGGTCATCGCCGCGGCCACAGATGCGCACGCGACCCTGATCCTCGCCGGCGTCGACGCGGGCCTGCCGACGTTCTGCGAGAAGCCGGTGGCCGCGGACGCCGGCGGCACGCTCGCCGTGCTCGACCAGCTGGCGCTCTCTGACGTGGCGGTGCACATCGGCTTCCAGCGCCGGTTCGACGCGGGCTACCAGGCCGCCCGCGAGGCGGTCCGGTCCGGGCAGCTCGGCTGGGTGCACACGATGCGGTCCGGGACGCTGGACGCCAGCCCGCCGCCGGCGGAGTACATCCCGCGGTCCGGCGGCCTGTTCCGCGACTGCAGCGTCCACGACTTCGACAGCATCCGCTGGGTCAGCGGCCACGAGGTCCGCGAGGTCTATGCGGCCGGTGCCAACCGCGGTGCCGACTTCTTCGGCGAGCACGGTGACGTCGACGCGGCCGCCGCGCTGCTGACCCTCGACGACGACACGTTCGCCCTGGTGTCCGCGACCCGGTACAACGCCCGGGGCTACGACGTGCGCCTCGAGGTGCTCGGCTCGGAGGACTCCATCTCGGTCGGCCTGGACGACCAGCTGCCACTGCGGTCGGTCGAGGCAGGGGTCACCTTCCCGGCGGCCCGGCCCCATCCGTCGTTCATGGAGCGCTTCCGCGCCGCCTATGTCGCCGAGCTGACTGCCTTCACCCGGATGGTCGCCGAGGGCCAGCCTGCCAGCTGCACCGTCGCCGACGCGCTGGAGGCGTTCTACATCGCCGAGGCCTGCGAGCTGTCCCGCGCCGAGCGGCGGCCGGTACGGGTCGAGGAGGTGCGCAGATGATCGTGCTCGGGTCCGCCGAGGACGCCGAGCGCGCCGTCCAGGACGGGCGCTCGCGCATCGACGTCCCGCGGGCGGTCGCTGCTTGCTGACGTTCCGAGGGACGTCTGCGCCGTTGTATTGTCAGGACAAAGTTGGGTCGGGATCGCCGAAGGGAAGGTCAGCCGTGAAGACCATCGAGCACTGGGTCGGGGGCGCCAGCACGGCCGGGACGTCGAGCCGCACGTCGCCGGTGTACAACCCGGCGACCGGCGAGCAGCAGGCCCAGGTGGCGCTGGCCAGCCGCAGCGACGTGGACGCGGCGGTCGCCACCGCGAGGGCGGCGTTCGGGTCGTGGGGCCAGTCGTCGCTGTCGCAGCGGACCAAGGTGCTCTTCGCCTTCCGGGAGCTCGCCACGAAGCGCGCCAAGGAGCTGGCCGAGGTCGTCTCCGACGAGCACGGCAAGGTGGTCTCCGACGCGCTCGGCGAGGTGCAGCGCGGCCTGGAGGTCGTGGAGTTCGCCTGCGGCATCCCGCACCTGCTCAAGGGCGAGTTCTCCGACCAGGTGTCCACCGGCATCGACGTCTTCAGCTTCCGGGAGCCGCTCGGAGTGGTGGCCGGCATCACGCCCTTCAACTTCCCGGTGATGGTCCCGATGTGGATGCACCCGGTCGCCGTCGCCTGCGGCAACACGTTCATCCTCAAGCCCAGCGAGCGCGACCCCTCGGCCTCGATGCTGGTCGCCGAGATGTGGACCGAGGCCGGCCTCCCCGACGGTGTCTTCAACGTCGTGCACGGGGACAAGGAGGCCGTCGACGCGATCCTGGAGCACCCGGACATCGCTGCCGTCTCGTTCGTCGGCTCCACCCCGATCGCGCGGTACATCCACGAGCGGGGCACCGCGAGCGGCAAGCGGGTCCAGGCTCTCGGCGGCGCCAAGAACCACGCCGTCGTGCTGCCGGACGCCGACGTCGACTACGTCTCCGACCACCTGGTGGCCGCCGCGTTCGGGTCCGCGGGTGAGCGCTGCATGGCGATCTCGGCGGCGGTCACGGTGGGCGACGCGGGCGACAGCGTGGTGGACGCCGTGGTGGCCAGGGCAGGCAAGGTGCGTGTCGGTCCCGGCCGGGACGCCGACAGCGAGATGGGCCCGGTCGTCACGGCCGCCGCCCGGGACCGGATCACCGGCCTCATCGGCAGCGGTGAGGCGCAAGGCGCCCGGCTGGCCGTGGACGGGCGGGACTACCGGGTCGCCGGTCACGAGGGGGGCTTCTGGGTCGGCCCGACCGTGATCGACCAGGTGACCGCCGAGATGGACGTCTATCGCGAGGAGATCTTCGGCCCCGTGCTCTCGGTGGTCCGGGCGACGACGGTCGACGAGGCCATCGAGCTCATCAACGCCAACCCGTACGGCAACGGGACCGCGATCTTCACCTCGAGCGGCGAGGCGGCCCGGCGGTTCCAGCGTGGTGTCAAGGTCGGGATGATCGGCATCAACGTGCCGATCCCGGTGCCGATGGCCTACTACTCCTTCGGTGGCTGGAAGGACTCGCTGTTCGGCCAGTCCCGGATCCACGGCGCGGACGGGGTGGCCTTCTACACCCGGTCCAAGGTCGTCACCTCGCGCTGGCCGGAGGTCGAGCACCCCGCAGGGTCCAGCTTCCACTTCCCGACCAATAGCTGACCTGGCAGGCGCGACCCGACCATGCGAGCGTTCCCATGACCTCGATCGACCTCGAGGTCCTGACCGTCGGCCGGGTCGGTGTCGACCTCTACCCGGAGCAGGTCGGCCCGCTGGCCGACGTACGGACGTTCGCGAAGTTCCTCGGCGGTACTGCCACCAACGTGGCGGTCGGCGCGGCCCGTCTCGGACGTCGGTCGGCCGTGCTGACCAAGGTCGGTGCCGACGGGTTCGGTAGCTACGTCCGGCAGGCGCTGACCGGGTTCGGCGTCGACGCCTCGTACGTCGGCACCTCGCCGGACCTGCACACGCCGGTCGTCTTCTGCGAGCTGGACCCACCGGAGGATCCGCCGCTGCTGTTCTACCGGGACCCGGTGGCTCCGGACCTCACCCTGACCGACGCCGACGTGCCGTGGGACGTCGTGACCGACGTGCCGCTGCTGTGGGTGACCGGCACCGGGGTCTCCGTCGAGCCCGCGCGCGCCACCCAGCTGTCGATGCTGGAGCGCCGCGGCCGGAGCGCCCCGGGCTCCGGTCGGCACACCGTGCTCGACCTCGACTGGCGCCCGATGTTCTGGCCCTCGCCGGAGCACGCGCGCGCCGAGTACGCCGCGATGCTGCAGCACGTCGACGTGGTGGTGGGCAACCGTGCCGAGGTCGAGGTCGCGGTCGGCACCGCCGAGCCGGACGAGGCGGCCGCCAGGCTCCTGGCCGCCGGTGTCAGGCTGGCGATGATCAAGAAGGGGGCGGACGGCGTGCTCGTCGCCTCGGCGGCCGGCACCAGCACGGTTCCACCCCACCTGGTCGAGGTCGTCTGCGGACTCGGGGCCGGCGATGCCTTCGGGGCAGCCCTGGTCCACGGCTTGCTGGCCGGCTGGGACCCTGTCGACATCGCCGTGCACGCCAATGCCGCCGGCGCGATCGTCGCCTCCCGGCTCGCCTGCGCAGACGCCATGCCGACGATCGACGAGCTCGACGCCCTGGTGGCGCCGCACCCGGAGCACGCAGGTGCGTCCCCGCCGCCCGATCCGAGGAAGGGACCGGCCCGATGACTGCCATCTCCGACGGGCAGTGGAGCCAGCTGCTGCGCGACCGGGCTACCCGGCCCGAGGCCGTCGACGCCGCTTACGCCACCCGGGGGCGGCCCGACACCCTGCTCTCCGCGAGCGGGACCCTGTTCCTGGTCGCCGCTGATCACGGCGCGCGCGGCGCGCTGGGCACCGGTGGTGACCCGCTCGCCATGGCCGACCGGCGCTCGCTGCTCTCCCGGCTGGTCACCGCGCTGGCCGACCCGTCGGTCGACGGCGTGCTCGGCTCGCCCGACGTCGTCGAGGAGCTGCTGCTGCTCGGCGCCCTGGAGGGCAAGGTCGTCATCGGTTCGATGAACCGGGGTGGTCTGGACGGTGCTTCCTGGACGATGGACGACCGGTTCACCGGCTACGACGCGGCCGCCATCGAGCGCTACCGCCTCGAGGGCGGCAAGATGCTCATCCGCATCGACGACGAGGACCCGAGCACTGCGCCGACCCTGGAGGCCTGCGCCCAGGCGGTGACCGAGCTGGCCGCCCACGGCCTGATGGCGATGGTCGAGCCGCTGCCCTACGAGCGCGACACCCAGGGCCAGCTGCGGCTCCGCCGCGACGCCGGGTCGCTGGCACGGGCGATCACCGTGGCGTCCGCGCTCGGCGCGACCAGCAGCCGTACCTGGCTCAAGCTCCCGTCCTGTGACGACCCCGAGACCGTCTTCGCGGCCACGACGCTGCCGTGCGTGGTGCTGGGCGGGGTCCCTGGTCCGGACCCGGCCGCCGACCTCGCGTCGTGGGGCCGGGCGCTGCGCCAGCCGACGGTGCGCGGTCTCGTGGTCGGTCGGGCCCTGCTCTACCCGCCCGACGGCGACGTCGCCTCGGCCGTCGGAGCGGCCGGACGGGTCTTGCGCGCTGCCCACGACGCTGCGACGGCGCGTGAGCCGGTGTGAGCCTGGTCCGCCCCTACGAGCGGGAGAAGGCGCAGCAGCAGCGCTGGCTCGCCACCTGAGACTGCCGCGTTCCCCCCGAGCGCAACACCTCGGCTCTAGCTGAACTCGGTGAGGGTCTTCTCGGCCTCGACCAGCCAGGTGCGCCGGGTGGCGGCCGCCTGCTCGGCGTCGGCGGCCTTCTTCTCGTTGCCGGCCGCCCGGGCGGCCGCGGCGTCCTTCTCGAGGCTCTCGATGCTGGTGCGCAGCTGGCTCGCCGTGGCCTCGGCGCGGGCCCGCGCCTCGGGGTTCGACCGGGCCCACTCGGCCTCCTCGGCCGCGCGGACGGCGTCGTCGACCTTGCGGAGCCGGTTCTCGACCTCGTCCCTGTCGCCGCGGGGCACGTGCCCGACCGCCTCCCAGCGGTCGTGGAGGGACCGTAGGACCGCGCGGGCGGCCTTGTGGTCGGTGAGCGGGAGCAGCTTCTCGGCCTCGGCTGCGAGGGCGCGCTTCTTCTCGAGGTTCTCGGACTGGCCGGCGTCCCGCTCGGCGAAGACCTCGGAGCGCGCCGCGAAGAACACGTCCTGCGCGGCGCGGAAGCGCGCCCACAGCTCGTCCTCGACGTCGCGACGTGCCCGACCGGCGGCCTTCCACTGCGTCATCAGGTCGCGATAGGCCTTGGCGGTGTCGCCCCACTCCTTGGAGGTGGAGAGCTCCTCGGCCTTCTTGATGAGCTTCTCCTTGACCTGCGCCGCCTCACCCCTGGAGACATCGAGCTCGGCGAAGTGCGCGCGGCGGTTCTTGTCGAACGTCGTGCGCGCGTGGCTGAAGCGCTTCCAGAGCCCGTCGTCGACCTTGCGCTCGAGCCGCGGCACCTTCTTCCACTCGTCGAGCAGCGTGCGGAGCCGGTCGCCGGCGCGCTTCCAGTCCGTCGAGGTCGCGAGCGACTCGGCCTCGGCGACGACCTTCTCCTTCGCCTCCGCCGCCCGCTTGCGGGCGGCGGAGCGGGCCTGGTCGGCCTTGACCCGGGCCTTCTCCACCTCGGTCTCGACGGTGTCGAGCCTGGCCAGCAGGCCGGCGAGGTCGCCCACCGCGTGGGCGTCGGTGATCGTCTCGCGCAGGTGTGCCGACGTCGTGGCGGCGTCCTTGGGGGCGACTCCGCCGGCCTTGACCCGCTGCTCCAGCAGCACGACCTGGCCGGCCAGCTCGTCGAACTTCCGGCCGAAGTAGGCCAGCGCCTCGTCGTGGCCGGCCTCCGGGTAGGAGCCCACCGGCCGCTCGCCGTCGGCAGTGCGGACGAAGACCGTGCCGTCGTCGGCGACCCGACCCCACTCGGTCGGGTCGGAGGCTGGAACGGCCGGAACGGTGGGCGCCGCGACCGCCGGCGGTACGTGCGGGACGTCGGCCGGTGTGGGGGCGTGCGGGACGTCGCCCGGCGTGGGGGCGTGCGGCACCGGGGCAGGAGCGGGGATCGGTGCGGGGGAGGACGCTCCGGCGACCCCGTCGCGGTCCGCGGCCGCCGCGGGCGCGGGCTGCGGGGCAGCTGCAGGCGACGGCTCCGGTTCCGAGGACGCACCGGGTGCGGGCGTCGGGCCCGGCCCCGGCATGGGCTCGGGTCCCGGGACAGGCGTCGGCTCGGGGGTCGGGACGGGAGCGGGCGCCGGCTCGGGGTCGGGTACCGGCTCAGGGTCAGACAACGGCTCAGGGTCAGACAACGGCGGAGGGGTCGGGTCGGGTCCCGGGACGAGCGTCAGCTCGGGTTCTGGGACGGGCGTCGGCGCGGGGTCGGGCACCGGCTCGGGGGTCGGGTCGGGGTCGGGATCCGGCTCGGGGGTCGGGTCGGGGTCGGGATCCGGCTCGGGGGTCGGATCGGGTCCCGGGACGGGAGCGGGCGCCGGCCCGGGGTCGGGCACCGGCTCAGGGGTCGGCTCGGGAGCGACCCCTGCGGGCGGCGCGGTGTCCGGCGCCGCGTCGGCTGTCGGTTCGTCGGCCCGCTCACCGGGGGCGTGCGGCGCCGCCCCGGGCGGCTGCTCGTCCGCGGGATGCTCGGTCACGTCAGGCCTTCCCGACCGTCGCGGTCTTGATGGTGATCGGCAGCGTGGGCTTGCCGTCGCCGGTGCCGTTCGAGTCGTCGGAGCCGGCGTCGGCGACCTTCTGCACGACGTCGAGGCCCTTCGTGATGGTCCCGAAGATCGTGTAGTTCGCGGGCAGGGTGGTGTCCTTGTAGACGAGGAAGAACTGGCTGCCGTTGGTGCCGCTGCCGGCGTTGGCCATCGCCACGGTGCCGGCCGGATAGTTGTTCTCGCCCTCGGCGGGCAGGTTCTCCTCGCCGAACTGGTAGCCCGGGCCGCCGCTGCCGCTGGCGGTCGGGTCGCCGCACTGCAGGACGAAGATGTTGTTCGTGGTGAGGCGGTGGCAGTCGGTGCCGTCGAAGTACTTCGACTCCGCGAGGTGCTTGAAGCTGTTCGTGGTGCACGGCGCCTTGGCTGCCGCCATCTGGATCGTGATGTCGCCCTGCGAGGTCGCCAGGTCGACGCTGAACGGCTTCGTGTAGGTCGCAGCCTTCGCCGGGTCGTAGGTCGGCAGCCCGACGTCCTTGGACGCGGCGCCTGCCTTCGAGTACGTGCAGCCGCCCGCGGCGTCGGACGAGGACGGAGAGGGCGTGGGGGTGTCGCTCGGCGTCGTCGCCGCATCGGTGGACTTCGCTCCCGGCTTGCCCGCGGTCACGGTGTCGTTGCCGCCGAGCCGGTTGGCGAGGAAGACCACGCCGAGCACGATCAGCAGGACCGCCACGGCTACCGCGCCGACCTGCTGGTTGCGGCGGCGCTTCGCGGCCCGGGCCGCTCGGCGTGCCTGCTGGCGCTCGTAGTGCTCCCGCGCCAGCTGACGCTCCCGCTTCGCGCTGCCCGCCACGCGTGCCTCCGCTCGTGCCTGCCCGGACCGATCGTGCGCGGCTGGCGCACGGTCGGCCAGTGTAGGGCGGGGGATGCTGCGCGGGCGTGACCACCGGTCGCCCGGCCCGCCGTGACGCGTTCGCGACGCCCCGGAGCGCGCCGGTAGGCTCGCCGTCCGTGCCTGGGCCGTCGGCCGCGGCGGTCCCACTACCCCCCCACGTCAGGAAGGCGCTCGTGCTGATCACCGGCTTCCCGTCAGCCGCCTTCGGCACGAACTGCTACCTCGTGGCGCCGGCAGCGGGCGAGGAGTGCGTGGTCGTCGACCCCGGCATCGAGGTCGTCCCGCACCTCGACGAGCTGATCCGTGAGCACCGGCTGCAGCCGGTCGCCGTGCTGCTCACCCACGGGCACCTCGACCACACGTTCTCGGTGACGCCGGTGTGCGGCGCGCGGGGGATCCCGGCGTACCTGCACCCGGGCGACGACCACCTGCTCGCCGACCCGATGTCGGGCCTCTCGCGCGAGACGGCGGCGATGTTCGGTGGTCGCCTGGAGTGGACCGAGCCCGACGACGTCAAGCCGCTCTCCGACGGTGAGGTGCTGTCGATCGCCGGGCTCGAGGTCACCGTCGACCACGCCCCCGGCCACACGCGGGGGTCGGTGGCGTTCCGGCTCCCGCACGACCCGGCGGACGGGGACGGGCCCGAGTCCTACTTCCTCTCGGGCGACCTGCTGTTCGCGGGCAGCATCGGGCGCACCGACCTGCCGGGCGGCGACACGCCGACGATGCTGCGCAGCCTGGCCGCCAAGGTGCTGACCCTGCCCGACGACGTCGTGGTCCTGCCGGGCCATGGCCCCCAGACGACCGTCGGCCGGGAGCGCGCGACCAACCCGTTCCTCCAGGACCTGGCGACCGCACCGCCGACGAGGGGGATGTAGCCATGGCTCGCATCGCTCCGCTGTCGGGCTTCCCCGAGTGGCTGCCCGGCCAGCGCATCGTCGAGCAGCACGTCCTCGACGTCCTGCGCGAGGTCTTCGAGCTGCACGGCTTCGCCTCGATCGAGACCCGTGCCGTCGAGCCGCTCGAGCAGATGCTGCGCAAGGGCGAGATCGACAAGGAGGTCTACGTCCTGCGCCGGCTGCAGGCCGGCGACTCCGAGAGCGAGTCGGACCGGGCCCGCCAGCTCGGCCTGCACTTCGATCTCACGGTCCCCTTGGCCCGCTACGTGCTGGAGAACGCGGGACACCTCGACTTCCCGTTCCGCCGCTACCAGATCCAGCGCGCCTGGCGTGGTGAGCGGCCGCAGGAAGGCCGGTTCCGCGAGTTCACCCAGGCCGACATCGACGTGATCGGCAAGGACACCCTGCCGTTCCACCACGAGGTCGAGGTCGCCCGGGTGATGGCGGAGGCCCTGACCCGGCTGCCGCTGCCCGCCGTACGCATGCAGGTCAACAGCCGCAAGCTGATCGAGGGCTACTACCGCGGGGTCGGCGTCGAGACCGACGAGGCGGTGGCCGGGGTGATGCGCGTGGTCGACAAGCTGGACAAGGTCGACCAGGCCACGGTCCTGCGGATGCTGGCCGACGAGGCCGGTCTGACCGACGACCAGGCCAAGGCCTGCCTCGCGCTGACCGAGGTGCGGGCGCCGGCCGACGCCCTCGCCGAACAGGTGCGCGGCCTCGGAGTGAGCCACCCGCTCCTGGACGAGGGCCTCGACGAGCTGCTGCGGGTGCTCGCGGGCACGGCGTCGCTGCAGTCCGACCGGCTCTCGGTGGTGGCCGACCTCAGCGTCGCGCGGGGCCTCGACTACTACACCGGCACCGTCTTCGAGACGCGCATGGTGGGCTTCGAGCACCTCGGGTCGATCTGCTCGGGCGGTCGCTACGACGCGCTGGCGAGCGACGGACGCAGCACCTACCCGGGCGTCGGAATCTCGTTCGGGGTGACCCGGACGCTGGCACCGCTGCTCTCGCGCGACCTGCTCGCGGCCTCGCGAAGCACGCCGACCTGTGTGCTCGTTGCGCTGCCCGCCGAGGACGACCGCGCCGCCGCCGGTGACGTCGCCACCTTGCTGCGCGGTCGTGGAGTGCCCACGGAGGTCTCGCCGAGTGCCCAGAAGTACGGCAAGCAGATCAGGTACGCCGAGCGCCGGGGAATCCCGTTCGTGTGGTTCCCGCAGGAGGACGGCACCCACCAGGTGCGCGACATCCGCACCGGTGAGCAGGTGGCCGTGGATCCGTCGGCGTGGGTCCCACCGGCGGAGGACCTGCGCCCCAGCGTGACCGGCACCGCCGCCACCGACAGCTGATCCGCGCGGACACCCTGTCCGACGTACCGAGGAGCAACTTGTGATCCGCACGCACGAGGCCGGCGCGCTGCGCGCCGCGCACGCCGGCCAGACCGTGACCCTCACCGGCTGGGTCGCCCGCCGCCGCGACCACGGTGGTGTCGCGTTCGTCGACCTGCGCGACGCGTCCGGCTACGTCCAGGTCGTGGTCCGCGACGAGGCGGTCGCGGCCGGCCTGCGCAACGAGTTCTGCCTGCGCGTCGTCGGCGAGGTCACCGCGCGACCAGCCGGCAACGCCAACCCGCAGCTGGCCACCGGCGAGATCGAGGTGGTGGCCACCGAGGTCGAGGTCCTCAACGAGGCTGCCCCGCTGCCGTTCCAGATCGACGACCACGTCGAGGTCGGCGAGGAGGTGCGGCTGAAGTACCGCTACCTGGACCTGCGGCGCACCGCACCGGCGGCCGCGCTGAGGCTGCGCAGCGAGGTCAGCCGGGCCGCGCGCGAGGTGCTGCACAACCGGGGCTTCGTCGAGATCGAGACGCCGACGCTCACCCGGTCGACGCCCGAGGGCGCTCGCGACTTCCTGGTGCCGGCGCGACTGTCGCCCGGCAGCTGGTACGCCCTGCCGCAGTCGCCGCAGCTGTTCAAGCAGCTGCTCATGGTCGCCGGGATGGAGAAGTACTTCCAGATCGCTCGCTGCTACCGCGACGAGGACTTCCGTGCCGACCGGCAGCCGGAGTTCACCCAGCTGGACGTCGAGATGTCCTTCGTCGACCAGGACGACGTCATCGAGATGGCCGAAGAGGTCGTGGCGGCGCTGTGGCGGCTGATCGGCCACGAGCTGCCGCTGCCGCTCACCCGCATGACCTACGCCGACGCGATGCGCGAGTACGGCAGCGACAAGCCGGACCTCCGCTTCGGCCAGCAGCTGGTCGAGTGCACCGACTACTTCGCGAGCACACCGTTCCGCGTGTTCCAGGCGCCGTACGTCGGTGCGGTCGTCATGCCGGGTGGGGCCGGTCAGTCGCGCAAGGAGCTCGACGGCTGGCAGGACTGGGCCAAGGCGCGCGGTGCGCGCGGGCTGGCGTACGTCCTGGTGACGGAGGACGGTGAGCTCGGCGGCCCGACCGCCAAGAACCTGTCCGACGACGAGCGCTCCGGGCTGGCCGCCCACGTCGGCGCCCGGTCGGGCGACGCGGTCTTCTTCGCCGCCGGCGAGACGGCCGCCTCGCAGGCGCTGCTGGGTGCCGCACGGCTCGAGATCGGCCGGCGCTGCGGCCTGATCGACGAGGACGAGTGGTCCTTCCTGTGGGTCGTCGACGCGCCGCTGTTCGAGCCGTCGTCGAAGGCGCGCGCGTCCGGTGACGTCGCCGTCGGTGCCGGTGCGTGGACCGCGGTGCACCACGCGTTCACGTCGCCGAAGCCGGAGTGGGTCGACCGGTTCGAGGAGGACCCGGGCAACGCCCTGGCCTACGCCTACGACATCGTCTGCAACGGCAACGAGATCGGCGGTGGGTCGATCCGTATCCACCGGCGCGACGTCCAGGAGCGTGTCTTCGCTCTGATGGGGCTCACCGAGGAGCAGGCTCAGGAGAAGTTCGGCTTCCTGCTCGATGCGTTCGCGTTCGGTGCACCGCCGCACGGCGGCATCGCCCTCGGCTGGGACCGGATCTGCGCCCTCCTCTCCCGCAGCGACTCGATCCGGGACGTCATCGCCTTCCCCAAGAGCGGTGGCGGCTACGACCCGCTGACCGCGGCACCGGCGCCGATCACGCCGGAGCAGCGCAAGGAGGCCGGCGTCGACGCGGTGCCGGCGGCCCCCGGTGGCACGGCCGCGCCGGGGGACAGGCCGGGTGAGCCGCCGAGCCCGTCCCGCAGCTGAGGACCCTCAGCGCCGGAGCAGGCGACCGCTCGTGAAGTGGTGGTCGTTGACGTAGCCGAGCCGCTGGTACATGCGGCGGGCCACGTCGTTGTCGCTGTACATCCCGAGCGTCACCCAGCCGGTGCCCTCGGCCAGCAGCGCTCGCGTGAGCCAGCCGCACACCGCCGCCGCGAGGCCGCGTCCGCGGTGCTCGCCGTGGGTGACGACCGAGGCGAGGTGCGGCACGCCCGGCCGGTGCTCGGTGTGCGCGGCGGCGGCGACCAGCGACCCGCCCGCGTGGCGGACGCCGGCCCACCGGAGCACGCCGGGGTCGCCGGGGTCGACGTCGTGCCGGGGGCTCCACGTGCGCAGCAGGTCGCGCAGCTCGTCGCCGTCGCTCGGACCGAGCCAGCGGACCAGATCCTCGCCGGCCTGCGGCGGGGGCGCGGTGCGGGTGACGAACCACTCCCAGTCGTTGCGCGGCTCCAGCCGGTACGCCGGCAGGTGCCGGTCGGCGTCCCGCGGCAGCGTGGTCGAGGCGATGCCGTGGCCGTCGACCAGCGCATCGAGCAGCGCGGCCGCCGAGAGCGCGTCGCCCAGTGCGACCAGGTGGGCGCGACCCGGTACCCGGCGGGAGGCCGTGACCCAGCCGACCGCGCCGTCAAGAGCCCAGAACGAGCCCGCTCGCAGCGGGTCGGCCTCGGCCCGGGCGAAGTCGTCGTCACGCACCGCCAGCAGCTCGTCGACGTCGGCCAGGCGGCGCAGGGCCGGCGCCGTCACGCGTCGACCGAGGGCACGGGCACGGCGCGGCGGTGCCGGACGCGGAACCGGGCGGGCGACGAGAGCACCGGCCCATCCTGCCAAGAGCCGGCGCCGTCGGTGCCCGCCACCCGGCGCCGGTCGGGGGGCCGGTTACGGTCGTCGGCGTGGACCTGTTCGAGGCCGCCGCTGAGGACCGCGGCAACGCCGGCGCGCCGCTCGCCGTCCGGATGCGTCCGCAGACCCTCGACGAGGTCGTGGGGCAGGACCACCTGCTGGTCGAGGGGTCGCCGCTACGTCGCCTGGTCTCGGGTGACGGCGGGGTCGCCGGCCCCGCGTCGCTCATCCTCTGGGGTCCGCCGGGCACCGGGAAGACGACGCTCGCCTACCTCGTGTCGACGGCTACCGGCCGGGCCTTCACCGAGCTCTCGGCCGTCAATGCCGGTGTCAAGGAGGTGCGTGCCGTCGTCGACGCGGCGAAGCGGGCCAGCTCGATGAGCGGCCGCGAGACGGTGCTGTTCATCGACGAGGTGCACCGGTTCTCCAAGACGCAGCAGGACGCACTGCTCCCGGCGGTGGAGAACCGCTGGGTGACGCTGGTCGCCGCCACCACGGAGAACCCGTACTTCTCGGTGGTCTCCCCGCTGCTCTCCAGGTCGCTGCTGCTGACGCTCGCGTCGCTGGACGACGCCGGCATCGCCACGGTCCTGGAGCGCGCCATCTCCGACGGGCGCGGCCTCGCCGGGTCGGTCGAGGTAGCGCCCGAGGCGATGGCGCACCTGCTCAGGGTCGCCGGTGGCGACGCCCGACGCGGCCTCACCGCGCTCGAGGCCGGTGCCGGCGCCGCCCTCGCGAAGGCGGCGACCGGAGAGCCGTCCGACCGGCCGGCCGTGCTCGACGTCGAGACGCTGGAGTCGGCGGTCGACCGGGCGGCCCTGCGCTACGACCGTGACGGCGACCAGCACTACGACGTCATCTCGGGGTTCATCAAGTCGGTGCGCGGCTCGGACGTCGACGCCGCGCTGCACTACCTCGCCCGGATGGTCGAGGCGGGGGAGGACCCGCGCTTCATCGCCCGGCGCCTGGTGATCCTCGCCTCCGAGGACATCGGGCTCGCGGACCCGACCTCGCTGCTCGCGGCGGTGGCCGCGGCCGACGCCGTCCAGCTGATCGGGATGCCCGAGGCGCGGATCAACCTGGCCCAGGCGGTCATCCACCTGTCGCTGGCACCGAAGTCCAACGCCGTGGTGCTGGCCGTCGACGCCGCGATCGCCGACGTCCGCGCCGGGCTGGCCGGGACGGTGCCCGCGCACCTGCGCGACGCGCACTACGCCGGCGCGAAGAAGATCGGCTCCGGCTCGGGCTACGTCTACCCGCACGACGAGCCCGGCGGGGTCGCGGCGCAGCAGTACCCCCCGGACGCCGTCCTCGCGCGGACCTACTACCGCCCCACCCGCTACGGCGCGGAGTCGCGGCTCGCCGACCTCTGGGACAAGCTCCGCACCCTCATCCGCCCCACCTGACCCCACCCAAGATCCTTTGTGCGCCGACACACCGGACCCGCGGCGTGTCGGGTGCTGGGGCGCACATTCCGCGGGGCGGCGATGCGGGCGGGAGCGGCTTGCCTGTCCGGGACCGGCTCACCAGTCCGGCACAGGCGGCGGGAGCGGCCCCGGACGCCACAGCCAGTCCCGCTGCTGTGCTGCCCGGGCTCGTGCGTAGCCGGCGTGCAGGCGCTGCTTCGCACGGGTGCGGTGCCGGACGAGATCCACGTTGCCGAACCGCACGACGACGAGTCCGGTGTCCTCGAAGCCCTCCTCGCGGGCGTTGTCCAGCGCGTGCTGGACCTCGTCCCGGTGGCCGGCGCCGTCGTACTCGGCGAGCAGCCCGGACTCGGCATCGAGCAGGTCGCCCATGCCCAGCAGCCAGCCGCCGTGCCCGAGCACCGCGGCATTCACCTCGGGCGCCGGCAGCTCGACACTCCAGCAGCCAGAACAGCCGGAGCGAGGTCTCCCGCATCGATCGCGCCCGCGGGCTGGCCAGCGCCAGGGCGCGGCGGGCACTGGGAACCCCGCCCCAGCCGGGCCGGGCGTCTGCGTACGCAGCCACCTGGGCCAGGAGTCCGGTCGGCCGCGCGCGAGCACGTCCAGAGAGGCGACGGCGACCTCGAGATCGCCGTGCCGCGCGAGGTCGAACGCCGTCCGCACCGCCCGCGTCACCGGGACCCCGCCGATCTCGACGACGTCGGCGGCCTCGAGCGGAGACCGCCACGGGACCACGGTCGGCCCGCGTCGTCGGGTCACCCGAGGCGGCAGGCACAAGGGCACCGGCAGCGGACGGCCGGTCGGGGCACCGTCGAGCTCGTCTACTCCGGCGACCTTGGCTGCCGCCCAGCCACCGAGCGCGCCGCCCTCTGGTAGGAGGCAGGCTGCATCGAGTGCGCGCTGGAGCGGGAGCCGAGGGTCGGTCGCGCTCCACACGTGTGAGCCGCGGTAGGGCGAGCGCCAGAGCGGCCCGGCCAGCTCGCGCCAGCCGATGCCCAGCAGGCTGGCGTCGCCACGGGTGAGCGGGTGGTCCAGGTCGTCGGGGTAGTCCGGCATTGCTCGACCGTGCGGCACCGCTGGCCGCGGATGGTCGCGACCGGGGTGAGCTGTGGATGGGCGACGCCGGCGGCTCGGGTGGTGGACGAGTCGCCGCGTCCGCTCGCACAAGATCCTTTGTGCGTGCTGTCAACAGACTCGCCGCCGGTCCGGTGTGTCGCCGCGCAAAGGATCTTGCGGGGGCGGGGAGGCCGGGGTGCGGGCGCGGGGCGGGCGGGGCGGGCGGGAAAGGGGGTCGGGGGTGTGGCCGGCGGCGCGATAAGGTCGGGCGCATGTCTGTGGGTGACGTCGCGGGGCTCATCGCGGCCGTGGCGTTCGTGCTGCTGGTCGGGGTCCTCGCGATCCCGCTGATCAAGCTCGGCGGGGTGCTCGACGAGACCCGCCACCTGATCAAGGGCGTCTCCGACGAGACGGTCCCGCTGCTCAACGAGGTGACCACGACCGTCACCACCGCCAACGCCCAGCTGGTGCGGGTCGACGCGATCACGTCCAACGTGCAGTCGGCCACCACCAACGTCAGCGCGCTCACCGCCTTGATGGCCGCCACCGTCGGGGGGCCGGTCGTCCGTGTCGCCGCCTTCTCCTACGGCGTGCGGCAGGCGCTCGCCGACCGCCCCGGCCAGCGCACCCGGCGCCGGGTCGCCGACCAGACCCGCGCCGAGAAGGCCGCAGCCCGGGCCGCGAGCCGTCGGGACAAGGCCCGCTGATGCGCCGGCTGTTCTGGGTCGCCGTCGGGGCGGCCGCCGGGGTCTATGCCGTCCGCAAGGTGCAGAAGACCCTGCACGCCTACAGCCCGGGCGGCCTCGCCGAGCGCGCTACCGGTGCGGGGGCCGGCCTGCGGGCCTTCGCCGACGAGGTCCGTGAGGGCATGGCCCAGCGCGAGGCCGAGCTGCGCGAGGCCCTCGGCATGGAGCCGGCGCACGACCGGCCCCTCAGCCCCGCCGAGGCCGCCGACCTCGTCGACCACCCCGCCGGCGGCCGGGTCGGTCGCCCACGTGACCGGACCCGCACCAGGACGAGCGCCAAGCCCAGGAGAGACCCCTGATGGAGACCGCCGAGATCAAGCGTCGGTGGCTCGCGTTCTTCGAGGGCCACGGGCACACCGTCGTGCCCAGCGCCTCGCTGCTGCTCGACGACCCGAACCTGCTGTTCGTCAACGCCGGCATGGTGCCGTTCAAGCCCTACCTGCTCGGCCAGCAGACCCCGCCGTACCTGCGGGCGACGAGCGTGCAGAAGTGCCTGCGGACCCTCGACATCGACGAGGTCGGCAAGACCGCCCGGCACGGCACGTTCTTCCAGATGAACGGCAACTTCTCCTTCGGCGACTACTTCAAGGAAGGCGCCATCCAGCTCGCCTGGGAGCTGGTGACCCGGCCGCAGAGCGACGGCGGCTACGGCTTCGACGAGTCGGTCCTCTACGCCAGCGTGCTGGCCGACGACGACGAGGCCGTGGCGCTGTGGAAGCAGGTCGCCGGCCTGTCCGACGACCGCATCGTCCGGCTCGGCAACAAGGACAACTACTGGTCCATGGGTGTGCCCGGACCGGGCGGCCCGTCCAGCGAGATCCTCATCGACCGCGGCCCGGAGTTCGGCAAGGACGGCGACTGGGACGCCGGCGACCGCTACATGGAGTTCTGGAACCTCGTGTTCATGCAGGACGAGCTCTCCGCGGTGCGCAGCAAGGAGGACTTCGACGTCGCCGGCCCGCTGCCGAAGAAGAACATCGACACCGGCATGGGCCTCGAGCGGGTCGCGTTCCTCCTGCAGGGCGTCGACAACCTCTACGAGATCGACGAGGTCTACCCCGTCCTCGAGCGCGCGGCCGAGATGTCCGGCAAGCGCTACGGCGCCAGCGGTGACGCGAACGACGGCGACGACGTCAAGCTGCGCGTCGTCGCCGACCACGTCCGCAGCGCCCTGATGCTCATCGGCGACGGCGTGACTCCCGGCAACGAGGCGCGCGGCTACGTCCTGCGGCGGCTGATCCGGCGCGTCGTCCGCTCGATGCGGCTGCTCGGTGTCGACGAGCCGGTCGTGCCCGAGCTGCTCACCGTCTCCAAGGACGCGATGGCGCCGTCGTACCCCGAGCTGGCGCGCGACTTCGCCCGGATCTCCACGATCGCGACGACCGAGGAGGAGATCTTCCGGGGCACGCTGCGCGCAGGAACGACGATCCTCGACACCGCCGTCCGGGAGACCAAGGCGGCCGGTGGCACCACCCTGTCCGGCGAGCGGGCCTTCCAGCTGCACGACACCTTCGGCTTCCCGATCGACCTCACCCTCGAGATGGCCGAGGAGCAGGGGCTCGAGGTCGACCGCGACGGCTTCCGGCGGCTGATGGCCGAGCAGCGCGACCGCGCCAAGGCCGACGCCCACGGGCGCCGCCAGGGGCACGCCGACGTCTCGGCCTACCGCGAGGTGCTCGACGCCGGCGGCCCCAGCCGGTTCACCGGCTACGACGAGGTCGTCAGCGAGGCGACCGTGGTGGGCCTGCTCGTCGACGGCGCGACGGTGCCCGCGGCGAGCGCCGGGCAGGAGGTCGAGATCGTGCTCGACCGCACCCCGCTCTACGCCGAGGGCGGCGGCCAGCTCGCCGACCACGGCACCCTGCGCTTCACCGGCCACGGTTCGGCCGCCGAGGTCGAGGTCAGCGACGTGCAGACGCCGATGACCGGGCTGATCGTGCACCGCGGCCGGGTGGTGAGCGGCGAGGTCACCCGCGGCGACTCGGTCGTGGCGGAGGTCGATATCGCCCGCCGCCGGGCCATCAGCCGGGCGCACACGGCGACGCACCTCGTGCACAAGGGCTTCCGCGACGCGCTGGGGGAGACCGCGACCCAGGCCGGCTCCGAGAACGCGCCGGGTCGGTTCCGCTTCGACTTCAACTCCGCCGGCCCCGTCCCGCCCAGCGTCCTGCGCGATGTCGAGCAGGAGGTCAACGAGGTCCTCGCGGCCGACCTCGACGTCCGCGCCGAGCTGATGACCCAGGAGCAGGCGGTGGCGTCCGGCGCGATGGCACTGTTCGGCGAGAAGTACGGCGACGAGGTCCGCGTCGTCTCGGTCGGCGACTGGGCCCGCGAGCTCTGCGGCGGCACCCACGCGCAGCGCTCCGGCCAGCTCGGCCTGGTGAGCATCCTCGGCGAGTCGTCCATCGGCGCGGGCGTCCGCCGGGTCGAGGCTCTCGTCGGGGTCGACGCGTACAGCTTCCTCGCCCGGGAGCACGCCCTCGTCAGCCAGCTCACCGAGGCGCTCAAGGTGCGCCCCGAGGAGCTGCCGGACCGGGTGGCGGCGCTGACGCACCGGCTCCGCGAGGTCGAGAAGGACCTCGAGAAGGTGCGGTCCTCCCAGGTGCTGGCCGTGGCGGGCGAGCTCGCCGCCGCACCCGTCGACGTCTTCGGGGTCGGCGTCGTCACCCACCGGGCACCGGACGGCACCGGGGCCGACGACCTGCGCCGCCTCGTCCTCGACGTCCGCGGCCGGGTGCCGGCCCACCGGCCGGCCGCTGTCGCGATGGTGTCGGTCGCGAACGGACGCCCCGTCGTCGTCGTGGCGGTCAACGACAAGGGCCGCGAGTGGGGCATCAAGGCCGGCGACCTGGTGCGGGTCGCGGCGCAGGTGCTCGGGGGCGGGGGCGGCGGCAAGGACGACGTCGCCCAGGGCGGCGGTTCCGACCCGGCCAAGGTCGACGAGGCGCTGCGCCAGGTCGAGCACACGGTCGGCCAGCGGGTGACCGGCTCGGCGTGACCGCGCCCTGCAGGCACCCGTGGCGACCGGCGAGGAGCCGGCGGTGAGGCCGGGTGTGCGGCTCGGCGTCGACGTCGGCAGCGTCCGCGTCGGTGTCGCCGGCTGCGACCCCGCCGGGCTGATCGCGACGCCGGTGGAGACCCTCCGGCGCGGCCACGACGACGTCCAGCGGCTCAGGGCGCTGGTCACGGAGCGGGCGGCCGTCGAGGTCCTGGTCGGCCATCCGACCACCCTCCGGGGCACCCGCGGACCGGCGGCCCTGGCCGCCGAGGCGTACGCCGCCACGCTGGCGGACCGGCTGGGGGTGCCCGTGCGCCTGGTCGACGAGCGGTTCTCGACGGTGGGTGCCCAGCGTGGGCTGCACGCGAGCGGGGTAGACACGCGCAGGGGGCGCAGCGTCATCGACCAGGCCGCTGCTGTCATCATCTTGCAGGGTGCCCTGGACTCCGAGAGGTCCTCCGGTCGCCCACCTGGACGGCTCGTCGAACCCACGGCGCGGCCCGACGACCGGGGGGAGCACGCGACGGGGGAGAACTCACCGGGGGCCGAGCACGACACGGCACGAGACGTGGAGCCGAGTGTGGAAGGCGAACGATGACCGATCTGTCCGTGTGGTCGGACGAGGAGACCCGTCCGCGCCGCAGCCGACGGCGCCGCAAGAAGACCGGGCGCGGCAAGAACGCCCTCGCGGTGGTCCTCTCGCTGCTGCTCGTCGTCGGCGTGATCGGCGGCGTCGCGGCACTGGCCCTCGGCGGGGTCAGCAAGATCAAGGACGTGTTCTCCTCGTCCAGCGCGCCGGACTACCCCGGCCCGGGCGAGGGGAGCGTGGTGATCGAGGTGAAGACGGGGGACACCTCGGCCGACGTCGCCAAGACGCTGAAGGCGGAGGACGTCGTCAAGAGCACCCAGGCGTTCGTCACCGCCGCCTACGCCGACCCGGACGCGTCCAACCTGCAGCCCGGCTTCTACCAGGTCCAGCACAAGATGGCCGCTGCCGACGCCCTGGCGGCCGTGCTCGACCCGTCGGCCCGGATCCAGGCCCGGGTCACGCTGCCCGAGGGCCTGCGGCTGGACGAGACGCTGCAGAAGCTCGCCAAGGACACCGAGCTGCCGCTCAAGGACTACGAGAAGGCGCTGACGAAGCGCGCCGCTGCTCTCGGCCTGCCCGACTACGCGAAGGGCAACCCGGAGGGCTTCCTCTACCCCGCGACCTACGACGTCGAGCCCAACGCCACGGCCGACTCGGTCCTCACCCAGCTGTTCACCGCCTACCAGACGGCCGCCGACCGGGCCGGTGTCGCGCGCACCAACCGCTCGCCGGAGGACATCGTCGTCATCGCCAGCCTGGTCGAGGCCGAGGCGCGCAACGCCGAGGACTTCGGCAAGGTCGCGCGGGTGGTCTACAACCGGCTCGCGCAGAACATGCCGCTGCAGTTCGACTCCACGGTCAACTACGCGCTCAAGGCCGACAAGGAGATCGTCACCTACGAGGACCTGGGTGCCGACTCGCCGTACAACACCTACAAGAACCAGGGCCTGCCGCCGGCACCGATCAACTCGCCCGGGCTGGCCGCCCTCACCGCGGCGGTGAACCCGACGCCGGGGGACTGGCTCTACTTCGTGACCACCGACCCGTCGAAGGGCACCACGAAGTTCACCGGCGACTACCAGGAGTTCCTCAGGTTCAAGAGCGAGCTCAAGTCGAACCAGTGACGCGCCGGGCGGCCGTGCTCGGCTCACCGGTGGCCCACTCGCTGTCCCCGGTCCTGCACCGCGCGGCGTACGACCAGCTCGGCCTCACCGACTGGAGCTACACCGCGCAGGAGGTCGACGAGGACGGGCTGGCCGGCTTCCTCGACGGGCTCGACCGCGACTGGGCGGGGCTGTCCCTGACCATGCCGTTGAAGGCTGCCGTCCTGCCCCTGCTGGACGCCGCCTCCCCGATGGTCGAGATGGCCGGCGGCGCCAACACCGTCCTGCTCCGGGACGGTCGCCGGGTCGGCGAGAACACCGACGTCCCCGGCATGGTGGCGGCGCTCGTGGCGGCCGGCGTCGGCCCCGTGGAGGAGGTCACCCTGCTCGGCGGGGGAGCGACCGCCCGCTCGGCCGTGGTGGCGCTGGCCGGGCTCACCCGCACCGTCCGCGCCTACGTCCGGGACCCGTCCCGACGAGCGGGGCTGGAGGCTGCGGCCGCCGCCTCGGGGGTCGGGCTGGAGGTCGAGCCGTGGGCCCGGGCCGTCGACGGGCTGGCGGCTCCGCTGGTCGTGAGCACCACGGCCGCCGGCGCGACCGACCACCTCGTGAGCTCCGTGCCGCGCCAGGTGGGCGCGCTCTTCGACGTGCTCTACGACCCGTGGCCGACGCCGCTCGCGGCCGCCTGGGTCGCCCGGTCGGCCACCGTCGTGGACGGCTTGGACCTGCTGGTCCACCAGGGGGTGCTGCAGGTCCTGCTGATGACCGGCGCGGCGGCTGCCCCCGCCGACCTCGTACCGGTGCTCCGCGCTGCCGGCGAGCGCGCGCTGCGCTCGTGAGAACGGCTCCGTAGGGTCCCCCGACCGGGTGAGCCGTCGTCGGTCGGACCGCTGCTCAAGCCATCGACCGGTCCCGCCGATGGGTCAGGGACGGAACGGACCGAGCGGGTCCGCGGCAGCGGCACGAGGTGGACGATGAGCGCAGCGTACGGCGACGGCTCCGGGGTCTCTCCCGGCAGCCACTCGGCGACAGGCGAGAGCCGGTCCAGCCGGCTGGACCGCATCCTGGCCGAGCTCGTGGGCCAGGTGCCCGAGATCGAGGCCGCTTCCGTGGTGTCCTTCGACGGTCTGGCGATGGCGTCAGCCCTGCCGGCCGCGATGGACGAGGACCGGGTGGCCGCGATGAGCGCAGCCCTGCTCTCGCTGGGGGAGCGGGCTGCCGAGGGTCTCGGCCGCGGCGAGCTGTCCCAGGTCTACGTCGAGGGCGAGGGCGGGACCGTCTTCCTCGTCTCCGCGGACGACGAGGCCGTGCTGGTCGCCGTCGCCGCCAAGGGGGCCAAGGTCGGTCTCATGCTCTTCGAGGTGCGCCGGGCCGCAGCGGCCGTGGCGGCCGCACTGCGCGTGGAGCTCGCGTACGAGACGATCGCCACCGAGCCGGTCGCGGCGGCGCCGTTGCAGGTCGTGGCGCCGCAGCCGGAGGGCTCGACGGCCGAGTCGCCGAGCTGGAGCTGACATGAAGCTCGAGGGCTCTCTCGACGCGTTCAGCCTGCCGGACATCTTCCAGCTGCTGAGCTTCACCAAGAAGACCGGCGGTCTGCACCTCGCCCACGACGGTGCCGACGGCGTGGTGTTCTTCGCCGGCGGTCAGGTCACCGGCGCCGCCGCCGACAGCTCCCGGCAGCCCCTGGCGCGCCGGCTGGTCGGCAGCGGGAACGTCGCCGACGAGGTGCTGAGCGCCGCGGTCGAGGCCGCGTCCACGGGGGACCGGCTCGGCGTCGTCCGGGCCTTGCTCGAGAAGGGCGCTGTCGACAGCGAGCTGCTCCGCCGTGCTGCCACCGACCAGTCGGTCGACGCCGTGTTCGACCTGCTCCGCTGGCGCAACGGCGACTTCGCGTTCGTGGTCGACGAGACCAACCCCGACGACGTCGGGGTCACGCTGTCCGTCGAGTCGGTGCTCGCCGACACCGAGGCCCGCCGCGTGACCTGGGAGACCGTGTCGGCGGTGGTCCCGTCGCCGCGCGCAGTCCTCGCCATGCCCGTCGTGCTGCCCGCCGAGCCGCAGGTCAGCCGTGAGGAGTGGTCGCTGCTCGCACTGGTGGACGGCCGGCGCAGCGTGACCGACCTGGTCGACCTCACCGGTAGCGGCCAGTACGCCGTGGTGTCGACGCTGGCCGCGCTCGTGCAGCGCGGGCTGCTCGAGGTCCGTCCGGCCGAGGGCGAGGACGGCGCCGACGAGGACCACGTCGCCGTGGTGCTCCGCCGCCAGGCGCTGCTGGCGCCGCTCGAGGGCCAGCCGTTCGTGCCGGTGCAGGAGCCGGCCGCGACGGTCGTCGACGACGCCGTCCGGCCCGAGGCCGGCACCGACGCCGAGGTCGCGAAGACCGAGACCGACACCGGCACTGAAAACGACGACGTGGTCGCCGACGGTGCCGAAGACAAGGAATCTGCCCAGGACGGGCCGTCGGCGCCTGCGGTCGAGGTCGGCGCGGTCCAGGCGCCCACACCGCCGGCCGGCGAGCCGTCCGACGACGGCGCCGACGAGCGCGAGCTGGCCAGTGCGAGCGCGCCCGACGGGCCGACGATGCTCGGTGGCGCGCACGTTCCGCAGGATGTCGTACCGCCCCGGCCGGAGCCGTTCCTGCCCAAGCGGCAGGCCGACTTCGACGAGACCGGCCAGCGCCCGGCGGCCGCCCTCCGGACCGTCCCGACGCAGGCGGCCCCGTCCGCCTCCCTCGGCGACGTGGTGGGGGCCACCGCGACCGCGCCCGACGCGTCCAGCTCGGTCATCGAGCGCGACCCGAACGTCAACCGCAGCCTCATGCTGCGACTCATCGCCGGCGTGAGAGGACTCTGATGGCGACCGCACGCGGCCGACGACGTGGTGGGCAGGCAGTGAAGGTCGTCGTCACCGGCCCCTTCGCGGCCGGCAAGACGACGCTGATCCGCACCATCAGCGAGATCACCGTCCTGTCCACCGAGCGGGGCGTCACCGACTCGACCCGCAAGCGCAAGGCGGAGACGACGGTGGCGATGGACTTCGGTCGCATCACCATCGACCGCGACCTCGTGCTCTACCTGTTCGGGACGCCCGGACAGGACCGGTTCGACTTCATGTGGGAGATCCTCGGCGAGGGGATGATCGGCTACCTGCTGCTGGTCGACGCCGAGCGCGAGGACTCCGTCCAGGAGGCCGCCGGCATCCTCGAGACGTTCCGCACGATGGCGCGCGTGCCGTACGTCGTGGCCCTCAACCGGGCCGCTGCCGACGACCACACCCTCGTCGAGAGCGTCCGCTCCCGGCTCGACGTCCCGGCCGACGTCGCGGTGCTCACCTGTGACGCGACGGACAAGGAGTCGGTGAAGACCGTGCTCCTGGCCCTGCTCTACGCGGTGCTCGACGACGTCGAGGCCAAGGCCGTCCGGGTCTAGCGGTGTCCCGGCCACGCGGCTTCTCCCAGCTGGCCGCCAGGTGGGGCGTCGGCCGGCACCGTCGTCCGGACCCGCCGGTGCGCGTCACCGTCGTGCTCCGCGACGGCCGCGAGAACGTCCTCCCCACGGACTCGGCGATCTCCCGGGCGATGGGTCAGGTCGCCGCGCTGCTCGCCCACTGGTGACGCTCCGCGACCGGCCGGCCGGCACTTCAGGAACAACCCTCCTGACCCGATGGTCAGGGGGACAAGTCGAGGCTCTTCGAAGGGACGGCGCGTGAAGCAGCTGGGCGACATCCTGCTCGAGGGCGGACTGGTCACCCACACCCAGCTCGAGGCGGCCTACGAGGAGCAGCAGCGGGCCGGGCGTGCGCTGGGCCGGGTGCTGATCGAGCAAGGCGTCCTCACCGAGTCCCAGCTGGTGTCGGCCCTCGCCACCCAGATCGGGCTCCGCTTCGTCGACCTGTCCGACTTCGCCGTCGACGGGTCGGCCGTCGGGCGGGTGCCGGGTGTCGTCTGCCGCCGCCACTCCGCGATCCCGATCGGCTTCGAGGACGGGCGCCTGCTCGTCGCGATGGCCGACCCCGCGAACGTGTTCGCCATCGACGACATCCGCTCGCTGACCGGGCTCGAGGTGAAGCCGGTCGTCGCCACCCGCGCCGACGTGGCCGCCGCGATCGACCGCTACTACCGCGCCGACGACGCGCTCGACGACCTCACCAGCGCCCTGGACCAGGGCGAGGAGGAGGACGACCTCTCCAAGGTCAAGGAGATCGTCGAGGACGCCCCGATCGTCAAGTACGTCAACCTGCTGATCACCCAGGCCATCCAGGACCGCGCCTCCGACATCCACCTGGAGCCGACCGAGACCGACCTCCGGGTCCGGTTCCGTATCGACGGCGTGCTGCACGAGGTCATGCGCTCGCCGAAGGCCATCCAGTCCGGCGTGATCAGCCGCCTGAAGATCATGGCCGACATCAACATCGCCGAGCGCCGGATCCCGCAGGACGGCCGGCTGTCGGTCAACGCGCACGGCAAGAAGGTCGACCTGCGGGTCGCGACCCTCCCCACGGTGTGGGGCGAGAAGGTCGTCATGCGGATCCTGGACAACTCGACGGCCCGCCTGGACCTCACCGACCTCGGGTTCTCGGACTCCAACTTCGAGCGCTACTCGCGCAGCTTCACCAAGCCCTACGGCATGATCCTGGTCACCGGCCCCACCGGCTCCGGCAAGTCGACGACGCTGTACGCCACGTTGAACATCGTCAGCCGGCCCGAGGTCAACGTCATCACGGTCGAGGACCCGGTCGAGTACCGGCTGCCGGGCATCAACCAGGTGCAGACCAACAACAAGGCCGGCCTGACGTTCGCCTCGGCCCTGCGCTCGATCCTGCGATCCGACCCCGACATCGTCCTCATCGGTGAGATCCGCGACCACGAGACCGGCCAGATCGCCGTCGAGGCGGCCCTCACCGGTCACCTCGTCCTGTCGACGCTGCACACCAACGACGCTCCCTCGGCAGTCAGCCGGCTCACCGAGATGGGCATCGAGCCCTTCCTCGTCGGGTCCGCGCTGGATGCCGTCCTCGCGCAGCGGCTCGCCCGCCGACTCTGCTCGAAGTGCAAGGAGGCGTACACGCCGACGGCCGACGCCTTGGTCACGGCGCGGTTCCCCTGGGACGACGGCGAGCCGCTGCCCGAGCTGTTCCGGCCGGTCGGCTGCTCCGCCTGCTCCAAGACGGGCTACAAGGGTCGGCTGGCGCTGCACGAGGTCATGGTCGTCAGCGAGGAGATCGAGCGGCTCGCGGTCGAGAAGGCGTCGGCCACCGTGATCGAGAACGTCGCCCGGGAGCAGGGCATGAAGACCCTGCGCGAGGACGGCCTGGCCAAGGTGCTCAAGGGCGTCACGTCGATGGACGAGATCCTCCGCGTCGTCGTCTAGGCACCCCACCCGGTGCCGCCGTGTGCCGACTCGGGCGGGTCCGTCGGGGAGTACCAAGACTTGGCAATGCCGGGACCGGGGTGCCGGGCAGGCTCAAGGGGAAGCCGCGACCGGCCGATCCTCACGCGAGACAGGTGTACCGCGGTCCGCGGTGCGCAACGTTGAGAGGGGTCAGCACGTGGAGACGTCCGGATACCAGCCGGTGCCCAGCGAGCCGGGAGGCTTTGCCGCGGTGCCGGTGCCCCCCGTGGCCCCGTCCGAGACCGAGGAGCAGGGGTCCGGCTGGACCTACGCGTTCGTCGCCGAGACGCCGGTCGAGCCGGCGGCCGCGAGTGCCGGTGTCGACGCGCTCGGCAGCTACGGCCTCGAGCCGGCAGCGCCCGCGCCGCAGGCCGAGCCGCTCCCGGCGACCTACGACTTCGTCGCACCGGCGCCGGCGTACGAGCCGGAGCCCTACGACCTCGCCGAGCCGGTCGCCCTGACCGCCCCAGCGCACGTGCCCGAGCAGGTCACGCCGGCTCCGTCCGCTCTCCCGCCGGCCCCGGCTGCCTTCGACGCCGCCGAGGTCGTGCCGGTTGCCGGCGAGAGCCAGGTGCTGATCGCCGAGTCGGAGGCCGAGGAGTCGGCCTACGCCCGGCCGTCCACCGAGCCGGGCATCGAGGGCGAGGAGGTCAACCTCAACGACCTCCTCATCCGCATCCTGGACTCCGGCGCCTCAGACCTGCACCTCACCTCGGGAGCCCGGCCGTCGGTCCGGCTCAACGGTGAGCTGAAGCAGCTCGAGGACCAGCCGGTCCTCACTCCGCCCGTGATCCAGCGGGTGCTGTACGCCGCGCTCACGCAGAAGCAGCGGGAGAAGTTCGAGGAGAACCTCGAGCTGGACTTCGCCTACAGCGTTCCCGGCCGGGCCCGGTTCCGCGTCAACATCTACCGGCAGCGGGACGCGCTCGGTGCGGCCTTCCGCATCATCCCGTTCGAGATCAAGAAGCTCGAGGACCTCGGCGTCCCGCCGTCCGTCGCGAACTTCGCCTCGCTGACGCGTGGCTTCGTCCTCGTCACCGGGCCGACCGGCTCGGGAAAGTCGACCACGCTCGCGTCGCTCATCGACCTGGCGAACCGCACCCGCAGCGAGCACATCATGACCGTCGAGGACCCGATCGAGTTCCTCCACCGGCACCAGAAGTGCATCGTGAACCAGCGCGAGGTCGGCGAGGACACCTGGTCCTTCCAGAACGCCCTCAAGCACGTGCTGCGCCAGGACCCCGACATCATCCTGGTCGGCGAGATGCGCGACCTCGAGACCATCTCGGTGGCGCTCACCGCGGCCGAGACCGGCCACCTGGTGTTCGCGACGCTGCACACCCAGGACGCGGCCCAGACCATCGACCGCATCATCGACGTCTTCCCGACCAACCAGCAGCAGCAGGTGCGCGTCCAGCTCGCCAGCTCGCTCCAGGGCGTCGTCTGCCAGACGCTCGCGAAGACGCGGGACGGGCACGGTCGCGCGGTCGCGACCGAGGTGCTGGTGGCAACGCCGGCCATCCGCAACCTGATCCGCGAGGGCAAGACCCACCAGATCTACTCGGCGATGCAGGCCGGCGCCAAGCACGGCATGCACACGATGGACCAGCACCTCGCCGACCTGGTGATGAAGGGCCGGATCACCTACGAGACCGGCCTGGAGAAGTGCCACCACGTCGAGGACTTCAACCGGCTCGCAGGCCGAGGCTGAGAGGCAATCCGATGGCCGCCGCAACGATGACCTACCAGTACTCCGTCCGCGACAAGACCGGCAAGATCGTCTCGGGGACCCTCGACGCCGACTCGCAGGCCACGGTCGCCGCCAAGCTGAAGCAGATGGGCTACGCGCCGATCAGCATCAGCGCGCACAAGGCCGGCATGAAGACCGAGATCAAGATCCCGGGCTTCGGCGGCAAGGTGAAGCTCAAGGACCTCGCCGTCATGTCGCGGCAGTTCGCCGTCATGATCAACTCCGGCCTCTCGCTGCTCCGCTCGCTGACGATCCTGTCCGAGCAGACCGAGAACAAGGTGCTCGCCGACATCCTCGGCCTCGTCCGCAACGACATCGAGACCGGTGTGTCGCTGTCCTCCGCGATGGCCAAGCACCCCAAGGCGTTCCCGCCGCTGATGGTCAACATGACCCGGGCCGGCGAGGTCGGCGGCTTCCTCGACATGGTGCTGCTGCAGATCGCCGAGAACTACGAGGCCGAGGTCAAGCTCCGCGGCAAGGTGAAGTCCGCGATGACCTACCCGGTCGTCGTGTTCGTCATGGCGATCCTCTCCTGCATCGGCATGCTGCTGTTCATCGTCCCGGTCTTCAAGGGCCTGTTCGACGACCTGGGCGGCACCCTGCCGGCGCCGACCCGGGTGCTCATCTTCCTGTCCAACGCGCTCAAGCTCGGTTTCCCGGCGGTGGTCGTGGGCTTCATCGCCTTCACCGTCGTCTGGGCGAAGGTGCGCCTCACCGACAGGGTCCGCAACGTGGTCGACCCGCTCAAGCTGAAGACGCCGGTCTTCGGGTCCATGTTCCAGAAGATCGCGCTGGCTCGGTTCGCCCGCAACCTCGGCACCATGCTGCGGTCCGGCGTCCCGATCCTGCAGGCACTGGACATCGTCGCGGACACGACGGGGAACGTGGTGCTCGGGCGCGCCATCCGGGACGTCCAGGAGAGCGTGCGCAGCGGCGAGACCATCACCCGGCCGCTGGAGAACCACCCGGTCTTCCCGCCGATGGTCGTGCAGATGATGGCGGTCGGCGAGGACACCGGCGCCCTGGACACCATGCTGGCGAAGATCGCCGAGTTCTACGACCAGGAGGTCGAGGCGACCACCGAGTCGCTGACCGCCCTGATCGAGCCGCTGATGATCGCCTTCCTCGGCGGCGTGGTCGGGTCGATGATCATCGCGCTGTACATGCCGATCTTCAAGATCTTCGAGCTCATCAAGTAGGTGACGGCCGGCTGGGTCCGGTCGCTGCGGAGCAGCTGCTCGACGGCCCAGGACCCCGGTCCTGGGCCGCCGGCGTTCCGTGCCGGTTGAGGCGCCGCTTCGGTGCGTGGACGCACACCCACCAAACCGCTCGGAGCCGCGTGGCCGGACGGACTGCCCGGTACCGCGGTGGAGGCGGTCACGCCGCACGGTCACCCGTCCGGGCGCGTCAGCACGGGCCACCCGCCCGACCGAACGGAGGAAAGTCACTCTGGGTCGGTAACACGCTCAAGGCGACCGGCCCCGGTGACGAAGATTCCTCTGTCATCAAGCAGCACCGGCCAGACAAAGGCATTCCCGCCGCGAGGCGGGGTCGCAAAGCCAGGGGACCGCGTGACAGGGATCGCGGCCAGCCCAGCTACCTCGGCCGGCACCCGTCAGGGTGCCGCGAGGGACGGCGGCGCTGCTCTCCACAGTCCTGAAAGGACGGAGCATCACATGCTCGCTCGCATCCGTAAGGCGATGGACGAGAACGAGAGCGGCTTCACGCTCATCGAGCTCCTCGTCGTCATGATCATCATCGGCATCCTCGCGGCCATCGCGATCCCGGTCTTCCTCAACCAGCGCAAGAACGCGGTGGACGCGTCGGTCAAGTCCGACCTGCGCACGATCGCCAACGAGCTGGAGTCGTACTACACCGACAACGAGGTCTACCCGGCCGCCGTCGACCCAGACCGGCGCCCCGGCGGCACGGCTGTCGGCTGGCCGGCGACTCAGGATCCGGTCTCGCAGAACACCTCGCTCACCTTCGACCTACAACGCGCGACCCGGCGGCCACCACGGCGTACTGCATCCTGGCCGACGCCGGTGGCAAGGGCTCGCACAACTGGGTCTACGTCAGCGACCTGGGTGGCCTGCAGCTGCCTCAGCAGTCGACCTGCCCGGCCGGCTACACCAGCGCTCCGGCCTGATCCATCGAACAATGCGACTGAGGGGCCGGGGCGGAAAGCGCCCCGGCCCTTCGCTGTCGCCGATCGCTGGGGCGGAGCCGGCAGCCCTCTCGCAGTGCCCGGAGGCGAACGCCAGCACCGTGTCTCAGGCCGTCCCGGATCGACGTACACCCGATCTGGCCGTCACGCCGAAATTCGCCACGCCGACAGTCTGCGAGAGGAGGTATCAGCCATGGACAAGAACTGCATCAGCCGACGGACCAGGACGGCGGCTTCACGCTCATCGAGCTTCTCGTCGTCATGATCATCATCGGCATCCTTGCCGCCATCGCCATCCCCACCTTCCTCAACCAGCGGCAGAACGCCGTCGGGTCCGGCCAGGTCGCCGACCTCCGCTCGGTCGCCGACGAGGTGGAGGGCTTCTACGTCAACACGAGGACCAGTACCCGGCACGTCGTTGGCCTGCAGAGCGGCGAGACAGGTCACGATCAGCGACGTCGCAGCGGCACCGGACTCCAGCGGGTCACGGTCGGGAACACGGTGTCCGTACACGCTCGACACGGCCGGCGGCAGCAACGCGTACTGCCTCGTCGCGACCAACCCGCGGGCCGCGGGCGCCGCGGGTCTGGGTGAGCAACGACGGCGGCGTACAGCCGCTCGGGGTCGACCAGCTGCCCGTTCTGACCCTCTGATCGCTCAGCCGGCGGCCTGAGGGGCCGGGACCTGATCGGTCCCGGCCCCTCAGCCATTCGGGCCGACAAGCGAGTCAGAAAATCCGACCCTGCAAACGGAGAGGAGGTAGTCCCATGCACAGAACCGCACCAACGGCGGACCAGGAAGCCGGCTTCACCCTCATCGAGCTCCTCGTCGTCATGATCATCATCGGCATCCTGGCTGCCATCGCCATCCCTACGTTCCTCAGCCAGCGACAGAACGCTGTCGGCACCGGTCAGATCGCGGACCTCCGGTCGGTGGCGGACGAGGTCGAGGGCTTCTACGTGAACAACGAGGAGTACCCGTCCGGCTTCGCGCAGAGCGGCGAGCAGGTGACGATCACGTCCTCGCTCGGCACCGGCGCGCAGCGCGTCACCGTCGGCAATGTGATGACCTACACACCCAACGGCGCCACCCCGGCCACCACGACTGCCTATTGCCTCGTTGCGCACAACGCCAAGGCGGCGGGGGACCGCGGTCTGGATCTCGAACCAGGGTGGTGTCCAGCCGTCGGCCAGGGCCACCTGCCCGGCCAGCTTCTGACCCGTTCGAGCCATTGGCCGGCGGCACCGCTCAAGAAGAGCGGCATCGCGGTCGATGTGTGTTCCAGGCAAGTCGCCCCTACCAGAGCAAGGAGTCGTACGGTGCCACGTGGTCCGCGTCACCTGCCTGCGAGGGACGGCGGCTTCACCCTGATCGAGCTGTGCGCAGTCATGGCCATGACCGGGGTCATTGCCGCCATCGCCGTCGGCGGCATGACCTCCTACCGGAACGCCCAGGCGGAGCGCGGGACGATGCGCGAGCTCGTCTCGTCGCTGCGCACCGCACAGGGCCGGGCGCTGTCGGAGGGAACCACGTACTGCGTGGCTTCGGCGGCGTCACCGCGACGACGTGGAACGTCTACCGGACGCCCGCGGCCGGGACCGGCGTTCTCCCGGCCGCCTACAGCTGCGCCACCGGCACCAAGGTCGACGGTCCGGTCCGCGTCGAGTCGAAGACCTCGCTGGCCGGGATCGCCTTCGACCAGCGCAACGGCAACACCACGTCGTACGTCCTGTTCTACCCGCGCGGCGCCGCGAGCCCGGGCTCGCTCCAGGTCGGGCGCACCGGGTCGACCAAGACCTACTCGATCGTCGTCGACGGCCTCACCGGCCGCGTGTCCTCACCGAACGGAAGCTGACGTGAACGGCATCCTCCGGCGTGCGCACGCCGGACGCGACGACGGCTTCACCCTCGTCGAGGTGATGGTCGCCCTTGGCATCCTCATGTTCGTCTCCCTCGCGATGCTGCCACTGATGATCTTGTCGGTTCGCGCCGGCGAGACCGCGAAGCGCGACACCCAGGCCAAGAACCTGCTCCAGGAGCGGGTCGAGCTGATGCGCAACCTGCCGTACCACGTGCCCTTCAGTACAGGAGCGCAGTACGTCGACCTGCTGGACATCTACTTCCACGACCTCAACGCCGTCGTCGGTCAACAACAAGTGCAACTCGGCCTCGTACAGCTCCGCGAGCAAGGACTACACCTGCACGCTGACGACGAAGCTGAACTTCGCGGGGTTCACCGAGACCATCAAGACCAGCTTTCTGGACAAGGACGGCAACGTCGTGACCCCGCAACCGGCTACGACAGCCAGTCGGCGACCGGACTGGACCTGCCCCCCTCCCAGCTGGTCAGCGTCGCCATCACGGTGGCGTGGAACCTGTACGGCAAGGCGAAGAGCTTCACGACCACCACCCAGATGGGCAACGCCGCTTCGACGGCACCCCAGACCGTCGCCAAGCTCCGTACCAGCGCGGTGTCCGTGAAGAGCACTGCGGACGACGACACGCCGCCGATGCTGGCAGCCCTCGACGTCGGTCTGGTCACCGCCGACGCCGGCGTGTCCACCGGCGCCACTGCCAGGGGCACCGCCACCGGCGCCTACGCGAGCCTCAGCTCGGGAGCGACATCGACCAACCAGGCCAGCGGCTCTGTGGACGCACCCCCCGACCAGCCGTCGTTCACCAGCCAGACCGGGGCGGCCTCCGGCGGAGTGCCCTGCACGGCCGTGATCGCCTGCTTCGGCCCCACCTCGGTGTCCAACGTCACCGGCACTGCGGCCGGCGGAGTGCCTCAGGTGGGCAGTGTCTCGAGCCCGCTGACCGCCAACCTCGTCAAGAGCGGCAGCGCAGGGGACCGCGGCTACTGGTTCAGCAACGTCCCGGTCGGGACGGTGCAGAACCCGTTACTAACCTCCGGGTCCAGACCCTCCTCACCCCCCGACCCTGATCACCCACGCAGCTCGTGCGCTCCGTGCAGGGGAGCGGGAACAGCGGAACGGCGGTGACCTGCACCGGCTCCAGCAGCATCTCCACTGCCGACTTCGCCACCAGCACCGGCTACGTCTCGACGATCGGCGGGAGCGCGCACTCGGTCAGCGTGTGCGGCACCTCGACCGCTCGCCGTATCGACATCATGCCCACCACGTTCGCACCGGAGGGCGTCGTGCAGATCACCCTCAACTCGGCCAGTCTGCTCTGCTCCTCCACAGGTGCGGCGTCCGCTGCGCCGGTCGCCAAGTGGAGCGCGACCGTGCGCTACTGGTCCTACGCGCTGAACAACTACGCAGCTCCGCTGACGATCAGCGACGCAACGGCCAACCCCCTGACCGCGAGCCTGCTCACGCGTGGCCCCGGGGGCGTCGACGTCGCTCGCGACCCGTCCGGCAACGTGCTGTACCTGGGCGACTACATCTCGTCGTGGACCAGTGGGGTCAAGTCGGGCGGAGCGACCTCGGGGACGGCCCGCCAGACCGACCTCACCGCGGTGGCGCTCAGCACCCAGCCGACCAGGGACTCCGACCCCGGCAGCCAGTCGAGCATCAACGTCTCGGTGGGCCAGATCAGCTGCCTCGCCCAGGACAACCGATGAACCTCAGCCAGCGGATGCGGACCCACCTCGCCGACCGCGAAGCGGGCTTCACCATCGTCGAGATGCTCGTCGCCATCGTGGTGTTCAGCGCGGTGATGGCGCTGTCGATGCCGGTGCTGCTCACCACTTCCCGCTCGGTGGACACGACCAAGGCGATCAACGACGCCAACGAGGAGGCCCGGCTCGCACTGAACCGGATGTCGCGCGAGCTGCGTCAGGCATCGGAGATCACCGGCGCCACCGTCTTCACGACCGGGCCCTACGCCGGTACCGGCTATGTCTCGTCGCTCACCTTCGGCGTCGACTTCAACGGCAACGGCACCATCGATCCCAACGCGGTGGATGCCGAAGTGCTCACCTACCAGTTCGCCCCGGACGCCAGCGGTGCAGGCAACGGGAAGATCCAGCTCGTCGCCAACGACCCGTCAGGCGTGTCCGTGGTCCGTCCCATCCTGGCCGGAAACGTGTCGGACTTCCACTTCGAGCTGCGCAGCAGCCTGTGGCAGTGCGACACCAACGGTGACGGTGTCACGACCTGGCAGGAGGTCGACACGAACGTCGCCCCCTGCCCAGGACCGGACAACAACAACGTGCTCGACGCCAACGAGCTGCGTCAGTCCGACTCCGTCCTCGTCGCTTTCACGGTCTTCGAGGGCCAGCACAGCCAGACCTACCGTGCGCAGATCGACCTGCGCAATGTCGCTCTCTAGCCAAGGCAGGACTCCATGTCGGTCATGAAGCTTCGTCGGCGCATCGGCCGGTCGGAATCCGGCAATGCCATGATCGTCGTGCTGATGGTCACCGCCGTCCTCACCGTGCTGGGCACGACCGGCGCGGCGCTTGCGAACAACAACATGCACAACGCCGGCACCGACCGCTCCGCCGGCAAGGCGCTGCAGGTGTCGGAGGGCGGGGTGGCCCAGGCTGTGTCCTGGCTGCAGTTCTGGGGTCCCAATGCCATCAGCTGCTCGCCGAACTGCCCCGCCGGCGCCTACAACGACTGGGGCAAGGGGCCGAACCCCGCCAGCCCGAGCTCCCCGTACGGCCACACCGTCACGGTCGGGAGCGCGCAGTACGTCGTCTGGATCGAGAAGGTGTCGCCCTTCCTGCCGCCGGCCACCCGGACGGGCCTGTACACCGTGCACTCGGTGGGCAAGTCGCAGGCGGCCTCGGCAGACAGCGGGAGCCGCGGGATCTCGGTCGACGTCACCGTCAAGCCCTTCGACTTCCCGATCGGCGTGTTCGCCCGGCAGGTCGACGCCGGCGGCAACGGCGGCGTCCGCTACGAGAGCCTCTTCAGCAGCAACTGCATCTCCGGCCGCGACAAGATCGACTTCTCGGGCACCGACGCGTACTACGGAGTTCCGGCCGCCGCGCACTCGGCCAACTACATCGGCGAGAAGCAGAACTACAACTGCCAGGCCAACTCCGGCATCCATGCCTCCGGGGCCTGCAACAGCAGCTACCCCAACGACAGCGACCTCGGTGGCGGCCCGCTCGCGGCCTTCCCGACCTGCTACGCCAAGGGCACGCTCAACGGCTCGCCCTGGCTGACCACGTCCAAGGAGACCTCGTTCCAGGACATGGCCGACACGTACGGGTTCAGCGTCAACCCCAACGGGCTGAGCAACACCCAGCTGGACGCGCTGAAGACGGTGGCGCAGCAGCAGGGCTTCTACTACACCAACACCACCGCGATCCCGGCGGCGCTGAGCGCATCGAACGCCTGGCAGACCTACCCGCACCCGGTGCTCTTCTACGACCTCAAGGGCACCTCCGTCGGCGGTGAGGTGAACCTCAACCCGCTGGCCAACGCCTACACCCGTTCCTACCCGCTCCTGGCGAACTCAGCCTCGTGCACGCCCTATGGCGCGATCGTCATCGTGCTGAACGGAAACGTGCAGCTGAACGGGAACAGTGTTCTCGTCGCGTCCGTGTTCGCACCCGGCCCGTACCCCAACGGCCAGGTCCAGAAGGCGAACGGCAACGGCCAGCTGATCGGCACGCTGTACGCCGACAACGTCGACATCCGCGGCACCGCCGACGTCTACCTCGACCAGTGCTTCCTGGTGAACATGTCCTCGATGTGGACCATGACGCAGTCCAACTTCCGCGAAGAGGACCGCTGAAGGACGCCTCCCGACCCCTAGGGTGACCCGGTGCCGACTGCTGAGGTGTTCGCGTTCGTCGCCATCGGCGTCTTCGGGCTGCTGGTCGGGTCCTTCCTCAACGTCGTCGTCTGGCGGGTCCCGCGGGGCGAGTCGGTCGTCCAGCCCGCCCTCGCACTGCCCGGCGTGCGACAGACCCGGTCCGGCCGCGGGACAACGTCCCGGTGCTCAGCTGGCTGCTGCTGCGCGGTCGCTGCCGGGACTGCGGCGAGCCGATCAGTGCCCGCTATCCCGCTCGTCGAGCTGCTCACGGCCGTCGTCTGGGTGGTGCTCGCCGCGCGGATCGGTCTCGAGCCGGAGCTGCCGGCGTTCCTCTACCTGGGGTGCGATCGGCGTGGCCCTCGCGCTGATCGACATCGACGTCAAGCGGCTGCCCAACGCGATCGTGCTCCCGTCCTACCTCGTCGCCGGCGTGCTGCTCGGGGTGGCCGCCCTGGTGGACGGGGAGCCCGAGCGCCTGGTCCGGGTCGTGGCCGGAGGTGCGGCCCTCTACGCCTTCTACTTCGTTCTCATGCTGATCCAGCCGCGCGGCATGGGCTTCGGTGACGTCAAGCTGGCCGGCGTCCTCGGCGGCTACCTGGGCTGGCTGGGCTGGGGTGAGCTCGTCGTCGGCGGGTTCACTGCGTTCCTCCTCGGCGGCGTCGCCGGGATCGGCCTGATGGCCGTGCGTCGGGCCGGCCGGAAGTCCCACATCCCGTTCGGTCCGTGGATGCTGCTCGGCGCTCTCGTCGCGATTCTGTGGGGCGGCGCTTTGGCAGACCTTTACCTCGACTCGCTCGTCGCCTGAGCAGATCGCTCAAGCCAGAGGCCCGAACCGTCCGATCCCCTCTCTTGAACCGGCCCCACCAGGGGCCAGACCACGCGGCGCAAGCCGCCTCTGGGAGGGGAACGTCGTGGCAGTTCGATCCGCCATCGGTCTCGACATCGGGACCTCGGGCGTGCGCGCCGCCGAGCTGTCGTTCGGCAAGGGCGGTGTCACGCTCGAGAAGTTCGGCCAGGTGGCACTGCCAGAAGGCGCCGTCCGCGACGGCGAGGTCGTCGACTCCGACGCCGTCGCCGACGCCATCAAGCAGCTCTGGGCGCACACCAAGTTCGGCAGCAAGAAGGTCGTCATCGGCGTGGCGAACCAGAAGGTCATCGTGCGCCAGGTCGACCTGCCCTGGATGCCGGTCGACGAGCTGAAGAAGTCGCTGGCCTTCCAGGTGCAGGACTTCGTGCCGATGCCCGTCGACCAGGCGGTGCTGGACTTCCACCCGCTGGAGGAGCTCGGCGGCGAGGGCGGGAACCGCGTGCTCCGCGGCCTGCTGGTCGCCGCCTCCCGCGACATGGTCAACGCCAGCCTCGAGGCCGTCCAGAAGGCCGGGCTCGTCCCCGGTCATGGTCGACCTCACGTCCTTCGCCGTGATCCGCTCGCTCGCCGACGCCGACCACCTCGGCCTCGGCGCCCAGGTCGAGGCGCTCGTCGACGTCGGTGCGCGCGTCACCAACATCGTGGTGCACCAGGGCGGCGTGCCGCGCTTCGTGCGCATCCTGCTCATGGGCGGCCAGGACGTCACCGACGCCGTCGCCGAGCGGATGGGTGTCCCGCAGGAGCAGGCCGAAGCCCTCAAGCAGCAGCTCGGCAGCGACGCCGCCGACCACGGGATGGACGTCCAGGCCGCCACGCAGGGTGATCGAGGCGGTCGCCGCGTCGTTCGTCGACGAGGTGCGCGGCTCGCTGGACTACTACCTCGCTTCGAGCGGGTCGGCCCCGATCTCCCGCCTCGTCCTCACCGGCGGCGGCGCGCGGCTGGGTGGTCTCGCCCAGCGGCTCCAGGTCACCACCCGGGTGCCGGTCGAGGTCGGTACCCCCATGCACAGCCTGCAGGTCGGCAAGACCGGCCTGTCGCCCGAGCAGATCGCCTTCGTCGAGCCGCTGGCCGCCGTGCCGGTGGGCCTGGCCCTGGGAGTCGCATCATGACCACCACCGCAACGGAGACCACGACCCAGCTGGTCGCCCTTCCGCGGGTCAACCTGCTGCCGCCCGAGATCGGTGCGGCCCGACGGCTGCGCAAGCTGCAGGTCGGCCTCGGTGCCGGCGTGGGCGCCTCGGCGCTGGTCGTCGGTGCACTCGTGCTCCTGGCGGCCGCGCAGGTCTCCGACGCCCAGGACGGCCTGGACGCCTCCAAGGCGCGCGGCACGACCCTGCAGGCCGAGACCACGAAGTACGCCGAGGTGCCCGCCGTGTACGCAGCCGTGGACGCCAAGCGAGGCGCAGCTCGAGCTGGCCATGGGCAAGGAGGTCCGCTGGTCGTACTTCCTCAACGACCTCAGCCTCCTCACTCCGGGCAAGGTGTGGCTGACGAACGTGACCGTCACCGAGAACGTGGACCAGTCCCGCAGTCGGCGGCCCCGGTCGCGCCGACTACGCCACCCCCGGGATCGGGACCGTCACCTTCAGCGGCAAGGGCGCCCAGCACAACGACGTCGCCGCCTGGCTGCGTGCACTCGCCGGCCAGAAGGGGCTGGCGGACCCCTACTTCACCCGGTCGACCGCAGGAGCCGATCGGCGACCGAGGACTCGGTGACCTTCGACAGCCAGGCAGTGATCACCGAGGACGCCCTCAGCGGCCGCTTCACCGACAAGGCGGGCAGCTGACATGACCGAGACCAGGAAGTGGTCGGCGCTCGCCGTCGTCCTCGTCGCCGCGATCTTCGCGGCCGGGTGGTTCCTCCTCGTGTCCCCGAAGCGGAGCGAGGCGGCCGACCTCAGACGCAAGACCGTCTCGCAGGACGCCACCAACCTCGGCGCTGCAGCAGAAGCTCAAGGAGCTGCAGGCGCAGCAGGCCGACCTGCCGCAGCAGCGGGCCCTGCTGGCCAAGATCGAGACCAACATCCCGGACAACCCGGCGCTGCCGTCCCTGATCCGCGACCTCACCGCCGCGGCGCGCAAGGTTGGCGTCGACTCCTCGATCGACCCGCATGTCGCCGTGCCGCACCGGCCGCCATCGTCGCCGTCACCCCGGCGAGGTCGGCAGCGGGTCACGCCGGCCGCGGACGCCGGCCCGCGGTCGCCACCCGCGGCGGCACCGTTCGGCCGCGCTCTACCAGGTGCCGCTGACCCTCACCGTGACGGGCAGCTACTTCGAGCTCGAGCAGTTCCTGCACCAGCTCGAGGGCCTGAAGCGGTCGCTGCTCGTCACCGGGTTCACGATCACCGCCGGTGCCGTCCACGGACAGCACCCGGACGACCTGCACGCTGGCCATCAACGGGCCGGGTCTTCCTCAGCCAGGACGCCGCCGCGGCCGCGCCGCCGCCGCCCGTCACCCCCGTCGCCGCCCCCGCGACGAGCAACTAAGGGAGCCACCAGATGAGCGAGTCGAGCTTCCCGTTCGAGGGCGGCACGTCGCGTCGCCGACCGCCCCGCCGCCGCCGGCGCTGCCGAGGACGTCCAGCGCGGACCCGGACCGCAGCAGGCTGCTCGCTCGCCGGTGGCGCCGCAGTCGTCCTGGTCCTGGCCGTGGTCGGGTACTTCCTCTTCTTCGCGGGCGGCAGCCCGGACCCGGCGCCGGCCACGGCGCCGCGCAAGGCGGTCGCCCCGCGCGGCCCCGGTGCCGGCCGTCGACCCCGCGCCACGCTGCCCGTGCCCGACTGAACCAGAAGAACTTCGGGCGTGACCCGTTCAAGGCCGCTCATCGTCGAGGCCCGAGGTGGCTGCCGCGACCCGGACGGCCGCCGGCGGGACGACGACCGCCCCGGTCGACCACGACCTCCGGCACGACGGTCCACCGGCGGTCCACCGGCACCACCGACAGCGGTGTCGCGGCGCCGGCCGCGACCGCCTCGCACAGCTTCCGCGTTGTCGCGTGTCGCGCCGGACAACAGCTCGATCAGCGTCAAGGTGGACGGCAAGACCTACAACAACCTGCACGCCGGCGAGGTGTTCGCGACGTACTTCAAGGTGGTGCTGATCAGCGGCACGACCAACGCGTTCCAGTACGGCGAGGAGAAGTTCAACGTCCTGGGGACCAAGCGACTCACCATCGCCTGATCCTCGGTCGACGCGTCGACCATCGACCTCGGCCGACAGAAGGTGGCCTGCCCGGAGTCCGGGCAGGCCACCTTCGTCTGTGGCCCACCGTGGAAGGATCGGCGCCATGCTGCGCTGGCTGACCGCGGGGGAGTCGCACGGCCCTGCCCTGCTCGCCACCCTCGAGGGGCTGCCGGCGGGTGTCGAGGTGACGACGGAGGACGTCGTCGCGGCTCTCGCGCGGCGCCGGCTGGGGCACGGTCGCGGAGCCCGGATGTCCTTCGAGCGTGACGAGGTCGAGCTCCTGGCGGGGGTCCGGCACGGCCGCAGCCAGGGCGGCCCGGTCGCGATCCGGATCGGCAACACCGAGTGGCCGAAGTGGCAGCAGGTCATGAGCGCCGATCCGGTCCCCGACGACGAGCTCGCGCCGCTGGCCCGCAACGCGCCGCTGACCCGACCCCGGCCGGGTCACGCCGACCTGGCCGGCATGCAGAAGTACGGCTTCGACGACGCCCGCCCGGTCCTGGAGCGGGCCAGCGCGCGCGAGACGGCCGCCCGGGTCGCGCTGGGCGCCGTGGCGCAGGCCTTCCTGGTGCAGACCGTCGGGGCGCGCCTGGTGTCGCACGTGGTCTCGATCGGCACGGCGGCGGCACCCGACGGCCTCTACCCGGTCCCCGACGACGTGGCCCGGCTCGACGCGGACCCGGTCCGCTGCCTGGACCCGACGGCGGGCGCCGCCATGGTCGCCGAGATCGACGCCGCCCAGCGCGACGGGGACACGCTGGGAGGCGTGGTCGAGGTGCTCGTCTACGGACTGCCGCCCGGGCTGGGCAGCCACGTCCACTGGGACCGGCGCCTCGACTCACGGCTGGCCGGCGCGCTCATGGGCGTGCAGGCGATCAAAGGGGTCGCCGTGGGCGACGGTTTCGAGAGCGCCCGTCGACGCGGGTCCCAGGCGCACGACGAGATCGAGCGCGGCGCGGACGGCGCCCTGCACCGGCGGACGGCGCGGGCCGGCGGCGTCGAGGGCGGCATGAGCACCGGTGAGCCGCTGCGCGTGCGGGCCGCGATGAAGCCGATCTCGACCGTCCCGCGCGCGCTGGACACCGTCGACGTCGCCACCGGAGAGGCGGCCCGGGCCATCAACCAGCGAAGCGACGTCTGCGCGGTCCCGGCGGCCGGCATCGTGGCCGAGGCCATGGTGGCGCTGGTGCTGGCGGACGCCGTGCTGGAGAAGTTCGGCGGCGACTCCGTGCCGGAGACTGCCCGCAACGCCGCGGCCTACCTCGCCGGCCTCACGGTGCGCTGATGGCGCCGATCGTCGTCCTCGTCGGACCGCCCGGGTCGGGCAAGACTGCGACCGCCGCGGCGCTGGCCAAACTCCTCGGGACGACCTCCCGCGACACGGACGAGGACGTGGAGGCGACCACGGGCAGCCGGGTGGGCGACCTGTTCGTCGAGCACGGCGAGGAGCACTTCCGCTCCCTCGAGCGGCTGGCCGTGGCGGCGGCGCTCGACGAGCACGACGGGGTGCTGGCCGTCGGCGGTGGAGCCGTCCTCGACCGCGACACCCGGGGCCGGCTGGTCGGGCACACCGTCGTGTTCCTGGACGTCGGCATCAAGGACGCGGCGTCTCGGATCGGTCTCAACCGCGACCGGCCGCTGCTGCTCGGCAACCCCCGCGCGCAGTGGATCAGGCTGATGGAGCAGCGCCGCCCGGTCTACGAAGAGGTCGCGTCGGTGACGGTCGGGACCGACGGGCTGAGCCCGGAGCAGGTCGCCGACGAGATCGTCCGGCGGGCCGGTCTGTGAGCGACATCGCACGCGTCACGGTCCAGGGCGCGACGCCGTACGACGTGGTCGTCGGCCACGCCCTCCTCGACGCCCTGCCCGGGCTCGTCGGGGACGCACCACGGAAGGTGCTGGTCGTGCACCAGCGCGCGCTCGCGGACCGGGCGGCGGCGGCCGAGCTGCTCCTGCTGCGGGCCGGCCACGAGGTCGTCCCGGCTGTCGTGCCGGACGGCGAGGCGGCCAAGACGCTCGACGTCGCCGCGAGCCTGTGGTCGCTGCTCGGCCGCCGGGGCTTCACCCGGTCCGACGTCGTGGTCGGTCTCGGTGGCGGCGCCGCCACCGACCTGGCCGGTTTCGTCGCGGCGGCGTGGCTGCGCGGCGTCCGGGTGGTGCAGGTGCCCACCACCCTCCTCGGCATGGTCGATGCCGCCGTCGGGGGCAAGACGGGCGTGAACACCCCGGAGGGCAAGAACCTCGTCGGAGCCTTCCACCCGCCGGCCGGCGTCCTGTGCGACCTCGACGCCCTCACGTCACTGCCGCGGCCGGAGCTCGTGAGCGGCCTCGCCGAGGTGATCAAGACCGGTCTGGTGGCCGACACGCGCATCCTCGACCTGGTCACCGCCGACCCGGCGGCAGCGCTCGACCCCACCTCCCCGCAGCTGCGCGAGCTCGTCGAACGGTCGGTCCGCGTCAAGGCCGACGTCGTCTCCCAGGACCTGCGCGAGTCCGGGCTGCGGGAGATCCTCAACTACGGCCACACGCTGGGGCACGCGGTCGAGAAGGTCGAGGGCTACCGCGGCCGGCACGGCGAGGCAGTCTCCGTCGGGCTGGTCTACGCCGCCGAGCTGGCGCACGCCGCGGGCCGGCTGGACGCCGCCGCGGTCGCCCTGCACCGGGCGGTCCTGGGCGCCGTCGGGCTGCCGACGTCCTACGGCGGGTCACGCTGGCCCGAGCTGCTCGCCGCCATGCGGGTGGACAAGAAGTCACGTGGCGCGGTCCTGCGGTTCGTGGTGCTCGACGGGATCGGCCGGCCGGGCCGGCTCGAGGGCCCGGACGACTCGCTCCTCCAGCAGGCGTTCGAGAGGATCGCGACATGAGGAACCCCGCATGACCCGCCTGCTGGTGCTCAACGGGCCGAACCTCGGCCGGCTGGGCAGCCGCGAGCCGGAGGTCTACGGCTCGGCCACCCACGACGACCTGGTCGACGCCGTCACCGTGGCCGGGGCCGAGCTCGGTCTCGAGGTGGAGGTGCGGCAGACCGACGACGAGGCCGAGCTGGTGCGCTGGCTGCACGAGGCCGCCGACTCGTCCACGCCGGTCGTGCTCAACCCGGCGGCGTTCACGCACTACTCCTATGCGCTGCGCGACGCCTGCGCCGCGCGCACCGCCCCGCTGGTCGAGGTGCACCTGACCAACCCGGCCTCGAGGGAAGAGTTCCGCCACACCTCGGTCGTCGCCGGCGTGGCGTCCGGCTCGGTGACCGGCTTCGGGCTGGACTCCTACCGGCTCGCCCTCAGGGCCGTCGCCGGCCTGCTCTGAGCCTCACCTGGTCCGGTCCGGGCGCAGCCGACAGGTAGCGTGCGCGGGTGTCCGAGACCCACCACCGGCGCCGCGAGGCGCTCCGCGCGCTGACCGCGACAGCCGGCGCCGAGGCGACCCTGATCACCAGGCTCGTCAACGTCCGCTACCTCACCGGCTTCAGCGGATCGAACGCGGCGCTGCTCGTCACGGCCACCGGCGAGGTCCTCTGCACCGACGGTCGCTACACCAGCCAGGCCGCCGCGGAAGCGCCGGGTGTCGAGGTCGTCGTGGCGCGGGACTGCCCGCCCGTGCTCGTGGAGCGGGCCGGGCACGACGGCGTCCGGCGGCTCGCCTTCGAGGCCCACGACGTCACCGTCGAGGCGCACGCCGGGCTGGCCTCGCTCGCCGACGCCCCCGAGCTGGTCGCGCTCGGGCACGCCGTCGAGACACTCCGCACCGCCAAGGACGACGGCGAGCTGGCGCTGCTGCGCGAGGCCTGCGCCATCGGCGACCGGGCCCTGGCGGAGACCTTCGACCAGGTCGCGCCCGGACTGACCGAGCGCGAGGTGGCGCGCAGGTTGGAGAACGCCATGCTCGAGCTCGGCGCCGACGGACCGGCGTTCGAGACCATCGTCGCCACCGGCCCGCACAGTGCCATCCCGCACCACCAGCCCACCCACCGGGAGATCCAGCGGGGTGACCTCCTGAAGATCGACTTCGGGGCGCGGTACCGGGGTTACCACTCCGACTGCACCCGGACGGTCGTCGTCGGTGCCGAGCCGGCCGCGTGGCAGGCCGAGATCTACCAGGTCGTGCGGGAAGCGCAGCGGGCCGGCCGGCACGCGCTCACGGTCGGAGCCGACCTCCGGGACGTCGACACCGCGGCGCGGGACGTCGTCGTCGCAGCCGGCTACGGCGACGAGTACCCCCACGGGCTGGGCCACGGCGTCGGCCTGGAGATCCACGAGGCTCCGATGATCGGGTACCGCGCGACCGGTAGACTTCACGCCCGCACGCCGGTGACCGTCGAGCCCGGGGTCTACCTCCCCGGACGCGGGGGAGTCCGCATCGAGGACACCCTCGTCGTGGGCACCCAGGCGCACGGCGCACCGGAGCTGCTCACGACCACCCCCAAGGACCTGCTCGTCCTCTGAACGAGGCGCTGCACCCGCACGCGAGACGAAGGACTCTGCCCCGTGGCGACGACGAACGACCTGAAGAACGGTTTGGTGCTCAACCTCGACGGCCAGCTCTGGTCGATCGTCGAGTTCCAGCACGTCAAGCCCGGCAAGGGCGGGGCGTTCGTCCGCACCAAGCTGAAGAACGTGCTCTCGGGCAAGGTGGTCGACAAGACGTTCAACGCCGGCACCAAGGTCGAGACAGCGACCGTCGACAAGCGCGACTTCCAGTACCTCTACAAGGAGGGCTCGGACTTCGTGTTCATGGACAACTCGTCCTACGAGCAGCTGCACGTCTCGAGCGAGACCGTCGGCGAGATGGCGAAGTTCATGCTGGAGAACCAGGAGGCGGTGGTCGCCGTGCACGAGGGCACCCCGCTGTACGTCGAGCTGCCCGCGGCCGTCGAGCTGACGATCTCCTACACCGAGCCAGGCATGCAGGGCGACCGCTCCACCGGCGGCACCAAGCCCGCCACCCTCGAGACCGGCGCCGAGATCGCCGTGCCGCTGTTCATCACCACCGGCGAGAAGGTCAAGGTCGACACCCGCGACGGCAGCTACCTGGGCCGGGTCACCGGTAGCTGATGTCCGCCCGCAGCAAGGCCCGCAAGCGCGCGGTCGACATCCTCTTCGAGGCCGACCAGCGCGGCACCGACCCGCTCGAGACGCTGGCCGGCCGGCTGGCCACGGCCGAGCCGCCGGTGGGGGAGTTCACCGTCGAGCTGGTCGAGGGCGTGGTGGCCCACCGCGAGCGGATCGACGAGCTGCTCGCGACGTATGCCCAGGGCTGGACCCTCGACCGGATGCCCGCGGTCGACCGGGTCGTCCTCCGGCTCGGCACGTTCGAGCTGCTCTGGCGCGACGACGTGCCGGACGCCGTCGTGATCGACCAGGCGGTCGAGCTGGTGCGGTCGCTGTCGACCGACGAGTCACCGGGCTACGTACCGGTCGAGACCGCCTCGCACAGCTTCCGCGTGGTCGCGGTCGCGCCGGACAACAGCTCGATCAGCGTCAAGGTGGACGGCAAGACCTACAACAACCTGCACGCCGGCGAGGTGTTCGCGACGTACTTCAAGGTGGTGCTGATCAGCGGCACCACCAACGCGTTCCAGTACGGCGAGGAGAAGTTCAACGTCCTGGGGACCAAGCGACTCACCATCGCCTGATCCCTGGTCGACGGGTCGACCGTCCACTCGGCCGACAGAAGGTGGCCTGCCCGGAGTCCGGGCAGGCCACCTTCGTCTGTGGCCCGCCGTGGAAGGATCGGCGCCATGCTGCGCTGGTTGACCGCGGGGGAGTCGCACGGCCCCGCCCTGCTCGCCACCCTCGAGGGGCTGCCGGCGGGTGTCGAGGTGACGACGGAGGACGTCGTCGCGGCTCTCGCGCGGCGCCGGCTGGGGCACGGTCGCGGAGCCCGGATGTCCTTCGAGCGTGACGAGGTCGAGCTCCTGGCGGGGGTCCGGCACGGCCGCAGCCAGGGCGGCCCGGTCGCGATCCGGATCGGCAACACCGAGTGGCCGAAGTGGCAGCAGGTCATGAGCGCCGATCCGGTCCCCGACGACGAGCTCGCGCCGCTGGCCCGCAACGCGCCGCTGACCCGACCCCGGCCGGGTCATGCCGACCTGGCCGGCATGCAGAAGTACGGCTTCGACGACGCCCGCCCGGTCCTGGAGCGGGCCAGCGCGCGCGAGACGGCCGCCCGGGTCGCGCTGGGCGCCGTGGCGCAGGCCTTCCTGGTGCAGACCGTCGGGGCGCGCCTGGTGTCGCACGTGGTCTCGATCGGCACGGCGGCGGCACCCGACGGCCTCTACCCGGTCCCCGACGACGTGGTCCGGCTCGACTCGGACCCGGTCCGCTGCCTGGACCCGACGGCGGGCGCTGCCATGGTCGCCGAGATCGACGCCGCCCAGCGCGACGGGGACACGCTGGGAGGCGTGGTCGAGGTGCTCGTCTACGGACTGCCGCCCGGGCTGGGCAGCCACGTCCACTGGGACCGGCGCCTCGACTCACGGCTGGCCGGCGCGCTCATGGGCGTGCAGGCGATCAAAGGGGTCGCCGTGGGCGACGGTTTCGAGAGCGCCCGTCGCCGCGGGTCCCAGGCGCACGACGAGATCGAGCGCGGCGCGGACGGCGCCCTGCACCGGCGGACGGCGCGGGCCGGCGGCGTCGAGGGCGGCATGAGCACTGGTGAGCCGCTGCGCGTGCGGGCCGCGATGAAGCCGATCTCGACCGTCCCGCGAGCGCTGGACACCGTCGACGTCGCCACCGGAGAGGCGGCCCGGGCCATCAACCAGCGAAGCGACGTCTGCGCGGTCCCGGCGGCGGGCATCGTGGCCGAGGCCATGGTGGCGCTGGTGCTGGCGGACGCCGTGCTGGAGAAGTTCGGCGGCGACTCGGTGCCGGAGACGGCGCGCAACGCCGCGGCCTACCTCGCCGGCCTCACGGTGCGCTGATGGCGCCTGTCGTCGTCCTCGTCGGACCGCCCGGGTCGGGCAAGACTGCGACCGCCGCGGCGCTGGCCAAACTTCTCGGGACGACCTCCCGCGACACCGACGAGGACGTGGAGGCGACCACGGGCAGCCGGGTCGGCGACCTGTTCGTCGAGCACGGCGAGGAGCACTTCCGCTCCCTCGAGCGGCTGGCCGTGGCGGCGGCGCTCGACGAGCACGACGGGGTGCTGGCCGTCGGCGGTGGAGCCGTCCTCGACCCCGACACTCGGGACCGGCTGGTCGGGCACATCGTCGTGTTCCTGGACGTCGGCATCAAGGACGCGGCGTCCCGGATCGGTCTCAACCGCGACCGGCCGCTGCTGCTCGGCAACCCCCGCGCGCAGTGGATCAGGCTGATGGAGCAGCGCCGCCCGGTCTACGAGGAGGTCGCGTCGGTGACGGTCGGGACCGACGGGCTGAGTCCGGAGCAGGTCGCCGACGAGATCGTCCGGCGGGCCGGTCTGTGAGCGACATCGCACGCGTCACGGTCCAGGGTGCGACCCCGTACGACGTGGTCGTCGGCCACTCCCTCCTCGACGCCCTGCCCGGGCTCGTCGGGGACGCACCACGGAAGGTGCTGGTCGTGCACCAGCGCTCGCTGGCGGACCGGGCGGCGGCGGCCGAGCTGCTCCTGCTGCGGGCCGGCCACGAGGTCGTCCCGGCTGTCGTGCCGGACGGCGAGGCGGCCAAGACGCTCGACGTCGCCGCGAGCCTGTGGTCGCTGCTCGGCCGCCGGGGCTTCACCCGGTCCGACGTCGTGGTCGGTCTCGGTGGCGGCGCCGCCACCGACCTGGCCGGTTTCGTCGCGGCGGCGTGGCTGCGCGGCGTCCGGGTGGTGCAGGTGCCCACCACCCTCCTCGGCATGGTCGATGCCGCCGTCGGGGGCAAGACGGGCGTGAACACCCCGGAGGGCAAGAACCTCGTCGGAGCCTTCCACCCGCCGGCCGGCGTCCTGTGCGACCTCGACGCCCTCACGTCACTGCCGCGGCCGGAGCTCGTGAGCGGCCTCGCCGAGGTGATCAAGACCGGTCTGGTGGCCGACACGCGCATCCTCGACCTGGTCACCGCCGACCCGGCGGCAGCGCTCGACCCCACCTCCCCGCAGCTGCGCGAGCTCGTCGAACGGTCGGTCCGCGTCAAGGCCGACGTCGTCTCCCAGGACCTGCGCGAGTCCGGGCTGCGGGAGATCCTCAACTACGGCCACACGCTGGGGCACGCGGTCGAGAAGGTCGAGGGCTACCGCGGCCGGCACGGCGAGGCGGTCTCCGTCGGGCTGGTCTACGCCGCCGAGCTGGCGCACGCCGCGGGCCGGCTGGACGCCGCCGCGGTCGCGAGGCACCGGGCGGTCCTGGGCGCCGTCGGGCTGCCGACGTCCTACGGCGGGTCCCGCTGGCCCGAGCTGCTCGCCGCCATGCGGGTGGACAAGAAGTCACGTGGCGCGGTCCTGCGGTTCGTGGTGCTCGACGGGATCGGCCGGCCGGGCCGGCTCGAGGGCCCGGACGACTCGCTCCTCCAGCAGGCGTTCGAGAGGATCGCGACATGAGGAACCCCGCATGACCCGCCTGCTGGTGCTCAACGGCCCGAACCTCGGCCGGCTGGGCAGCCGCGAGCCGGAGGTCTACGGCTCGGCCACCCACGACGACCTGGTCGACGCCGTCACCGTGGCCGGGGCCGAGCTCGGTCTCGAGGTGGAGGTGCGGCAGACCGACGACGAGGCCGAGCTGGTGCGCTGGCTGCACGAGGCCGCCGACTCGTCCACGCCGGTCGTGCTCAACCCGGCGGCGTTCACGCACTACTCCTACGCGCTGCGCGACGCCTGCGCCGCGCGCACCGCCCCGCTGGTCGAGGTGCACCTGACCAACCCGGCCTCGAGGGAAGAGTTCCGCCACACCTCGGTCGTCGCCGGCGTGGCGTCCGGCTCGGTGACCGGCTTCGGGCTGGACTCCTACCGGCTCGCCCTCAGGGCCGTCGCCGGCCTGCTCTGAGCCTCACCCGGTCCGGTCGGGCGCAGCCGACAGGTAGCGTGCGCGGGTGTCCGAGACCCACCACCGGCGCCGCGAGGCGCTCCGCGCGCTGACCGCGACAGCCGGCGCCGAGGCGACCCTGATCACCAGGCTCGTCAACGTCCGCTACCTCACCGGCTTCAGCGGATCGAACGCGGCGCTGCTCGTCACCGCCACCGGCGAGGTGCTCTGCACCGACGGTCGCTACACCAGCCAGGCCGCCGCGGAAGCGCCGGGTGTCGAGGTCGTCGTGGCGCGGGACTGCCCGCCCGTGCTCGTGGAGCGGGCCGGGCACGACGGCGTCCGGCGGCTCGCCTTCGAGGCACACGACGTCACCGTCGAGGCGCACGCCGGGCTGGCCTCGCTCGCCGACGCCCCCGAGCTGGTCGCGCTCGGGCACGCCGTCGAGACACTCCGCACCGCCAAGGACGACGGCGAGCTGGCGCTGCTGCGCGAGGCCTGCGCCATCGGCGACCGGGCCCTGGCGGAGACCTTCGACCAGGTCGCGCCGGGACTGACCGAGCGCGAGGTGGCGCGCCGGTTGGAGAACGCCATGCTCGAGCTCGGCGCCGACGGACCGGCGTTCGAGACCATCGTCGCCACCGGCCCGCACAGTGCCATCCCGCACCACCAGCCCACCCACCGGGAGATCCAGCGGGGTGACCTCCTGAAGATCGACTTCGGGGCGCGGTACCGGGGCTACCACTCCGACTGCACCCGGACGGTCGTCGTCGGTGCCGAGCCGGCCGCGTGGCAGGCCGAGATCTACCAGGTCGTGCGGGAAGCGCAGCGGGCCGGCCGGCACGCGCTCACGGTCGGAGCCGGCCTCCGGGACGTCGACACCGCGGCGCGGGACGTCGTCGTCGCAGCCGGCTACGGCGACGAGTACCCCCACGGGCTGGGCCACGGCGTCGGCCTGGAGATCCACGAGGCTCCGATGATCGGGTACCGCGCGACCGGTAGACTCCACGCCCGCACGCCGGTGACCGTCGAGCCCGGGGTCTACCTCCCCGGACGCGGGGGAGTCCGCATCGAGGACACCCTCGTCGTGGGCACCCAGGCGCACGGCGCACCGGAGCTGCTCACGACCACCCCCAAGGACCTGCTCGTCCTCTGAACGAGGCGCTGCACCCGCACGCGAGACGAAGGACTCTGCCCCGTGGCGACGACGAACGACCTGAAGAACGGTTTGGTGCTCAACCTCGACGGCCAGCTCTGGTCGATCGTCGAGTTCCAGCACGTCAAGCCCGGCAAGGGCGGGGCGTTCGTCCGCACCAAGCTGAAGAACGTGCTCTCGGGCAAGGTGGTCGACAAGACGTTCAACGCCGGCACCAAGGTCGAGACGGCGACCGTCGACAAGCGCGACTTCCAGTACCTCTACAAGGAGGGCTCGGACTTCGTGTTCATGGACAACTCGTCCTACGAGCAGCTGCACGTCTCGAGCGAGACCGTCGGCGAGATGGCGAAGTTCATGCTGGAGAACCAGGAGGCGGTGGTCGCCGTGCACGAGGGCACCCCGCTGTACGTCGAGCTGCCCGCGGCCGTCGAGCTGACGATCTCCTACACCGAGCCCGGCATGCAGGGCGACCGCTCCACCGGCGGCACCAAGCCCGCCACCCTCGAGACCGGCGCCGAGATCGCCGTGCCGCTCTTCATCACCACCGGCGAGAAGGTCAAGGTCGACACCCGCGACGGCAGCTACCTGGGCCGGGTCACCGGTAGCTGATGTCCGCCCGCAGCAAGGCCCGCAAGCGCGCGGTCGACATCCTCTTCGAGTCCGACCAGCGCGGCACCGACCCGCTCGAGACGCTGGCCGGCCGGCTGGCCACGGCCGAGCCGCCGGTGGGGGAGTTCACCGTCGAGCTGGTCGAGGGCGTGGTGGCCCACCGCGAGCGGATCGACGAGCTGCTCGCGACGTATGCCCAGGGCTGGACCCTCGACCGGATGCCCGCGGTCGACCGGGTGGTCCTCCGGCTCGGCACGTTCGAGCTGCTCTGGCGCGACGACGTCCCGGACGCCGTCGTGATCGACCAGGCGGTCGAGCTGGTGCGGTCGCTGTCGACCGACGAGTCACCGGGCTACGTCAACGGCCTCCTCGGCCGGATCGTCGAGCTGAAGCCACAGCTGATCGACCGTCAGTAGGCGCGGGTCAGCAGCACGACGCGGGCCCGCCCCGCGCAGCCGTCCGCAGCCATCTGGCGCCGCACCGTCACGGGGTCTGTGCGAGTCACGATCACGGCCGGATCGCTGCCGGCCACCCGACGCACCGCGTCGCAGACATCGGTGGCGCCGGCGACGTCCGGTCGGCCGTTCTGGAACGAGAACAGCTTGGACACGATGAGCGAGCTGTACTGGTCGAGGAAGAAGTTCTGCTCGACCCCGAACGGCACGGGGACGGCCGTCCCGAAACGAGAGCCGTTGTCGGCGGCCAGATCCAGCGCGCCGCCGGTGAAGAGCGGACGCGTGACGCCCTGCGTGCCGGGTGCCTGCCCCTGGTAGGGCTGCCAGGCGCCCACGAGGTCCGGCGTCGGTCCCAGCTGCCACGGCAGCCAGGTGACGAGTGCTGCCGCGGCCGTCACCGACAACACGGCGGCTCGCAGCACGAACGCGCTGCCACGTGCCCGGCCGAGCAGTCGCCACGCCGGGCGCACGCCGGTCGCGACGCCGCGGATGACCGTGAGCGCCAGCCAGGGAGCAAGGAAGACGGTGAGGAACCAGCAGACCTTGAGCGGGTACCACTGCTCGAGGTCCACTCCATGGCCCGCTCCGCGCAGCAGGACAGCGAGGACGGCCACCAGACCCACCATCCCGCCGACGTAGGTTCGCGCCCAGGGCCGGGACATCCGCGGGAGCAGGAGGAGCGCGGCCAGCAGGCCGGGGACGAGCAGACGCCAGGGTTCGGCCCCCAGGGAGCCTGTCTGGCCCGCCAGCCCAGTGCCCCCGGCCGTCGCGACCTGCGCCAACGGAGGCACGGCGAGCGCGGCGGCGACCAGCACGACGACGGCCGCGGTGCCGTCACCCGGGTGACGGTGGGGGAGCCGGTGCGGGTACCGGGCGAGATCAGTGACCACGGAGAGCAGCGCGCAGGTCACCATCGTGGCCGGCACGAGAACCAGCGCCTGCCAGAGGTGCGCGACGAGCATGACGGTCACCGCTGCCGCGGCGAGCACGAGAACTGGCCGGGTGCACGCAGCGGGGTGGACGAGCGCTGCGAGGAGCAGCGTGAGGATCGCCGCCACCGCGACCAGACCCGGCGCGGCCGCCTGGTCGACGAAGCCCTCGAGGAATGTGTTCGTGAGCAGCAGAAGGCCGCCGACGATGGCCACGGCAACCGGGCCGACTGTTCGGGGTACCGCCACTGCCGACGCGAGCCGGGCCGTCACAGCGGCGCAGTGCTGGCGGGCGGGCTGGGCGAGCAGGAGCAGCGGGACGCCGTGGAGGACCGCCACCGCGGCCAGGCTGGGGGCGGCCCCCAGGAAGACGAAGGAGAGGACGAAGGTGTTCGTCGTGAGCACGCCGGCGCCGACGAGGAAGCCGGCCAACGAAGCGGTCCAGCCCGACAGCCCGAGGGAGAGGGCGGTTCGGACAGCGAGAGACGTGCCCGTCGCGGCCAGGAGGGCCAGCGCGAACCAGGTGAGGGCGGCCGACAGCTGGAGGTCGTAACCCAGCAGCAGTCCCGGCGTCGCCGGACGGCCCGGTACCGAGGAGAGGGCGGCCAGCAGCTCCAGCCCTCTCGGGTAGGGCCAGGCCCGGTAGTCCAGCGCCGCATGGTCCTGCAGCCGGGCAACGACAGACATGTGCCGGGCGAGGTCGGTGCCCCAGAACGCCCACGTCTTCGCCACGCCGAGGCTGGCGGCCTGCAGGAGCCCGGTCGCCAGCGCGACCGCGACCGGGAGCCAGGTCACCAGGTGGCGCCCGCCAGGCAGTGGCGCCACACCGCCGGCGGGCCGGGACGCCGACCTCACCCTGCGCAGCAGCACCGCACCAGACGCCACCAGATAGCCCACGGCGAGCGCTGCCGGGTGGGCCAGCAGGTCCCCGCCCGCGGTTCCGGCCGCGAGGCCGGCGAACACCGCCACGACGAGGAGCAGCAGTGCACCCGAGGGAATCGCGAGATCGAGAGGCAGCCAGTCGCGGAGCGGTGCCGCCACCGTGGCGACGAGCCCGAGCAGGACGAGCGCCGGGCTTCCCAGGGCGAGCCCGCCGACGAGCGCCACCATCCCTGCGATCGCGAGGACCGAACCCGGACGGCCGGCCCGAGGTCCGACCGTCGACCCGGCCGGCCCGACGTCGGGGCGGGCCGCGCGATCCGCCACGATCGTCATGCGCCGGCCACGGGCCGACGGCAGGTCAGGATCACCTTCCTCCGTCGGCAGGTGCGGCCCACTACCTGAGGTGCTTGGCCCCTGCCGATGAACCCTCGCCCTCGCGGCTCGTCGCGGCTCGGCCGGTCGGATCGCGCTCGGGAGCTGCGGGGCT
>CAWARY010000018.1:0-273420 GCA_963784645.1 uncultured Actinomycetota bacterium | reverse complement strand
TACCGGTCCCCAGCGTCAGCGGATAGACGTCAATCTCTCCTTGACATCAACGACCCGTCAAGACATACTTGACACGGTGGAGATCCGGGAGTCGGCTCGACGCCACGGGATCGATGACGCGGACATCCTCCATGCCTGGGCCAATGCAATGAGGCTGATCGAGTACGACGACGAGGGCGAAGACCGTCTCTTGGTGATCGGCCCCGACCGACAGGGACGGATGCTCGAACTGGTGGCCGTGCCAACCGACCACCCCACCCGTGTCATCCACGCGACAGGCTGCGACCGAAGTTTCACGACTACTTGAGGTGAGGTGACCACGATGAAGCTCAAGTCCGACCACGACACCACCGGCTTGGACCGGGTGGACGTCGCTACCCATCCCTCTCGTGATGCGACACACTTCCGCCGCATCATCGCTGCTCGCCAGGATCTGGCCGATGCGGAACAGAAGTTGCGCGACGCTGTCCGGGCAGCCCGGGAGGCCGGCGACTCCTGGACGGTGATCGGCGCCGCGCTGGACACGACCCGGCAGGCCGCCCAACAGCGGTTCGGCAACGACTGACGGGCGAACATAGCCGTCCCTACCGAGCGCCCGTGGCGCAACCCAGATGTCGCTCTCGGGAGACACCCCGCCTCGGCACGTAGCGTGTTCGTGACCGGGTCGACGCCGGGAGCAGGGACCGCCAGGATTGCCAACATGAAGCGCTCGACGGCGATTGGGCACCTCATGGAGACGGCTAAGGTGTCCTCCGAGCAGCTGCGGTTCCGGGGCACGGACATGGGCTGGCCGGTTGAAGCACTCTGGGTGACCGGCGACCTCCTCGGTCCCGCAGACACTGTCGAGGCCGGATCGGTCGTGCTCGCTCTCGACGTGCCGCAGGACGAGGCCCCGTGGTTGGCGAGCAGCGATCGAAGATCGCAAGCCGTCACACCTCTTGCACTAGGTGCTCCAGGTGTTCCGTCCGTACGAAAATCGTAGCCTCGGGCATGCCCACCAAGGGGTCTGTGAGCCCGTGCCCACGCTGCAAGTCTCCGGTGCCGCAGAAGGGTCGAGGTCGCCCGGCGATCTGGTGCTCGCAGGCCTGCCGACGCGCGGCGTACGAAAACGCAGGGCGGCCGGAAGCGGCGCGGTCGCGGTGGAGGTCGTCGACCGGGTGACGGTCACCGAGCACGACCTGTCCGAGTGCGTCCAACGCGTGACCTGATCGCCAGCCGCGACCCGTCGGGTGCTCAAAGCCTTGACCGAGCTGGCTCGCGCCGGCGCCCTGAAAAGCGACCCGAAGTGGGCTTCGACAGTCGCCGCGGCCCGCGCGTTGAAGGACGCCATCGACCCTCCGCCCACCGTCCCGCGCCGGCGTTGGTGACTCCGGTGAGAGGCAGTCAGGCGCCGAGTCCGGCAGATTTCACGGACCATCCACGGACCACATGTCAGAGGCCTGACCCGGAGACTTCCGGATCAGGCCTCTGACCTGCACTTCTTTGGTAGCGGGGGCAGGATTTGAACCTGCGACCTCTGGGTTATGAGCCCAGCGAGCTACCGAGCTGCTCCACCCCGCGTCGCAGCGACGACTCTACGGCAGCGGTCGGGGGCCCGCAAATCGCAGAACGGAGCCGTCAGCCGGACGGCGAGGGCGACGGGCTGGAGCTGGTCGCCTTCCCCGTGCCGGAGGGTGACGGAGACGGCGAGCCCGAGGGGCTGGGGCTCGACGTTCCGGCGCCGCTGCTCTGGGCTGCGACGGCCCGCGCGATGGCGTCCCGCAGGTCCTGCTGGGCCTGCCCGTACGCCGTGAAGTCGCCGGCCTTGAGCGCAGTCTCGGCCGCCTTGATGGCGACCTGCGCGTCAGCGAGGGCTTTCGTGAGCGCCGGGCTGTCGGCCGTCCCGGTGCCACCAGTGCCCCCGGTGCCGGTGTCCGGCGGAGGAGTGGTGGTGCCTCCGGTCCCGCCGGTGGGGTTGCCACCCTGATCGGCGAAGATCTTGTTCAGGGCCGCATCGATGGTGTCCTCGAAGGCCACGTTGTTCCCGAAGGACACCAGCACCTTCCGCAGCAGCGGGAACGAGGTCGCCGCCTCGGCCTGCACGTAGACGGGCTCGACGTAGAGCAGGCCGCCGGCGACCGGGAAGGTGAGCAGGTTTCCGTACTTCACGGTGGTACCGCGCTTGAGGATGTTGATCTGCTCGGCGATGACGTCGTCGGACTCGAGCTGGTTCTGCACCTGGGAGGGACCGTTGATCTGCAGCGACCGTTTGAGCTGCAGCACACGGAACGTGCCGTAGTCGGGCCCGGGATCGGCGTTCACCGCGACGAAGGCCGAGAGGTTGTTGCGATCACCGGTCGGCACGTAGGTCGACGTCAGAGAGAAGGACGGCTCGGCCTGGCCGGGCATCTGCAGCGTCACGTAGTACGGCGGCTGCGCCTTGCCCGGGTCACCACTGTTGGTCGGGTCGTTCGGCACCCGCCAGAAGTCCGAACCGCTGTAGAAGGTCTGCGGTGACCCGACGTGGTAGTTGGCGAGCAACGTCCGCTGCACCTTGAACAGGTCCTCGGGGTAGCGCAGGTGCGACATGAGGTCCGGGCTGATCTGGTCCTTGGCCTGCACCGTTCCCGGGAAGGCCCGCATCCACGTCTTGAGGACCGGGTCCTCCGTGTCCCACTGGTAGAGCGTGACCTTGCCGCTGTACGCGTCGACCGTGGCCTTCACCGAGTTGCGGATGTAGTTCACCCGCTCCACCGGCGTGATCAGCTGGTTGCCCGCCAGCGTGCGCGAGTCGGCCGTGACGTCCTCGAGCGTGCTGCGGGTGGAGTAGGGATAGCCGTTGCTGGTGGTGTAGCCGTCGACGATCCACACGATCTTGTCGTTCACGATCGCCGGGTAGGGGTCCCCGTCGAGCGTCAGCCAGGGCGCGACCTTCTCGACGCGCTGCTTGGGCTCCCGGTCGTAGAGGATCTTCGACTCCGCGTTGACGCGGCCGGACAGGAGGATGTTGGCCTCCTGGTACTTCATCGCGAACAGCAGCTTGTGCCAGGCCGACCCGATCGGGACGCCACCCTTGCCGTCGTACGTCGTGTTGCGCTGGCCGGAGGACGCGGAGTCGTCGGGGTAGTCGAGCTCGCGCGGCGTGTGTCCCCTTCGGCGCGCCGACGATGCTGTAGGTCGGCGACTCCTGGCCGAAGTAGATCCGCGGTTGGAACCCCGTGCGGAGGTCGCCGACCGGAGGGATGTCGGAGGAGATGAAGGAGGGCCGCCCGCCACTGGTCTCGTTGCTCGGAGCGGCCACGAAGCCGAAGCCGTGCGTGTACTGCGTGTGGTCGTTGATCCAGTTCCGCTGCTGCCGGCGGGAGCCCGTCGAGGCTCACCTCGCGGACCGCCATGACGACGTCGCGGGTCTCGCCGTCGACGGTGTAGCGGTCGACCCCGAGGGTCTCGGGGAAGTCGTAGTACGCCTTGATCTGCTGGAGGTTCTTGTACGTGGGGCTGAGGAGCAACGGGTCGAGCAGCCGGACGTCCTTCAGGACGTCGGCGTCGCCGGCGAGCACCTTGGTGTCGGGCGTGAGCGCGGCGGCGTAGCCCTTGGTGATCTGGACGTTGTCCTTGCCGATGCCGTAGGCGTCGCGGGTCGCGGCGATGTTGCGCGAGATGTACTTGGCCTCCTTCTCGGCCTGCGTCGGCGCCACCGTGAAGCGCTGGACCAGCGCGGGGTAGATGCCGCCGATCAGCAGCGCCGACAGCAGCAGCAGACCCACGCCGATGCCCGGCAGGATCCACGTGCGGCGCACGATGTTCGCGAAGAACAGCACCGCGCAGATCAGCGAGATGATCGCGAGGATGGTGCGCCCCTGCAGGACCGCGTTCACGTCGGTATAGGTGAGGCCGGTGAAGTCGGTGCGGTTGATCTGATGCTCGCCGACCGCGAGGCCGTAGCGGTCCAGCCAGTAGGCGACCGCCTTGAGCAGGACGAAGACGCCGAGCAGCACCGACAGGTGCACGCGCGCGGCCGGGGTGGCCCGCTCGCCGAGGAAGGCCTGCAGCCGGAGGCCGCCGTAGAGGTAGTGGGTGACGGCCGCCGCGACGAGGCTGACGACGACGGTCGCGAAGGCGAACCCGAGGACGAACCGGTACCACGGCAGGTCGAAGGCGAAGTACGAGATGTCCTTGCCGAACTGCACGTCCTTCTCGCCGAACGGCACCGCGTTGCGCCACTGCAGGTAGGTGCGCCACTGCCCCGCGGCCGAGGACCCGGCGATCAGGCCGAGCAGCGTGACGACGACGCCCGACGACGACCCGGCGGTAGGGGTCGATGGCCATCCGGTAGCGGTCCAGCTCCTGCTGTCCCGGGATCATCGGCTGGTACGCCGGCCGGGAGCGGAAGGCGACCACGAAGTTGACCGTCACCGCGGCCGCGAACAGCAGCCCGAACATCAGGAAGAGCAGCGAGCGCGCGCCCAGGGTGCGGGTGAACACCGAGGTGTAGCCGACCGACCGGAACCACAGCAGGTCGGTGTAGAAGCCGGTGAAGATGCTGAACCCGATGAGCAGGACGCCCAGGATGATCAAGCGTGGGCAGCAGGGCTCGCCCGCGCCGGCGCGGCACCGCGACGGGTCGTTGGGGCGGGCCACCGGCCGGGGCCGGCATGTCGAAGCTCACGCGCTACGTCCGTTCGTCGAGCCAGGTGCGTACGGCGGACCCTGGGCCATCGGTCGGTGCGGGCGAGACGGAGGTCTCGCCCGACGTCTGGCTCAACTTACCGACTCGGGGGGTAGTTCCCGCCCGCAGCGCCTCGCACGGAAGGATCTGGGCATGACCGACGCCCCCGCCGCCAACCGGCGGCTCGACGCCCTCACGCTCGACCTGGAGCGCCACGCCGCCGCGGCGGGCTGGGACCAGCCGCCGCACCTGTTCGCCCTGGTGGAGACCGCCGACCTGCTCCGCCGGGAGCCGCAGCTGGCTGCTGACCTCGGGCTCGTCGAGGGCTCCCCGGGCGACCTCACGCCCGTCGACCAGGGCGACCTGCCCGGTCACGCGAGCCTGGACGAGCTCCTGGCCGGCATCGCCTGGCCCCCGGAGGTGCTGGGCACGGCCCTCGCCGTCGAGCGGCTGATGGTGCCGCCCGCGGTCGAGAACGCCATGCCCCAGGACGAGGGTGCGGCCCTGCAGTGGCTGGCCGAGCACCCGGAGCGGCAGGAGGTGCGCCTGGTGGTGGCCGTCCTGCGGGACGGGTCACGGTCGGCGGCCCTGCGGATGCGCGCCCACGATCAGGAGACCTCGGTCCTCACCGGCCGCAACCTCGTGCCCGGGCTCGCGGACGCGCTCGCGGAGACGCTCGCCGACTGAGGCGCTGGACCGTCCCGCCGCGCGCGCAGGTGTCAGCAGCGGGGCAGGTCGGCGGTGCGGCCGGACCGCAGGTCGTCCAGGGCCGTCACCGCGTCGGTCAGGGTGTCGACCTTGACCAGCCGCAGCCCGTCCGGCTTGGTGGACCTGGCCTGGGCGCAGTTCGCCACCGGCGACAGGAACACGGTGGCCCCGTTGCGACGGGCGCCGACCATCTTCTGCGTGATGCCGCCGATCTCGCCGACCTTGCCCTGGTCGTCGATCGTTCCGGTGCCGGCGATGTACTTCCCGCCGGTGAGCGAGCCGGGCGTGAGCTTGTCGACGATCCCCAGCGCGAACATCAGGCCGGCGCTGGGGCCGCCGACGTCCCGGAGCGAGATCTCGACGGTGAACGGGTAGGTCACCTTGTCGCGGGTCGAGACGCCGATGATCGGACGGCCGTCGTCGGGTGCCGCCGCGGTGACGACGTCGGCGGCGACGCGCTTCCCGGCCCGCCGTACGACGAGGTGGACCGTGTCCCCGGCCTTCACCGAGGTGATCGCGTCGCGCAGCGCCGCTCCCCCGTCGACCGCGGTGCCGTCGACGGAGACGACCACGTCTCCGGCGCGCAGGATGCCGGCGGCCGGCGACTTCGGCGACAGCGTCGTGACCCGGACGCTGCTCGTGACGGGGATGCCGAGCTGCCGCAGCGCCGCGGTGGTGGCGCTCTGCTGCGACTGGGTCATCTCGGCGTTGCTCTCCTGCTCGGCCTCCTTGGCCGTCTCGCCCTTGGGGTAGACGGTCGTCTCCGGCACCACGGCGACGGTGTCGTCGAGCCAGCCCGCGATCGCGGTGAGGAGGTCCATCTTCTGGCGCGGGCCGCCCTGCACCGAGACGGTGACCAGGTCGAGGTGTCCCTTGTCCTGGTAGGTCTGCCGTCCCTCGATCCGGATCAGCTCGGTGCTGCCGACCTTGCCCAGCGTGTTGGTGGTGGGACCGGGTTTCAGCGCGACGTACGGCACCGGGAGCAGCGCCGACGCGGCGGCCAGGAGCACCGTGAGGAAACCGGCGACGGCGAGCACGACCACGCGGCGGGACATGGCGGGCAGACTACGAGAGCAACCTGTCAGTCGCGCCGGCGGCGGCGGTCGGACCGCTCCGGGTCGAACGCCGCCTTGAACCGGTCGTGCTCGGCGAGGGTCTCGTGGGTGTCGGCGCGCGGCCGGGTGCGGCTGGCCCACAGCGCCCAGAGGACGCCGAGCACGAGGGCGACCAACGGGATCGCCAGCCACGCGAGAGGGGACACGACCGTAGGTTACGTCGACGCCCGCCCGGACCTGACGCGTTCGGTCAGGGGAGGCCGACCCACTCGTCGCCGCCGTCGGTGAAGACCTGGTGCTTCCAGATCGGCACGCGCGACTTGAGCTCGTCGATGAGCGACCGGCAGGCGACCAACGCGTCGCCGCGGTGCGGGCAGGAGACGCCGACGACGACCGCGAGGTCACCGACCGCGAGGTCGCCGACCCGGTGCACCGCAGCCAGCGCCCGCACCTCGGGATGCGCCGCGGCGACCTCCTCGGCGACGACGCGCAGCTCGGCGACCACGCTCGGGTGCGCGCTGTAGCCGAGACCGGTCACGCCGCGGCCGCCGTCCTCCGCGCGCACGGTCCCGACGAACAACGCGGTGCCGCCGCACGACGGGTCGGCCACGACGCCCAGCACCTCGTCGACCGAGAGCGCCTCCTCGCGCACGTCGACCAGCCGCACGACACCGTCCGCCGTCATCCGCGCCGCTTCCGCCGGGCCGCACGCACCAGTGCCGCAGTGCCGACCACGGCCACCGCCGCACCGGCGGCCCCGAGCGTGGCGTCCCGCCGGCCGACGCGCCGAGCAATCAGGGCGTGGTGGCCGCGGACCTGCTCGAGCAGGAGCCCCAGCGCGGTCGGGTTGTCGTACGCCGGCCGCCAGCCGGCCTCGAGCAGCCGGGTCGACGGGACGACCCACGGGTGCACGACGTACTGCAGGTCGCTCGCAGGGGCGGGCAGCACGCCGAGCCGGTGCAGCCGCTCCGCGGTGCCGAAGGCGAGCGACGACGGCAGCTCGATGCGGCGCATGCCCGAGACGAGCTCGACCTCGTCCTGGTTCATCCAGCCCTCGCACCCGACGGTGACGACACCGGTCACGGCACCGGTGGCCGCGAGCTCCAGGGCCGACGCGAGGTCGTCGACGTGACAGAACTGCCACCCCGGCGACGAGTCACGCACGACGAGCAGCCGCGGCGCCTCGAAGTGGCGGGTGAGCACGCTGTCGACGTCCGGCCCGACAAGGGTGGCCGGCCGCACGACCGTGACCTGCAGGCCGGGGTGGCTGCGAGGCGCCTGCGCCGCCAGGCGCTCGACCTCGAGCCAGTCGGAGAGCAGCCCGCCGTCGGGCACGGCGCGCAGCGGGGCGTCTTCGGCGAGCGGCACCTCGTTGTCCGGCAGCGCGCCGTAGACCATCGCCGACGTGAGCAGCACGACGCGCCGGACCCCGGTCGCCGCGGCCGCGGTCAGCACGGCTTGCGTGCCGCGCACGTTGAGCGCGGACTGCTCGGCGCGATCGCCGTCGAGGGAGGTGTCGACCGCGAGGTGCACCACCGTGTCGACCTTGTCCAGCCGGGTCGCCAGGGACGGGTCGCGCACGTCGAGCACCCGCCAGGTCACGCCCTCGGTCGGACCGCGGTGGTCGTCGAGGCCGAGCACCTTGCCGACGCCGTCGTGGGCGACCAGCCGGGCCGCCACCGCGGCGCCGAGGCCGGACGCCGCCCCGGTGACCGCGATGGCGGGCAGCCGTCGGCTGCTGCGCCGAGAGCGAACTCCCGAGGGCCCGGAACCGGCGGGGGAACTCATCGTCGTCCCGCCGGTGTTGGCAGGTTCGAGGATCCGTACCGGATGGCTACGGTGGGAGGCGCGGCAGTCATGGTGCGTCCATCTAAGCCAACTGGTCGCCCGTGTGCGACGACGTGGAGCGAGACGTGAGCAACTTCCCCTTCGGGTTCAACCCGCCGTCCGACGACGAGGACGGCCCCGGCGACCCGCAGTCCGGCGGCCAGCCCGGTCCGCTGGACCCGCTCGCGGCCATGTTCGGCGGCGCGGGCGGCGACCTGGGCTCGGCGTTCACCCAGCTCGGTGCGCTGCTGTCCTACCAGGGCGGGCCGGTCAACTGGGACCTCGCCCATGACGTGGCCCGCCAGTCGGTGAGCACCGCCGGGGACCGCTCGGTGGCGACGGCCGAGCGTGAGCAGGTCTACGAGGCGATGCGGCTGGCCGAGCTGTGGCTCGACGAGGTGTGCGGCTTCCCCGCCGCCGGCAGCCAGGTCAAGGCGTGGAGCCGCGCCGAGTGGGTCGAGGCGACGCTCCCGCAGTGGCGGGCCCTGGTCGACCCGATCGCGGCGAAGGCCGTCGATGCGATGGGCGGCATGCTCTCCGGCGAGGGCGGCCCGATGTCCCAGCTCGGCGCCGCACCCGAGCAGCTGGCGGCGATGACCGGCCCGCTGCAGCAGATGATGAAGAGCATCGGCGGCGCGATGTTCGGCACCCAGGTCGGGCAGGCGGTGGGCGAGCTCGCCGGCGAGGTGGTCGGCTCGACCGACGTCGGCCTGCCGCTGGCACCCGCCGGCACGGCCGCGCTGCTGCCGGCCAACATCACGGCGTTCGGCGCCGGCCTCGAGGTGCCCGCCGACCAGGTCCGGCTCTACCTGGCGCTGCGCGAGTCCGCCCACCACCGGCTGTTCGCCCACGTGCCGTGGCTGCGGGCGCACCTGCTCGACGCGGTGGCGGCGTACGCGCGCGGCATCACCGTCGACACCTCACGCCTGGAGGAGGCGATGGGCAGCATCGACCCGACCAACCCGGAGTCGCTGCAGCTGGCCCTCACGGGGGGCATGTTCGAGCCCGAGGACACCCCGGAGCAGAAGGCTGCTCTGGCCCGGCTCGAGACCGCTCTCGCGCTCGTGGAGGGCTGGGTCGACGAGGTCGTCGACGCCGCCGCCGGTGCTCGCCTGCCGGCGGCCGGCGCGCTGCGTGAGACGGTCCGTCGTCGTCGGGCCAGCGGTGGTCCGGCCGAGCAGACCTTCGCGTCGCTGGTGGGCCTCGAGCTGCGCCCGCGCCGGCTGCGCGACGCCGCCGACCTGTGGCGCGCGGTGCTCGCGGCCCGCGGGCAGGAGGGTCGCGAGGCCGTCTGGGCCCACCCCGACCTCCTGCCGACTGCTGACGACCTGGACGACCCGACCGGCTTCGCGGCCGGCGGGTCGGCGCCGCTGGACCTCTCCGGCCTCGACGACACCGAGGCGCCGCCCGAGCCGCCGGTTCCCGGCTCGGCCGGGTGAGCCTGCACGACGACGCGCTCGCGACCCTGCGCCGTTGGCAGCCACCCGACGCCGGGCAGGAGCAGCTGCGGGCGGCGTACGTCGGGCACCTGGAGGAGCACGACGACGGCGTCTGGAAGGACGGACCGCCCGCGCACCTCACCGCCAGCGCGATGGTCCTCGACGCCGAGGGTGACCGGGTGCTGCTGACGCTGCACCGCAAGGGCGGCTTCTGGGCCCAGACCGGCGGGCACCTCGAGCCGGCCGACGTGACGCTGGCCGACGCCGCGCTGCGGGAGGCCACCGAGGAGTCCGGTGTGGCCGGGCTGCGGCTGGTCGGCCCCGGACCGGTCGACCTCGACCGGCACGAGCTGTCGTCCGCGTTCGGCCGCTGCCGCGAGCACCTCGACGTGCGGTACGCCGTGGTGGCGCCGCCGGGCGCCGAGCCGGTCGTCAGCGACGAGTCCGACGACGTCGCGTGGTTCCCCGCCGACGACCTGCCGCCCGGCGCGGTCGAGGACCTCGGCCGGCTGGTGCAGGCCGCGCAGGCGGCGCTGCGCTCCGGGGCGCTAGTCGAAGAGCCGGTCGCCGGCCGGCTCGGCGGACGCCCGCTTCTTCCGCGGTGGCCGCGACGCCGGCTCCACGACGGGCTCGGGCACGACGGCCCCGGCGGCCTCGCCGGCCGGGGCGTCGGCGGTGCCCGTCGCCTCGTCGGTGCCGCCGTCGGAGAGGCCGAGCTGCGCCGTGGCCGAGACACCCTCGAGGTAGCCGCGGGCCCGCTCGGTACGGGGGTAGCGGTCGACGTGGGCCCAGAAGTCCGGCCCGTGCCCCGGCACGAGCAGGTGCGCGAGCTCGTGCACGAGCACGTAGTCGACCACCCAGGACGGCATGCCCTGCAGCCGGTGGGAGAGCCGGATGCTGCCGTCGACGGGCGTGCACGACCCCCATCGGGCGCCCTGGTTCGTCGCCCAGCGGACGCTGCGCGGGCGGGCCGCGCCGCCGAGCCAGCGCCGGGACAGCCCGGTCGCCCGGGAGAGCAGGTCGGCGTCGCTCGGTCGCAGCTTGGCGTCCTGGGCGGCCAGCCGCTCCAGCATCACCTCGACCCAGCGCCGCTCCTCGGCGCGGCTCATCCGGGCCGGGATGAGCACCACCGTGCGGTCGCCGTCGCGGTAGGCGGAGACGGTGCGGCGCCGCCGCGCCGACCGGCGCACCTCGACGAGCGGGGACTCTGCCGCGTCCCGACCACCGAGACCCCGCGCTGCCATGCCGACCACGCTAGCGAGTATTTTCCGTCCACAGCCGGTGGACGACATTCCCGCAGGTCAGGAGCGTTTCGCATGATCATCCCCAGGGTTGTCCACAGGCAGTGAACCGGTCGCTCCACAGCCGCGCCGGACCTGTCCCCAGGGGTGGCGCGGTCCGTCCACAGGCCGTCCACAGGCGGGTCGCGGACGCCGTTGACGGCACCGCCCCGGGCTCCTACCGTCCTCCTCGACGAAGCCCCCGGCGCGACCGGCCGGGACGTCCGCAAGGGGAAGGCGGACGGCCGGGCCGGAAGGTCCGGGGGCTTCGTGACGACCCCGGCACCGCGTCACCCCCCCGGCGCGGTGCCGCCGGAAAACCCGCGGTCTCCCCTCCGCCGCGGGTACCCCGGCCGGGTCCCGGGACGGCCGACCCCCTGCGTCGCCCCGGGACCCGACCGGGACCACCGCGGGGCGGGCCGGTCAGCGGCCGGTGAACCGCGGCGGCCGCTTCTCGCGCACCGCGCGCAGGCCCTCCTGCAGGTCCTCGGTGGCCAGCGTCACCGGCTGGGCCAGCGCCTCCCACTCCAGGGCCGCCTCGAACGACGCGTGCCCGCCGCGGAGCAGGGCCCGCTTCGTGAGCCGGGTCGCGACCGGCGCGGCGGCTGCCGCGGCGGTGGCGGCAGCCAGCGCGGTGGCGAGCACGTCGGCGGCCGGGACGGCCCGGGTCACCAGCCCGCAGGCGGCGGCCTCCGCGCCGTCCAGCAGCCGCCCGGTGAGCAGCAGCTCGCGGGCCACCGCGATCCCCGCGACCTCCGGCAGCAGGTAGGTCGAGGCCATCCCGGGATGCATGCCGAGCGAGGTGAACGGCATGCCCAGTCGGGTGTCGTCGGCGGCGTAGCGCAGGTCGCAGGCCAGCGCGACCGCCAGGCCGGCGCCGATCGCGGCGCCGTTCACGGCCGCGATGGTGGGCACCTCGAGGTCGCGCACCGTCAGCCACGCCCGGTAGAACGCGACCATCCGGGTGCGCAGCGCGTCGACGGAGGCATCCGGCTCGGCGCCGATCCAGGACAGGTCGCCGCCGGCGCAGAACGCCGTGCCGGCGCCGGTCACGACGACGGCCCGGACCTCCGGGTCGTCGCGCAGCACGGCCATCGCCCGCGCCCAGGAGCCCGTCATCGGCGCCGACATCATGTTCCGGCGACCGGGCAGGTCCAGGGTCACCAGGACCACGCCGCCCGCGCCCCGGGCGACCGTGAGATCTGCCAGGTCGGCCAGCTCGCCGCCGTACGGCGAGAAGCCCTGCGGGGGCTCCGAGGGGACGGTCGGAGCCTCGCTGGCGGGGTCGGTCATGAGGTGAGCCTATGCACGCTCGCCGCACGCTCAGGACACTGGCGGCATTCCTCCTCCGCTCGTCCCTCGCTCCGTTGTCATCGCGGCGGCCCCCCCGCCTCCCACGCTCCCGGGCACTGCTGCTCTAGGGTGGCCCGCAGGTCCGGTCAGCGGCACTCCAGCCGGACACCGAACCCACCGACGAGGAGGACCCCGTGGCTGAGAGCTACACCGGAGACGCGTACTGCGTGAAGTGCAAGGAGAAGCGCGACTTCACCGGCGAGATCAAGGTCAGCGAGTCGGGCCGCCGCATGGCCCAGGGCATCTGCCCCGTGTGCGGCACCAAGCTCAACCGCATCCTCGGCAAGGCCTGAGCGAGCGGCAGCACGACTCCGCCCGGCGCACCCGCGTCGAGCCTGACGGGGCGGTCACCATCTGGTGGCCGCCCCGTCAGCGTTCCCGGACCGGCGGACCGCCCTCGGGCCACCGGCTCCGGGCCCTAGGCTCCGGCGGGTGACCGACTGGGCCGCGCGGGTGCTCGCCGAGGTGGACGCCGGAGCGGCGGCCGCCGAGTCCCGGCTGGCCGCGCTGGTGCGGGTGCCCAGCGTGAGCGGCACCGACCCGGAGCACGAGATCCAGGCCCTCCTGGCCGCCGAGCTCACCGGGCTGGGCCTCGAGGTCGACCACTGGCGGCTGCCGCTGGCCGAGCTGCTGGCCGCGCCCGGCTTCCCCGGCGTCGAGGTGGACCGCGACGAGGCCTGGGGGCTGGTCGGCCGGCTGGCCGGCACGGGCGACGGCCCGAGCCTGCTGCTGGACGCACACATCGACGTGGTGCCGGTCGGCGACCCGACGGCGTGGAGCACGCCCGACCCGTTCTCCGGGCGGGTGGTCGACGGCGAGCTGCACGGCCGCGGCGCCTGCGACATGAAGGCCGGGCTGGTCGCGGCGCTCGCCGCCGTCGCGGCGGTCCGGCGGGCCGGCGTACCGCTGCGCGGCGACCTGCTGCTCGCCTGCGTGCCCGGCGAGGAGGACGGCGGGCTCGGCACCTTCGCCACCCTGCACCGCGGCTGGACCGCGGACGCCTGTGTCGTCCCTGAGCCGACGGACCTGCAGCTGGTCACCGCCAACGCCGGCGCGCTGACGTTCCGGCTGCGGGTGCCGGGCCTCGCGACCCATGCGTCACGCCGCACCGAGGGCGTCAGCGCGGTCGAGAAGCTGGTCCCCCTGCTGGCCGGCCTGCAGCGGCTGGAAGCCGCCCGCAACACCGACGTCGACCCGCTGATGGCCCGCTGGCCGCTGGCGTACCCGCTGTCGATCGGCAGGGTGCAGGCCGGCGACTGGGCCTCCAGCGTCCCCGACCTGCTCCTCGCCGAGGGCCGGCTGGGTGTCGCCCTCGACGAGCCGGTCGAGCACGCGCGGGCCGCGCTCGAGCTGGCGGTGGCGGAGGTCAATGACGCGGACCCGTGGCTGCGCGAGCACCCGGTCACGGTCGAGTGGTGGGGTGGCCAGTTCGCCCCGGGCCGGCTCGCCGCCGGGTCCGACCTGGCCGATCGGGTGGCCACCGCGCACGCCACGGTCACCGGTGCCGGGACGCCGGAGCAGCTGGGGCGCCCCGTACGGCTCCGACCTCCGGCTGCTCGCCGGCGCGGGGATCCCGACGCTGCACTACGGGCCGGGTGACGCGTTGCTCGCCCACGCGCCGGACGAGCGGGTGCCGCTCGCCGACGTCCACACCACGGCGCGCACCCTCGCGCTGGTCGCCCTCGACGTCTGCGGCGTCGCCTGACCCCCCCGCCTGCCCACCCGACGAGCCCAGTCCGGCGATCACGTAAACGTGGTCGACTCTCGCCTTGCACGGGTTGCAGCCCGTGCAAGGCACCGGTGGATCACGTAAACGTGATCGACTGCGGGCGGGGACGGCAGACCGGCGGGGCGGGGGTGTGCGGGGGTGTGGACAGCGCGGGGGGCGGGAGCGGCTCGCCGTGCCACGCTCCGGACATGGCGCCGCACCGACCCCAGCTGAAGGCCGGGCTACGGCGGGTCTGGCGGGACGGGACCACGATCCAGCTCGGCGTCGACCCGGCGCACGCCGTGGTGATCGGCGGTCTCGACCCCGGCGCCGCGAAGGTGCTGGAGAGTCTCGACGGCAGCCGTGACCTGACCGGGGTGGCCAGCTCGGCCGCCCGGCTCGGCGTCGACGCCGCCCGTCTGCAGGAGCTGCTCACCCTGCTCGACCGGGCCGGCGCCCTCGAGGACGCCGCCGCCGACGCGCACGCCCTCACCGGCCTCGGCCGTGACGAGCGCGACCGGCTGGCGCCGGACCTGGCAGCGGCAGCCCTGCTGCACCCGGTGTCCGACGGCGCGCTCGGGCTGCTCGCGCGGCGCCGGCGCGGCGTCGTCCAGGTGCTGGGCGCCGACCGCGTCGGAGCCTCGGTCACGACACTGCTCGCGGCCGCCGGCGTGGGCGCAGTCGTCGTCGACGACGCCGCCACCACCCGACCCGGCGACGTCGCCCCGGCCGGCGCTGCGCCGGACGACGTCGGCTCGCGCCGCCAGGACGCGGCCGTCCGGGCCGCCCGGCGGGTCGCGCCCTCCGTGCGCACCACCATGCCGGCCGGCCGGGTCACGGCCGACCTCGTCGTGCTCGCCGCCGGGCCGGGTGCCGACCCGGCCACCGCCGAGCGCCTGCTCCGCGCGGGCGTACCGCACCTGGTGGCGCGGGTGCGCGAGACGACCGGGCTGGTCGGTCCGCTCGTGCTGCCCGGCCGGTCGTCCTGCCAGCGCTGCCACGACCTGCACCGGGCCGACCGGGACCCCGCGTGGCCCAGCATCGCCGCCCAGCTGGCCGGCGCCACCCGGCACCGGCTGGTGGCCTGCGACACCGTGCTGGCGGCCGCGGTCGCGGCGCACGCCGCCCTGCAGGTGCTGGCGTACCTGGACGGTGATCCCGCACCGTCCGCCGTCGACGGCACGCTGGAGATCGCCCAGCGCGACGGGCGGGTCCGGCGCCGCTCCTGGCCGGTGCACCCGGCGTGCGGCTGCTCGTGGGGCCCCGAGCCGACCGCAGCGCCGGCGTGAGGCGGCCGCCACGCCGGGACCCCGGCGAGGGGGCGCCGACGTCCCGCCCCGGGCGAGGGGGAGGATGACCGACGTGGACGACCTTCCCCGCCGGGCCGCGGCGCGCACCGTCCGGCTCGCCGGGCTGCCCCTCGGCTACGCCGGTCGCGCCACGCTGGGCCTCGGGAAGCGGCTGGGCGGACGTCCCGCCGAGCTGGTGGCCGCCGAGGTCCAGGCCCGCACCGCCGAGCAGCTGTTCAAGGTGCTCGGCGAGCTCAAGGGCGGCGCCATGAAGTTCGGCCAGGCGATGTCGGTGTTCGAGGCCGCCCTGCCGGAGAACCTGGCCGGCCCCTACCGCGAGACCCTCACCAGGCTGCAGGAGGCGGCGCCGCCGCTGCCGGCCCGCACGGTGCACCGGGTGATGGCGCGCGAGCTGGGCGACGGCTGGCGGACCCAGTTCCAGGTCTTCGACGACGTCCCCGCGGCAGCCGCCTCGATCGGCCAGGTGCACCGCGCCACCTGGGCCGACGGCCGCGAGGTGGCGGTCAAGGTGCAGTACCCCGGCGCAGGCGACGCGCTGCTCTCCGACCTCACCCAGATCGGCCGCATGAGCCGGCTGGTCGGGGTGCTCGTCCCCGGTCTCGAGGTCAAGCCGCTGGTCGCAGAGCTCAAGGCCCGGGTCGCCGAGGAGCTCGACTACGAGCTGGAGGCCGAGAGCCAGGAGCGGTTCGCGGCGGCGTACGACGGCGACCCCGACGTGCTCGTCCCGCACGTGGTGGCCGCCACCAGGCAGGTCCTGGTCAGCGAGTGGGTCGATGGCACCCCGCTCTCGCGGATCATCTCGACCGGCACCCAGGAGCAGCGGGACCGCGCCGGCCTGCTGCTCGCCCGGTTCCTGTTCTCCGGGCCGGCCCGGGCCGGCCTGCTGCACGCCGACCCGCACCCCGGCAACTTCCGCCTGCACGACGACGGCCGCCTGGTCGTCCTCGACTACGGCGCGGTCAACCGGCTGCCCGGCGGGCTGCCCACCCCCATCGGGCCGCTGCTCCGGCTGGCCGTCGCCGGCGACGCCCAGGGAGTGTTCGACGGCCTGCGCGCGGAGGGCTTCGTGCGACCAGGTGTCGACCTCGACGCCACGCGACTGCTGGACTACCTCGCGCCGATCCTCGACCCGGCGCGCGAGGAGACCTTCCGGTTCAGCCGGGCCTGGCTGCGCAGCCAGGCGGTCCGGGTGGGCGATCCCCGCTCGCCGGCCTACAGCACCGGGTTGCGGCTCAACCTGCCGCCGGACTACCTGCTCATCCACCGGGTCACCGCCGGCGCCATCGGCGTGCTGTGCCAGCTCGAGGCCGAGGCGCACTGGCGGGCCGAGCTGGGGACCTGGCTACCCGGCTTCGCCCCGCCGAAGCCCCCCCGCCGCCGCAAGAAGACCGGCTGAGCCACTCGGCTCTCCGGTGCCGGCCGCTGCACCTCAGGTCGGCACGGCTCCCCGAATGATCACGTCCCCCGCGTGGCCGGTCACCAGTGCTCGGGGTCGAGCTTGGCCTCCATCGAGCGGACGTGCTCGCGGCTGCACCGGTCGCACAGGTGCAGGGTGCGGCCGCGCTCGACCGACGTGCTCCAGCCCAGCGGCAGCGGCTCGGCCGTCGAGCCACAGCCCGCGCAGGTCACGCCCTCGTCGGCCGAGCCGTCGGGATCGTCTTCAGGCACCCGGCCACTGTCTCACCCGGAGGCTGGTCGCCGGCCCCGGCCGCCACGTCGGGACCGGCTGCCAGCCCTACTCCCCGCCGCCCGCGTTCCCGCGGCAGAGGCCCAGCGTGCCCGGTGCCCCCTTGGGCAGCCCGTAGTACTTCCACGAGTCGGCCGCCGTCTGCACCTGGGAGACCGTCTGGCCCGACGACGTGTCCAAGTCGTTGAGCCCGCTGGCCGCACATGCCGAGCGCGCGTGCAGCAGGGCACCGGTGGTGTTGGTGTTGTTGAGCGTCCCCGGCGGGCCCTTGACCTCGCCCGCAAGGGCCCCTCCGGCCGGCAGGGCGACGAGTACCACCGCACAGGCCGCGACCGCGATCATCCGCTTCATGACCTTCCTCCCTCTCCCCGAGAGAATCATGGCGACCGGAACGTACGCCCGGCCCCACGACTCGTCAACGGAGGTGCAGGCGCTCCGGAGGCTCGGCGAGCAGGCTCTCGTCCGCGTCGCCCACGTCGAGGCAGGGACCGATCAGTGACAGCACCGCGATCGCCCGGTCGGGATAGCCGGTGACCTGGACCCGCACGTCGCCCGACTCTCCCTGCACGGTGGTCGGGTCGTCACCGCGAGCCGACACGTCCTGCAGCTGCACGCCCGCGTCACCGAGCTGAGCTCGCACGGCATCGAGGAAGACGGTCGCGGATGTGTCGGACGCATCCAGCCGCCCGGACACCCGGTACGCGACGCTCCCGCCGAGATCGTCACACCCCGACCAGCTGGTGCGCGGCGGCTTGGCGAACGAGCCCACCGAGGTGAGCCGAGCCAGCAGGTCGCGCGACACGTCGAGCACGTGCGCCTTCGACCGAGCTGCATCGTCGCGGCTCATGTGTGCACCTCCGCAGTTCGCGAGCAGCACCGGCAGGAGGAGAAGTCCGGCTGCGGTCCGGGCAGGTGGCGCCTCACGGGGCCGTCGTCGGGTCACGATCGGTCTCCGGGTCGCCGTTGATGCCATCGGGAAGCAGCCACGTCTCATGACGGTACGGCGCGCGCTCCACGCCGTCGTAGTCGCCGGTGACGACGTGCACGATGTTGGACAGCGACTCGGTGCCCTCGTTGAAGTACTTCGAGTGGTCGTCGAGGTCGAGCCGCCACGAGTTGCGCGTCGGGTCCTCGGCCTCGAACCTGGTAGCACCGAAGGACTCGTGCGACGGGTCCTTGCCGAACCGGTCGAGGTAGCTCACCGGGTCGCGGCTGCTCGCCCCGACGAACACGTGCCCGGCGGGGACCCGCAGGTCGTCGGCGTCCTCGACGTCGGGACCCGGGCTGCCGACGAGGACCACGTCGTCGGTGCCGGTGTCGTGGTCGCGCAGCATCGTGCCGGTGGTCGTGCTGCCGTAGGAGTGACCGACCACCGTGAGGTGCGGCTGCACCACCCGGGACGCCTGCACGGCGAGGACGTCGTCGAGGAGCAGCTCGCCGCCGTCGACAGCGGCGCTGTCACCGCCGACGTTGCCCGGACCCGGCGCGTCGTATCCCATCCAAGCCACCGTCGCGGTCGTCTCGTACGGCGACAGCCGGCGGGCGTCCTGGGTGACGCGCAGCGCGCTGCTCGTCAACGACGACATCGCGCTGTCGATGGTGGAGTTGAGCCCGGGGACGAGGAAGGCGACGTTGTCGGCCGTGTCGAGGTCACCGACGACGACCGCGGCGCGCCCCTCGTAGCCGAACGCCCTGGGGTCGAAGACCAGCAGCTGCGCGGTGAGCGGCGCGAGGGAGAACGGGTCCTCGTCGGAGCGGACCCGGTCGAGCTGCTGCTGCACCAGCTCGCAGTTGCGCAGCCACCGTCGCTCGTCGTCGGTGAGGGCGCTCGTGGCGCGCAGCGCGGCAAGGTCGGCGGCGAGCTGCAGCTCGTTGGCCTGTGACCGGACAGCGCCGGGGAGCCCGTCGAGGCGGCCGAGCTGCGACGGGTGGAGCCGGATCATCCGCTCCTGCTCGTCGGGCGTGAGCGCCGACCACCAGGCCTGTACGACACCGGGCGGCGACCCCTGCGGTGGCGGTGACGCCCGCACGCCGGCGGCCGAGCGCATCGCAGCGAGCAGCGGCAGCAGGCCGGCGAGCTGCGCCTCGTGGTCGCCGACCGCCCGGCCGTCGGACCGGCCGCCCGGGACCACCGACGCGGCGGCGGACCGGACCTGCCGACCGGTCAGCCGCGCGTGCTCGGCGACCTGCTCGAGCACCGCCTCGTGCCGCCGGTGCAGCGCCGCGAGCCGGGCCTGGTGGGAGTCCTGCGCGTCCTGCAGCTCGAGGCGGCGCAGCGGACCGGGCAGCCCGGTGTCGTGCAGCAGGCGGTCCACCCGGGCGTCGTGCGCGGTGAGCACGTCGTCGTAGTCCTGCCTCAGCATGTCGACCCGGGCCCGAGCGTCGCGGACGACGTCGGCGTGGTCGGCGAGGAGCCGGCCGGAGCGCTGGAGCGGGTCGCCCAGCGACCGGACGACCCGGGTCGCGGCCCGCAGCTCCGCGGCGCAGCCCTGCGCGGCGGCCCCCTCCCAGCAGCCGCCCAGCAGCCGGCCGTCGTGCGTCAGGTCGTCGGCCACCCGGCCGGAGAGGGCCGCCACCCGGGCGCACCGGACCGCCGCCGCGCGCAGCGGGCCGGGCCGGTCCGGCGGGTACGGCAGCGCGGCGACGGCCGCCGGGCCGGTCGAGCCGGACGGGCTCACGGCCGGGCCATCCCGTCGCGGACGCGCTGCTCGACCCGGTCGTAGAGGACGGCACCGGCGCGCACCTTGGTGGCCAGCAGCTCCAGGTCGCGGGCGACCAGGTCGAGGACGTCGGCCGCGACGTCGGCGAGATCACCCACTGCGGCGACCAGGGACGGGTCGTGCATCCCCGCGGGCAGTCGCCCGCAGTGGGCGACCTGGCCCGCGACCAGGGAGCCGCGGTCGACCAGGTGCGTCGCCGCGAGCAGCACCCCACCGCTCTCGACCTCGACCCGCACCCGCACCACCCCGGCCCGCGACGGAAGCCCGTCCCTGCCGGCCGGGCTGCGGCCAGCGTAGGAAGATCGGCGGCGGCGGCCGCCGACTTGTCCACAGCGTCAGGGCAGGGCTGTCCCGGCCGCCAGCAGCGGGGCGAAGAGGTCCCCGAGCTCGTCGACCCGCTCCAGCACCTGCTCGGCGCGGAAGCGGACGTCCTCGGGGCGCCGCACCGCCGCGACCTCGTCCCAGGTCAGCGGCGTCGACACCCACGGCTCCGGCCGGGCCCGCAGGGCGTACGGCGCGACCGTGGTCTTCGCCGCGTTGTTCTGGCTCCAGTCCACGAACACCTTGCCGCGACGCAGGTCCTTGCGCATCTGCGAGACGACCAGCTTCGGGTGCGACGACTCCAGTCGTCGCGCGAGGTCGTGCGCGTAGTCCGACGTACGCCGGTCGCTGACCGGCTCGACCGACGCGTACACCTGGATCCCCTTGGAGCCGGACGACTTCACCACCGGGTCGAGCCCGTCGGCGACCAGGATGTCGCGCAGCAGCAGGGCGACCTCGGCGCACTCGACGGCGGTCGCGGGCTCGCCCGGGTCGAGGTCGAGCACCAGCCGGTCGGGGTCGTGGGCGCCGCCGCGCGGTCCGACCCGCCACTGCGGGACGTGCAGCTCCAAGGCGGCGAGGTTCGCCGCCCACACCAGCGTCGGGAGGTCGCCGACGACGACGTAGTCGAGCGTCTCCCGGTCGACCTTGGTGCTGCCGGGAGCCGGCAGGGTGACGGTACGGACCCAGTCCGGCGTTCCCTGCGGGGCGTTCTTGGCGAAGAAGCCCTTCGTGTCGGTGCCGTCGGGGAACCGCTGGAACGACATCGGACGGTCGGCGACGTACGGCAGCAGGACGGGCGCGATGCGCGCGTAGTAGTCGACGACCTCGCCCTTGGTGAAGCCGTCCGGGTAGAGCACCTTGTCGAGGTTGGACAGCGACAGGCGTCGGCCGTCGACCTCGACGGTGGAGCGTTCGGGCACGGCGCCATCCTGCCCCTCGACTGCTCCGGTACGCCGGAAGGGCCCGACCACGGTGCGGTGGTCGGGCCCTTCCTGGTTGGTGCCCCGAGGTGGGGCGGTGCCTCCGATGTGCTGCCAGGCGTTCTCGGTGAGCCCTTAGGGCGTGTCACACGACCCCATCCCGGCTCGGCCGCCGATGCATCCCGCCCGGCGGCGTTGTCGTCGCCCCGCGTAGAACACCGCTACGCGGGACTCCTTCGCCTTGCCGGATCGGGCGCCTCGACGCCCTCACTGTTCGAGAGCGGGTCGTGAGACACGCCCTCGCGAGTCGGCTCAGCCGATGACAGCGGAGGCGAGGAGGCGGCGGGCGCGCAGTGCGGCCTGCTCGGCCCGTCGGTGCGCCCGGTGGGCGGCGACGAGCCGGTGGGCCCGCTCACGGCGGACCGCCTCCTCGAGACGCTGTGCCGCATGGGCACGCGCCAGGTCCTCATGCATGAGTTGCATCTCGGTGCTCCTGTTCAGGACATCTGTCTGGTGGACGGTGCGGGTCGGCTCGGTGGGCTCGACGTCGAGAGCGCGGACGCTCTGACGAATCTGTCGGGCCTTCACGCTGCGACCTCGGACTTGCGGGGACGGCCGCGCGGCCTCTTGCGGGGGACGACGACGCCTTGGACGAACCACTCGCCACCCCAGACGCCCCACGGCTCGCGGCGCTCGAGGGCGCCGGTCAGGCAGGCAAGGCGGGCAGGGCAGTCGAGGCAGAGCGTCTTGGCGTGCTCGACGTCCGCGGGCGAGTCGGCGAAGAACAGCTCCGGGTCGTTGACCCGGCAGGGCAGCTGTTCGTCGACCACACGCTGCGTGAGGTCGGCGAGGCCCGGCAGTGCGGTGAGGGCCGTCAGGTTGTCGACGACGCTGGTGCGCTGGTCGGGCTCGAGTGCGGCGAGCTGCATGGGTGTCACCTCCGTACGGTCTGGGGTGGTCAGCGGTCGGCTGAGCACCGGCTTCTCGTGATCTGTCTGGAGAGCCATCAGGTGGGTCTCTCGTTCCAGGGCCCCGGTAGGGGCCGGTCGGACGGGCGGACAAACGGAAAAGGCCGCGAATCCCGGGTTTCGGGTTCCGCGGCCTTGGAGGCGCCGGTGAGGAGGTGAGTCCTAGACCGGTGGGCTCCAGGTGCGGATCCCCGCGTCACCGTCGAAGTCGACGACGACGCTGATCGGGAGCAGTGCGGTGGCCTTGGCGGCGGCCTGAGTGGTGACGTCGGTCCGGTCGCGCATGGCGATGGGCAGAGTGGTCCCCTGGGCCGGCGGGACGACGGGCGCGAGAACACGCGCACCGCCCTCGTGGCCGAACGCCGTCCACGTGCTCGGAGCAGCCGCGGAGCGGGTGCCGACGGGGGCACCGGACAGCGCGAACGGCGAGCACGCGTTCGACGTCTTGATGTTCTCCACGATGCCCACCTCCACTTCTGGTCCGGGCCCTTCCGGGCGTGGCCGGTCTGCATGACCGATGCAGGAAGACTAGGGAAGCACTCCGTCAGGTGCAATCATTTTTTTGACTGCTGTCGCGAGTCCTTACCGATCTGTGACCTGGTGGCGCCGCAATGCCGCCTCAGAGGTCCAGCCCGTCCTGCTTCGTCCCGTCTCCGGCCGAGCCCCCGGGCGGCGGCTCGCCGGCGACGATGGCGAGGACGTCGGCGCCGTACTTCTCCAGCTTGGAGCGGCCGATCCCGGAGACGGCGAGGAGCTCGCGCTCCGAGGCGGGCTTGACCTCGGCCAGCGCCGTGAGAGTGGCGTCGGTGAACACGACGTAGGCCGGGACGCTGGCGGTCTTGGCCTGGTCGGCCCGCCAGCTGCGCAGCCGCTCGAACATCTCCTCGTCGTAGGGCGACGGGCAGTCGACGCAGCGCCCGAGCTTGCGCGCCAGGGCGTCGGTGAGCGCCTTGCCGCAGACCCGGCAGGAGGCGGGGCCCTTACGGCCCTTGCTCCCGCGGGCGGCCGGCGGCTGCGCCGAGCGGCGGACCATGCCGTCGAGGAACCGCGACGGGCGGCGCCCGGCGCGGCCGCCGGGCGAGCGCGACAGCGCCCACGTGACGGACAGGTCGCGCCGCGCCCGGGTGATGGCCACGTAGAAGAGCCGGCGCTCCTCGTCGACCTGCTCGGGGGTCTCGGCGTAGGTGATGGGGAGCATGCCCTCGTTGACGCCGACGACGAAGACGGCGTCCCACTCGAGGCCCTTGGCCGCGTGCAGCGACGCGAGAGTGACGCCGTCGACCGTGGGCGCGTGCTGCGCGTCGGCCCGCTCGTCGAGCTCGGCGACGAAGTCGCGCAGGGTGGCGCCGGGGCGGGCCGTGGCGACGTCGTCGGCGAGCCGTGCCAGTGCGGCCAGGGACTCCCAGCGCTCGCGGACGGCGCCACCGCCGGCCGGTGGCTCGGCCGCCCAGCCCCCGCCGCTCAGCACGGCGCGCACGGTGGCCGACAGGTCGTCGGCGTCGGCCGAGCGGGCCGCGCCGCGCAGCAGCAGCCGCGCCTCGCGGACCTCCCCGCGCTCGAAGAACCGCTCGCCGCCGTGCAGGACGTAGGGGATGCCGGCGTCGGCCAGCGCCTGCTCGTAGCTCTCGCTCTGGCCGTTGGTGCGGAACAGGACGGCGGCCTCGCTCGCCGGGGTGCCGCCCGCGATCAGCGCGCCGATGCGGGCGGCGACGTGGCGCGCTTCCGCCGGCTCGTCGGGCAGCTCGCGCAGGTCGGGCTCCGGCCCGGGCTCGCGCTGCGCCACCAGCTCGAGCGCGGTGCGGCGACCGGCGGGGCTGCCGGTGACGACCCGGTTGGCAAGGGCGACCACCTGCGGGGTCGAGCGGTAGTCGCGCACCAGCCGCACCTCGCGGGCGCTCGGGTGGCGGCCGCGGAACCCGAGGAGGAACTCCGGCGAGGCGCCCGCGAAGGTGTAGATGGTCTGGTTGGGGTCGCCGACGACGCAGACCTGCTCGCTGTCGCCGAGCCACTGGTCGAGCAGTGCCTGCTGCAGCGGGCTGACGTCCTGGTACTCGTCGACGACGAGGTGCTGGTACTGCGAGCGGACGGCGTCGGCCACCTGGCGGTGCTCGGCGATCAGCCCGACGGTGTAGAGCAGGACGTCCTCGAAGTCGATGACGTGCCGGTCACGCTTGACGGCCTCGTAGGCCGACAGCAGCCGGACGACGGCCGCCGGGTCGAGCCCGGCCGGCCCGGCGCGCCCGGCCTTGGCCGCCGCCGCGGGGTAGTCGTCACGGTCGGTCATGGTGACCTTGACCCACTCGACCTCGCCGCTGAGGTCGCGCACCGTGGCCCGGTCGGTGGGCAGCCGGAGCCGGCCCGCCGCCTCGGCGACCAGGCCGGCCTTGTGCGACACGAGGTCGGGCAGCTCGCCGCCGACGTGCCGCGGCCAGAAGTAGCGCAGCTGGCGCAGCGCGGCGGCGTGGAACGTGCGCGCCTGGACGCCGCCGGCACCCAGGTCGCGCAACCGGGTGCGCATCTCGCCGGCAGCCCGGGCCGTGAAGGTGACGGCCAGCACCCGCTGGGGAACGTAGACGCCGGCGGCGACGCCGTGGGCGATGCGGTGGGTGATCGCGCGGGTCTTGCCGGTGCCGGCTCCCGCGAGCACGCAGAGCGGCCCGTCGAGCGTGCTCGCCACCTCGCGCTGCTCGGGATCGAGCGCCGCGAGCAGCTCGTCGGAGGTAGGGGCCGGCACCCGGCCATCCTCGCAGCGGCCCGGGACACCTCGGACCGCCGGTGCACAGGCGCGGGCAGGCGTGTGCGCGACGTCACAGCGGCGCGTCGGGAAGGAGGGAGCCGCTGGGGGGCGTTGATCAGGGTGTCAGTGGGCAGAATGCCCGTGCTCGTCCCGTCCCCGTCGAGAGGCCCCGCCCCGTGTCGTCGAGCGTCACGATGTACAGCACCGTCTGGTGCGGCTACTGCCGCCGGCTGAAGGACCAGATGGACCGCGAGGGGATCTCCTTCCAGGTCGTCGACATCGAGGACGACCCGGTCGCCGCCGACCTGGTGATGAGCGTGAACGGCGGGAACCAGACGGTGCCCACCCTGGTCTTCGCCGACGGCTCCGCGCTGACCAACCCGAGCATCAAGGATGTCAAGGCCAAGCTCGCCGCGTGACTCCTCCGGGGCCGTTGACCTGACGCCGCGCGACGACCAGCCTGGGGCCATGACCGGCCGGGTGGTTCACTTCGAGGTCCCGTTCGAGGACCAGCAGCGCGCGTCCGACTTCTACTCCGAGGCGTTCGGCTGGCAGCTGCAGCCGCTCCACGAGATGTCCTACGTGATGGTGACGACCGGGCCCACGACGCCGATGGGCGGTGGCCCTCAGGAACCCGGCTTCGTCAACGGCGGCATGCTCGCGCGCAGCACCGGGCACACCGCGCCAGTCGTCACGATCGAGGTGGACGACCTGGACGCCGCGCTCGCGGAGATCGAGCGGCTCGGCGGCAGCGTCGTCGAGGGCAAGGCGGTCGTCGGCGACATGGGCTGGAGCGGCTACTTCCGCGATACCGAGGGCAACGTCATGGGGCTCTGGGAGTCCGCGCCGCGCAGCTGAGCACGGCCCGACGTACGGTGACGATCATGCGCTTCGCGATCAAGACCATGCCCGAGCACACGACCTGGCGGGCCATGCTCGACGTGTGGCGGGCAGCCGACGACATCGACGTGTTCGAGTCGGCGTGGAACTGGGACCACTTCTACCCGTTGACCGGTGACCACACCGGAGCCAACTTCGAGGGCTGGACGATGATCGCCGCCATGGCCCAGGCCACCCGGCGGATCCGGATCGGCTGCCAGGTCACCGGCATGATCTACCGCCACCCCGCGGTGCTGGCGAACATGGCCGCGACGGTCGACCACATCTCCGACGGTCGGCTCGAGCTCGGGCTCGGCGCCGCCTGGAACGAGGAGGAGACGACGGCGTACGGCATCCCGCTGCCGCCACTCAAGGAGCGCTTCGACCGCTTCGACGAGGGCCTCGACGTCATCGTCGGCCTGCTCACCCAGGAGACCGTGACCTACGACGGGCGGTACGTGCAGCTCACCGACGCCCGTTGCGAGCCGAAGCCGGTGCAGCGACCGATGCCGCCGATCACCATCGGCGGCAGCGGGCCGACACGGACGTTGCGCGCGGTGGCGCGCCACGCGCAGCAGTGGAATGCCCTCACCCGGTCGCCGGCGGAGTGGCAGGGCCACCACGAGGTGCTCGTCGAGCGGTGCGCCGAGATCGGCCGCGACCCGGCCGAGATCCTCTGCTCGGTCAACGCCCGCGTCCCCCAGGAGGGCTCGACGAGGGACTGGGCGGCGCAGGTGGCCCAGCTCGCCGGCGAGTACGCGGAGGTGGGCGTCGGGCTGCTCGTGGTCAACGTCCCGCACCCGCACGACCCGGCCGACCTCGAGCCGCTCGCCGAGGCCCTCCGCCCCCTGGCCACCACCACCTGACCGCCTGACCGCCTGCGCGGCACGCTCCGAAGATCATCAGCTCGCGACGTGCTCGCGACGCGCGGCCGTCCCGTGCGTGTCGGGAGCGAACGATCTTGGACGACCGAGCGGGCGTCAGAGGTCGAGGACGTAGTGGTCGCCGTCGGGTCGGAACCCGAGGTCGGCGTAGTACGGCGCCACCATGCCGGGCGGGGTGAGCACCCGGCGGTAGCCGCGGTCGCGGAACAGCCCGCTGCGGCGGTAGACGAACTCGCCCGGGGTGAAGTCGCGGAACCGCGGCGTGACGTAGTCGAGCTCGACCTGCGCGACGTCGTCGTCGGCCCGCCGCGCGACGACCACCCCGACCGTCTCGTCCCCGTGCACGACGAGGAACGCCGAGCGGCGTGCGGCCGGGTCGAGGACGGCGAGGCCCTCGAAGGCCGGGAAGAACTTCCGGACGTCGTCGCCGTGCACCGCGAGGACGTGCCGGAGGTAGGCGTCGTCGAGGCCGACCTCGAGCACCTCGTAGGCCGCCTCGTCGTGCCGCTCGGACGCCAGCTTGCGGATGAACCAGACGTTGATGCCGGCGAGGACGGCGTTCATGGCGACCATCGGCCAGATCCCGAGCAGTGCGTTGAAGACGACGAGGACGACGGACGCCGTGAGGTTGAGGACCCGGAACCGCAGCACGCGCGCCTGGACCAGGGAGTAGATCAGCAGCGCCGACCCGGCCCAGCCGAGCGCGTCCAGCCAGCCCATGTCAGCCCCCGGCGTTCTCGGTCAGCGGACCGCCGTACCAGTGCTCGATGAGGCGCCGCGAGATGGAGATCGACGGCGACGCGTGCAGCCGGCCGCTGGCCACGTCGGCGGCCAGCTCCGCGCGGGTGTACCAGCGGACGTCGGCGATCTCACCGTCGTGCATCGTCACGTCGGTGCCGCGCGCGTGTGCCGTGAAGCCGAGCATCAGGCTGGACGGGAACGGCCAGGGCTGGCTGCCGAGGTAGCCGACGGCGTCGACCTCGATGCCGACCTCCTCGAGCACCTCCCGCCGGACCGCAGCCTCCAACGACTCACCGGGCTCGACGAAGCCGGCCAGCGTCGAGTAGCGCCCCTCGGGCCAGGTGGTCTGCCGGCCGAGGAGCAGCCGGTCGTCGTCGTCGAGGACGAGCATGATGACGGCGGGGTCGGTGCGCGGGTAGTGCTCGCTGCCGTCGACCGGGCAGCGACGGGTGTGACCGGCGTTCTCGGCCGTGGTCGGCGACCCGCAGCGCGGGCAGAACCGGTGCGTCGCGTGCCAGTTCGCGAGCGACACCGCGTGCACGACCAGCCCGGCCTCGAGGTCGTCGAGCTCGGCCCCCACCTCGCGCAGCCCGAGGTACGAGGCTGCATGCTCGTCACCACCCCCCTCGACGGCAGCGCCAGGGCCCTCCTCGAACGCCGCGAGGTAGGCGACCCCGTCGTGCGTGCCGAGCAGCACCCGGCGGTCGGGCGGCACGTCGGGTCGGCCGTCGAGGTCCAGCCGGGCCCCGCCGCGCTGCATCGCGACCCGACCGTCGCGGACCCGCACGACCCGGCTCGCCGGGTCGGACCAGGCCGCCGCGAGCCAGGCCGCGTCGGTCCGGCGCAGCGCGTCGCGGTCGACGACGGCGCGGCTGAGGGCCAGCCCGGGCAGGTCGTGGTGGACCGGGTCGGACGCCGGCCCGTGGGATCCGCCGGTCACCGCGGCAGCGACCGGGCGAGCTCGTCCCACAGGAGTGCGGCGGCTTCGGCGCCCTTGCTCAGCAGCGGGATCTCGACCTTCTCGTTCGGTGCGTGCCAGCCGTCGTCCGGCAGGCTGACGCCGAGGAAGACCACCGGTGCCCCGGTGGCGTCCTGCAGGTCGGCCTCCGGGCCGGAGCCGCCCTCGCGCGTGTAGAGCACCTCGGTGCCGAACGCCGCCGACATCGCGCGGGTCACCGCTTCGAGCGCGGGATGGTCGAGCGGGGTGAGGCAGGGCCGCACCCCCGGGCCGTACCAGCCCATCGACCAGGTGATGCCGGCCGGCACGACCGTCGCGAGCCACGCCTCGAACTTCCGCTGGACGTCCCTCGGCTCCTGCCCGGCGACCAGCCGGAAGGACACCTTCGCGTGGCCCTCGCTGGCGACGATCGTCTTGTGGCCCTCGTCGGTGTAGCCGCCCCAGATGCCGTTGACCTCCGCGGTCGGGCGGGCCCATACCCGCTCGAGCGTGGTGAAGCCCTTCTCGCCGTACGCCGACTCGCTGCGAGCGTTGGCCAGCCACGCCTTCTCGTCGAACGGCAGCCTCGCGATCAGCGCGCGCTCGTCGTCGGTGAGGTCGACGACTCCGTCGTAGAACCCGTCGACGGTGACGTGGCCGTCGTCGTCGTGCAGCGCCGCGAGCACCCGGGCCATCTCGGTGAGCGGGTTGCGGATCGCGCCGCCGAACGACCCGGAGTGCACGTCACCCGTCGGGCCGCGGAAGTCGACCTGGCCGTCGGTCATGCCGCGCATGCCGACGCACACGGTCGGTGTCTCGCGGGACCACATGCCGGTGTCGCTCACCACGACGACGTCGGCAGCGACCCGCGCGTGCTGCTCGGCGAGCAGTGCGGCGAAGTGCGGGGAGCCGGACTCCTCCTCGCCCTCGACGATCATCTTGAGGTTGACCGCGGGGGTGGTGCGGCCGGTCGCCGCGAGGTGCGCGGTGACGCCGAGGGTGTGGAACCACACCTGGCCCTTGTCGTCGGCCGCGCCCCGGGCGTGCAGCCGCTCCCCCACCACGGTGGGCTCGAACGGCGGGTGCTCCCAGAGCCCCAGTGGCGTCACGGGCTGCACGTCGTGGTGCCCGTAGACCAGGACGGTCGGCGCGTCCGGGTCGGCGCTGGGCCACTCGGCGAAGACCGCCGGCAGCCCGGCCGTCTCCCACACCTCGACGACCGGGAAGCCGGTGCGGCGCAAGGCGTCGGCCAGGTGCTCGGCGGAGCGGCGGACATCGGCGTGGTGCGCGGTGTCGCCGGAGATCGACGGGATCCGCAGCCACTCCACGAGACCTGCCAGCATCTCGTCCGCACCCTCGGCGACCGCCGCGCGGACGGCGGCGATTCCCTCCTGGTTGGCGGCAGGGTCCGTGTCGGTGGCGCTCACCTGCGGCACCCTACGACGCCGTCCGCGCGCCGGTGACCGGCCGGTCGGCGCATAGGGTCGCCCGGTGCGCATCGCCACCTTCAACCTCCTCAGCGGTCGCGGCGTGCCCGACGGCACCGTGAGCGCCGACAACCTGAGGGCCGCGGCCGAGGCGCTCGACGCCGATGTCGTCGGGCTGCAGGAGGTCGACCGGCAGCAGGAGCGGTCCGGTGGCACCGACCAGACGGCCTGCGTCGCGGAGGCGCTCGGCGCCCGGTGGTCGCGGTTCGTCCCCGCGGTGGAGGGCACGCCCGGTGCGGCCTGGACCCCGTCATCGGCCGACGACGGGGCCGACGTCGAGGGACCGTCGTACGGGCTGGCACTGGTGTCGCGGCTGCCGGTGCTGTCCTGGCGGGTGCGTCGGTTCGGCCCGGCCCCGGTCGGCCTGCCGCTGCTGGTGCCCGGCACCCGCGGGCTCACCACGGTCCGGGACGAGCCGCGGGTCGCCCTCGCCGCGGTGGTCGAGGGACCGAGCGGACCGTTCACGGTCGTGACCGCACACCTGTCGTTCGTCCCCGGCTGGAACGTCCGTCAGCTGCGCGCTGTGTCGCGCTGGGCGGCGGCGTTCCCCGGGCCGCGACTGCTCGTGGGCGACTTCAACCTGCCGGGCGCCCTCCCCCGGCTCATCACCGGCTGGTCACAGCTGGCCAGGGTCGCGACCTACCCGTCGTGGCGGCCGCGGGTGCAGTTCGACCACGTGCTGTCGGACCGGCCGATCGCGGTGTCGGCCACGAGGGCTCTGCAGCTGCCGGTGAGCGACCACTGCGCGCTGACGGTCGACCTCGCGGATCCGGCTGCGCCGGCCCGGGGGTGAGCGCCCGACGGGGGCCGCGTCACTGGTAGGAGACCATCACCGGCCGTGGGTGCCGCCTCATGGTCGCCGCCGGCCGGTACGTCGGGTGGTCCTCGTCGTAGAAGTTCTTCCAGCCCAGCCTGGTGCCCGCCGGGCGCGCGTGCCGCACCGCGTCCCAGGTGGCCTCCTTCTGCGGCGAGCCGCCCTGGCCGTCCATGTGCAGCAGCACGGCGAGCTCGGGCCGGTCGACCCGGAGCAGCCGCTCGCGGCCGATCATCGACAGCCGGAACTGGTGGACGACGAACAGCTTCTGCGGCAGACCCTCGCTGCGCACCAGCGCCGCCAGCCAGGCGGTGGTGCGGTTGATCTCGGTCGCGTCGATGCTGCCGATCTGCCCGAGCGGCCGCTGCCCCCGCCGCAGCTTCCACTCCGGGTCGACCGCGAGCCCGACGTGGGGCAGCCGGAGCAGGGCCCGGTAGCGCTTCGCCTGGTCCAGGAGGTCGGCGCGGCCGGGCTGGAGGTCCAGCACCACGAGCATCCCGGCCCGGCCGGCCGCCCTGACCCAGGGGCGGAGCGACCGCACCGACGACTCCCCCGAGTAGTCGCCGTCGCCGCCCTTGGACCGCTGCGCCACCGTGGCGATGATCTCGAAGGCGGGGACGACGGGGTCGTCGGTGAGCCGGCGGTACGGCTGGGCCACCGCGCGGGCCCGCTCGACCGCCGCAGCCACGCCCTGCTCCCCCAGCACCCCGAGCGACCGCGCGCCGGGGTGGCCGTACAGGGCGACGAGCAGCCGGCCCGGGAAGAGGACCCGGCCGCCGCCCGGGAGCTCGGCGCGGCCCGCGGCGGGCGTCCCGGTCGGTGTCGGCGCGACGGTCGCGGCGGGTGTCGGTGTCGGTGTCGGTGTCGGTGTCGGTGTCGGTGTCGTCGTCGTCGCGGCGGCCGTCACCGCGGGGATGGCACGCGCGGTGGTGCCCGCTGGTGAGGGCGGACCGACGCCCGACGGAGAGGCGGCCACCAGCGCGGTCGCCGCGACGGGGACCGCGACCACGGCGAGGAACCACCAGCGGCGTCGCACCCGCCCACTGTGACGGCCCACGACCGCCGGGCGGCAGCGACGCGCGGGCCGACCCGTGACTCCCGGGCCGGCGAACTCCCGGCAGGGCCGGGCCCGGGATGCCAGGGTGTACGGGTGCCTCACCTGATGCTCGGCTGGAAGATCGCGCTGCTCGGCGCCCTGGCCCTGCTCGTCGCCGGCGCCCTGCTGGCCCTGCTGCGTCCCACCGGGCGGCGCGGCCGCGCCGCGGTCGCCGCGGTCCGCGAGAGCGGCATCGTGCTCGCCCTGTTCTCGTTCTGGCAGCTCGCGGGCACCCTCGCGCACCACTCCGCCACGGGCGCGGTGGGACGCGGCGAGCGGATCCTGGAGATCGAGCGCACCCTGCACATCGCCACCGAGCACGGCACGCAGGACCTCGTGCTGCCGCACTCGTTGCTGACCCAGCTCTGCAACGGCTTCTACGTGTACGGCCACTTCAACGGGCTGATCATCTTTCTCGGCTGGATCTTCTGGCGGCACCGCTCGCTCTACCCGTCGGTCCGGATGTCGGTGGTGCTGGTCACCGCGAGCTGCTTCCTCCTGCACCTCGTCACGGTCGCGCCGCCACGGCTGTTGCCGGGCGCTGGGTTCGTCGACACCGCCACGCGGTACGGCCAGTCCGTCTACGGCCCCACGACCGTCGAGGTCGCCGACCAGCTGTCCGCGTTCCCGTCGGTGCACGTCGGCTGGGCGGCGATCGTCGCCTGGTGGGCCTGGCGGGCCAGCCCCTGGCGGTGGGGGTGGGTCGGGGTCGCGCACTTCCTGGCGACGTCGTTCGTCGTCGTCGCCACGGCCAACCACTACTGGCTCGACGGCATCGCCGCGATGGGGATCCTCGCCGTGGCGCTCGTCCTGCAGGCCGTCGTCCCGGCCGCCTGGCGCCGGGTACGCAGGCCCGCGACCGGGCCGCTGGTCGACGACCCGGCCACCGAGCCGGCCCTGGCCGGTTGACCGCAGCGGGCGATGCCGGAGGGCTACCCGTGTCCGTAGGGGACGACCCACCGGAACGCGGACAGACCCGGGTGCCGGCACCAGCAGTCCGTCGAGCACCCGCAGCGGGTGACGCCGTACGCCTCGAGCAGCTTCCCGGCCGACGCGGCCAGCACGTACAGCACCATCGCCCTCCGGACCAGACGTCCCATGCCCGGCACGCTAGTCCTCGCGGACCGGCGGGACCGAGCGGATCAGGGCGGTCAGCTGCTCCTCGTCGAGCAGGTCGGCGGGCCGGACCGTGACGCCCGCCGCGACGTGGTGGAAGGCGGCGCGGATGCGGTCGAGCGGCGTGCCGGTCAGGCGGTGCCAGGCCAGCCGGTAGACAGCGAGCTGGACGGCGGCCGCGGTGGCCTCCGCGCCGGTGCGCGGCGGGCCGGTCTTCCAGTCGACGACGTCGACCAGGCCGTCGGGCGCGTCGGTGAACACGGCGTCACAGCGACCGCGCAGCAGCAGACCGTCGACGACCATGTCGAAGGGCAGCTCGACCTCGGCCGGCGTGCGGGCGGCCCACTCGCTGGCCTCGAACGCCGCCTGCAGCGCGAGCAGGTCGTCGTCGGCCGCCCCGGTGAGGGCCGTCTCGTCGGCCGCACCCGGCAGCTCGTCGACGTCGAGCAGCCGCTGCTGCCCCCAGCGCGCCTCCAGCCAGAGGTGGAACCGGGTACCCCGGCGGGCCAACGGCGCCGGCTTGCGGGGCATCGGCCGTCGCAGCGACCGCGCGAGCTCGCCGGCGTCGCGGCGCAGCACGACCAGCTGGGACACCGTGAGCCGGGACGGCAGCTGGACGGGCGCGTCGGCGCCGGACCGCCGGCGCTGGCGGTCGAGCTCGGCGAGCAGCAGCTCGAGCTCGGTGTCCCAGTCGTCGACCCGCTCGCGGTGGCCGGCGTCGACGGCCGGGGCGGAGCCGCCGGCCGCGCGGACCAGGGCGGCGCCCGCCTCCAGCGCGGCGCGCCGCCCGCCCAGCGGGTCACCGGGCCAGCGCAGTGTCGCCGGAACGGCCGCCATCGGGTTGGGCCCGTCGGCCTCCGGCGGCTCCGCCCAGACCGCGACCTCGCCGCCCCCGGCGGCGCACAGGTCGCGCAGCTGGCCGAGCAGCTCGGAGGGCCCACGAGGCTTGGTGTTGGTGTCCCACCAGTAGCCGGAGCAGAGCAGCAGGTCGCGGGCCCGGGTGACGGCGACGTAGGCGAGCCGACGTTCCTCGAGCGCACCCCGCGCCTTGCAGGCGTCGCGGAAGTCGCTGAGCAGGTCGCGGGCGGCCACCTGGTCGCCGGCGTCCTCCCAGCGCAGCACCGGCAGCTCGGACCGGTCGCCGCGCAGCGGGAACGGCAGGGTGGCGACCTGCTTGGTCCAGTCGGCGACCGGCTGCCCGTCGACCGGGAACACCGACCGGGACATCCCCGCCACTGCGACGACGTCCCACTCGAGGCCCTTGGCGGCGTGCACGGTCATCAGCTGCACGCGGGACGCGTCGGGCTCGGCGATCTCGATCTCGAGACCGCGCTCCTGCTCCTGGGCGGCATCGAGATAGGCGAGGAACGCCAGCAGGCCGGGGTCCTCGCCGGAGGTGGCGAACTCCTCGGCGACCTCGACCAGCCGGTCGACGTCGAGCAGTGCGTCGGCCGCGCGGACACCGGGCCGGGCTGCGAGCTCGACGTCGAGGTCGAGCGCACGGACCACCGACATGACGAGGTCCGGCAGCGCGGATGCGGTGAAACGGCGCAGCCGGCGCAGCTCGTCGCGCAGGGCCACGATCCGCCGGTGCCCCTCGGCGGAGTAGGCACCCGGGTCACCCGGGTGGTCGACCGCGTCGACGAGGCTGCGCTCGTCGACGACGTCGTACTCGGGGTCGCTGCGGTCGGCCGGCCCGTCACCGTCCGCCGCCGGGCCGGCAGCGGACTCGTCGACGGCCGGCCGGAGGCTGCCGACCGAGAGCCGGCGGGCCTGCCGGCCGAGTGCGTCGAGGTCGCGTGGGCCCAGCCGCCACCGGGGCCCGGTGAGCAGCCGGAGCAGCGCGGCCCCGGCCGTGGGGTCGGCCAGCACCCGCAAGGTGCTCACGACGTCGACCACCTCGGGCTCGAGCAGCAGGCCGCCGAGGCCGACCACCTCGCAGGGGACGCCGCGCTCGCGCAGCGCCGCCTCGAGCCGCGGGAAGTGCGAGCGCTTGCGGGCCAGCACGGCCACCTTGCCCCAGTCGAGCCGGTCGGCGCCGCGGGCCGGGTCGCCGAGAGCAGCCACCTGGTCGGCGATCCAGGTGGCCTCGTCGGCGACGGTCTCGTGCAGCGCGGTGACCAGCCGGCCGCGCCCCTCGCGGCCGGGACCGGGCCGCAGGTGGCGGTCGGCGCCGGCCCCGCGGAGCGGGATGCCGTCGGCCACGAGGTTGGCGGCGCCGAGGACGCCCTCGCCGTTGCGGAAGCTCACCGTGAGCCGGCTGGACCCGTCGCGCCCCTCGCCACCGGCCGGCCCCTCGCCGCCACCACCACCCTCGGCACCGTCGGCACCCTCGGCGCCGGCGAAGTCGTCGAGGAACCGCTCGAGGTTGCCGGCGCTGGCCCCACGCCAGCCGTAGATGGACTGCCGGGGGTCGCCGACCGCGGTGACCGGGTGGCCGGTGCCGAACAGCGAGGTGAGCAGGACCCGCTGCGCCTCCCCGGTGTCCTGGTACTCGTCGAGCAGCACTGCGGCGTAGCGGCCGCGCTCGATCTCGCCGACCTCGGGATGGTCGCGCGCGATGCGGGCGGCGACCGCGACCTGGTCGCCGTAGTCCATCGCGCCGCGGCGACGCTTGGCGGCGGTGTAGTCGCGCACCAGCGGCAGCAGCGCGAGCCGCGCGTCGAGCAGGGCCAGCATCTTGGTGACGTCGGCGTACTGACCGGCGGCCTTCTGCCCCTGGGCGCGGGGCAGGGCCAGCACGTGGTCGCGGACGCGCGACGTGAGCGCCACGACCTCGTCGGGGTCGCGCAGGTGCTCGGCGAGCTCGCCGGCGAGGGCGAGCACGTCGCCCACGACGGTGGCCGGCGCGCGGTCGACGTCGTCCATCGCACCGTCGTAGGACTCGACGACCTGGGCGGAGTACTGCCAGCTCACGGCCTCGCCGACCAGCCGGGTGCTCGGCTCGAGACCGATGCGCAGGGCGTGCTCGCCGACCAGCGCGGCGGCGTAGGAGTGGTAGGTCGTGACGGTGGGCTCACCGGTGCGCAGCGAGGCGGCGACGTCGTCGTCGAGGAACGGCTCGGACTCGTGGGCGAACCGCAGCCGGGCGAGCATCCGGCGCACCCGCTCCCCCAGCTCGGAGGCCGCCTTGCGCGTGAACGTGAGCCCGAGCACCCGGTGCGGCTCCACCAGCCCGTTGGCCACCAACCAGACGACGCGCAGTCCCATGGTCTGGGTCTTGCCGGAGCCGGCCCCGGCGACCACGACGTGCGGACGCAGCGGCGCGGTGACGGCCCCGGTCTGCTCGGGCGTCGGCGGGAAGGCCTCGCCCAGCCGGCGGGACAGCTCGGCGGGGCTGAGCAGCGTGCCACGCACGACCGGCGGGGCGCCGGCGTCGTCGAACATCTCGACCTGGCCGGCGACCGGCCGGCCACGGGTGCGGCGCCCGGGGCTCACGTGGTCACCGTCCGGCCGTCCTCCTGGACCGGGCAGCTGGTGCGCACCGGGCAGTACCCGCAGTAGCGGTTCTCGACGGCGGCGAACGCGGATCCGGCCATGCCGTCGGCGACCTCGAGCACCAGCCGGCGGGCCCAGCCGGGGTCGTCGCCGTCGACCAGCGGCTCCTGGGCCTGCACGGCGTACTTCGCGCCGCCGGCCTTGCCGACCTGCACCAGCTCCGCCCCGCCGCTGGCCGACAGGCCGTCGAACGCGCCGGTCTCGACGGCGAGCTGGTAGGTGGCGAGCTGGCCGTGGCTGGGGAGCTCCTCCGGCGGCACCTTCGAGGTGCCCGTCTTGAGGTCGACGACGACGGCGCGGCCGAGGTCGTCGCGCTCGATGCGGTCGACCCGGCCGCCGAGGCGGGCGCGGCCGACCTCGGCGGCGAACTCCAGCTCGGTGGCGACGACCTCGCGGCCGTTGTCGGCCAGCCACCGCGCCAGCCGCCGGACCATGCCCTCGGCCTTCTCGCGCTCCTTGCGGGCGACCCAGCCGGCCCCGAGGTCGACCGTCGGCAGCAGTGACCGGAGGCGGGCCTGCAGCGCCGTCTCGGTGCTCTGCTCCGGCGTGGTCGCCGCCTCCGCCACGGCGTGCACGAGGGTGCCGACGGTCTGTGCCGCCCCGGCCGGGTCGCCACCGCCGACGTGCTCGAGGAACCAGCGCAGCTCGCAGCGGCGGAACGACTCGACCTTCGACGGGCTGACCGCCACCGGCTCGCCCTCGGCGCGGACCGGGCGCTCGTCCGAGAGCGGTGCCAGCCCCCACCACGCGGACGGGTCGGCGCCGCGGGCGCGGGCGGCAGCCAGGGTCGCCAGCCGGTGCGCGGCCGCCGTCCGCAGGTCGGTGGGTGTCGACCCGTCGGCCACCGTCTGCCGGAGGTCGGCCACCAGACTCGTGAGCGACATGGCGCGCCGGACCACGGCGAGCGGGCGCGGGTCGTGCCCGGTGGGCGGGTCGATCTCGTCGAGGAACCGGGACGGGCTCAGCCCCTCGCGCTCGCTGCTGACCGCGGTCACCAGCAGCGAGCGCCTGGCCCGGGTCACCGCGACGTAGAACAGCCGGCGCTCCTCCTCGAGCAGTCGGCCGAGGGTGGCGGCGTTGGCGACCGCTGGCGCGGTGCGCTCGGCGCCGGGCCGCAGGAGGTCGACCAGCCGCTCCGAGCCGAGGAAGGAGCCGCGCATGCGCAGGTCCGGCCAGCTGCCCTCCTGCACCCCGGCCACGCACACGACGTCCCACTCGAGGCCCTTGCTCGCGTGCGCGGTGAGCACCTGGACGGCGTCGTCGGCCACCGGCCGGACCGACGGCTCGTCACCGGGGATCTGCTGCCCCTCGAGGTGGTCGACGAAGCCCTCGGGACCCGCGCCCGGCAGGCGGTCGCAGAACCGGGCCGCGGTGTCGAACAGGGCGACCACGGCGTCGAGGTCGCGGTCGGCCGCCTCCCCTGCGGGGCCGCCCTCACGGCTGGCCCGCTCCCAGCGGGTGGCGAGGCCGGAGCGGTCCCAGAGCTCCCACAGGACGTCCTCGGCAGTGGCCCCCGGTGCCGCGACGGCGTCGCGCGCCGCGCGGAGCAGCCCGGCGACGGCTGTCGCGGGTCGGCTTGTCGACCGCTCGAGCGTGGTGAGGACGGCGGGCTCCTCGAGCGCCTCGACGAGGAGCGGCCCGGACGGGCGCCCGCCACCCGCGGCCAGCTCGTCACGCCGGAGCGCCTGTCGCAGCCTGCGCAGCGCCATCACGTCGGCGCCGCCGACCGGCGAGGTGAGCAGCTCGACAGCCGCCTCCTCGTCGAGGGTCTCGGGCCGGGTGGCGCACCGGAGCAGCAGCAGCAGCGGCCGGACCGCGGGCTCCTGCTGCAGCGGCACCTCGTCGCCGGACACGGCCACCGGGACGCCGGCCGCGACCATCGCGCGCCGCAGCACCGGCATCGCGTGCACCGTGGAGCGGACGACCACGGCCATCCGGGACCACGGGACGCCCTCGACGAGGTGGGCGTGGCGCAGCCGCGCGGCGACGTGGGCGGCCTCCTGGGTCTCCGACCGCAGCAGCGAGACGGCGAGCTCGCCGGGCGAGGCCCCGGGCACCGGGTGCAGGTCGCGGTGGTGCCGCGGTCCGCCGAGCCCGCGGGCGACCCGGCGGCCGGCGGCCAGCAGCTCCGCGCCGGAGCGCCGGCTGGTGGTGAGCCAGACCAGCGGAGCCGACTCGCCGGACCGGGTACGGAAGGTGTCGCGGAAGCCGCGGATGCCGGCCACGTCGGCGCCGCGGAAGCCGTAGATCGACTGGTCGGGGTCGCCGACGGCGACCAGGTCGCGTCCTTCGCCGGAGAGCAGCCGGAGCAGCTCGACCTGCGCGGGGTCGGTGTCCTGCAGCTCGTCGACGAGGACGAAGGGCCGGGCGGCCCGCTCCGCCGAGAGCAGCGCCGGTTCGGCGATCCACAGGCCGACCACGGCGCGGATCAGCTCGGCCGGGTCGTAGCTGGCGGCGTCGCGCAGCGCCGTGACGCCGGCGTACTGCCGCATGAAGACGGCGGCCGCCTGCCAGTCGTCGCGCCCCTGCTCACGACCCAGCCGTTCGAGCTCGGCCGGCCCCACGCCCCGCTCGTAGGCCCGCATGAGCAGGTCGCGCAGCTCTTGCGCGAAGCCGCGCGTGGCGAGCGCGGGCCGCAGGCGCTCCGGCCAGCCGGTCGCGCCGCCCTCGAGGTCGCCGGCGAGCAGGTCACGGACCACGAGGTCCTGCTCGGGGCCGGAGAGCAGCCGCGGCGCGGTGTCACCGCGCGCTGCCGCCTCGCGCCGCAGCACACCGAAGGCGTAGGAGTGGAACGTGCGGGCGAGCGGCTCCTTGGTGGCGCGCCCGAGTCGTGCCGTGATGCGCGACCGGAGCTCGGCCGCCGCCCGCCGGCCGAAGGTGAGCACCAGGACCTGCTCGGGGTCGGCTCCGGCGTCGATCCGGGCCACCACTGCCTCGACCAGCGTCGTGGTCTTGCCGGTGCCGGGCCCGGCGAGCACCAGCAGCGGCCCGTCGCGGTGGTCGACGACCTCTTGCTGAGCGGGGTCGAGCACGGGTGCCGCGACCGGCCGGGCAGCGGCCCGCACCAGCCGGTACGGCGGCAGCGGGGCGCCGCGGCCGGGGTGCTGTCGCGGCTGGCTGGTCACGTCGGTCATCCCATCACGCACCCTGGACACGACCCGCCGGCCGCGGCTGACCCCTAGATCCTTTGGGCGCGGACACACCGCGCCACCGGCGTGTCTGGTGCGGCAGCGCCCATTTCGTCGCATGGGTCAGCCGCGCACCTGGCGGTGCCACCGACCGCCTTCGCCCGTCCTGGCGCTCTGACGAGCACCGACAACGGCGGACAGGAAGGCCCGGGTGTCGGCACCGCCGGGCAGGATGGCCGGCAGGATCCGTCCACGGGGAGGCACGCCATGGCAGGCACGGCCCGGCTGGTGTACTCGGCGATCGCGTCGCTCGACGGGTACGTCGCGGACGCGAGCGGCACCTTCGACTGGGCCGCCCCGGACGAGGAGGTGCACGCCTTCGTCAACGACCTCGAGCGCGGGGTCGGCACCTATCTCTACGGGCGCCGCATGTACGAGGTGATGTCGGCCTGGGAGCATCCCGACCAGATCGGCGACGAGCCGGTGGTGCAGGACTACGGCCGGGTCTGGCAGTCGGCGGACAAGGTCGTCTACTCGACGACCCTCGACGCGGTGAGCACCGTGCGCACCCGCCTGGAGCGGTCGTTCGACCCGGCGGCGGTCCGCGCCCTCGTCGACGGCTCCGATCGCGACGTGTCGGTGGGCGGCCCGGGGCTCGCGGCCGCCGCCTTCCGCGCCGGACTGGTGCACGACTGCCACCTGCTCGTGGTGCCGGTGCTGGTCGGCGGGGGCACCCGGGCACTGCCCGACGGCGTGCGGCTCGACCTCGAGCTGGTCGACGAGCACCGCTTCACCGGCGGCGTCGTGCACCTGCACCACCGCGTGGTGGGCTGACCCCGGTCAGCCGCGGACGACGTCGTACAAGGCCGACAACGGCTCGGCGACCCGGTCGGCGTCACCGACGACGGTGGCCACGAGCCGCGACGGCGAGAGCAGCCGCTGGGAGACCTCGTGCACCTCGGCCGGTGTGACGGCGAGCAGCGCCTCGGGGTGGTCCCGCAGCCAGGTGACGTCGAGCCCGTCGGCCAGCAGCACCGCGAGGGTGCCGGCCAGGCCCGCCTGCGTCGCCGTCGACAGCGCCAGGGTGCCGACCAGGTACTGCGCGGTCGCGGCGACCTCCTCGGCACTCGGCGGCAGGCTGACCATCCGGCCCAGCTCGTACCCGACCTCCACCATCGCCGGCGCCGTGACCTCGGTGGCGACGTCGGCGGCGGTCAGGAAGCACGAGGCGGCACCGCCGTGCCGCAGCGAGCTCCGGGGGCTGTAGGTGTAGCCCTTGTCCTCGCGGATGTTCATCGTGAGCCGCGACGAGAAGTAGCCGCCGAACAGCGCGTTGGCCAGCTCGGCCGCGGCGTACGACGGGTCGGTGCGGGCGACCGCGTCGCCGCCGATGCGCAGGTTCGACTGGACCGCGCCGGGCCGGTCCACGAGCTGCAGCGGACCTGGCACGGGGGCGGGCACCCTCGGCACCCTCGTCGGTACGCCCTCGCCGTCCCAGCCCGCCAGCGCGGCGGCGACCTGGTCCAGCGCACGCGCCGGGGTGAGGTCGCCGACGAGAACCAGCAGGCTCCCGGTCGGCTGCATCCGACGTGTGTGCGCGGCGCGCAACGACGCGGCAGACACCCCCAGCACCGCGTCGGCGCTGGGGTACTCGCTGCCGTAGACGTGGTCGCCGTACATCTGGTGCAGCCATGCCTCGTCGGCGATGACACCCGGTTGGGACATGGCCCGGCGGAGCTGGTCGGCGAGCCGGTGCGACTCGCCCTCGACCTGCTGGGCGGGATAGCGGGCCGACGTGACGACCTCGGCGAGCAGCGCGAGGAGGTCCTTGAGACCGGTGCGCAGCGACTCGCCGGCGACCACCAGCCGGTCGGCGTCGCCGCTGACCCGCAAGGAGCCACCGATGCGCTGGAGCGCCTCGGCGAGCTCGCCCTGCGACCGCTCGGCGGTCCCGAGGAGCATCGTGCGCTCCAGCATCGCCGCCTTCGCGAGGTCGGCGCCCTTGCGGACGGCCGAGGGGACGCGCAGGCGGACCTGGACCACCGGCACGCTGGGCCGGCGGACCGCGACGACGCGGAGGCCGGACGGCAGCACCCGCTCGGCGACCGTTGGCAGCTTGGCCTTGCGGGGACGCGCGAGCGCGGGGACCGGTCGCGGCGTGAACGCTTTGCGCCGGCTCACCGTGCAGCTCCGGCGACGAGGTCGAGCCGGGCGCGGGCGTCGGGCCGCAGCGACGCGGCAGCCGCCGCGACCTGCTCGCCGGTGACCGCGCCGAGCAGTGCCGGCATCTCCCCCACGAGCTCGGCGCGTCCGCGCTGCTGCTCGTACGACGCCATGGCGAGCGTCCTGGACATCACGTGGTCGGAGCCCTGCAGCAGGGCCGACGAGAGCCGGGCCTGCACCCGCTCGAGCTCGTCGGACGGGACCCCGTCGGTGGCGACCCGGTCGAGCTCCTCGTCGACGGCCTCGACGACAGCGTCGGTCGTCACGTCCTCGGAGTGGTGCGCCTCGACGAGGAGGGCGGTGGGGTTGCGCACGTCGAACGCGTCCTCCATGAACGACACGTGCGCGCCGACGTCGGTGGCGAGCCGGTCGTCCTGCACGAGCCGGCGCCGCAGCCGCGACGCGTCGCCGGTCGCCAGCACGGACGTGAGCACGACGTACGGGAGGTAGGCGTCGAGGTCGTCGGGGTCGGGCACCCGCCAGCCGAGCGCCACCGCGGGAGCCGGAGCCTGGGCGTCGACCTGCTCCTCGCGCCGCTCGGACGTGGGGGCGGGCTCGTCGAAGTCGGGTCGTTCGGGCACGGTCCGGCGCGGCACGTCGCCGAAGTGCGTGCGCACCATCTCCAGTGCCTTGTCGGGGTCGAAGTCGCCGCCGAGGCAGAGCACCGCGTTGCCCGGCGCGTAGTAGGTGTCGAAGAAGTCACGGGCGTCGTCGACCGTCGCGCTCTCGAGATCCTCGAAGCCGCCATAGCCGTTGTGAGCGTTGGGGAACGTCTCGAACAGCACCGGAGGCAGCGTCAGCCACGGGAACCCGCCGTACGGCTGGTTCATGACGTTGACCCGGATCTCCTCCTTGACCACCGCGAGCTGGTTGGCCAGGTTCTCCTCGGTGACCGCGGGTGAACGCATCCGGTCGGCCTCGAGGAACAGCGCCCGCTCGAGCGCGTTCGACGGCAGCGCCTCGAAGTAGTTCGTGTAGTCGAGCCGGGTCGAGCCGTTGAGGGTGCCACCGGAGGACTGCACGTACTTGACGTGGTCCATCTTCTGCAGCGACGCCGACCCCTGGAACATCAGGTGCTCGAAGAGGTGCGCGAAGCCGGTGCGCCCTGCCGGCTCCGACCTGATGCCGACGTCGTAGTACACGGCCACCGCCACGACCGGGGCCGAGCGGTCGGGGGCCAGCACGACGCGGAGTCCGTTGCGGAGCCTGGTGCGCTCCACGGCGTAGGTCGTCGCGGGAGCAGCGGGGGTCGGAGCCATGCGGGCGACCGTACCCCGCCGCTGCGGCTCCGCACCGGGCGCACGGTCGGCGCGCCGGGCCGCGCGGCGGGTCGTAGTGTCGGAGGTCGATCCACAGCGGACGAGGAGAGCACAGGTGCTGCACGACTACCGGACCGTGACCGCCACGGAGGTCGACCGCGACCTCGCCGACGGCCGCACCGACCTCGACGGCCGGGTCGGCTCCCTGACCGCGTCGCCGCCGGGCACCCTGCTCGAGGTGGTGCAGGTGCTCGACGGCATCTGCGGCACGGCAGACGACCTCGTGGGGCGGGCGGCGTTCGTCGGCTGGGTGCACCCCGACGCGGCGGTGCGCGACGCCGGGCAGAAGGCGTTCGCCGAGCTGTCCGCGTGGCGCGCGGGCCTGCCGCTGCGCGACGACGTCGCGGCCGTCGTCCTCGGCCGCGGGGCGGAGGCTGTGCCGGGCGACCCGGAGGACGCGCGGCTGGTGGCGCGCTGGACACGAGACCTGCGCCGCAGCGGGCACGCGCTGCCCGCGGCCGACCGCGCCCGGGCGCGCGAGCTGCACGACCGGCTGTCGGCCGTCGAGGCGGTGTTCGACGTCAACATCGCCGAGGACACCGAGGGGCTCGAGCTGACCCGGGAGGAGCTCGACGGCCTGCCCGACACCTACGTCGACGGCCTGCGCGCCGGGTCGGCGCCGGGCACGTACGCCGTGTCGCTCGACTACCCGGAGCTGCGGCCGTTCCTCGCCCAGGGCCGGCGCCGCGACCTGCGGGAGCGGCTGCTCCGCCGGTCGCGCGACCGAGGCGCGGCGGCCAACCGGCCGCTGGTGGCGGAGGGTCTTGCCGTCCGCCGCGAGCTGGCCGCGCTGCTCGGCTACCCGTCGTGGGCGCACTACGCCACCGAGGTGCGGATGGCCGGCAGCCCCGAGCGGGCTCGAGGGCTGCTCGACGAGCTCACCGCCGCGCTCGACGGCCCGGTCGCCGCGGAGAACGCCGAGCTGCGCGACCTGCTCGTCGAGGACGGTGGGCCCACCGACGTACGCCTCGAGCAGTGGGACCTCGAGTACACGCGCCGGATCCGGTCGGAGCGCCGCCTCGGGATCGACCCGGCGGTGCTGGCGGAGTACTTCCCCGTCGACGCGGTGCTGGCGACGATGTTCGAGCTGATCGGGCGCCTGCTCGGACTGACGTTCCCCGAGGCACCGGCCGAGGACGCCGCGACCTCGTGGCACGAGGACGTCACGCTGCGCGAGATCCGGGACGCCGACGGGACCCTGCTCGGCCGGGTGTACCTGGACCTGTTCCCGCGCGAGGGGAAGTTCAGCCACGCCGCGGCGTTCGACCTGGTGCGGCCGCGACGCGCGCCGGACGGCAGCCGGATCCCCGGGCTCACCGCGCTGGTCACGAACTTCTCGCCGCCGCGCGACGGGCGGCCGGCCCTGCTGCGCCACGACGAGATGGAGACGCTGTTCCACGAGCTGGGCCACGTCATCCACCAGAACGTCTTCACGGGCCGCTACTCCGCGTTCGCCGGCACCACGACGGAGGGCGACTTCGTCGAGGCACCGAGCCAGCTGATGGAGCGGTGGGCGTGGGAGCCGTCGGTGATCACCGGCATCGCGCGGCACTGGAGCACCGGCGCACCGCTGGACCCCGACGTGGTCGAGCGGCTCACCCACGCCCGGTTCGCCGGCGCGCTCGGCCGCACGGCCCGCGGCCTGTCCCTGAGTCGTCTCGACCTCGCCCTGCACGAGGCGACCGAGGAGGTCGACCTCGACGAGGCCACCCGCCTCGCGGAGGTCGTCCTGCAGTTGCCGTACCTCGACGGCACCTTCTTCCTCGGGTCCTTCGGCCACCTCTTCGGCGGCTACGACGCCGGCTACTACGGCTACCTGTGGGCCGAGGTGATCGGCGACGACATGGTCGGCCGGTTCGAGCGGGAGGGGATCCTCGACCCCGAGGTCGGCCGGGCGTTCCGCACGTCGGTGCTGGAGCCGGGCGGCTCACGCGACGGCGACGACCTGGTCGAGGCGTTCCTCGGCCGGCCCGCCGACCCGCAGTCCTACCTCCGCGCCCGCGGCTGGGCGTAGGCCCGACGGTCCGCTGCTCACCCGCCGTCGCCCCAATTTCGCTCGTTTGCGACCTCGTTCCCCGACACGCCGGGGCGTCGCCCGGCGTGTCGGGGACTCAGGTCGCAAACGAGGGGCGGGGGTATGGGTCAGGTGCCGTCCCAGCGGGCCAGGCGCAGGTCGACCCGGGTGCCGTCGGGACGCAGCGGGGTCGCCTCGGCGCGGTGGTGCGCCAGGCACTCGGCCTCCTTGCCCGGCGGTGGCGACCCGTCGGCGTGCAGGACCCGCCACCACGGCACGTCCCCGGCGCTGCGCGACATCGCCCGGCCGACCTGGCGCGGGCCGCCGGCTCCGAGGTACTCCGCGACGTCGCCGTACGACATGACCCGTCCGGGCGGGATGAGGGAGACCACCTGGAGCACCCGCTCGTCGTACGGCAGGTCGGCCATCGGTGACGCATCGTCCCGGCCGTCGCGGGTCACCCGCTCACCCGCTCAGCCCGCGGACCAGCGCGACGAGATCCGCCGCCACCCGCTCCGGCTGCTCCCACAGCACGAGGTGCCCGGTGCCCTCGTACACGCGCAGCTCCGCCCCCGGGATGGACGCCACCATCCGCTCCTGGTCCGCCCGCGGGAGCACCTCGTCCCGGTCGCCCCAGAGCACGACGGTCGGCACCGCGACCCTCCCCGTCTCGCTCGGTGGCTCGGCCTCGAGCAGCTCGGTCACGACGGCCCGCCAGACCCCCGCCGGCAACCGGGCGGCGTCCTCCACCATCTGCTCGACGAAGTCCGGCGGCAGGATGCGCCCCACCGCGAACGACTCGACCGATGCCCGGGCGAAGGACCTCGGGACGGGGTCGGTCAGGGCGTCGGCGCCGCGGACCCACGCCGGCGCGGGGACTCCCCGAAGGCTGTGCGGCGACCCGACGAGAAGCAGGGCGGTCACCCGGTCGGGCCGGTCGGCCGCGACCTGTTGCGCGACCAGGCCGCCGCTGGACGTACCCGCGATCACGGCGCGGTCGATGCCGACAGCGTCCAGGACACCGACCACGTCGGCGGCGGCCTCGCCGAGCCGGTAGCCCTGCGCCGGCTTGTCCGCGTCGCCGTGGCCGCGCTGGGTCATGGCCAGAGCACGCAGGTCGGCCGGGAGGCAGCCGAGCAACCGGCTCCAGGACCGCCAGGACTCGCCGACCGCATGCAGCAGGACGACCGGCACGCCCGATCGGCTGCCCGACTCGACGTACGGCAGCCTCGTCCCGTCCGTGAGCCGGACGGTCGAGGTCCTCATCCTCCGATGATGCTCGCCGGCGCCCACAGCGGTGCGGCCGGCCCGCCGTCGCCCTCCGAGACAGGACGGTGGCGTCAGCCGAGGCCGAAGCGCTCGCGCTGGCCGGCCGGCACCAGGTCGAGGTACGCCGGGTTCTCGGCGAGCCAGGACCGCGCGTACGGGCAGTACGGCAGCACCGACCCGCCGCGCGAGCGGATCTCGTCGAGCGCGGCCTCGACCAGCCGGCCGGCCAGCCCGCGGTGCGCGAACGGCGGACCGACCTCGGTGTGGTCGACGGCGATCGCGCCGGCGTCGAGCTCGCGGTAGGCGAGGAAGCCGGCCAGGTCGTCGCCCAGCCAGATCTCGAACCGGTGCGCCGCCGGGTTGTCGCGGACGGCGACGTCGTCGTCGTCCTGACGCTCGAGCGGGCCGGCTGCCATCAGTACGTCGGGAGGCTGGGGTCGATCTGGTTGGCCCAGGCCACGACCCCGCCACCGACGTGCACCGCGTCGGAGAAGCCCGCGCCCTTGAGGACCGCCAGCGCCTCCGCCGAGCGGGCACCGCTCTTGCAGTGCAGCACCACCGGCTTGTCCTGCGGCAGCTCGGAGAGGGCCTCGCCGCTGAGGATGCGGTCCTTGGGGATCAGCGTCGCGCCGGGGATCGACACGATCTCGAACTCGTTCGGCTCGCGGACGTCGACGAGGTAGAAGTCCTTGCCCGCGTCCATCATCGCCTTGAGGTCGCGCACCGAGATGGTCGAGCCCTTGGCGGCCTCGGCGGCCTCCTCGCTGATGGTCCCGCAGAAGGCCTCGTAGTCGATGAGGCCGGTCTCGAGGGTGATCTCCGGGTTCTTGCCGCAGACCACGCACTCGGGGTCCTTGCGGACCTTCACCGTGCGGTAGCTCATCTCGAGGGCGTCGTAGACCATCAACCGGCCGACCAGCGGGTCGCCGATGCCGGCGAGCAGCTTGATGGCCTCGTTGACCTGGATCGAGCCGATCGACGCGCACAGCACGCCGAGCACGCCACCCTCGGCGCACGACGGCACCATGCCGGGCGGCGGGGGCTCCGGGTAGAGGCAGCGGTAGCAGGGGCCGTGCTCAGCCCAGAAGACCGACGCCTGGCCGTCGAAGCGGTAGATCGAGCCCCAGACGTAGGGCTTCCCGAGCAGCACCGCCGCGTCGTTGACGAGGTAGCGGGTGGCGAAGTTGTCGGTACCGTCGACGATGAGGTCGTAGGGCCGGAACACGTCGAAGACGTTGGTCGAGTCGAGCCGCTCCTCGTGCAGCACGACCTCGACGAACGGGTTCGCCTCCTGGATCGACTCCTTGGCCGACTGCGCCTTGGACTTCCCGATGTCGGACTGCCCGTGGATGATCTGACGCTGGAGGTTCGACTCGTCGACCACGTCGAAGTCCACGATGCCGAGGGTGCCCACGCCGGCCGCGGCGAGGTAGAGCAGGGCGGGCGAGCCGAGGCCGCCGGCACCGACGACGAGCACCTTGGCGTTCTTCAGGCGCTTCTGGCCGGTCATGCCGACGTCGGGGATGATCAGGTGGCGGGAGTAGCGGCGCACTTCCTCGATCGTGAGCTCGTCAGCGGGCTCGACGAGGGCGGGCAGCGTCTCGGCTGGCACGGTTCAGGTCCTCCGGGGTGGCTCGTCTGCAGACGACCAGTCAACCCCGTCCGAGCCCGCCGCCATTCCCCGCCTGCCAGCATGTGGGACATGCGCCCGGTGGTCGGCATCACGTCCTACGTCGAGCAGGCGCGCTGGGGCGTCTGGGACGTCCCGGCGTCGGTCCTGCCGTTCAGCTACGTCGCGCGGGTCGAGGCGGCGGGCGGCACGGCGGTGGTGCTGCCCCCCGCCGCCGCCACCGACGCCGAGGTCCTGGAGCGGCTCGACGCGGTGGTCTTCGCCGGCGGTGCCGACCTCGACCCCGGCCTGTACGGCGAGGCACCGCACCCCGAGACCACCGGGCTGCGCCCTGAGCGCGACGCCGCCGAGGTGCCGCTGATGAGGGCCGCGCTGGACCGCGACGTCCCCCTGCTCGGCATCTGCCGCGGCATGCAGGTGCTGTCGGTGGTGCGCGGTGGCTCGCTGGTGCAGCACCTTCCCGACACCGTCGGCCACGAGCGGCATCGGCCGGCGCCCGGCACCTACGGCCTGCACGACGTGCGGCTGCACCCCGGCTCGCTCGCGCACCGGCTGCTCGGCCCGCACGTCAGCGTGCCGTCGTACCACCACCAGGGGCTGGCCTCGGCGGGCGACCTCGAGGTCACCGGCTGGGCCGACGACGACACCCCCGAGGTGGTCGAGGACCCGGGCAAGCGCTTCGCGATCGGGGTGCTGTGGCACCCGGAGGCGAGCGAGGACCTCCGGCTGTTCGAGGCTCTCGTCGCCGCGGCCGCCGCGCCCTAGCCACCCGCCGCCGCGCCCGCCACTCACCCACAGAGCGCTCGTTTGCGACCTGGTTCCCCGACACGCCGTCGTCCGCCCCGGCGAGTCGGGGAGGCAGGTCGCAAACGATCATGATCGTACGGGCGGGCGACGTGGGTCGGGGCGCGCGACCGGGACGCCTCTAGGGTCGGGCGCATGGCGAGCACAGCAGCGACGACCGAGGGCCACGCCGACTTCGAGGGCGACCGGACCTGGTACCGGGTGCACGGCGACCTGCCGGCCGGCGCCGACCGGCCGGCGCCGCTGGTGGTGCTGCACGGCGGTCCCGGCGGCACCCACGACTACCTCACGCCGTTGGCCGACCTCGCCGGCCCGCAGCACGGTGATCGCGCGGTGGTGCTCTACGACCAGCTCGGCAACGGCCGCTCGACCCACCACCGCGACCGCGGCGCCGACTTCTGGACCGTCGACCTGTTCGTGCGCGAGCTGGCGAACCTCGTCGACCACCTGCGGATCGGCGACCGCTACCACGTGCTCGGCCAGTCCTGGGGCGGCTTCCTGGCCCAGGAGCACGCCCTCACGGCACCCGCGGGGTTGCGGTCTCTCGTGCTGTCGAACACCGCCGCGTCCTTCCCGGACTTCGTGTCCGAGGCGAACAGGCTGCGACGGGACCTGCCGCCCGGAGTCGACGACACGCTGCGCCGCCACGAGCACGCCGGCACCACCGACGACCCGGAGTACGCCGCCGCCTGCCAGGTCTTCTACGCGCGGCACCTCTGCCGGCTCGACCCGTGGCCGCAGGGCGTCGTCGACGCCCTCGCCAAGATCGACGAGGACCCGACCGTCTACCACACGATGAACGGCCCGTCGGAGTTCCACGTCATCGGCTCCATCAAGGACTGGTCGTCGACCGACCGGCTCGACGGCATCGGTGTCCCGACCTACGTCGTGAGCGGCGAGCACGACGAGGCGACCCCGAGCCTGCAGGTGCCGCTGGTCGAGCGGATCCGGGCGGCCGGCAACAAGGTGGAGCAGAGCGTGCTGCCGGGCTGCTCGCACCTGCCGATGTGGGAGCAGCCTGACACCTATCACGGGCTGGTCGCCGACTGGCTCGCCCGCCACGACTGAGGAGGGCACGCCGTGAACGAGAGCCCGTTCGACGCCGACCTGGCCGTCACCCACATCCTGGTCGTCAGCGACGCCGCCCGGTCCCGGGACTTCTGGGTCGACGTGCTGGGCGCCGAGCTCTACCGCGAGTACGGCGGCAGCAGCGTCGTCGTCCGGCTCGCCGGCAGCTGGCTGCTCCTGGTGACCGGCGGCGGTCCCACCGCCGACAAGCCCGACGTCACGTTCGCGCCGCCTCCTGACGTCACCCGGGTCAGCCACGCGATGACCCTGCGGGTGGCCGACTGCCGGGCGTCCTACGAGGCCCTGCTGGCCCGTGGCGCATCCTTCCTCACCCCGCCGGTCGACCACGGCGTCGAGATCCGCTGCTTCCTCCGCGACCCGGACGGGCACCTGGTCGAGCTGTCCCAGGCGGTGGGGTGAAGCCCTACCTCCTGCTGCGGGCCGCGGAGCTGCGCGCCGAGCGGCCGGCCGGCGAGGTGGACGACGTGCACTTCACCGAGGCGCTCGCGACCTCGGTGGTGGAGCAGACCACCCGGCCCGGCGACGTCGTCCTCGACCCGTTCGCGGGGTACGGCACCACCCTCGCGGTGGCCGCCCGGCTCGGCCGGGTCGCCGTCGGGGTCGAGGTGCTGGCCGACCACGTCGAGCTGGTCCGGGCCCGCGCAGGTGCGGGCGCCCGGGTCGTGCACGGCGACTCGCGGCGGCTACGCGCCGTGCTGGCCGGCGAGCTGGACCGGCCGGTCGACCTCGTGCTGACGTCCCCGCCGTACATGACGCCGGTGGCGCACCCCGAGAACCCGCTGACCGGGTACGCGACGGACGACGGTGACTACCCGACCTACCTGCGCGAGCTGGGCGACGTCTTCGGCGAGGTCGCCGGGCTGCTGCGCCCCGGCGGCCACGTCGTCGTCAACGTGGCCAACGTGGTGACTCGCTCGGCGACCGGCGACGTCGTGACGCCGCTCGCGTGGGACGTCGGCCGGGTCGTGGGCGAGCACCTCGCGTTCCAGGGCGAGACGTTCCTGTGCTGGGACGAGCACCCGCCCGGGCTCGCCGGCGACTACCTGCTCTGGTTCCGCAAGCCCTGACACCCTGCCAAGGTGGACGACGTGCGACCGACGCTGTACGAGACGGCCGGCGGCGAGCCGGCGCTGCTGGCGCTGGCGACCGCGCACCACGCACGGTGCCTCGCCGACCCGTACCTCAACCACCCCTTCTCGCACCCGGACGGGCAGCCCGACCACCTGAGACGGCTCGCGGTCTACTGGGGCGAGGTGCTCGGCGGGCCGCCGACCTACACCCGCGACTACGGCGACGAGTCGGCCGTGCTGCAGCTGCACGCCGGCAACGGCGACATGACCGAGCTGGGCCGCCGCTTCGTCGAGTGCTTCGTGGCGGCGGCCGACGACGCCGGGCTGCCGGACGACCCGGAGCTGCGGGCGGCGCTGCGCGCCTACATGAGCTGGGCCGTCGAGAAGGTGCTCGCGTGGGGACCCGAGGGTTCGGTGGTGCCGGCCGGCCGCGGAACGCCCCGGTGGACCTGGGACGGCCTCGTCGCATGATCGGGTCGAAAGGGCCGGCTTCGTCCGGCCCTACGCTGCGAGCGTGGTGACGAGGCCGTGACGACGTGGTGACGGAGGCTCTCGGCACGGCGCCGGACCTGGGCCGCGCGTCGAGCCGGCCGGCCTACGTGCGCATCGAGCACTGGCTCACGTCCTGCATCGACGAGGGAACGCTCGTCCCCGGCGACAAGCTGCCCCGCGAGGAGCAGCTCGCCGCGTCGCTCGGGGTGAGCCGCATGACGCTCCGGCAGGCGCTCTCCGGCCTGGAGGCGGCCGGCACCATCGTCCGGCGGCCCGGGCGGCAGGGTGGCACGTTCGTCGCCCAGCCGCGCATCGTCTGCGACCTCACGGGGCTCGCGGGGTTCACCGAGCAGATGCGCCGCGCCCACGTGCGCGCCGGGGGCAGGGTCGTCAGCGCCCTCACCCGGCTCCCCAGTGGCGCCGAGGCGCGGGCGCTCGGACTCCGCCGTACCGATCGCGTGCACGAGATCGTCCGGGTCCGCTCGGCCGACCGTGAGCCACTGGCACTCGAACACGCCTGCTTCCCGGAGCGACTGTTCCCCGACCTGCTCGACCAGCGGCTCACGGGATCGCTCTACCGGCTGCTCGCTCGCCGCTACGACCATGCGCCGCACACCGCGAGCGAGGTGCTCGAGCCGCTCATCGCCGACGCCGAGCAGGCGCGGTTGCTGAAGGTGCCCGAGGGCAGCCCGCTGCTGCTCATCGAGCGGACGGCCTCTACCGCAGCGGGCGTCGCGGTGGAGTACGCGCACGACGTCTTCCGCGCCGACCGGACCCGCATCACGCTGCGCACCGGGCTCAGCGCCGACGCGCGCACGGAGCTCGCCGGCACCACCCGGGCGCCCTGAGCGGAAGTTCGTGCGAGCCGCATCGGCGATGACCGACGCGGCCCTGGCTCGCGTGGGTCAGCCGTCGGCGCGGACCCGGCTGCTCGTGGGGTCCACCAGCGGCTGGGCCACCACCTCGGCGGGGGTCCAGTCGCCGAAGACGTTGACCTCGGCCGCCGTACCAGGCTTCGTCAGGTCCACCGGGCCGGTAGGGAGGTAGGCGTACGCGATCGACGCGTCGGTGGTGAACCCGTACCCGCCGGACGTCACCCGGCCGACGACCTCCGGACCCACCCGCACCGGCTCACTTCCGAGCGCTACCACGCGGGGGTCGGCGAGCACCAGGCAGCAGAGCTTCCGGGAGGGGGCGGCCGCCTTCTTCACGACCAGGGCGTCGCGACCCTCGAACCCGCCGGGCTTGTCGAGCTTCACGCAGAATCCCAGCCCCGCCTCGTACGGGTCGGTCTCGGGGGTGATGTCGCTGCTCCACACGCGGTAGCCCTTCTCCAGCCGGAGGGACTCGATGGCGCGGTACCCCGCCGCGACCAGGCCGTGCGAGCGACCTGCCTCCCACACCACCGTCCAGAGACCGAGGCCGTACTCGGCCGGCGCGTAGAGCTCCCAGCCGAGCTCACCGGCGAACGTCACCCGCAGCGCCCGGACCGGGACGTCACCGACCGCGATGTCCCGGGCCGTCATGAACGGGTGCGCGGCGTTGGAGAGGTCCGCGCCGGTCAGCTCGCGCAGGACGTCGCGGCTGCGCGGTCCCCACAGGGCGTAGGTGACGTACTGCCCGGTGACGTCGTCGACGCGTACCACGGCGTCCCGCCGTCGGGCCTGGCGCCGTAGCCACGACGCATCATGGCCGCCGAAGGAGGTCCCGGTCACCACGAGGAACTCGTCGGCCGCCAACCGGGTGACGGTGAAGTCGCACTCGATGCCGCCACGGGCGTTGAGCGCCTGGGTGTAGGTGATGTCGCCGACCTCGCGCGCGACGTCGTTGTCACAGACCCACTGCAGCAGGCTCGCCGCGTCCGGCCCGGTGACGAGCAGCTTGGCGAAGGACGACTCGTCGTAGAGGGCGACCGCGTCGCGGGTGGCCGCGTGCTCGACCCCGGTCGCGGGCGACCAGAGCCGGCCGGCCCAGCCGCGCGGGCGGCGCGACCCGTCGCCCGCCGGGGCGTTCGACTCGTAGTGGTTGACCCGCTCCCATCCCGACTTCTCACCGAACGCCGCCCGGTGCTCGACGTGCCACGGGTAGGCGGGCGGGGTCCGCAACGGCCGGCCGGCCTCCCGCTCCTGACCCGGATAGACGATGTCGTAGTACGTCTCGTAGTTCTCCAGCGTCCGGGCCAGCGTGTACGACGGCGATCGGTACTGCGCCCCGAACCGCCGCACGTCCATGTGCCACACGTCCATGCCGGGGTCGCCGGACACGATCCACTCGGCCATCACCTTGCCGATGCCACCGGCGCCGGCGATGCCGTGGGCGCAGAAGCCTGCCGCGACGAAGAAGCCGTCCACCTCCGTCTCACCGAGCAGGAACTCGTTGTCGGGCGTGAACGCCTCCGGCCCGTTGATGACCTTCCGCAGCCCGACATCGGCCATCGCCGGCAGCCGCACCTGCGAGTTGTGGGTGATCTCCTCGAACCGGTCCCACACCTCCGGCAGCAACCGACCGTTGAAGTCGGGCGGGATGGCGTCGTACGTGCGTGCGGTGGCGGTCCACGGCTCGGCGGTGCGCTCGTAGCCGCCCATCACCAGCCCGTCAACCTCCTGCCGGAAATAGACGAGCAGGTCGGGGTCACGCAGCGTCGGCAGAGGTGGTCCGCCCCGATCGAGGAAGGCGTCGGTGACGACGTACTGGTGCGACATCGGCACGATCGGCAGCCGGACGCCCACCATCCGGGCGATCTCGGCGGCGAACATGCCGCCGCAATCCACGACCGTCTCGCAGTCGATGCTGCCCCGGTCGGTGTGCACCCGGGCCACCCGGCCGCGCGGTGCGTCGATGCCGGTGACGCGCGTGTGCGGGTGCACCTGGACGCCCTGGGCGCGCGCCAGGTTGGCGAGGGCGTAGCAGAGCTGTGACGGGTCGACGTACCCGTCCGACGCGAGGTAGGCGCCGCCGACGACACCGGTGGTGTCCATGAGCGGGAACATCTCCTTGGCCTCGGAGGCGGAGATCTCCTCGAGCGGCAGCCCGTAGGACGTCGCCCAGCTGATCTGCCGGCGGATCTCGGCCATCCGCTCGGGTGACGAGGCCAGCCGGATGCCCCCGCACTCGGTCCAGCCCGGCGCGTGCTCGGTCTGCTGCAGCCGCCGGTAGAGCTCGACGGAGTACGCGTTCATCCGAGTCAGGGTCGGGTCCGCGCGCAGCTGGCCGACCAGCCCGGCAGAGTGGAACGTCGACCCGCTCGTCAGCTCCGACCGATCCAGAAGGACCACGTCGGTCTGACCGAGCTCGGCCAGGTGGAAGGCGACGCTGGCGCCACCGACCCCGCCGCCGATGATCACGACCGACGCGGATGCGGGGAGTGGACGGCCAGCCGCCGGCGCTGTCACGAGGCGTGAGGATATCCGGTTTCGGTCTAGACCGATATCCGCGGCCTGGATAGGTTCACGGGGCATGAGCGGCGCGCGGGACGATTCGGAGCCGGCCCCCTCATCGGCCGTCCTCGACCGGCTCGACGCTGTGCTGGCGTACCTCCCGGCCCTCGCCGGCGCGCCGCGCGAGGTGCTCGCCCTCGAGGGCGGGCTGACCAACTTCAACTTCAAGGTGACCACGCCGGAGCGGACGGTCGTCGTCCGACTCTCCAGCTCGGACGGCGACCTGCTCGCGATCGACCGGGAGGCCGAGCACGCCAACTCGCTGCGAGCCGCCCGGAGCGGTGCCGCACCTGCCGTCGTGGACTTCCTGCCGGACGACCACGCCCTCGTCGTCGAGTGGGTCGAGGGCCGGACCCTCGACGCGACCGACCTGCACGACAGCGCGATGCTCACGCGCGTGGCCGATGTCTGCCGCACGCTGCACGCCGGTCCCCGCTTCCTGGGCGACTTCGACATGTTCGCCGTGCAGCAGCGCTACCTGCGCATCGTCCGGGAGCGCGGCTTCCGGCTGCCCGACCGCTACCTCGAGCTGCTCCCCCAGACCGACCGGATCGCCGCTGCCCTCGCGGTTCGCGCCGGCCCCACCGTGCCGTGCAACAACGACCTGCTGGCGGCTAATTTCATCGACGACGGCAGTCGCCTCTGGGTCATCGACTACGAGTACGGCGGCAACAACGACCCCGCCTTCGAGCTCGGAAACATCTGGCAGGAGTCCGACCTGACGCTCGACGAGCTCGAGCACCTGGTGGACGCGTACGTCGGCCACCGCCTGAGGCACCAGGTGGCCCGGGCCCGGCTGCTCGGCGTCATGGCCCGGTACGGGTGGACGCTGTGGGCGTCGATCCAGGCCGAGGCCAGCCCGATCGACTTCGACTTCTGGTCCTGGGGCCTGGCGAAGTACGAACTGGCCGTGGCCGACCTCGCCGGTCCGGACCTCGACGACCTGCTCGACGAGGCCGCCCGTGCCGACTGACCCGTGACGCCACCGCCACGTGTCAACCGCAGGCGCAGGTGAACCGGCGCCTGCGGCAGACAACCTGCCGATCGGGTGGGGCTAGTCGCCGAAGGCGTCGACGACTGCCTGGTCGATCGTGTGCTTGGGGCCGGTGAACCACTTCTTCACTGACAGGTGCCAGGCGATCCACAGGAGGAGCAGCGCCGCCCCGGTGACGATGGGCGTGTAGTTGACGAACTTCCACGAGAACGGCACCTCGTCGGTGCCTGGCGCACCCAACATGCCGCGCATGAAGCCTGGTGCCCCGGCCGGCGTGAAGGGCAGGATGAAGTAGACGGACGTCACCACGATCTCGCCGACGGCCAGCGGCGCCATCCACCGCCACTTGTTTCCGAGGTTCCACGAGCCCTGCTGGAACGAGTCGCCGGCCCGCCAGCGCAGCCAGATCGGGATGGCGAAGGCGAGGTAGAGGCCGATGACGCCGATCGACACCACCGCCGCAAAGGCGTAGTTGACGATGATGGGCTCCTTCGCCGTCCCGATGTTGATCTCGATGAGGGCGGGAAGCGTGAGGATCACCGCCACGACGGCGCAGGCGACCACGCCGTGGACCGGGACCCGCTTGGAGTTCAGCTTCGCCCAGTACTTGGCCCCGGGCACCGCGCCGTCGCGGCTGAAGGCGAACAACATGCGAGTGGTGGAGGTGAGGCAGGCGGTCGAGCAGTAGAGCTGCCCGCTGGCCGCGATGAGGAGCACCAGACCGCCCCACTTCGAGCCGAGGGCCTGGTCGAAGATGACGGCCACACCGCCACCCCCCGCCGAGACACCTTCCCCGTCCTGCACGGCGAAGACGAACGCGAGCAGCAGCAGCCAGCCACCGATGGCCGAGTAGAAGATCGACTGCCAGATGCCCTTGGCCGCAGAGTCCGCAGCCGAGTGGGTCTCCTCACTGAGGTGCGCCGAGGCGTCGTACCCGGTGATCGTGTACTGGGTGAGCAGGAAGCCGAGCGGCATGACGTAGAACCAGAAGCCGGCACCGTTGTTCTCCCCGCCGAAGAGACCACCCGTGTTGTTCACCCGCTCGGTGAACACGTAGGAGATGCTCTGGTGGTGGTCCGGCACGAGGATGAGGATCAGGATGACGGCAGAGGCGCCGGCCACGTGCCACCACACCGAGATGTTGTTGATCACGGCGAGCAGATGGCTGCTGAAGATGTTCAGGGCTGAGATGACGACCAGTACGACGAGGAACATCCAGAAGACCCGCTGGAGCGAGTACCCGTCGGCCCAGTCCTTGCTGAAGAACGAGAAGGCCAGGTCGAAGAACGCCGCGCAGCCGTAGGCGACCGAGGCGACGATCGCGAGCAGCCCGATCAGGTTGAGCCAGCCCGTGTAGTAGCCGGCCTTGACGCCGCCGAGCTTGCTGGCCCACCAGTAGATGCCGCCCGACGTGGGATAGGCGGAGACGAGCTCTGACATGCAGAACCCGATCATCAGGATGAACACCGAGATGATCGGCCAGCCCCACGAGATGGCGACCGGACCGCCGTTGTTCCACGCCTGGAAGAACGTGGTGAAGCACCCGGCCAGGATCGAGATGATCGAGAACGAGATCGCGAAGTTGGAGAAACCGGACCAGGAGCGATGCAGCTCCTGCTTGTATCCCAGCTCGGCGAGGCGTCGTTCGTCCTCGCTCATCTCCGTCACATCTGCCACCGACATCCTCCTGGTAAGAGGTCCGCCCCCGCAGCGGACACTGCGCTGCACTTGCGTGACGGGCCGTGTCTACACCCGCGCGGAGGTCGTCCGCAGCAGTTCGGCTCGTGCTGATCGTCGGCGTGTTGGGCCGTCGGCTCGCGGCCGGACGCTACTGCACCCTCGGGATTCGGTCTAGACCTGAAGCCGGGACACCTGCCGTGACTGGCACAGGGTCAGTAGTGTCCGGTCGACCCCTCCGGGAAACAGAGGACCGCCATGACCCAGCACGACCCGGCCCTGACCATCGAGCAGCTGCGCGTGCAGGTGCGCGACGGCGACATCGACACCGTCGTGGTCGCCTTCCCCGACATGCAGGGCCGCCTGCAGGGGAAGCGGATCCACGCCCAGTTCTTCCTCGACAGCGTGCTCGAGCACGGCACGGAGAGCTGCAACTACCTGCTCGCCGTCGACATCGACATGAACACCGTCGAGGGCTACGCCATCAGTTCCTGGGAGCGCGGCTACGGCGACATGGAGATGACTCCGGACTTCGACACGCTGCACGCGGTGCCGTGGCTCCCGGGCACCGCAATGGTGATCGCCGACCTCGGCTGGCTGGACGACGTCCACTCCCCCGTCGTGGAGAGCCCCCGGCAGATCCTGCGCACGCAGGCCGATCGGGCGGCCGCCATGGGGTTCACCGCCCTGGCGGGGACCGAGCTCGAGTTCATCCTGTTCAACGACACCTACGAGCACGCCTGGTCGCACGCATATCGCGACCTGACGCCCGCGAACCAGTACAACGTGGACTACTCCCTCCTCGGCACGAGCCGCGTGGAGCCGCTGCTGCGTGACATCCGCAACGGCATGTACGGCGCCGGGCTGGTGGTCGAGTCGGCGAAGGGTGAGTGCAACCTCGGGCAGCACGAGATCGCGTTCAAGTACGACGAGGTGGTGCGCACCGCCGACCACCACTCGGTCTACAAGAACGGGGCCAAGGAGATCGCCGCACAGCACGGCAAAGCGATCACCTTCATGGCCAAGTTCGACGCGCGCGAGGGCAACTCCTGCCACATCCACATGAGCCTGCGCGGCACCGACGGCCGGATCGTCTTCGACGAGGGTGCGGGCGCCACCCCCCTCTTCCAGCACTTCCTGGCGGGCATTCAGGCGACGCTGCGCGAGCTGACACTGCTCTATGCGCCCAACGTCAACTCCTACAAGCGGTTCCAGCCCGGCAGCTTCGCGCCGACCGCCACCGCGTGGGGCCATGACAACCGGACCTGTGCATTGCGCGTGGTCGGGCACGGCGCGGGGCTGCGGCTGGAGAATCGCATCCCCGGAGGTGACGTCAACCCCTACCTCGCGCTGGCCGGCATGCTCGCCAGCGGCCTTCGCGGCATCGAGCAGGAGCTGCCCCTGGAACCCGCATTCACCGGCAACGCCTACGAGTCCGACCACCCCAGGGTGCCGGCGACGTTGCGCGCGGCACGAGACCTCTTCGCCGCCTCGACCGTCGCTCGCGAGGCGCTGGGGGACGCGGTGGTCGACCACTATCTCAACAACGCCGACGTCGAGCTGGCCGCGTTCGACGCCGCGGTCACCGACTGGGAGCGTTTCCGCTCCTTCGAGAGGATGTGACGTGTCCGTCGTTCTCACGCATGACGTCGTCGATCCCGCGACCGAGCAGCTCGTGGCCACGATCGAGCTGGCCACTGTCGAGGAGACCGACGAGGCGATCCGCCGGGCCTCTGCAGCTTTCGAGACGTGGCGACACGTCGCCCCGGCTGACCGCGCCCGGCTGCTCCGCAGGTTCGCCGCTGCCATCGACGGGGCGAACGAGGAGCTCGCCCGGCTCGAGGTCCGCAACTCGGGGCACACCATCTCCAATGCGCGCTGGGAGGCGGGCAACCTGCGCGACGTCCTGGAGTACTACGCGGCCGCGCCGGAGCGTCTGTTCGGCCGTCAGATCCCCGTGGCCGGCGGGATCGACGTCACTTTCAAGGAGCCGCTCGGCGTCGTCGGCGTGATCGTGCCGTGGAACTTCCCGATGCCGATCGCCGGCTGGGGCCTCGCACCTGCGCTGGCGGCCGGCAACACGGTGGTGCTCAAGCCCGCCGAGCTGACCCCGATGACGGCGGTCCGCATCGGCGAGCTCGCCCTGGACGCCGGCCTGCCTCCCGGCGTCCTCACCGTCGTGGCCGGCAAGGGCTCGGTCGTCGGCGACCGGTTCGTGACGCACCCCGCGGTCCGCAAGGTGGTGTTCACCGGCTCGACCGAGGTCGGGACGCGGATCATGGCGCGCGCCGCGGAGCAGGTGAAACGGGTGACCCTGGAGCTGGGCGGCAAGAGTGCGAACGTCGTGTTCGCCGACGCCGACATCGAGAAGGCCGCGGCGACGGCGCCCTACGGCGTCTTCGACAACGCCGGGCAGGACTGCTGCGCCCGCAGCCGGATCCTCGTCGAGCGCAGCGTGCACGACCGGTTCCTCGAGCTCCTCGAGCCGGCCGTCGCCGGAGTCCGGGTGGGTGCACCCGGCCTCGACGACACCGAGATGGGGCCGCTGGTGAGCGCCGAGCACCGCGCCCGGGTGGCGGCCTACGTCGACGACTCGGTCGAGGTCGCCTTCCGGGGCAGCTCGCCGGACGGTCCCGGCTGGTGGTACCCGCCGACAGTCGTGCTGCCGCGAAGCGCGGCGGACCCGGTCTGGCGCGAGGAGGTGTTCGGCCCGGTGGTCGCGGTGCTCCCTTTCGACGACGAGGCCGACGCGGTCCGGATGGCTAACGACACGGAGTACGGCCTGTCCGGATCGGTCTGGACGCGCGACGTCGGACGAGCGCTCCGGGTCGCCCGCGGCATCGAGTCCGGCAACTTGTCGGTCAACTCCCACGCGTCGGTCCGGTACTCCACACCGTTCGGCGGCTTCAAGCGTTCCGGCCTCGGGCGTGAGCTCGGGCCGGATGCCCTCGACTCGTTCACCGACGTCAAGAACGTCTTCATCAGCACGGAGGATTGAGCACATGGCAGGTCGGCTTCAGGACCGCACGGCGATCGTCACCGGTGGGGTAGGAGGTATCGGGCTCGCGACAGCTCGGCGCTTCGCCGAGGAGGGCGCCAAGGTCGTCGTCGCCGACCTCGACGACGACCGTGGCGCAGAGGCGGCGGACGAGGTCGGCGGCCTCTACGTGCGCTGCGACGTCACCGACGCCGCGCAGGTCGACGCGATGGTCGACCGCACCCTCGAGACGTACGGCAGCATCGACATCGCGTTCAACAACGCGGGTATCTCACCACCGGACGACGACTCCATCCTGGAGACCGGGCTCGACGCGTGGCGCCGCGTCCAGGAGGTCAACCTCACCAGCGTCTACCTGTGCTGCAAGGCCGTCCTGCCGCACATGCGGACCCAGGGCCGAGGCTCGATCATCAACACGGCGTCGTTCGTCGCGGTGATGGGTGCGGCCACCTCGCAGATCAGCTACACGGCGTCGAAGGGCGGCGTGCTCGCGATGAGCCGGGAGCTCGGGGTGCAGTTCGCCCGCGAGGGGATCCGGGTCAATGCCCTTTGTCCCGGCCCGGTCGACACCCCGCTGCTGCGCGAGCTGTTCGCCAAGGACCCCGAGCGGGCGGCCAGGCGCCTCGTGCACATCCCAATGGGTCGCTTCGCCGAGGCGACCGAGATCGCCAACGCGGTGCTGTTCCTCGCGAGCGACGAGTCCAGCTTCATCACCGCCTCGACCTTCCTCGTCGACGGCGGGATCAGCGGGGCCTACGTCACGCCGCTCTGACGAACCGCACCCCGCCGGCACCCCTCGTGCCTACGCTCGGGGGGTGCCAGCCCCGTCCCGATCCTCCGACGCGACCCGGCGGACCGCTGCCGGTGTCGTCGCCGTGGCGCTGCTGGCCGGCGTCGGCACCTGGTGGCTGCTGCGACCCGGCGAGGCGCGGCCGCTGCCCGGCGTATCCCGGCAAGCAGCGGCCTCGTCGGTACCGGTCGCGACCCCGACCCCTACCCCGACGCCGTCCACCACGCCGACGCCGGCAGCCGCTGTCTGCGAGCAGCCGTCGCGCCCGCTGCGGCCGCGCACGATCACCGTGCGCGGGGTCGCCCGCGAGGTGCCGGTGGTGACGCCGCCGCGCGAGGCGGACGGCGTGCCGGGCGCTCCCCCGCTGACCAGTGTCGGGAAGACGGTGTTCGCCTGGGACCGGGCCCAGGGCATCAGCCCCGGCGACCCGGCCGGCAACGTGCTGCTCAACGCGCACACCTGGCCCGACGGCACGGCTCTGGGGAACCGGCTGCTCGCCGGGCTCCACCAGGGCGACCGGATCGTCGTCTCGGGCACCCAGCACTCGCTCTGCTACCGGGTGACCGAGCGGGTCGAGGTGCTCGCCTCGGCCGGCCTGGCGCGCTACTACGCCACGGAGGGCCCGCCACAGCTGGCCATCGTCGTCTGTTCCGGGCGGCGCCTCGGTCCCGGCGTGTGGGAGAAGCGCACCGTCTGGTTCGCCGCTCCCTCGGCCTGACCGGAGGCACCGGTCGCGCTCAGCCGACGAGACTCGTCCTGGGCTGCACGACGCAGAACTCGTTGCCCTCCGGGTCCGCGAGCACCGTCCACGACTCCGCCCCGGTCTGCCCGACGTCGACCGGCCGGGCGCCCAGGCCGAGCAGCCGCTCGATCTCGGCCTCCTGGTCCTCCGCGGACGTCGTCAGATCCAGGTGCAGCCGGTTCTTCACGGTCTTCGGATCCGGCGACGGCATGAAGCAGATCCCCACGTCAGCGGTCTCGTCCGGGCCGATCACGACCTCCCGCTCCCGGGTGGAGAGCACGCGCCAGTGCAGCGCCTCCGCCCAGAACGCCGCCAGGCGGGAGAGGTCGTGGGCGTCGACGACGACGTGGTGCAGGGAGAGCGGCATGACTGCGAGTCTGCCCCGCCGCCCGGCGCGGCTGTCACCAGCCGGTGGTAGGACGCGGGCATGACGACCCACCTCGTGCGGCTCACGAGGAGCGGCCCGGACTGGCGGCCCGGCGCGGCGCTGGAGGAGCAGTCCGGGTGGGAGCAGCACGCCGCGTTCATGGACCGGCTGGTCGACGACGGGACCGTCCTGCTCGGCGGTCCGCTGGTCGACGAGCTGCGGGTGGTCCTGGTGGTCGAGGCCGCCTCCGCGGACGAGGTCCGGTCGGTCCTGGCCGGCGACCCGTGGGCCGGCAGCCACCTCGTCCTGACCGAGGTGGAGCCGTGGACCCTGCGGCTGGACGGGCGCCGGCGATGACTTCCGCCCCGTCCGCGGGTCTGCCCGGGTGAGGACGCCCACGACGGCACGGGACTGGAGGAGGCAGGCATGACCGACATCGACGAGGAGTTCGACGCGACCCTGGAGAAGAGCCCCGCGACCGGCGGTTGGACGTACGTCGTCTGGCCCGGGTCGGCAGAGTACTTCGGCACTCATGGGCTGGTGAAGGTGCGCGGCACTGTCGACGGCCACGAGTTCCGCAGCTCGTTCATGGCGCTCGGTGACGGAAGGCACAAGCTGCCCGTGAAGGCCGGCGTGCGAAAGGCGATCGGCAAACGGGCCGGGGACACCGTCACCGTGCACCTGCTCGAGCGGCTCGACCGCAACGAGTGACGACAACCCGACCTCGACGCCGGATCCGACGTCGAACGCCGACGTCTCCGTCGTGGCGCCGGCATCCTCCTCGCGGTGGTGCAACACCCCGTGGGCGCGCCGCCGGCCCGACTGGCGAGGACGAGCAGCTCCCCTTCCGACACCGCGCAGGTGGCCGAGCCGTTGCCGACGACTGGTCAGGCGCCTGACCTCGACGTCGAGCTGGGGTTCTCGACGCGTCAGCCGAGCAGCCGGCGCACCTCACGGGCGACGACGCCGGGGTGTTCCATCTGCGAGACGTGACCGCTGTCGGGCAGCAGCACCAGCCGCGCGCCGGGGTAGGTGCGGGCTGCCCGGGGAGCGGTCCGCGGGTCGACCAGCCGGTCCTTGAGCCCGTACACGAGCAGCGTGGGCGCCTGCACCCGGCCGGCCAGCCGCCACAGCGGCCAGCGGTCCGGCCGGAGGTACGCCGACATCAGGCTGCGCAGCGAGCGGATCATCGCGTCGCCGTCGTGGTCGAGCCGGGCCCGCCGCTCCGCCTCCTCGGTGGCCTCCGCCAGCCGGCGCTCGGGCACCCGGGACGGGTCGGCCCAGCAGAGTGCGAGGGTGGCGCGCACCCGCTGCTCGACGGGGTAGCGGCCCAGCCGCCGGGCGAGCTGCTGGCCGGCCCAGGGCACGGCGAGCGCCGGCAGGTGGACGTTGCTGAGCCGGGGCTTCAGCACCGGCATCGCCGGTGAGACGAGGGTGAGCGTGCGCACCAGGTCGGGCCGGGTCGCGGCGAGGACGGTCGCGACCGTGCCGCCGAGGGAGTTGCCCATCAGGTGCACCGGCCCGTCGCCGCCGGACTCGATCAGCTCGGTGATGGCCCGCACGTGGCCGCGCAGGGAGTAGTCGTCGTCGGCCGGCGGCGGCGACCAGCCGAAGCCGGGAAGGTCCGGGGCCTCCGCCGCGACGCGGTCGCGCAGCAGCGCCATGACGTCGGTCCAGTTGGTCGCCGCGCCCCCGAGCCCGTGTACGAGGACGGCTCGCTCCGCGCCGGCGGCGGTGGCCGGGGCGGTCCGGACGTGCAGGTCGCCGGACGGCAGCGCGACCTGGTGCCCGGGCCAGTGCGGGACCGGTTCCGCGGGGCTCAGCCCGGCACCTCGCCGAGCATCGGGCCGACCCGGCGGTTCACGGCCGCGAGGACTGCACGGATGACCGCCTGGCGTGCGTCGTCGCGCACCACTGACGCACCCGAGAGGCGCTGGGTTCCGCGGTCGGTCACCAGCGACAGGACGGCAAGAGCGGTCCGCTCCTCACCGGTGCTGGCGATCTCGACGTGCTCGACCGCGAAGCGCACCCGGTCGTCGACCATGGCCTCGACCGCGCGCAACGTCGCCTCGGCGACCGAGCGGTGCAGCGCGCCGCTGGTCGCGGCACCCTCCGCCTCACCCACCTCCGAGCGCCCACCGGTCCGCAGCGTGACCGACACGGTGACGCCGAGGTGGGCCGACACGAGCTGCACGCGCTCGATGACCAGGCGTGCGGCGGCGCCGGGCAACGGGCCGAAGGCGTCCGGTGAAGGTTCCGGCTCCGTGGTCACGGTCACGTGCTCGGCGCCCGGCTGCCACCCGTCGATCGAGGACGCGTCATCGGGAACCGTCTCGCGCAGGTCGGCGGGCTCGTCGTCGACGCCCTCTCGGTCGCGCTCCGGGCCACCGGTGTCAGCGGCCGGGGGCTGCTCGAGCACCCGCACGCGGTCGGCGTCGACCGCCAGCCCGAACTGGCTGCGGAGCAGCCGGTTGACCGCGCCCGCCACGTCGACCTCGTCGGCCCCGTGCGCCAGCTGCAGCCGGAGGGTGCCCGGTCCGCCATGGTGCGGCTCGACGGCCGCGGCGGCGACGCCGGGCACCCCGAGCAGCGCCGCGACGAGGTCGCGGTGGTCGCTCACGGTCAACGCATGCCTCGCAGGTGACGGATCGGCGGGTCGGTACACCAGTGTCCCAGTGCGCGGCGCCCTACACACCCAACACGGCCGACGGCGTGGCCGGCGTGGCGCAGCGTGACCGGCGTAGGGTCACGGTGTGACCGAGCGCGACGAACCACTCGGCCCGGACGGCATCGAGGTGCCCGAGGCCGACGCCTTGGAGCAGCGGGCCGACGCCGTCGAGCAGGGCGAGGACACCGACCCGGCCGACCACGGGACCGTCGAGGCGGACCCCGCCGACGTGGCCGAGCAGTCCCGAGCGGTGGGCGTCGAGGACGACGAATACCGCTGACCGCACCGCTCCCGGCCTAGGGTGGGGCCCGCCAGACCCCGCCGACGAAGGAGCTGACGTGCCGGCTGCCCCGGATGCGCGCACCCGCGGTGCCCGCCTCCCCCGGTCGGCGCGGCGGGAGCAGCTGCTCGGGGCGGCGCAGGAGGTCTTCGTCGCCCAGGGGTACCACGCGGCCGCGATGGACGACATCGCCGACGCGGCGGGCGTGAGCAAGCCGGTGCTCTACCAGCACTTCCCGGGCAAGCTCGACCTCTACCTGGCGCTGCTGGACCAGCACACCGAGACCGTCGTCGCCGCGGTGCGCGCCGCACTCGATGCCACCACCGACAACAAGCAGCGGGTCGCGGACTCGATCGAGGCGTACTTCCGCTTCGTCGACGAGGAGGGCGGCGCCTTCCGCCTGGTCTTCGAGTCCGACCTCGTCAACCAGCCGGAGGTGCGCGAGCGGGTCGAGGGCGTCACCCTGGCCTGCGCCGAAGCGATCGGCGAGGTGATCCGTGACGACGCGGGCCTGCCGAAGGAGCAGTCGTTGCTGCTCGCCGTCGGCCTCGTGGGCATGGCCCAGGTGGCCGCGCGCTTCTGGCTCGCGGCGGAAGGCACCATCCCGCGCGACGCGGCAGCCCGGCTGCTGGCCAGCCTGAGCTGGCGCGGTATCGGCGGCTTCCCCCGCACCGGTGAGCCGCACTGACGGTGTCCCGCGATGCCGGGCGGATCCGGGCCGCCCGCGCCGATGACGCCGACGGCGAACACGACCGCCCCGCGCCGCTGACCGGCGCGGTGTCGCACTAGGCTCCGTCCGACATGGCACGCAGACGACGGATCCCGGAGGTCCCCGTGGAGGTCAGGATCGGCGTGCAGCACGCGCCCCGCGAGCTCGTGGTCGAGAGCGCGGAGACCGCCGAGGCCGTGCTCGAGGCCGTCCAGGCAGCCGTCGCCGGGAAGTCCGCCGTCCTCGCCCTCACCGACGAGCGCGGCCGCCAGGTGCTGGTCCCGGCCGACAAGCTGGCCTTCGTCGAGATCGGCGCGCCCGAGTCGCGCCGGGTCGGCTTCGGCTCGCCTTAGGCCCCACCGGCCACGGGTCACCGCTCGGCTACGACGACAGTCCGAGGGTCGCCATCCGCTGGGTGTGGTTCTCCGTGAGCCGGGCGAACATCCGGCCGACCTCGGCGAGGTCAGCCCCGCGGTGCGCCATGCCGCCGACCAGCAGCGCGGCCAGCGCGTCGCGCTCGGCTGCCACCCGCTGGGCCTGGCTCAGCGCCTCGCCGACCAGCCGGCGTCCCCACAGGGCCAGCCGGCCGGCCAGCCGCGGCTCGGCCTCGATCGCGGCCCGGACCCGGTCGACGGCGAAGGTCGAGTGCCCGGTGTCCTCGAGGACCTTGAGCACCAGGTCGCGGGTCGAGTCGTCGAGGTACGCCGAGATCTCGCGGTAGAAGTCCTCGGCGATGCCGTCGCCGACGTAGGCCTTGACGAGCCCTTCGAGCCAGTCGCCCGGCGCGGTCCGCTCGTGGAAGGCCTCGAGGGCCGGCATGAACGGCTGCATCGCGTCCTCGGGAGCCACCCCGAGGTCCACCAGCCGGTCGCGGAGCAGGACGAAGTGGCCGTACTCCGCGACCGCCATCGCGGCCAGCGCGGCCTTGTCGACGAGGGTCGGCGCGAACGACGCGTCGTCCGCGAGCCGCTCGAACGCGGTCAGCTCGCCGTAGGCCAGGGCCCCGAGCAGGTCGACCACGGCCAGCCGGTACTCCTCGTCGGCGAGCGGGTCGGGCGCCCCCGACGAGGCAGACGCAGTCGGGCTCTCGGTCGGTTTGTCCTCGGGCGCGCTCACGGCCGTGAGCGTACCGAGGGGTAGGGTGGCCGCAATATCACGGATGCCCGGTCGCCCGACGAACCGATCGGCTCCGACCGAACGTCCCGCCGAGCGGCCCGCCGTCACCAGCTGACGGCGTGCGGCCAGCCGACACCACGTCCGCGCGGGACCGTCCCAGAAGGGCTCCGTCCTGAACACCCAGTCATTCGCCGAGCTCGGCGTCATCCCGGCCACGGTCGAGGCGCTCGAAGCTGTCGGCATCACGCACCCGTTCCCCATCCAGGCGCTCACGCTGCCGGTCGCGCTGCACGGCCACGACATCATCGGCCAGGCCAAGACCGGCACCGGCAAGACCCTCGGCTTCGGCATCCCGCTGCTCCAGCGGGTCGTCGCCCAGGACGAGGAGCAGGACGCCGACGCCCCCGTGGTGGTCGAGCGGGGCAAGCCGCAGGCGCTGGTCGTCGTGCCCACCCGCGAGCTGTGCGTGCAGGTCACCGAGGACCTCGAGAAGGCCGCCGCCCGGCGCGAGATCCGCATCCTGTCGATCTACGGCGGCCGTGCGTACGAGCCGCAGGTCGAGCGGCTGAAGAAGGGGATCGAGGTGGTCGTCGGCACGCCGGGCCGGCTCATCGACCTCGCCCAGCAGGGTCACCTCGACCTCGGCCACGTCCGCACCCTGGTGCTCGACGAGGCCGACGAGATGCTCGACCTCGGCTTCCTGCCCGACGTGGAGAAGATCGTGCGGCAGGTGCCGGCCGGCCGGCAGACGATGCTGTTCTCGGCCACCATGCCGGGCGCGATCATCACGCTGGCGCGCTCGTACATGCACCACCCCACCCACATCCGCGCCGTCGACCCCGACGACGACGGCCAGACCGTCAAGGCGGTCGAGCAGCACGTCTTCCGCGCGCATGCCATGGACAAGGTCGAGATGCTCGCCCGCATCCTGCAGTCCGAGGGTCGGGGTCTGACCCTGGTGTTCTGCCGCACCAAGCGCACCGCCGCCAAGGTCGCCGACGAGCTGGCCGCCCGCGGCTTCGCCTCCGGCGCCGTGCACGGCGACCTCGGCCAGGGCGCCCGCGAGCAGGCGCTCCGGGCGTTCCGCAACGGCAAGGTCGACGTCCTCGTCGCCACCGACGTGGCAGCGCGAGGCATCGACGTGCAGGACATCACCCACGTCGTGAACTACCAGTGCCCCGAGGACGAGAAGACCTACCTGCACCGCATCGGCCGGACCGCGCGGGCCGGCGCGAAGGGCATCGCGATCACCTTCGTCGACTGGGACGACATGCCCCGGTGGGGCCTCATCGACAAGGCGCTGGACCTGGGCTTCGGCGAGCCGGAGGAGACCTACTCCAGCTCCGACCACTTCTACGACGAGCTCGACATCCCCAAGCACGTCACGGGCACGCTGCCGCGCGCCCAGCGGACCCGGGCCGGCCTGGACGCGGAGGCCGTCGAGGACCTCGGCGAGACCGGCCGCGCGGGTGGCGCCCGGCCGCGTACCGGCGGGCGCGGCGGCGACCGCCCCTCGGGTGGCGCCGGTGGCCGCGGTGGTTCCGGTGGTCGCGGTTCCGCCGCCTCCCGCGAGGCGCGGGAGCCACGAGAGCCCCGGGAGCCCCGTGAGCACGGCTCCGACGAGACCGCCGACCGCCCGGCCGCGCGGCGCCGCTCGGGCAGCCGCAGCCGGACCCGGGCCGGTCAACCGGCCGAGGGTGCCGACGGCGTCGCCGGCCCCGCCGCCGAGCCCGGCGAGGGCTCGGGCGACCCCGCCAAGCGCCGCCGCCGGCGCAGCCGCGGCGGGCGCGGGTCCGGCGGTGCCGCGACCGCCGAGGGCGGCAGCACCGGCTCGGCCGCCGAGGACTGAGCCGGGCGTGAGCGAGGACCTCGAGGCCCTGCGCCGCTGGGAGACCGGTGGTGCGGCCTGGCGGGTCCTCGCTCGCAGGCCCGGCGACCCGGGCTGCCTCGACGTCGCACTGCTCACCTGCGACGCCGGGGAGCAGGTCGGCCGGCTCCGGACCGGGGAGCCCGACGTCCTCGCGTACGTCGGGGACCGCACCCGCAGCGACGAGTGACCCACCGTCCGGGCCGCCGGCGCGGGCTCAGAGGGTGATGACGACCTTCACCCAGGTGCGCTTGCCGCACGCCGGGCAGCGCATCCAGGACGGGTGGTCGCGCCGGAGCAGCGGCAGGTGCACCGACGGCAGCGCCAGCGTCGCCAGCCGCCGGGGGCTCACCGCCGTCGTCTGCTCGCAGTCGGAGCAGGTGACCGTCACCGCGCCGGGGGCCGGCGGCTGCTCGGAGGCGCTGTAGAGCGAGCTGCGGCCCTGCGGGTCCGGTCGGGCCGATGCCACCCCGGCCGGACCGGTCGACGTCCCGGCACCGCCGCCGCGCCTGCGCAGCCGGTCGAACCCCTCGGGCGTGCTCACCCGAACAACCCCGCAGCCAGCTCGCGGTAGGCCTCCGCGCCGCGGGTGCGCCGCGCCGTCCCGAGCACCGACCGCCCGGCGGCCGGTGCCTCGGCGAACCGCACGGACCTGGGGATCGGCGGCTCGAGCACGGCCAGACCGTACCGGTCGGAGACGTCGGCGAGCACCGCCCGCGCGTGGTTGGTGCGGCCGTCGAACATCGTCGGCAGCACCCCGAGGACCTTCAGGCCGGGGTTGAGGATCCGCTGCACGTCGGCGACCGTGTCGAGCAGCTGCCCGACCCCGCGGTGGCTGAGCATCTCGCACTGCAGCGGGATGATCAGCTCGTCGGCGGCCGTGAGGGCGTTGAGGGTCAGGACGCCCAGCGAGGGCGAGCAGTCGAGCAGGATCACGTCGTAGGCCGGCGACACCTCCTCGAGCGCGGTGCGCAGGACGAACTCGCGACCGGGGCGGCTCAGCAGCTGCGCCTCGGTGCCGGCCAGCTCGATCGTGGCCGGCAGCAGGTCGACACCGTCCTCGGTGGGCTGGATCGCCATCGACGCGCCGACCCGGCCGAGCAGCACGTCGTGGACGGACAGCTCGACGGCGTCCGGATCGAGGCCGAGGGAGAAGGTCAGGCAGGACTGGGCGTCGAGGTCGACGAGGAGCACCTTGCGGCCCTGCTCGGCGAGCGCGGAGCCCAGCGAGGCCACGGTGGTGGTCTTGGCCACGCCGCCCTTCTGGTTGGCGACGGCGACGGTCCGGCTCACGGGCGCCATTGTGCCTGTCCCGGACGGGCGCGTGTCACGGGCAGTTGGGTAGCGTTCCGGCTGATGAGCAGACCGCCGTTCCTCGCCCTGCCCGACGGCGTGCGCGCCACCTCGGTGCCCACGCCCCGCGGACCTCTCGCCGCGCTCGTGGCGGACGCCCGCCCCGGGGGCGGCAGCTCGGTGCCGAAGCCGCCGGTCCTGCTCGTCCCGGGCTACACCGGGTCGAAGGAGGACTTCATCGCCGTGCTGGCCCCGGTCGCCGCCGCCGGCCACCAGGTGGTCGCCGTCGACCAGCGCGGGCAGTTCGAGTCCGCCGGCGACGACGAGCCCACGTCGTACGACGTGAAGGTGCTGGCCGAGGACGTGCTCGCCGTGCTCGGCACGCTGGACGGGCCCGCCCACCTGGTGGGGCACTCGTTCGGCGGGCTCGTGGCACGGGCCGCGGCACTCGCGGGGCCTTCGGCGATCACCTCGCTGACCCTGATGGCCTCCGGCCCGGCCGCGATCCCGGCGCCCGCCGACGCGGGCGTGGCCCTGCTCGCGCAGGCCGTGCCGGTGATGGACCTGGAGACGATCTGGGTGGCGAAGCGGCAGCTGGAGAGGCAGACCGAGCTCGTCGCGCCCACGCCCGAGGTCGAGGAGTGGATGCACCGGCGGTTCGTCAGCAACCACCCCGCGTCGATGCTCCGGATGGCCGAGCAGCTGTTGACCGCCGCCGACAGCACGGACGAGCTCGCCGCCCTCGACCTGCCCGTGCTCGTGCTGTTCGGCGACCGCGACGACGTGTGGCCGCCGGCGCTCCAGGCCGCGACCGCGCAGCGGTTGGCGGCGCGCGTCGCTGCCCTGCCCGGCATCGGCCACTCCCCCGCCGCCGACGCGCCGGAGCCGACGGTCGCTGCCCTGCTGGCGTTCTGGGCGTCGGTGTGAGGTCGAGGTCCACACCCCGCTGACCCGCCGTGGCGCACCGAGTGAACGTTCGCGACCTCACTGCCCCGACAGCCGCCGCACACCACGGCGTGACCGGAGTTGACCACGGTCGCACACGTGATCAGCTCGGGCGTTGCGGGTGGCGGTCAGGCGTTCCGCACCATCGCCCTGACGCCGTCGGCCACCAGCTGCACCGCGATGGCGGACAGCAGCAGGCCGGCGATGCGGGTGACGAGGGTGACCCCGCTGTCCTTGATGACGCGGATGATGACCACCGAGAACCGCATGAACAGCCACAGCACCACGTGCACCGCGACGATGCCGAGTGCCAGGGCGAGGGCCGAGCCGAGGTCGTCGACCCGCCGGACGAAGACGATGGTGGCGACGATCGCGCCCGGTCCCGCCAGCAGCGGTGTGCCCAACGGCACCAGCGCCACGTTGACGTTCTGCGTCTCGGTCGGTTCGTCGCCCTTGCCGGTCAGGAGCTCGAGGGCGACCAGGAGCAGCAGCAGGCCGCCGGCGACCTGCATCGACGACAGCGTGATCCCGAGGTAGCCGAGGATCTGCTGGCCGAACAGCGCGAACACCGTGATGACGAAGAAGGCGACGATCACGGCCTGTCCGGCCAGCCGCTTGCGCATCGCGTGGCTGCGCCCGCTGGTGAGGCTGAGGAACAGCGGCACCGTGCCGGGCGGATCCATGATCACGAAGAGCGTGACGAAGACCTCGACGACGAACTTGAGGTCAGCGCCGCTCATGCCGCCACCGTCATGCCGTGGCTCCGCCGGTGACCTGGTCGAGCAGTGCCTCCAGGACGGCCGGTTCGGTGGTGTTCTCGCCGAGCCGGTTGTCCTTGCCGGTGCCGTGGTAGTCGCTGGACCCGGTGACCAGCAGGCCGAGCTCGGCGGCGAGGCCGCGCAGCCGCTCGCGGGCCTCGGGAGCGTTGTCGCGGTGGTCGACCTCGAGGCCGGCCAGCCCGGCGGCGGCCATCGCGTGGATCGCGTCGTCGCCGACCGTCACGCCGCGCTTCTCGGCGGCGGGGTGGGCGAAGACCGGGACGCCGCCCGCCTCGCGGACCAGCCGGACGGCCGCGACGGCGTCGACGTAGTAGTGCCCGACGAAGAACTCGCTGCCGTCGTGCAGCAGCGAGTCGAAGGCCTCCGTGCGGTCGCGCACCACGCCCTGTGCGACCAGGGTGTCGGCGATGTGCGGCCGTCCCACCGTGGCGCCGTCGGGAACGTTGGCCATCAACGCCTCCCACGAGACGGGGTAGCCGGCCGCCTCGAGCCGGCCGATGATCGCGCGGGCACGCGGGACCCGGTCGTCCAGCGCCATGCCCATCTCCTCGGCCAGCGGCGCGTACGCCGGGTCGATGCCGTAGCCGAGCAGGTGCAGGCTCACGCCGTCGTACACCGACGAGATCTCGGTGCCGCGCACCAGGCGCAGCCCGGCCGGCAGTGCGCCGAGCGCCTCGTCCCAGCCGCGCACCGTGTCGTGGTCGGTGAGCGCAACGACGTCCAGCCGAGCCGCGGCGGCGGCGCGCACCAGGTCCGCCGGCGACTCGGTGCCGTCGGAGGCGGTGCTGTGGGTGTGGAGGTCGATGCGCACCGGGCAAGGCTAGGGGGTGTCGGGAGCACTCGCTCTCGACCAGGGAGCGCTCGTCCTGCCAGTCAGGCCGAGAGCCGTGGCGACAGCGCGCCGCAGGGCACGTCGAGCCCCTGGCCGGCGTCGCGCAGGTCGGTGAGGACGAAGTCGTCGATGAGCAGGAACGCGGCCGTGCCGGGCCACAGCACCGCCCACACCCAGTGGCCCAGGGCCTCCCCGACGTAGACCGCGCGGTCATCGGCGCCCTCGCCAGGGTCCATCACCCACATGGCGGTGGGGATGCCGGCTGCGTGGATCTTGGCGTCGACCGCGCGGTCGGGGATGACGCCGGCGTCCGGCCCGTCGAGGCCGGCGAAGCGCGCACCGAGGCCGACCCCCATCTCCTCGGCCACGACCACCAGCTCCGCGACGCCACCCATCGGGGCCGGTCCCGAGCAGGCGACGGCTGTCGCGCGGGCACCCGTGCGCTCGTCACCGGCCGTGACCACACCGGTGACGAGCCATCCGCGGGGCAGTGGCCAGGGCAGCCACACCGGGACCCCGGACCCCCGGGCTGCGGCGCGCAGGATCTCGGGCGTCGGCTGCACCACGGGCTGCACGGGGGCCACGGCGCCGTGCTCCTGGCAGGACCAGGCGCTGGCCCAGAGCCCGGGCGCGTGCAGGTCGGCCCCGCAGCGGGGGCAGCTCGGCTGCGCCCTCATCGGCTCCTCATGGCAGAGACGGTCCCGCCGTGGGCAACGGTGCGTCAACCCCCGGCGGCCGCCGCGGGCTACTCGACGACGCGGCGCGTGACGGTCGGTTCGTCGACGACGCGCTCCTCGACGACCCGGTCCGCGACCGGCTCCTCGACGACGACGCGGCGGGCCGACGGGCGGCGCTCGACCACCCGGGTACGACGGATCACGCGGGACGGGCCACCGCCCATGAGACCGACGGCCATGACGACCACCAGGACGACCGCGAGGACGATGAGGACGGCGAGCATGGGACCCCTCCTTCGCCCGGGCCGGGTTGCCTAGGCTGCCAGGCGTGTTCCCGGAGCGCGCCGGCGCGAAACGACGGGTCCCCTGTGTGGGTGCACTCGTGCACGACGACGACGGCCGCCTGCTGGTCGTCCGGCGGGGCCGGGACCCGGGCCGTGGCCTGTGGTCGGTCCCCGGCGGGCGGGTCGAGCCGGGAGAGACCGACGCCGTCGCTGTCGAGCGCGAGGTGCTCGAGGAGACCGGCCTGCACGTCACCGTCGGCATGCGGGTCGGGACCGTGCTGCGCGACGGACCGGACGGCGACGTCTACGACATCCGCGACTACGCCTGCTCGGTCGCGGTCCCGACCACCCCCGTCGCCGGCGACGACGCCGACGAGGTGCGGTTCGCGAGCCGTACCGAGCTGGCTGCGCTCGACCTCGTCGACCAGCTCTGGGACACCCTCGAGGAGTGGGGCATGCTGCCCCGCTGAGCAGCCGCCTCAGAGCGAGAGGACCAGGTCGGCGGCCGGCCCGGGCGCGCCGAGCCCGAGGCGCCGGCACGGCTGCTCGAGACGGCAGCTCAGGACAGCTCCCCGGCCGCCGGACAGCGTGCGCAACGAGACCAGGACGGTGTCGGTGCTCCGCCAGGTCACCTGCGAGACGAACACCCGCGGCGGGATCCCCAGCCGCGACGTCCGGCCGTTGCGCAGGTCGAGCACGCGGAGCACCGGCCGGTCCCCCCGGGCCACGACCAGCTGGCCAGACGGCGACCAGGCTGCGGGCTCGGCCAGCGGGACCTGGCAGTACCACCGCGCGGGGCGTCGGCCGAGGGCTCGGACCAGGCCGGCGCACCGGGGGCCGGTCACCAGCCACTCCTCGCGGCGCGGGGCGCCGGCGAGGAGGAACAGCCGCGTCCCTCCACCGGGGGCCGGGGTCACCTGGTCGGGCGCACCGGAGCCGGGACGCCACCGGAAGGGCAGGCCACCCGACTCCGCGGCGACGGTGAGGACCACCCCCGACGGCAGCCAGTCGCGGACGCCGAACGGCCGGCGGGTGGTCCGGGAAGCGAGCACGGCACCGGTCCGCAGCTCCTGCACCACCAGTCCGAAGGGCCCCCGGGACGTGCCGGACGTCACCGCGTAGGCGACGCGCCGGCCGGCCGGGTCGACAGCGATCCCCTGCGGCAGGCGGGAGTCGCCCTGGAAGGTCTCGAGCACCAACCTGCTGCCGTCACGCCGGAGCTGCTCGAGCACGGTGCTGCCGCGGGACTGCACCAGCAGGACCGGCCCGGCGGCGGCGTCGTGCATGTCCAGTGCCCGGTCGCCGCGTCCGAGGCGATAGGACCGGCCGGCCGCCCGGACCAGCCGGTGCAGCGCGAAGTCGACCCCGAGGTCGCGGCGGCGCGCGAGCCCCGCCCAGGGCGCCGGCGTCGGCGTCGGTTCTGCGGAGGCCGGGTACGCGGACGTGTACGGGCTCGGGATCGCCGAGGACAGCGCGGCAGGCGGCGCCGGTGCGGCTGTGGCGGTGGGTGAGGCGTCGGCCGGCGCGCGCTGCGGGGGTTCCTGGGGGTCGAGCAGCCGGGTCACGGCGTAGCCGCCGAGCGCCAGGACGAGGACGACCAGGAGGGCCGACGAACGGCGCGAGGGCGGCCGGTCGTCGCCGATCAGCTCGTCGGCGGAGTTCCCGGTCCCGATCTGGTCAACCACGGCTCCCCTCCCGTCCGACGGCGGCGGTGCCGCACGCGGGAGACGCGCGGACGCCCGCTCAGGTTGCCACGCGCCGGCCGTTGCCACCGGATCGCGGACCGGGAGGTCAAGAGTTCCCGGTTCGGCTCCGAAGGACAGGTGTGGCGACCTACGGTGCTGACATGTCCGCACGACCCCAGCTGCGTCCGGTCCGGCTGCGGCTGACGTGGCGCCAGCGACGGGCGTTCCTGCTCACCGTGCTGGGCTACCAGGTGCTGGTCTGGGGCGACTACCTGCTGCTCGACGGCCGCTTCGGCGGCGGTCCGCGCACCGCGCTGGCCGGCGCCGCGCTGCTCCTGGTGGCCGGCGCGATGTGGTGGGTCGGCACGTCGGCGACCCGCCGCGGCCTGGTCGTGCACGCCCTGCCGCCGATGACGATCCCGTGGGCCGAGGTCCGCGAGATCGAGGTCCGCACCCAGGTCGGCCGCAAGGTGGTCGTCGTCCACCACGGTCGCGAGCTGCACCGCACCACGACGCTGTCGGCACCCTTCACCGGCCCGATCAGCAGGGACGACGACTTCCAGGACAAGGTCCGGGCGCTGCGCTCCTACTGGGCGGCCGAGCGCGAGAGCGCCGCGGCCTGAACGTCAGGACTCCTGCGGCACCGGACGGCCAGGCTGCTCGCCGCCGCGCGCCTCGCCGTACGACCGCTTCGGCACCAGGACCTTGCGGCGGAACACGCACACGACCACGCCGTCCTGGTTGTAGCCCCGGGTCTCGACGTGGACCACGCCGCGGTCGTCCTTCGACCTCGACTCGGTCTTGTCCAGCACGGTGGTCTCGCCGTAGATGGTGTCGCCGTGGAACGTCGGCTTCACGTGCTTGAGCGACTCGACCTCGAGGTTGGCGATCGCCTTGCCGCTGACGTCCGGCACCGACATGCCCAGCAGCAGCGAGTAGACGTAGTTGCCCACCACGACGTTCTTGCCGAAGTCGGTGGTCGACCCGGCGTAGTGCGCGTCGAGGTGCAGCGGGTGGTGGTTCATCGTGAGCAGGCAGAACAGGTGGTCGTCGTACTCCGTGACCGTCTTGCCGGGCCAGTGCTTGTACGTCGCCCCGACCTCGAACTCCTCGTAGTAGCGGCCGAACTGCATCTCAGCCCGCCGGGTTCAGCCGGGCGAGCACCTCGCGCGCCTTGTCGGCCTCGGACCACGTGCAGTGGATGTCGTACGAGCTGGCGACGATCTTGTTCTTGGACGTGAAGTCGCGCCGCCCGCCCGAGAGCGCGTGACCGACGAACCCGAAGACCGCACCCATCACGGCGCCGTAGAGGAGCGCGGACAGGATCAGGCCGAACGTGTTGGTGCCGCTGTCGGCGAAGACCGAGAGCAGGACACCGACGAACAGCCCGAACCAGAGGCCGGTCGCCGCGCCCGCCATCGCGGCACGGCCGCGGGTCAGCCGGCCGAGGACGTTCTCGACCATCTTCAGGTCGGACCCCACGATCGAGACGTGCTGCACCGGGAACTGCTCGTCGGAGAGGAAGTCGACGGCGCGCTGCGCCTCGACGTAGGTGTCGTAGCTGCCGACGACCTGGCCACGGGGGATGTCGGAGTACTGGTCGTGCGCAGAGGGAGCAGGCATGCGGCCATTGTGGTACGCCGGGTGCGGCTCAGGTGGCGGGGGTCACGGTGCGGACGCCCGCGTGCAGGTCGTCCAGGTCGTCCAGGTCGTGGAGGCGACGCAGCGGGCTCGCCCACAGGACGACCAGCGGCAGGAAGGTGGCACCGGCCGTCAGCCAGAGCGTCGGGCGTACGCCGAGCAGCGTGGCGGTGACCCCTGCGGCGAGCGAGCCGACCGGGATCGCGCCCCAGGACACGAATCGCACCGTCGCGACCACCCGCGAGAGCAGCTCCGGCGGCGTCTCGATCTGCCGGTAGGTGCGCATGACGACGCTCGACACCACGACGCCGGCGGCGAAGCCGGCGTTGCCGACGGCGAAGAGCACCATCCCCAGGTGGCCCGAGCCGACCGGCATGAGCAGCGCCAGCAGGTCGCCGGCCAGGCCGGTCACCAGCACCACCCGGGCGCTGCCGAAGGTCCGGGACAGTCGCGGGACGAGTGCGGCGCCGACCAGGGAGCCGACACCCTCGCTGGCGATCAGCAGCCCGATCAGACCAGGCGGCGCGTCGAGGACCCGCAGCAGGTAGATCGGGGTGAGGGCCATCAGGGCACCGCACGCGAAGTTGACCAGCGTCGCCTCCCACATGAACGGGCCCATCAACGGGTGCCGGGTGACGTAGTGCCAGCCCTCGCCGATCAGGTCCCTCGCCCGGGTCGTCGAGCCGGCAAGCACCCGGTCCCGCTCGGGGAGCCGGCTCACCAGGGCGGCGGACGCCAGATAGCTCACCGCGTCGACCAGCACGGTGGGCACGGCGCCGAGCAGCTGCACCGCGAGGCCGCCGAGCGACGGCCCCGCGAGCTGGGTGGTGGCGTGCGTGCCGGAGGTGAGGCTGTTGCGCGCCTGCAGCTGCTCCTTCGGCACGACGGTCGGCAGGAAGGTCATCGAGCCGATGTCGAACAGCACGGAGGCGAAGCTGCCCACCAGCGCGACCACCACCAGCTGGGCGAGCGTCAGCACGTCCCACCACCAGGCCACGGGGATGCTCGCCAGCGCCGCCGCGCGCACCAGGTCCATCGCCACCTGCAGCCGGCGCAGCGGCAGCCGGGCCACGACCACTCCGGCCGGCAGGCCGATCACCAGCCACGCGACGTACGAGGCCGCCGCCAGCACCCCCACCTCGAACGCCGACGCGTGCAGCACCGAGAGCGCCACCAGCGGCAGAGCCACCGCGGAGACGGCCGAGCCGAGGCTGCTGGCCGTGCTCGCGGACCAGTACGTCCAGAAGGCGCCGGCGGCGGTGGTCGGACGGCTCCTCCAGTTAGTTCCCATAGGGAACTGACTATCATCCGAGGACGGTGCGGGGGAAGCCCGCCCCCGCAGGGTCACTCCTCCCAGGACGTGGGCAGTCCGTGCGGGGTCGCGCTGCCGAGCACCCGTTCCAGGCCCGCCGGCCAGGTCTGCAGGACCACCAGGAACTCGTGGCCCTCCCGCGGCGTGCGGCGCCGCGGCTCGAGGGACAGCCGGGCCAGCCCGGCACGGCCACCCGCACGAGCGCCGAGCGCGGCGAGGCGGGTCTCGACCCTGACCTGCTCGTCCGGAGCCACGTACTGCCACATCACCGAGTGCCAGACCACCGTGGTCGTGCCGTCGACCAGGTCGAGCCGGTCGACGAAGTCGCCGGCACCGCTGGTCTCGACGGTGACCGGCACCTCGGCGGCCAGCACGAGGGCTCCGCGCAGCCGCTCCAGCCGCTCCCGCTGGTCCGGCCACACGTACGACGTCAAGCCGAGCCGGCCCTCGGCGGTGGTGGGATCGACCGGTGCGACGTCGCAGCCGAGCCGCTCGACCACCTCGAGCTGCCGGCGCAGCGGCGGCGTCGGCCCGAGCCACGGCGCGGTGAGCAGCACCGGGGACGAGTCGGGGCCTACCGAACGGCCGTCGGCGAGGTCCACCCGGAACCGGTCGGCTCGCAGGTTCAGGCCGCCGCTGGCGCCGAGCTCGACGAGGCGGACGGGTCGCGGGTCCTCGGCCGCCAGGTGCAGCAGCCCACCGACGAGAGCAGCCGCCCGCCCCACCTCGTTGGTCTGCGGCGGCTGGTGCAGCGCCGCCCGCAGCGCGTCCCGGTGCTCGACGAGCACGTCCCGCAGGGCGTCCCACGCGGCATCGGCGTCGCCCGTGCCGCCGACCGACGGGTAGGCGAGCGCGAGCGCGGGCGCCCGCCGCTCGAGGACCAGTCGGTGCACGCCGCCCATGAGGCGCAGGCCCAGCGCGGACGGCCCGGGGTCGTCCTCGTGACCGCGCAGGACCTCACGCGACGGCCCGCCGGTCTCGACGTCCTCCGCCACCCGGTGCAGCAGGTGCTGGTAGAGCGGCGAGCCCAGCTCCGCGCAGGCGTCCGCCTGGTCCCGGATCCGGCGGACCAGGTCGCCGGTCGCGGCGCTCATGCCGCGCGACCGGCTACGGCGGCGAGCACGGCGCCCATCATGAGCTCGACGGCCTCGTCGCGACGCAGCGCGCCGGCGACGCACAGGGACTCCCAGGTCTCGACGCGCAGAGCATGGGCCAGCCCGCCCCTCAGCCGGAGAGCGGCCCGTCCGCGGCAACCGAATCCCCTGGCGAGCACCGACACCCGGAGCTCCTCGTCGCGGGACAGGAAGTCGCCGACGAACGGCGGCAGGGACGGCAGGTCACGGTGGATCCTCGTCATCATCGGTGCTGCCTCGGCGCTCCAGTCGTAGGTCTGGGACAGCGCCAGGCGAAGCCGCTGCCCAGGGTCGGCGACGCCGCGCCAAGCGGCCACGTCCGGTCGCGGGTGCAGTGCGCGCCAGTGCGCGGAGCAGGCGGCGAACAGCGCCTCGTCGTCGGGGAAGTGCCGGTACACGGTCAGCCGGGTCACGCCGGCTTGCTCGGCGATGGCGGCGACCGTCGTGGCGGCAGGACCGACCGTCTCGTGCAGCTGCATCGTGGCTTCGGTGATCCTCAGCCGGGTCTGCTCCACGCCCTCCAGGCGCGCCTGCATCCGGTAGGACCGCAATTTCGGTGAACGAGTCTGTTCAGCCAACCTTGACCCTCCGCTCGGCCAGGAGTACACCTTATTCCAGTGAACGCCATCGTTCATCGAAAATTGCCTCTGTCCAGGAAAGGCTTCGGCATGACCACTGCCGCACCACCTCCGATGAGCCTGGTCGACGCCACCGCCGTGGGGCGGTCCCTGCCGTTGACCGTCCTACCGGGCCCGCACCGGCCGGCCCGCTCCATCGGCGCGATCGGCGTCGCGTTCCGGCTCTCGGGCGAGCACACCGGCGGCCAGGTCGCGGTGGTGGAGCACCCCTTCCCCGTGGGAGCGCTCGTACCGCCGCACGTCCACACCCGTGAGGACGAGTTCTCGATCGTCACCGCGGGCCGGATCGGCTTCCGCTCCGGCGCGGACGAGGTCGTGCTCGAGGCAGGCGGGTACATCGTCAAGCCGCGCGGCGAGCTGCACACCATGTGGAACGCCGGCGACGTCGAGGCCCGGATGATCGAGGTCATCACGCCGGCGGGCTTCGAACGCTTCTTCCAGGAGCTCGCGGACCTCGTCGAGAGCGGGGGTGCCGGTCCAGAGATTCTGGCCCCGCTCGCGGCGGAGTACGGCCTGTTCCTCGACCCGACCTGGGTCCCGGAGCTGATGGAGAAGTACGGCCTCGACTCACCGTTCGGCTGAGCAGGGTCACCCGCGCAGCTTGTACTCCTCGAGCAGCCGGCGGCCGATGATCATCTTCTGGATGTCGCTGGTGCCTTCGCCGATGAGCAGCATCGGCGCCTCGCGGTAGAGCCGCTCGATCTCGTACTCCTTGGAGTACCCGTAGCCGCCGTGGATGCGGAAGGAGTCCTCGACGACCTCCTTGCAGTACTCGCTGGCGAGGTACTTGGCCATCCCGGCCTCGATGTCGTTGCGCTCGCCGGAGTCCTTCTTGCGGGCCGCCATCACCATCATCGCGTGCGCCGCCTCGACCTTCGTCGCCATCTCCGCGAGCCGGAACTGCACCGCCTGATGCTGGGCGATCGGCTTGCCGAACGCCTCGCGCTGCTGGGCGTAGCGGACGCCGAGCTCGAAAGCGCGTTGCGCGACCCCGCAGCCGCGCGCGGCGACGTTGACGCGGCCGACCTCGACGCCGTCCATCATCTGGTAGAAGCCCCTGCCGGTCTCGCCGCCGAGCACCCGCGTCGCCGGCACCCGCAGCCCGTCGAAGACCGCCTCGGTCGAGTCGACGCCCTTGTAGCCCATCTTCTCGATCTTCCCGGGGATCGTGAGCCCCGGCGCGACCTCGCCGAAGCCCGGCTCCTTCTCGACCAGGAACGTCGTCATCCGCTGGTGCGGCTTCGCGTCGTCGGCAGCCTCGGCGTCGGTCTTGACGAGGACGGCCAGCAGGTTCGAGGTCCCGCCGTTGGTGATCCACATCTTCTGGCCGGTGAGCAGGTAGTCGTCGCCGTCGCGCACCGCCTTGGTGGTGATGGCGCTGACGTCGGAGCCCAGCGCCGGCTCGGACATCGAGAAGGAGCCGCGCACCTCGCCGGTGGCCATCCGGGGCAGCAGCGCCTGCTTCTGCTCGTCGGTTCCGTGCTGCTGCAGCAGGTAGGCGACGATGAAGTGGGTGTTGATGATGCCGCTGACGCTCATCCAGCCGCGGGCGATCTCCTCCACCACCAGGGCATAGGTCAGCAGCGACTCACCCAGTCCGCCGTGCTCCTCGGGGATCATGAGCCCGAACAGCCCCATGTCCTTCATGCCCTCGACGATGTCCGTCGGGTACGCGTCGTCGCGCTCGAGCTGGGCGACGTGCGGGAGGATCTCCTTGTCCACGAAGCCGCGGACCGTCTTCACGATCTCCTGCTGGACGTCGGTGAGACCTTCGGTCTGGGCGAGGCGACCCATGGCGCGACTCCTTCGCGGGCGGTGCGCAGGTGCGCATGTTACTGACCAGTATCCGGTGCCTGTGCAGGCCGGTCGTCGCCGGGGTCAGGCCGGGGGCGGACCGCCGACAGGGCGTCCGACGGCGTAGTAGCCCGGCACGACGCTGAAGCCGAGCCGGTCGTTGGCAGCCAGGATCGGTGCGTTCTGGGCCATGTTCTGGGTGTAGATGCGCTCGTGCCCCGCGGCCCGCATCAGCTCGGCGTGCCGCGCCTTGAGCGCCGTCGCGAGGCCGGCGCCACGGGCCTCCGGAACGACGCCGGTGAAGAAGGTGTTCAGCGCCGCGTCCTTGGCGCGGTCCATCACCGTGGTGAGACCGACCGGCACGTCGCCGTGCCACGCCAGCAGCACGTACGAGGGCTCCGGGAAGAACCCGCGGAACACCGAGTAGGGGATCTCGTCGGTACTGCCCTCGGCGTCCGGGGCGTCCTTCCAGGCCACCAGGGCCAGCTCGTACGCCTGATGCCACTCCTGCTCCCCTGCCTCCTGAGGCAGCAGGCGCAGCTCGTAGCCCGCCGCCTCGGCGCGCGCCACCGCGGCGCGGACGGCGTCGTCCGGCAGCCCGTGCAGGTCGAGCACCGACTCGCGGTGGTGGCCCAGCACCTCGTAGCCCAGCCGCGCGCTGGCCCCGAGGCTCGACGCATCCAGCTCGTGCACGGAGTCGGCGATCCCGGGCAGCCCGTGCAGGACCGCCATCTCGGTGAGCACGTCAGCCAGCGCGGCGCCGACACCGTGCCGCCGCGCCTCGGGCAGCACGTAGATACCCGTCATCGCCATCCCGCGCTGGGCGCCGCCCTTGGCGATGATGAAGGCGTCGGCCACCGGTCGGCCGTCGAGCTCACCCACCAGCATGAGGTGCGGGGTGTCCGGCGGCATCGATCGCACCCGGTCGACGACGAAGTCCTGGCCCCACCACAGCGGGTCACCCACGTGCAGCGCGTCGAGGTCCTCCTCGATGCCACCCGCCCGCACCGTCACAGCCCCGATCTGCCGTGGCAGTCGGACCGGCGCCGGCGTCCCCGTCATGACCGCAGTGTGGCGCCGACGACCGACCTCCGTCCCGGGATCACGAGAACGGCCCCGTCCCATGATCCACAGTGGATCCATTGGAGAATCTCCAACAGATCCACTGTGGATCACGGCTGGACGCCTCAGCCTGCGGTGGGCAGGCGCACCTCGAACCTGGCCCCGGGGCCGTCGCCCGCGAGTGCGACGGTGCCTCCGTGGCGGCGCGCGATGGCGTCGACGATCGCGAGCCCGAGACCGCTGCCTCCGGAGTCGCGGGCCCGCGCCCCGTCGAGACGCACGAACCGCTCGAAGACGTGCTGCCGCTCCTCGGCGGGTACCCCCGGACCGTCGTCGGCGACCACGAGCCGCACGTCCCCGTTGCTCGCGGAGAGCATGACCTCGACCCGGGCGGACGCGTGGTTCTCCGCGTTCTCCAGCAGGTTGCGCACGAGGCGCACCAGCTGGTCGCGACTGCCGCGCACCGGTGCAGCGGACACCTTGCTGGTGTCGAGCTGGACGGACGCGCCCCCGCGTACGCGCGCAGCTTCCTCGAGGACCACGTCGTCGAGGTCCACGAGATCGGCCGGGAGGACGGCGCGCGCCTGCTCGTCCTCGTGGGCCAGGAACAGCAGGTCGCGGACCAGACGCTCCATGTCCTGGGTCCCGTGCAGGAGGTCCCTCGCAAGGACCGGCCAGTCCTCGGCATCGGGCCGCGCCAGGGCGACCTCGAGCTGGGTGCGGAAGGCGGTCAACGGGGTCTGCAGCTCGTGCGACGCGTCGGCGGCGAAGGCGCGCTGGCGACGGCTGTTCTGCTCGAGCCGCGCGAGCAGCCGGCCCACCACGACCCAGGTCAGCCCGGCAAGGAGCACGACGACGACGGGGACGACGGGGACGAGCAGACCTCGAAGCGTGCCCACGGCCTCGCTCACCGTCTCCAGGCTCGTTCCCACGTACACCGTGACCGGACCGGACGCCGCCACGGCGCGAACTGCCCAGACGCGGTAGTGCTCGAGGTCGGGGCCGTCCTGGAAGTCCACGGTCCGGACGACCGCGCGGGGACCGTCCGGCCGGAACGTCGCGATCGGCCGGCGGCCCTCGACGTTGCGCGACGCGTCGAGGACGCGTCCCGAGCCGTCGACCACCTGGGCGACCGAGTCGTCCCCCAGCGTGGTGAGGGGCGCTGGCAGCCGGCCCGATTCCACCGCAGCGGCGATGTCGCGGGCCCGGCTGCGGGCGGCGTCGTCGTTGTTGCGGCGCAGGGCGTCCTCGAGCGTCTGGAGCAGCAGCCACGCCCCGAGCGACAGTGCGAGCGCCACCGCCAGCGTGATGGCGGCCGTGGTGCGCAGACGCATCCTCAGCCGCCCCCCGCGTCGAGGCGGTAGCCGACGAGCCGGACGGTCTGCAGGGCGACCCTGCCGAACGGCTCGTCGATGCGTCGCCGCAGCTGGCCGACGTACACCTCGACGATGTTGGGATCGCCGTCGAAGGCGAAGTCCCAGACGTGCTCGAGGATCTCCTGCTTCGAGAGCACCTCGCCGGCCCGTCGCAGGAACAGCTCGAGCAGGGCGAACTGGCGCGGGGTCAGCTCGACCTCGACCTCACCGCGCCACACCTGGTGGGTGGCCGGGTCCAGCCGGAGGTCGCCGGCGCACAGGGCGACCGGGCGTGCCACCCGACCGCGCCGGAGCAGCGCCCGCAGCCGGGCGAGGAGCACGACGAAGGAGAACGGCTTGGACAGGAAGTCGTCCGCGCCGGTGTCGAGAGCGTTCGCCTCGTCCTGCTCGGCGCCCTGGGCGGTGAGCACCAGGATCGGCGCCCAGTCGCCGCCCTCGCGCAGGCGGGCGCACAGCTCGAGGCCGCTCATGCCGGGCAGCATCACGTCCAGCACCAGCGCGTCGTAGCTGTTCTCCGTCGCGTGCCACAGCGCGTCCGGGCCGTCGAAGGCCACGTCGACCGCGAAGCCCTCACCCTCGAGACCGCGCTTCACGGCCTCGGCCAGGCGTCTGTCGTCGTCGACGACCAGGACCCGCATGCCCTCACCGTGGCACAGCGGCCCTGAGCCCGCGCTGAATGCGCGTTCAGCGTCGCTTCAGGACCGGTCGCGCAGGCTGTCGCCATGACCACACACCCCGTACGCAAGGCCCTGGCCCCGGCGGCCGCGATCGCCCTCCTCCTCGGCGCCGCCGCCCCGGTGGCGGCCGCGTCACCGGGCACGCGGACCCCGACGCCGGACCACTTCAGCACGACGATCGACAACCCCTTCCTGCCTTTTGCGCCCGGCACCGTCATGCGCTACCGCGAGTCCGGGGGCGGCGGCGGCGGAACCGAGATCGTCCGCGTCACGCACCGGACCAAGACGGTGCAGGGCGTCGAGACGGTCGTCGTGCGCGATAGGGCGTACGCGGCCGGCGAGCTGGTCGAGGACACCCGCGACTGGTACGCGCAGGACCGCCGCGGCAACGTCTGGTACTTCGGCGAGAACACCAAGGAGTACGACCACGGCACTGTCGTGAGCACCAAGGGCTCGTGGAAGGCGGGCCGGAAGGGCGCGCGGGCCGGGATCCTCATGAAGGCGCGCCCCAGGGTCGGCGACACCTACTACGAGGAGTTCGAGAGCGGTGTCGCCGAGGACCAGGCGACCGTGCTGCGCCGCGACGCCAGCGTCACCGTTCCCTACGGCTCGTTCACCCGCGTGCTCACGACCAAGAACTTCACGGCGCTCGAGCCGGCGAAGGTCGAGCGCAAGTTCTACGCGCGCGGCGTGGGCTCGGTCCTCGAGAAGCTGGTCAAGGGCGGCCACGAGCGGCTCGTCCTCGTCAGCATGGTGCGGCCGTGAGGGCGCGGCTGGCCGTCGGCGCGACCGTGCTCGCGCTCGGGCTGACCGGCACCGGTGTCGCCGCGGCGACGCTGCAGCACGGCGACGGCAAGGACGGGCACGTCACCGGCCCGAATGCCAGCCAGGCCGTGGCGGCGGCCCTGCAGGCGACCGGTGGCGGCCGCGCGAACGCCGTCGAGCGTGACACGGAGGCCGGCGCGACCTGGGAGGTCGAGGTCACCACGCCCGATGGCAGCACCGTCGACGTGCGGCTCGACCGCAGCTTCGCCGTCGTCGTCATCGACGACGACCACGAGGACGCTCGGCGCTGAGGTCGCTCAGCGAGCCTCGACGATCGCGTTGCCGCCGTCGACCACGAGCAGCTGGCCAGTCACGTACGACGACCCGGGCGAGGCGAGGAACGCCACCGCGGCGGCGACCTCGTCGGGGGTGCCGGACCGGCCCACCGGTGCGCGCAGCCCGTGCGCCGCCTCCGCCGCCGTCTGCGATCCCGTCGCTATCCAGCCCGGCGCCACCGCGTTGCACGTCACGCCGGACGCCGCGGCTTCGACGGCCACCGCCCGCGTCAGCCCGAGCATCCCGGCCTTCGAGGCGGCGTAGGACGACTGGTCGGGCATCGCGCTCACCGGGCCGGTGGTGGACGCGACGTTGACGATCCGGCCGAAGCCTGCGGCCAGCATCGCCGGCAGGAACGCCCGGGTCACGAGGAACGCCGTGTCCAGGTTGCGCGCCAGGTCGGCCCGCCAGTCCGCCAGCGACAGGGCCGTCATCGGAGCCTGGACGTCCGGTGAGCCGACGCTGAGCATGCCGGCGTTGTTGACCAGGACGTCGACATCGCCGACGGCCGCGAGCAGTGCGGCGACGTCGTCCTCGAGGGTGAGGTCGGCGATGACGCCGTGCGACCCCTCGCCCAGCTCGGCCGCGCGCGCGTGGATCCGCTCGGTGGTGGACGTGACGTGCACGGTGGCGCCGCGGGACATGAGGGCGCGTGCACAGGCGAACCCGATTCCGTCGGCGGACCCGGCACCGGTGACCAGCGCCACCCGCCCGTCGAGGCGCACGTTTTCGGACGCGCGCCATGACGTCGTCACGGTCAGCTCTCGGGCGACTGGAAGGACGACGTCCGGCTCATGCCCGCCGCCCGGCCCTTGCCGGCGACGACCAGGGCCATCTTGCGGGACGCCTCGTCGATCATCTCGTCGCCGAGCATGACCGCGCCGCGCATGCCGCCGGCCTCGGACGTGTGCCACTCGTAGGCGTCGAGGATCAGCTCGGCGTGGTCGTAGTCGTCCTGTGCCGGCGAGTAGACCTCGTTGGCCGCGTCGATCTGCCCCGGGTGCAGCACCCACTTGCCGTCGAAGCCGAGCGCCGCCGACCGGCCCGCGACCCGGCGGAAGCCCTCGACGTCCTTGATCTGCAGGTACGGCCCGTCGATGGCCTGCAGGTCGTAGGTGCGGGCGGCCATGAGGATCCGCATGAGGATGTAGTGGTACGCGTCGCCGACGTCGTAGCCCGGCGGCTGCTCCCCCACCACCAGCGACTTCATGTTGATGGACGCCATGAAGTCGGCCGGCCCGAAGATGATGGTCTGCGTCCGCGGCGACGCCGCCGCGATGGCGTCGACCTCGACGAGGCCCTGGGCGTTCTCGATCTGCGCCTCGATGCCGATCCGGCCGACCGCGAGGCCGAGCGACTTCTCGATCTGGGTGAGCAGCATGTCCAGGGCGTTGATCTGCGCCGCGGTCTGCACCTTGGGCAGCATCACCGCGTCGAGGTTGGCCCCGGCACCCTCGACCACGGCGATGACGTCGCCATAGGTCCACTGCGTCGTCCAGTCGTTGACGCGGACGACCCGCGTCTTGCCGGACCAGTCGCCCTCGTTCAGCGCGGAGACGATGTTGCTCCGCGCGTCGACCTTTGCCAGCGGCGACACCGAGTCCTCGAGGTCGAGGAAGACCTGGTCGGCCGGCAGACCCTGCGCCTTGCCCAACATCTTCGGGTTGGACCCCGGGACGGCGAGGCAGGACCGGCGGGGCCGGACCGTGGGCGGGCTGGACGGGTTCGCGCTGCTCGGCTGCGTCACGGCGAGCAGGTTACCGACGGGTCACTCCACCGGGACCGAGGCCTCCACCTGGTCGCCGCCGGAGAAGATGACGATGCCCAGCCCCAGCAGGAGCAGGGCAGCCGCCGGCAGCGCCGCGAGCGGCGGCGTCTGGTGCAGTGCCACCGAGGCGATGACCGCGGCACCCGGGACCTCGAGCAGCAGCGCCAGCGACACCACGGTGGCGCTCGTCGACCGCAGCACCATGTTGAACACCGAGTGCCCCAGCAGCTGCGCGCCCGCGGTCAGCGCGAGAAGCTGCAGCCAGGTGGTGCCGTCGTACCCCCACAGCTGCACGCCCCCGACGAGGCAGCCCGCCAGCAGCACGACCGCCGCGGTCGAGTAGCAGACCGCCGTGTACGACGTGGTGCTCACGGTGCGGCGCACCTCTGCGCCGGCGACTGTGTAGAACGCGGCGAAGACACCACCGAGCAGGGCGAGCAGGTCGCCGGCGAGCGCCTTCGGCTCCAGCGAGAAGTCGACCCCGGTCAGCACGACCACCGCCACGAGGGACAGGGCGATCCCCAGCCAGGTCCGCCGTGGGACGTGGTGGCCCATCGCCCGCGCGATCACGGCCACCCAGACCGGCTGGGTGGCGACGATGGCAGTGGCCGACGCCACCGACGTGAGGCGCAGGCTGGGTACCCAGGTCGCGAAGTGGGCGGCCAGCAGCACACCCGCAGCGAGCGCCCAGCGCCACTCCCGCCGGGTCAGCTGCGCCAGCTCGTGTCGACGGGTCACCGCGGCGAACGGCCAGATCGCGCCGACCGCGAGCACGTTGCGCCAGAGCGCGACTGCGAGGGCCGGCGCCGCAGCGGCCGCCATCAGCGGCCCGGAGGTCGAGACCGCGACGATCCCCACCGCCATCAGCGCGAGGTCCGCACCGGGTGGTCGTCCCATCACCGCGGGCCGGTCCACCGGGCGGGCGCTGGACGACTCTCCCCTCGGCCCGGTCACCGGAGCATCATGCGGCACCCCGTCCGGACCGGCTGTGTGGCACGCTCGCAGTCGTGATCGCCGACCGGGACGCCGTACTGGCCCGGGCCGTGGTCGAGGAGGTCTGCAAGAAGTCCGCCCTGGTGTGGGTCCGCCCGATCGGGGCCGCGCACGCGCAGGCCGTCTGGCACGCCTGGCTGGACGGCGCGGTGCACGTCGTCACCGGCGGCCTGGAGCAGCGGCTGACCGACGCGCCGGACGGCGCCGAGGTCGACGTGACCGCCCGGAGCAAGGACACCGGGGGGCGGGTCGTCACCTTCCGCGCCCGGGTGTCCGACCTCGAGCCCGAGGGCGAGGCGTGGACCCGTGTCGTCGCCGAGCTGCACGGCAAGCGCCTCAACGCCCCGGACGGCGAGGCGCAGCCGGCCCGCTGGGCCCGGGAGTCGCGGGTGCTGCGCCTCGACCCGGCCGACCGCCTGGTCGAGGGCCCCGGGCACCTGTCGCACCGCTCGCACGCAGCCGAGCCGGTGCCCTCCACGGCCACCACCCGCGGACCGCTGCCGTTCGTCCTCGGACGCCGCGCCCGCCGCCGGCAGCCCCGCTGACGCCGGCGCAGCCCCGTGCGGCCCGCAGGATGTGCGCGGACGCACCGGACACGCCGGCCGCCCGGTGTGTCAGCGCACAAAGGATCTTCCGGTGGCACGGCCCCGGCACCGCCTGCCGGGCGCCGCGCGCCGGTAGCCTGACCGCTCGTGAGCGGCGCGCCGACGAGGGTCTTCATCGCGCGCCTGGCCGGTACCCCGCTGTTCGACCCCGCGGGTGACCAGGTCGGGCGGGTGCGCGACGTCGTCGTCTCGCTGCGGATCGGCCGTGAGGAGCCCCGCGTCCTGGGCCTGGTGGTCGAGGTGCCCGGCCGCCGGCGGATCTTCGTCCCGATGACCCGGGTGACCTCGATCGACGCCGGCCAGGTCATCACCACCGGCCTGGTCAACATGCGCCGCTTCCAGCAGCGCCCGACCGAGACGCTGGTCCTCGGAGAGCTGCTCGACCGCACCGTCACCCTGCTCGAGGACGGCTCGGCCGCCGTCGTCGAGGACGTCGGCATGGAGCAGCAGCGCACCCGCGACTGGGAGATCACCCGCCTCTTCGTCCGCCGCCCCGGCAAGGGGCTGCGACGCCGCGGCGAGACCCTGACCCTGGAGTGGCGCGACGCCGGCGGCCTGCAGGTCGAGGAGACCGGTCAGGGCGCCGCCAACCTGCTGGCCACCTTCGAGAAGCTCAACGCCGCCGACCTGGCGTCGGTCCTGCTCGGGCTGTCGTCGAAGCGCCGGCTCGAGGTCGCCTCCGCGCTCGACGACGAGAAGCTCGCCGACGTCCTCGAGGAGCTGCCGGAGGAGGACCAGGTCGAGATCCTCGGGGAGCTGGAGGAGGAGCGGGCAGCCGACGTCCTCGAGGCCATGCAGCCCGACGACGCAGCCGACCTGCTGTCCGAGCTGTCCCAGGCCGACGCCGAGAAGCTCCTCGAGCTGATGGAGCCCGACGAGGCCGCCCCGCTGCGCCGCCTGCTCGCGTACTCCGACGACACCGCCGGCGGCATGATGACGACCGAGCCGGTGGTCCTGCCGCCGGACGCCACCGTCGCCGACGCGCTGGCCCGGGTCCGGCAGCCGGAGCTGTCCCCCGCCCTGGCCGCGCAGGTCTACGTCTGCCGCCCGCCGATGGAGACGCCCACCGGCCGGTTCATCGGCATCGCCCACATCCAGCGGCTGCTGCGCGAGCCCCCGTCCTCCCTGGTGAGCGGTGTCGTCGACACCTCGATCCAGCCGCTGCGCCCCGAGGTGCCGCTCGCGGCGATCACCCACCACCTGGCGACCTACAACATGGTCGCCGCTCCGGTCGTCGACGAGGACGACCACCTGCTGGGCGCGGTGACCGTCGACGACGTCCTCGACCACCTGCTGCCGGACGACTGGCGGCACCGCGACCACGCCCAGGACCGGGCCCTCGACCGGGCCCAGGCCCGGCTGAGCGGGCAGGACGGGGTGCGTCATGGCGCGTGAGCCCCGGCGCAGCACCCGCCTGGACCAGCCCCGCGAGGTCCGCCGGGCGATCGTGCCCACCCCGACGTACGACCCGGAGGCCTTCGGGCGGCTGTCCGAGCGGATCGCCCGGTTCATCGGGACCGGGCGGTTCCTGGTCTACATGACCGTGTTCGTGGTGTTCTGGCTGGTCTGGAACGCCGTGGCCTGGCAGCTCCAGTTCGACACCTACCCGTTCATCGCCCTGACCCTGATGCTCTCGCTCCAGGCGTCCTACGCCGCCCCGCTGATCCTGCTCGCGCAGAACCGGCAGGCCGACCGCGACCGGGTCCAGTACGAGCAGGACCGCGGCCGGGCCGAGCGTGGCATCGCCGACACCGACTACCTCACCCGCGAGCTGGCGGCCCTCCGGATGGCCGTCGGCGACGTCGCCACCCGCGACTTCCTGCGCTCCGAGCTGCGCCAGCTGCTCGAGGACATCGAGGACCGCGTGCGGGACGAGGGGTCCGAGGGCGATCCACCCGCCGGAACCGCACCCTCCCAGGGCTGAAGTCCGGGGCCTGATCACCCGATCTTCTCCGGGTGACCCAGCAGCTCCTCGGCCCTGACGACGAGCCCGGACTCGACGGCGTCGATCCCGGCGACGACACCCTCGACGCCGCCTGGTTCGGCACGGCCCGGCGCCGGCTCGGCGACGTCCTGGTCGACGCCGGGGTGATCACCCCGGCCGAGCTGGGCACCGCCCTGGACGCCCAGCGCTCGGTGAGCGGTACCCGCCGCCGCCTCGGGCACGTCCTGGTCGAGCTGGGGATCGCCACCGACCGGCAGATCGCGGTCGCGGTCGGCGAGCAGCTCAACCTGCAGGTCGTGGACCTCACGACGGTGGCCGTGTCGCCGGAGACCGTCCGGCTGCTGCCCCGCAGCGTCTCGCAGCGGCTCGGCATGGTCGTCCTCTCCCGGGAGGGCAGCCGCCTCACCCTGGCGGTCGCCGACCCGACCGACGTCGTCGCGCTCGACGACGTCCGCCTGCACACCGGCGCGACCGAGCTGGTGGTCACCGTCGCGACCGAGTCGCAGGTGCACGACCACCTCACCCGGGTGTGGTCGCTGTCCGAGGACTCCTCCGACCTGAGCACGATCTTCGAGGAGGCCGACCCCGGGCACCAGGACGACGACGCCCTCGCCACCGCGCACGCGGCGCCGACCGTGCGACTCGTGGCCACCGTCCTCGCCGACGCCGTCAGGACCGGCGCCAGCGACATCCACGTCGAGCCGCAGCGCGACGAGCTGCGGATCCGCTACCGCGTGGACGGGGTCCTGCGCGAGGTCATGCACGTGCCGCGCAGCGCGTACGCCTCGGTCGTCAGCCGGCTGAAGATCGTGTCCGGGCTGGACATCGCCGAGCGGCGCCTGCCGCAGGACGGCCGCACGAGGATCGCCGTCGACGGCCACCGGATCGACGCGCGGGTCAGCACGATGCCCTCGGTGCACGGCGAGAAGGTCGTGGTCCGGCTGCTCGCGCGGGCCGAGCGGCTGCAGCCGCTGGACGAGGTGGGTCTGGACGTCGACCAGCTCGCCGTGCTCCGCCGGGCGCTCACCGCGCCGCAGGGGCTCGTCCTCATCACCGGCCCCACGGGGAGCGGCAAGACCAGCACGCTGTACTCCGCGCTGCAGGAGATCCACACGCCGGAGCTGAACATCGTCACCCTCGAGGACCCGGTCGAGGTGCAGATCCCCGGGATCACCCAGGTGCAGGTCCACGAGCGCAGCGGGCTCACCTTCAGCCGGGGCCTGCGTGCCGTTCTCCGCCAGGACCCGGACGTCGTGCTGGTCGGCGAGGTCCGCGACCAGGAGACCGCCGAGCTCGCGGTGCGCGCGTCCCTCACCGGGCACCTGGTCCTCACCACGCTGCACACGACCAGTGCGGTCGGGTCGGTCGCGCGCCTGGTCGACATGGGCCTCGAGCCCTACCTCGCCGGCTCCGCCCTCACGGCCGTCGTCGCCCAGCGACTGGTCCGCCGGCCCTGCCCGGCGTGCGTCGTCGCCGACGTACCCGACTCCGAGGTGCTGCAGGCCCTGGGGGTGTCCCGGGCGATGCTGAAGCACGGGTCGCCACGCCGGGGCGCGGGCTGCGTCGAGTGCGGCCGTACCGGCTACCGCGGGCGCACCGGCGTCTTCGAGGTCCTCGAGATCGACGCCGCCATGCGCCAGGTGCTCCTGCGGACCCCCACCGAGCACGCCCTCGCGGACGCCGCCGCCGGCATGGCGACCATCAAGGACGCCGCGGTGGCCAAGGCCCTGTCCGGCGAGACGACCTTCGACGAGGTGCTGCGGGTCAGCCCGCGGGACTGACGCCGACGGCGCTGCCGGCGCCGGCGTCGCTGGGCCGCAGGTCGACCAGCGGCTCGACGTCCTGGTCGACCAGCTTCTCGAGCAGCCCGGCCAGCGCAGCGGCCTCCTCGTCGTCGAGCCGGCCCATCGCGTGCTCCGCGACCCCCCGCAGGTGCACGGGGCTGGCCTCGCGCAGCCGCTCCAGACCGGTGTCGGTCAGGACCGTGAACAGCCCGCGGGCGTCCTCGTCGCAGGCCTCGCGCCGGACCAGTCCCTCCCGCTCGAGGCGGTCGACCAGCCGGGTCAGGCCGCTGCGCGAGAGCAGCACCCGCTCGGCGAGCCCGGACATCCGCAGCCTGCGGTCCGGCGCCTCCACCAGCTGCACCAGCACGTCGTAGGACGCCAGTGGCAGCCGCTGCTCGGTGAGCAGGTCGTGCTCGAGGCGACGGGTGACGAGAGCGTGCGCACGCAGGAAGCGGCGCCACGCGAGCAGCTGCGGCTCGCTCAGGTCCCCCGACCGTGGCATGTCGTGATCGTACGGCGCCCCGGGCCGCGGGCGGGAGGGCCGTCCCACGGCACGTAGCATCGGAGCCATGTCCGCCCCCTCCGTGACCAGCCCCACCGCAGACGCGATCCAGGCCGCCCTGGCGACCGTCGACGACCCCGAGATCCGCAAGCCCATCACGGAGCTCGGCATGGTGAAGTCGGTGGACATCGACCCGGCCGGGCACGTCGTGGTGGCTGTCTTCCTCACCGTCGCGGGCTGCCCGATGAAGGACACGATCACCAAGAACGTGACCGCGGCGGTCTCCCAGGTCGAGGGCGTCACCGGGGTCACGGTCGACCTCGACGTCATGTCCGCCACCCAGCGCCAGGAGCTCCAGGGCCGCCTGCGCTCGGACTCCGGCCAGGCCGAGCGCGAGATCCCGTTCGCCCGCCCCGGATCGCTCACCCGGGTCTACGCCGTCGCGTCCGGCAAGGGCGGGGTGGGCAAGTCGTCCGTGACGGTCAACCTCGCGGCCGCGATGGCCCGCGACGGCCTGGCCGTCGGCGTCGTCGATGCGGACATCTACGGCCACTCGGTGCCCCGCATGCTCGGCGTCGAGGGCCGTCCGACCCAGGTCGAGGACATGATCCTGCCGCCGGTCGCCCACGACGTGAAGGTCATCTCGATCGGGATGTTCGTCGCCAACAACCAGCCCGTCGTGTGGCGCGGCCCGATGCTGCACCGGGCGCTGCAGCAGTTCCTCGCCGACGTCTACTGGGGCGACCTCGACGTCCTGCTCATGGACCTCCCACCCGGCACCGGCGACATCGCGATCTCGGTGGCCCAGCTCGTGCCGCCGGCCGAGCTGCTGGTCGTCACCACGCCGCAGCAGGCGGCCGCCGAGGTGGCCGAGCGGGCCGGCACCATCGCCCTGCAGACCCACCAGCAGATCGCCGGCGTCGTCGAGAACATGTCCTGGCTGCCCTGCCCGCACTGCGACGAGCGGATCGACGTGTTCGGCAGCGGCGGCGGCCAGGCGGTCGCCGACGGCCTCACGCGCGCGGTCGGCGCCCCGGTCCCGCTGCTGGGCCAGATCCCCCTCGACACCCGGCTGCGCGAGAGCGGCGACTCCGGCCGGCCGCTGGTGCTCACCGACCCGGACACCCCCGCCGCGCAGGAGCTGATGAAGGTCGCCCGCTCCCTCGGCCACCGCGCCCGCGGCCTGGCCGGCCGCTCGCTCGGGCTCTCCCCCGCCGGGCGCTAGCCCGGTCGAGACCGTCCGGCCCGGAGCGGTCCGTCCGGTCCGTCCGGTCCAGAGCGAAGTGGCCCCGCCAACCGGCCGAAAGGCGGTCGCGCAGCGGGGCCACTTCGCTCCGAGGACCACGCACACGAGCGGGCGCCGCCGGAGCGGCTAGGTGACGTCCTCGTCGTAGCGCGGGGCGGGGGCCGGTCCGTCGGTGCCGGTGGAGCCGACCGCGCGGCCGGGGCCCCGGCCGTCGGCCGGCTTGGTGCCCGACCTGCCGATGTCGTCGAGGTCGTCGAGATCCATCGGCTCGAGCAGGTGCTTGCGCACCAGGCCGCGCGGGTTGAGGTCGCCCAGGGACGACAGCTCCGGGCCGAGCTCCTTGGTCACCTCGGCACGTGCGTCGGTGGCCATCTTCCGGACGGTGCGCAGCATCTTGGCGGCGTCCGCGGCGTAGCGCGGCAGCTTCTCCGGGCCCAGCACGATCAACGCGACGATCGCGATGCCGATGAGCTCGCCCAGGCCGATGTCGAAGGGCACCTCTCGATCCTCTCACCCCGTGGACGCGCCCGCGCCGAGATGGCCCCGGTCGACCCGACTCAGCCCTCGTTGGCGTCCAGGGTCACGTCGACGTCCTGCTCGGAGCCGTTGCGGCGGACGGTCAGGGTCACGGTGTCGCCGGGCTGACGGGACCGGATGGCCACGATGAGCTCGGCGCTGTCGGCCACCGACTTCCCGTCGATGGCGACCACGACGTCGCCGGCCTGGACCCCGGCCTTCTCGGCGGGTCCGCCCGGCACGAGCGGCGGGTTGCCGCTCGCGGACCCGGTGGCGATCCGGGCACCTTGCCCGTTGTAGGTCCCGTCCAGGCTGGCCCCGATGACGGGGAACTGCGCCTTGCCCGTGTCGAGCAGCTGCTCGACGGTGCGGCGGACCTGGTTGATCGGGATGGCGAAGCCGACCCCGATGTTCCCGGCCTCCTGCCCGAACGTCCCGCCCCCGACCGTGGCGATCGCGGAGTTGACGCCGATCACCTCGCCGTCGATGTCGACGAGCGGGCCGCCCGAGTTGCCGGGGTTGATGGCCGCGTCGGTCTGGATCGCGTTGATGTAGGCGCTGTCGCCGGAGCCGTTCTCGGCGCCGGCGGTCACCGGCCGGTTCTTCGCGGAGATGATGCCGCTGGTGACCGTGCCAGACAGGCCGAGCGGTGAGCCGATCGCGATGACCGTGTCGCCGACGACGACGCTGTCCGAGTTGCCCAGCGGGAGCGCGGGGAGGTTCTTGGCGTCCAGCCGCAGCGCGGCCAGGTCGTACGAGGCCGACGTGCCGACGACCTCGGCGTCGGTGGTGGTGCCGTCGCTGAAGGTGAGCTCGACCGGTCCCTGGGCGTCTGCCACGACGTGGTTGTTGGTGACGACGATCCCGTTCTCGTCGACGACGAAGCCGGAGCCGGTGGCCTGCCCCTGCGAGGTCCGGACCTTGATCTGGACCACGCTCGGCAGCACCTTGGCGGCGATGCCGGGGATGCTGCCGGCAGGGCGCTGGACGTCCTTGGCAGGCGCCGAGCCGAGGCTGGCCCCGTCGATCGTGCGGGAGCCGCCGGAGCGGTCGGCGAGCAGGTAGCCCACGCCACCGCCCACCCCACCGGCGAGCAGAGCGATCACTGCTGCCAGTGCCACGAGGACGGGGGTGCGGGGCGCGCCGGAGGGCCGCAGGTCGCGGCCCAGGCTGTCGGTCGGCGCCCAGACGTCGTACGAGCCGTGCCGCGGCTGCGCGACGGTGTCGTCGCGGTCGTCCCAGACCGACCAGGCGCGCGGGGCCGGTGGCTCCGTCCCGGCACCGTCGTCCCGCCAGCCGCCGGCGATGGTGTCCGCGCCGCCCTCGTCGTCGCGACTCGACTCGTCCGGCACGGTGCGGGTCGGCGCGCCCGGCCGGTCGGCAGGCGCGCCGGCCGTCTCCGGGCTGCCCCAGACGTCCCTGCCCGGCCCGGCCCACCACGGGCTGGCCCCGGCGGGGTCGTCGGCCGTGTCGTCGTCGGGTCGCTTCTCGTCGTCCATGTGCGCGTGGGTCTCCTGATCGTCCTGCTCTGGCGGTGACCGTGCCCTCAGCCGAAGGGGTTGAACCAGGAGCCGACCCGGTCCAGCCCGCGGCCCAGCCGACCGAGCGGACCGTCGCCGGCCCCGCGGTGGGGCAGGGCCGCGACCACGGCGTCCACCGTACGCTCCGGCGCGTCGGCGACGACGGTGTAGACCGTGCCGCCGGAGGACCAGACGACCCGGCGCGGCACCTCGCCGCGGACCCAGACCTCGTGGTCGCCGCTGGCCTGCTGGGCGTGACCCGCCAGCCCGGTCTCGTCCAGCCGGCCGCGCTGCTCGAAGACGGAGACGCTCGCGATCCCGTCGCTGTAGCTGAGGTGCACGATGTCCTGCCCGGCACCACCGCGGCGGGCGTCGACGAGGGTCAGCGGACCCGGGAGGGCGGCCGGGCAGTCCCACCCGTGCTGCCGCATCCGGTCCAGCGTGCTGCGGTCCAGGGTCGCCGTCCAGGCCGTGCTGGCCGCCCCGGCGGGGACGGCGCCCTGACCGACCGTGACCTCGACGAAGGCGCTCGCCCGGGTGGTGCGGCCGCGGCGGTCGTACACCTCGCGGCGCAGCACCAGTCCGGTCGCGCCGTCCAGCCAGAACCGCGCGGCGTCGGGGTCGGCGGCGGCCGAGCCGGGTCGGCGTACGGCGATGACGTCGACGGGGCGGCCGGCGACCCGGCCGGTGCCGGCCACGGCGACCGAGTAGTGCTGGACGAGCAGCCCGACCGCTCCCCCACCCGCGATCGACGGCGCGCCGGCGGCGAGCAGCGTCACGCTGCGTCCCGGCACCCGCACCGTGCCGTCGCTGCGGACCGTGGTGCCCCCGGCGGGGTCGTGGGCGACGTCGACGACCTCGCTGGTGGCGCCCGTCGACGTCCACGCGGAGACGAACTGCACACCGTGGTACGGCGTCGTCGATGGTGCCGCAGCAGCACGGTCGAGCAGCCGGCGGGCCCGGTCGTCGACGACCGGCCGCGCGCCGCCACCGTCCGAGACGTCGTCGGCCGGCCGGCCCGGGTTGCCGGGCGGCGAGACCAGCAGCGCCACGACCGCCGCCGACGCGAGCAGGACGGCCGCCGCCCCGGTCAGGGGGACGAGCGGTCTCACCGCCGGGAGACGGTCGGGAAGGTCGCGCCGGACGCGTCGCCCAGGCCGGACGCGACGCCCAGCCCGGGGTCGCCGAGGGAGAAGCCGCTGGTGGTGACGTCGTGCTCGACGGTCAGCTCGGCCGCGGGCGGCACGACCGGCGACGGCGATTGGCGCGGTCCGCCTGCGGCGAACGCCGTGCCCAGGACGAGCCCGGCCACCGAGAGGGCTCCGACGGCCGCGTAGCGGGCGCGGCGGGTGCTGCGACGGGCCGTGCCGCGGCCGGCGGTGCCACCGGCGACGGGACGGCGGGAGTCGGCCCGGGAGCCCCGCGGGGCGCGGCCCGGGGGCGGCAGGACGGGCACCACCGGTCCCTGCGGCATGCTGCGGGCCCGCGGCGGGACCGGGTTGCCGGGGCGCGCGAGCGCCTGCAGCGACGCCAGCACGGCGCCGGACGGCAGCGGGGCGACCGAGGCGGCCAGCAGGTCCTTGACCGAGCGCTCGGCCTCGAGCGTCGCGCGGCACTCGTCGCAGTGCGCCACGTGGGCGAGCGCCCGCTCCCGCGCCGCGTGGCCGAGCTCGCCGTCGACGAGCGCGGAGATGCGGTGACCGAGGTGACTCACGACGGCGACCCGTCGGTGTCGCGGGAGTCGACGCCGCGAGGGTCGATGCCACCTGGCTCGAACGCCTCGCGGCGGCCGGGGGCACGGTGCTCCAGGGCGACCCGTAGCTGCGAGCGGCCGCGGTGGATGCGGCTGCGGACGGTGCCCAGCTTGATCCCGAGGGTGGCGGCGATCTCCTCGTAGGACAGTCCCTCGATGTCGCAGAGGACGACGGCTGCCCGGAAGTCGGGCGACAGGGCATCCAGCGCGCGCTGCACGTCGTCGTCGAAATGCGTGTCGTCGTAGACCTGCGCGGGGCCGGGCTCGCGCCCGGGCAGGCGCTCGGCGGCGTCGTCGGCCAGGCCGTCGAAGCGGATCCGCTGCTTGCGGCGGACCCGGTCGAGGAAGAGGTTCGTGGTGATGCGGTGCAGCCAGCCCTCGAACGTGCCGGGCGTGTAGCTGGACAGGGACCGGAAGACCCGGACGAACACGTCCTGGGTGAGGTCCTCGGCGTCGTGCGGGTTGCCGGTCAGGCGGTAGGCGAGCCGGTAGACGCGGGCGGAGTGGGTCCGGACGACCTCGTCCCAGGTCGGCGGGACCCAGTCGGTGGCGCCTGCGGTTACCAGCGGGCTGGCCTCCGCTCCCGCCTCGGCCCCGAGCGGGACGGCACCTGCCTCGGCCCCGGGCACGGGGCGGTGCGAGCCGAAGCCGGGCACTACCCCACCTCCCCGGGTCATCACGGCAGCTGCAGCACTCATGGTGCCTCGATCTCCTCTTCTGGCCCAACCGGCCCCGCTCGGTGCGTGTTCCCGGGGAGAACGCGCGGCACCCACCGCGGGGTTCCCGGCCCCGGCGGGGGCACTAGGCTCGCGCCGCGCCCTACCGCCGTAGGGGCGCCCGGGCGCCACCGCACCCGCGCCGCACCGCCCACCGGAGGCCGTCATCGCCGGGAACCTCGACTCCAGCTGGACCTACGCCGAGGAGTTCGTCCCTGAGGACGAGGTGCTCACCACCGCCCGCGGGAAGGGCGAGGAGCTGGGCTGCGTGCCGGTGCTGCCGGGCGCCGGCGCTGCCCTGTCGGCCCTGGCGGCCGCCGCGGGGGCGAGGGCCGTGGTCGAGATCGGCACGGGGGCCGGGGTGGGCTCGGTCTACCTGCTCCGCGGCATGCGACCGGACGGTGTGCTCACCACCATCGACGTGGAGCCCGAGCACCACCGGGCGGCCCGGGAGACCTACGCCGAGGAAGGCGTGGCCTCCAACCGGGTCCGGCTCATCTCCGGGCGGGCGCTCGACGTCCTGCCGCGGCTCACCGACGCGGCGTACGACCTGGTGTTCTGCGACGCCGACAAGAAGGAGTACCCGGGCTACCTCGAGCAGGCGCTGCGGCTGCTCAAGCCGGGCGGGACGGTGGTCTTCGACAACGCGCTGTGGCACGACCGGGTGGCCGACCCCACCCAGCGCGACGAGGACACCACGACGATCCGCGACCTCGGGCGCGCGGTGCGCGAGGACGAGGCGCTGGTGAGCGCGATGCTGGCGGCCGGCGACGGCCTGCTCGTCGCGGTGAAGAAGCCGTAGTCGTAGCCGGGACCGGTCCGGACCAGCGACCGGCCCCGGTCCGCGCGAGGCGGACCGGGGCCGGGACAGCTGGTGTCAGGGGCCGTACCCCTGGGGAGCCGTCAGGCGACGACGGCCTTGAGTGCATCCCCGAGAGCTCCGGCCTCGTCGGCCGAGAGCTCGACGACGAGTCGCCCGCCACCCTCGAGCGGCACGCGCATCACGATGCCGCGACCTTCCTTGGTGACCTCGAGCGGACCGTCGCCCGTTCGCGGCTTCATGGCCGCCATGCTGGCTCCCTTCGGTACGGCACGCCGGCAGCAGGCACGGGGCCTGCCCGCCGAGCGTCGACACGGAGTGTGTGGTGGTGCATTATCCCGCGAACCCGCCCGCGCGCGAAACGGAGCGGCAAACTGGAGACCCCGAGGCACCGCCACGGGGCCGTCCGCACCGACCAGGGAGGGCACGCCAGGTGAACGCCCGCTCGGCGCTGTTCGACCTCTACGGCGACCACCTGCGTCAGCGAGGCGGCCGCGCCCCGGTCGCTTCCCTGGTGCGGCTCCTGGCCCCGCTCGGAGTCGCCGCGCCCGCCGTACGTACCGCCGTCTCGCGGATGGTCCGGCAGGCGTGGCTGGAACCGGTCCGGCTCCCGGACGGGCCCGGCTACGCCCTCACACCCCGGGCCGCGCGGCGACTCGACGACTCGGCCGCCCGCATCTACCGCACCGCCGACCGGGCCTGGGACGGGTCCTGGCACCTCGTGGTCACCGACCTGCCGGGCGAGCGCAGCCGGCGCGACCGGGTCCGGGCCGGGCTCACCTTCCTCGGCTACGCGCAGCTGGACGACGCCACCTGGCTGGGACCGCGGTGGTCGCCCGAGGTCGACGGCCTCCTCGAGCTCGAGGGCGTGCGCGCCGAGCGCTTCTCGGCCCGGCACGACGGCGACTCCGTCGGGCTGGTCCACCGGGCCTGGGACGTCGAGGGGCTGGCCCGCTCCTACTCGCGCTGGCTCGCGGACGCCGAGTCCCTGGTGTCCGCGGCCGGCACCGAGCCGGACGACGAGCAGGCGTTCGCGGCGCGGTCCCGGCTCGTGCACGAGTGGCGGAAGTTCCTCTTCCTCGACCCGGGTCTGCCGCGCGAGCTGCTGCCGGGAGACTGGACCGGCGACAAGGCGGCGGACTTCTTCGACACCGAGAACGCGCGGCTGCTCCCGGCGGCCAACCGCTTCGTCGAGCGCTGCCTGACCGCCACCACCTGACCAGCGACACCCGAGGAGCCCGGTGAGCGACAGCCCGCAGCACGACGTCGTCCGGTACGACCTGTCCGACGGCGTCGGCACCGTGACCCTCAACCGGCCCGACGCCATGAACGCGCTGAGCACCGAGCTCAAGGTCGCGCTGCGCGACACGCTCCAGGCCGCGGCGGCTGACGACGCGGTACGCGCCGTGCTGCTCACGGGCAGCGGACGGGCGTTCTGCGTGGGGCAGGACCTCGCCGAGCACGCCACGAACCTGCAGGGCGACCTCGACGCGGTCTGGTCGACCGTGCCCGAGCACTACACGCCGATCGCCACCACGCTGGCGACGATGCCCAAGCCGGTCGTCGCGGCGATCAACGGGGTGGCCGCCGGGGCCGGCGCGGCGTTCGCCTTCGCGTGCGACTTCCGGGTGATGTCGGCCGACGCCGGGCTCAACATGGCGTTCTCCGCGGTGGGCCTGTCCGCCGACTCCGGCTCGTCCTGGACGCTGCCGCGGCTGGTCGGCATGGCCAAGGCCAAGGAGCTGCTGCTCATGCCCTCGACGATCCCCGCCGGGCAGGCCCTCGAGCTCGGGCTGGTGACCGAGGTGGTCCCGGCCGACCAGGTCGCCGCCCGTGGCCGGGCGCTCGCGGTGCGGCTGGCGGCCGGTCCGACGGTGGCCTACGGCGCGATCCGCCGGTCGCTGGCGTACTCCGTCGGGCACGGTCTCGACGAGTCCCTCGACATGGAGCGGCAGATGATGGAGCTCACCGGCTCGACCTCGGACCACCGCGCCGCGGTCGCCGCGTTCCTCGGCAAGCAGCAGCCCACCTTCGAGGGCAGGTGACCGGGGTGCCGGAGGAGTCCGCGGCGGACGGAGCGCCCGAGCCTGCTGCCGCACCCGGGCTCGCGACCATCGAGCGGCTCTACGCCGCCATGGGCCGGCACGACGGCGAGGCGATGGCGGCCTGCTACGCACCGGGCGCCCTGTTCACCGACCCGGTCTTCGTCGGGCTGTCCGACGGCGAGCCCGCCGACATGTGGCGGATGCTCACCGCCCGGTCGGCCGACCTGCGGGTCGAGCTCCAGGAGCACGACGCCGAGGGCGACCACGGCAGCGCGCACTGGGTCGCGCACTACACGTTCGGCCGGACCGGCCGGAAGGTGGTCAACGACGTGCGGTCGGAGTTCCGCTTCGACGCGGCCGGGCTGGTCGTCTCGCAGCGCGACGAGTTCGACTTCTGGCGCTGGTCGCGGCAGGCCCTCGGCCCCGTCGGCCTGCTGCTCGGCTGGACGCCGGTGCTCCAGCACTCCGTCCGCGACAAGGCCCGCGGCGGCCTGGCCGCCTTCCGCGACCGCTGACCCGGCCCCCTCCCTCCCTTCCTCCCTTCCTCCCCCGAGTTGATCACGGGCCCGTGATCAACTCGGGTGACCAGTGGCATGCAGGCCGCTGTTGGGCCGGGAACGCCGCAGTCGGGTCACGGTGGAGATCGCGTCTTCACCACGGGACCGGCGGACGAACCGCGGTCAGGCAGCGCCGGCGCCGCGGAAGGCGCAGCCAGCGAGGTGGTCGTCGACCATGCCGGTGGCCTGCATGAGGGCGTACGCCGTGGTCGGACCGACGAAGCGGAAACCGTTGCGCTTCAACGCCTTGGCCATCGCCGTCGACTCCGGCGTCACGGCTGGTACGTCGGCCACGCTGCGCGGCGCGGGACGGGCCGGGCCCGGCGCGAACGACCAGAGCAGATCGTCGAGGCCGCCATCGAGCGCCAGCGTCGCGCGGGCGTTGGCGACGGTGGCGAGCACCTTCGCGCGGTTGCGCACGATGCCGGCGTCGGCCATCAGCCGCTCGACGTCGTCGTCGCCGAACTCGGCGACCGCGGCCGGGTCGAACCCGGCGAAGGCGGCCCGGAACGCCTCCCGCTTGCGCAGGATCGTGATCCACGACAGGCCGGACTGGAACGCCTCGAGGCTGACCCGCTCGAACAGCCGGACCTCGCCGTGCACCGGCCGGCCCCACTCGCCGTCGTGGTAGGCGACGTAGTCGGGGGTGCCGAGGCCCCAGGGGCAGCGGGCCAGGCCGTCCGCGCCGAGGACGGTGCCGGGGTCCGTCCCCGTCACGCGCCGGACTCGACGTAGCGCGCCAGCCGGCGCAGCGAGAGCTGCACCCCGGCACGCAGCAGCGGGCGCACCAGCGGCCAGCCCAGCCGGCCCAGCAGCCCGAGCGGCAGGTCGACCCACTCCGACCACACCACGCGGGAGGTGCCAGGGGTGAGCGGGTCGACCTCGAACGCGCCCGATCCCTTGACGACCTTGCCGGTGTGCCGGACGACGGCCCGGCGGGGCGGGTCCCAGACCGTGATCAGCATGGTGTCGAGGAAGCCGAGCCGGCCGACCCCGGTGAACGCCGAGATGGTCTCCCCCTCGGCCCGGCCGCCCTCCGCATGGGTGAAGAGCATCCAGCGGTCGTGCACGTCCCAGTCGGTGAGGACGTCCCACACCCGCTCGGCCGGCGCCGCGACCTCCTGGGTGACGACGAGCTCGGCCATCTCAGCCTTCCCGGGCGGCGGTGCTGCCGCTGCTGTCGGAGCCGCCCGTGCCGCCGCGGCTGCCGCGGCTGTCGCGGCTGTCGCGGTTGTCACTGCCGTCGCGGCTGTCGGTGCTGCCGGTGGCGGCGTCCGGACGGTCGCCGCCGTCCGGAGCGGCGCCGGTCGGGCCCTCGAGCTCGGCGATCCGGGCGTCGCGCCGGTCCAGCTCGCCGAGCAGCCGGTCCAGGACCGCGTCGACCTCGTCCATCCGGTAGCCGCGCAGCGCGAGGGTGAAGCGCAGGCCGTCGACCTGCTCGCGGTCGATCTCGCCCGGTGCCAGCGCGCCGCGCGGTGAGCGCTCCGTCTCGGCCGGCCCCAGGCCGGCGCCGCGACCGGCCGCCACGACGGCGATGCCGGCGATGACGACGAGGAGGACGAGCAGCAGCACCAGGGACACACGCAGGATCGTGCCACGCTGGGCGGGTGGACCACGGACCCGGCACGTCGTCGCTGCGCCTCGGACCGCTCGAGGTAGGGCCGCACGACCAGGTCGTCATGGCCATCGTCAACCGCACCCCGGACTCGTTCTTCGACCAGGGCGCCTACCTCGACGACGCCGCCGCGATGACCGCCGTCGACGCCGCGGTCGAGCACGGTGCCGAGCTGGTGGACCTGGGCGGTGTCAGGGCCGGCCCCGGGGACGACGTCGACGAGGCCGAGGAGGTACGCCGGGTCGCGCCGTTCGTCGCTGCGGTGCGCCGCCGGCACCCGCGGCTGGCCATCTCGGTCGACACCTGGCGGGCGGGCGTCGGCCGAGCTGCCTGCGACGCGGGGGCCGACCTGCTCAACGACGCCTGGCAGGGCTCCGACCCGGGACTGGCCCTGGTGGCCGCGGAGCACGGTGTCGGGCTGGTCTGCAGCCACGCGGGCGGCCTCGCTCCCCGGACCGACCCGCACCGCGTGGCGTACGACGACGTGGTGGCCGACGTCATCGGCACCGTGACGGCGCTGGCGGAGAAGGCGGTCGCCGCCGGCGTACGCCGGGACGGGATCCTCGTCGATGCGGCGCACGACTTCGGCAAGAACACCTACCACTCGCTCGAGGTGACCCGACGGCTCGACGAGCTGGTCGCCGCCGGGTGGCCGGTGCTGGTCGCGGTGTCGAACAAGAAGTTCCTGGGCGAGGTGCTCGACGTCGACAAGGACGGCCGGCTGGAGGCGACCCTCGCCGCGACGGCGATCAGCGCGTGGCACGGGGCGCGCGTGTTCCGGGCGCACCAGGTGGCCGCGACCCGGCGGGTGCTCGACACCGTCGGCGCGATCCGCGGCACCCGCGGCCCGGCCGTCTCGCGCCGCGCCCTCGCCTGACCCGCCCCGTCCGCCCCCCCGTCCGCCCCCCGTCAGTCGATCACGTTTACGTGATCCACCGTCGCCTTGCATGGCGTGCAACCCGTGCAAGGCGACAGTCGATCACGTTTACGTGATCGCCGGCGCGGAGGTCGGGGCGGGGGCGGGGCGGGGCCGGGGCGGGGGCGGGGCGGGGCGGTCAGGGTTCGGCTTCGAGCACCTCGTCGGGAGCGGCGGTCAGCACCGGCTGCGGCGCCTCGGCGAGCTGGGCCTCGACGGTGTCGAACGCCGCGCCGACGTCGGTCACCCAGGTGACCGCGTCGCGCGCCCCGTCGCGGACGAAGCCACGCTCGACGAGCAGGTCGACCTGTGCCCGCAACGGGTCGTAGAGCCCGTCGGGGTCGAGGACGACCACCGGCTTGCCGTGCATCGCCAACGTGCGCGACACCCAGATCTCGATCAGCTCCTCGAGCGTCCCGAGGCCGCCCGGCAGCGTGAGGAACGCGTCGGAGCGCTCGTCCATCAGCCCCTTGCGGGCCCGCATGTCGTCGGTCACGAGCAGGTCGTCGGCGGCGTGGTCGGCGACCTCGAGCGCGAGCAGCACCTGCGGGATCACGCCGAGGGTGTGCGCCCCACCGGCCCGGGCGGCCCGCGCCACTGCGCCCATGCACGACACGCTGCCGCCGCCGCTCACGAGGCTGTGGCCGCGCCGGGCCAGCTCGGTGCCCACGGCGGCCGCAAGCTCGACGTACGACGGGTCGATCCGCCCGCTGGACGAGCAGAAGACGCAGACCGCCGCCACTAGGTCGTGTCTCCCCACTCGCTCTCGATCAGGGAGCGGTTCGTGGCGCCCGATCCGGCTAGGCGGAGGAGCCCCGCGTAGCGGTGTTCTACGCGGGGCGAACGACAACGACGCCGGGCTGGATGCCACGGGCCGCGAGCCGAGATGGAGTGGGGAGACACGGCCTACTCGGCGCCCTTGCGGGCCGCCTCGCCGTCGGGGGGCGCGGACTCGTCCAGGATGCCGTCGGCGTGGGCGACGATCCGGACCGCCTCGGCCGGGTCGTCGGTGACCGTGAAGAGGTCGAGGTCGCGAGCGCCGATCTTCCCGCCGGGCAGGACGGTGGACCGCAGCCAGTCGACCAGCCCGTCCCAGTACGCGTGGCCGAGGAGCACCACCGGGAACGACGTGACCTTCTTGGTCTGCACCAGGACGAGCGCCTCGAACAGCTCGTCGAAGGTGCCGAACCCGCCCGGCAGCACGATGAAGCCCTGCGCGTACTTCACGAACATCGTCTTGCGCGCGAAGAAGTACCGGAAGTCGACACCGATGTCGACCCACTGGTTCATGCCCTGCTCGAAGGGCAGCTCGATGCCGAGCCCCACCGACACACCGCCGGCCTCGCAGGCCCCGCGGTTCGCGGCTTCCATCGCGCCGGGGCCACCGCCGGTGATGACGGCGTAGCCGGCCTCGACGAGCAGCCGGCCGACCGCCCTGCCGGTCGCGTACTCCGGGTCGTCCTCGTGCACCCGCGCCGACCCGAAGACGCTGACGGCCCGGCCGAGCTCGGCCAGCGCACCGAAGCCCTCGACGAACTCGGACTGGATCCGCAGCACCCGCCACGGATCCGCGTGCACCCAGTCGGTCGGGCCGCGGGTGTCGAGCAGCCGCGCGTCGGTGGTCTCGGACTCGACCTGCCGCCGGCGCAGCGTGACCGGGCCCTTGTGCTTCTCGGGCGTGTGCGCAGGCTCCGGTTCGGCGCCCGCGCCCGTCGGCTCGGTGAACTCCAGACTCATGCCGCGCAGGCTATCCAGGCGGACGGCGCAGCACGCCCCGGACGGCGTCAGGGCCCGTCGGCGAGCCGCTCGCTGATCTCGCGCAGCTGTCGGACCTGGGCGGCGTCCAGCCGGTCGAAGACGGCGGCCCGGACGGCGGCGACGTGACCGGGCGCGGCGGCGACGACGGCAGCCCACCCGTCGTCGGTGAGGACGGCCAGGGCACCGCGCCGGTCGGTCGGGTGCTTCTCCCGGCGTACCCAGCCCTTCTCCTCCAGCCGCGCCACCGCGTGCGAGAGCCGGCTCGCCGACGAGGTGGTGAGACCGGCCAGCTCGCTCATCCGCAGCGTGCGGTCGGGAGCCTCGGACAGCATCGCGAGCACCTGGTAGTAGGCGTGCGGCATGCCCGCCTCCTGCTGCAGCTGGCGCTCCAGCACGTCGTCGACGCGTGTCGCGGCCTGCAGGAAGGCGCGCCAGGCCCGTTGCTCCCTCTCGTCCAGCCAGCGGGTCGCAGCGCGGCCCTCGGCTGCTGGGACGGCGGGGCTCGCGCTGTCGGTCACCCCGCCAGCCTAGCGGAATACTTGAGGTCTCAACTTCCTTCCCCCTGTACAGTATGTTGAGAGTTCAACGAGCGTTCTCTCCCGAGCGTCAGGAGCCCGCCGTGCCCGTCCGTCGCCTGAACCACGCCGTCCTGTTCGTGCGCGACGTGCGCGCCAGCGTCGCGTTCTACTCCGAGGTCCTGGGCTTCGCGCCGATCGACGGGATGGACGGCCTGCAGGGGGCCGCGTTCCTCCGCGCCCCGGCCTCGACGAACGACCACGACCTCGGCCTGTTCGAGATCGGCTCCGCGGCGGCTGCGTCCGGTGCCGGCCGCACCACGGTCGGGCTGTACCACCTGGCCTGGGAGGTCGAGACCCTCGCCGACCTGGCCGAGATCGCCGAGCGGCTGCAGACCCGTGGCGCGCTCGTCGGTGCCACCGACCACGCGACCACCAAGGCCCTCTACGCCAAGGACCCCGACGGCCTCGAGCTCGAGGTCAGCTGGCTGGTGCCCGCCGACCTGCTCACGCCGGAGATCCTCGCCCGGCGCGCCTCACTCGTCCCCCTCGACCTCCCCCAGGAGATCGAGACCTTCGGCGCCGACACGCTCGGCGGCATCGGCATCTCGGTCCCCGCCCCCGCCTGACACCTCCCCTCGCCGGCCGGCCACCCCCTCCAAGCAAGATCCTTTGTGCGCCGACACACCAACACGCCCAGCGTGTTGGTGTGTCGGCGCACATTCGGAGTGCACGGGGTGACCCCGCGGATCAAGCGGGTCGGCCGGCTCAACCTTCGGGCGGCTCGGGCGTCTGAGAGGTGTGCAGCGAGCCGGGGAGCCAGCGACGACGGTTGGCCACCAGGATGTCGGCGTGGGGGACGATCCGGGTGACCCGAGCCGCGACTCCGGCGACAGCGGGGACGCTGCCGCCGACTACCGGGACCTGTTCTTCGGCCACTTCGCCGCGATGACCCGGCTGGCGACGATGCTCGGCGCCGACGACCCCGAGGACGTCGCCCAGGAGGCGTTCGTCCGCCTGCACCGCCGGACCCGAACGCTGCGCGACCCGCACGCAGCGGTCGGCTACCTGCGGGCCACCGTCGTCAACCTCACCCGGTCGCGGCTGCGCCACCTCGCGGTCGTCCGCCGGCACGCCGCCCGGCAGGCCGTGGCGCCGGACCTGGTGGCCAGCCCCGAGCACGACGTCGTGACCCGCGAGAGCCACCACGAGCTGGTCGCCGCCCTGCAGCGGCTCTCGCCGCGGCACCGGGAGGCGCTGGTCCTGCGCTACTGGCTGGACCTCACCGAGGCCGAGATGGCCGAGGCGATGGGCGTCAGCCGGGGCACCGTCAAGTCGCACGTCTCGCGCGGGCTGGACGCGCTCGCCGCCGAGCTGGAGGCCCGCCGATGAACGACACCGACACCCGGTACGCCGACCTCGAGCAGCGGCTGCGGGCCGCGGCCGGCGCCGTGCCGGCACGACCGGTGCCGGCCGACGCGTGGGTCGAGCTGCAGTCCCGGCTGGCGACCCGCGACGGCCACCACGGCCGGCGGTTCCTCGCCGCGGCCGCTGTCGTGGCGCTGCTGCTCGGGCTGGTCGGCGCCGCCGCGCTGCTCGACGACGGCAGCCCGGCGGGTGGCCCGGCGTCCGGGTCCGGCGGCGGCGACCCGTGGGCGACGGAGAACATCCTCGGCGAGCCGGTGGTCGCCGAGACGCTGACCATGGGCGGGCAGCAGGTCCGGCACGAGCTGGTGCTCACCGACACCGACGGCAAGGGTCCCAGCCTCTGCGACCGTTTCGTCTCCGGCTCGGGCAGCGCGGGCGGCTGCAGCGCCCGCGACGCCCGCGCCGACGACCCGGCAGTCGCCTTCGACTGGCTCTCCGGCACGACCGGCGGTGGCGACATCCACGGTGTGCTCGGTGCGGTCGACGACCGGGTGCAGAAGGTCCAGGTCTGGATGAGCAACGGCGACGAGACGCTCGCCCCGCTGCACCCGACCGGCTGGGACGGCACCCGGATGTTCGCCCTCACCCTGCCGGACACCGGCCCCGCCCCGCAGCGGCTGGTCGCCTACTCCGACGCCAGCGGCACCGTCCTGCAGGCCGTCGACCTGACGGCTCGGTTCGGCGACGAATGGTTGCCCGCCCGGCAGGCCTGCCGGGGGGAGGAGCAGGGCCGCTGGCCGCTGCCCGGCTCCGGCGGGGCTGCGGACGTGTCCCTCTCGTTCGGCCACACCGATGCCCTCGTCTCGGGTAACGCCGGCGTCACCCCTGTATGCCTGGAGCGGCTCACCGGGAAGGCGATCGCCGCGGTCACCACGCTCGGTGGTCTTGCCATCGCAGTCCTCGCGCCGGAAGTCGACCTGGTGCGGCTCCAGGTTGCGGCGAGGATGGGGGCGACGATCAAGCCCTACACCGTGCAGGGATCGCTGTGGCGCGCGGTCGTGGTCCGCGACCTGCCCGCAGGCGACCTTGCTCGGGCGCAACTGGTGGCCTACAGCAGGACCGGGACGGAACTGGACCGCGCATTCCTGGACCAGCCCGCCAGTCCATGACGGCTCAGCCCAGCCAGGCGAGCAGCGTCTGCTCGCACTCCAGGATCGGCGCGATGTCGCAGTACTCCTCGCGCTGGTGCGCGACCATCGGGTCGCCCGGCCCGTAGTTCACCGCGGGGACGCCGAGCGCCGAGAACCGCGCGACGTCGGTCCAGCCGAACTTGGGCAGCGGATCGCGCCCGACCATCTCGACGAACGCCGCCGCGGCCGGGTGCGACAGCCCCGGCAGTGCGCCGGGCGCGGTGTCGGTGACGCGCACGTCGAAGCCGTCGAGCACCTCGCGTACGACGTCCGCCGCCTCGGCCTCGGACCGCGACGGTGCGAACCGGTAGTTGACCTGCACGACGCACTCGTCCGGGATGACGTTGCCGGCCACCCCCCCGGTGATGCCGACCGCGTTGAGGCCCTCGCGGTACACCAGGCCGTCGATGTCCACCTCGGCCGGCCGATGGTCGGCGAGCCGGCGCAGCACCTCGCCCGCCTTGTGCACGGCGTTGTCCCCCAGCCAGGACCGCGCCGAGTGGGCGCGGTGGCCGGTGAGCACGACGTCGGCGCGCAGCGTGCCCTGGCAGCCGCCCTCGACCAGGGCGTTGGTGGGTTCCATCAGCACCGCGAAGTCGGCGGCCAGCCAGTCGGGGTGGTCGCGGGCGATCCGGCCGAGACCGTTCTTGTCGGCCTCGACCTCCTCGTTGTCGTAGAAGACGTAGGTGATGTCGCGGTTCGGCGCCACGAGCTGGGCCGCGAGCCGCAGCTGCACGGCCACGCCGCTCTTCATGTCGGTCGTGCCGCAGCCGTGGATCCGGCCGTCCTCGACCCGGCACGGCAGGTTGTCGCCCAGCGGCACGGTGTCGAGGTGGCCCGCGAGCACCACCCGCTCGGCCCGGCCCAGCTCGGTCCGCGCCACGACCGCGTCGCCGTCGCGATGGACCGACAGGTGTGGCACCTCGCGCAGCACCAGCTCGACCGCCTCGGCCAGCCGTCGCTCGTTGCCGCTCACCGACTCGATGTCGCAGAGCACGACGGTCAGCGCAGCGGCGTCGAGGGACAGGTCCAGGCGCGTCATGCCCCGGACCCTAGTGGGACCGGAAGGCGCAGAACTCGTTGCCTTCGGGGTCGGCGAGGACGTGCCAGTCGATGTCCTCGTCCGGCCCGCGCAGCAGGGACGCGCCCCGCGCGACGAGAGCGTCGACGTCGTCGCACACCACGTCCCAGTGCCAGCGGTTCTTGACGATCTTCGGGTCCGGGCACGGTACGAACTTCCAGACGTCGAACGGCAGCCCGGGCACGTCCCGCAGCCACCGGCGTACGCCGTCCGGGCCGGGCGAGAGCCGCGCGTCCAGGACCCCGGACCACCACGCCGCGAGCCTCTCGGCGTCAGTCGCGTCGACGTCCAGGCCGCTCGACCAGTCGCGCGGCGCCGGCGTGAAGACACAGAGCTCGTTGCCCTCGGGGTCGGCGAGCACGTGCCAGTCCCAGCCGGGCGCCGGCGCGTGCAGCACGGTGGCCCCGGCAGCGAGCAGCGGCTGCACCGAGTCCAGAACGAGGTCGGGGTGCACGCGGTTCTTGACCGTCTTCGGCTCCGGCACCCGGTTGAGCCAGGTGGTGCGCTCCACCGGCCCGCCCGCCAGCCGGGTGACTCCGGTGCGGGTGTGGGGATGCGTCTCCAGCCCGAGCAGCGGCCCCCAGAACGCCGCGACCACCGTGGGGTCGGCGACGTCGACGCAGAGGTCCTTCCACCGTGCCAGTGCCATGCGCGAGGACGCTACCCGGCTCTGGCAGGCTGACGTCCATGCCCGGCACCAGCGAGTCCCCGCCCCGCACGGCCTACGGCGTCGGGCTGGCCACGACGCACACGCGGAGCGGTGACGTGCTGGACGTCTGGTTCCCCGGTCCGGTCCTCGGCGACGCCCCGAGCAGCACCGTCGACCGGGCGGCGCTCGAGAAGCTCACCGGTGACGACGACGACCGCGGCACCCGCCGCCACCTCGTCGAGGTCACGGCCGACCTCGACGCGCCGCCGGCCGGCACCCTCGACGTATGGCTCCGCCTGCACCTGCTGTCGCACCGGCTGGTGCGGCCGCACGGCGCCGACCTCACCGGGATCTTCGGCCTGCTGACCAACGTCGTGTGGACCGACCACGGACCGTGCGCCGTCGACGACTTCGAGCAGACCCGCCTGCGTCTCCTGTCGCGCGGCCCGGTGACCGTGCTCGGCGTCGACAAGTTCCCCCGCATGGTCGACTACGTCCTGCCGTCCGGCGTCCGCATCGCCGACGCCGACCGGGTGCGGCTCGGCGCGCACCTGGCGAGCGGCACGACCGTCATGCACGAGGGCTTCGTGAACTTCAACGCCGGCACCCTCGGCACCTCGATGGTCGAGGGCCGGATCGTCGCCGGCGTCACCGTGGGCGACGGCTCGGACGTCGGCGGCGGCGCCTCGATCCTCGGCACCCTCTCCGGGGGCGGCGAGCTCGTCGTGACGATCGGCGAGCGCTGCCTGATCGGGGCCAACGCGGGGGTCGGCATCGCGCTCGGGGACGACTGCGTCGTCGAGGCCGGTCTCTACGTCACCGCCGGGACCAAGGTGCTCATCGTCGGCGGCGAGCGCGACGGCGAGGTCGTCAAAGCGCGCGAGCTGTTCGGCGCCAGCGGGCTGCTGTTCCTGCGCAACTCCCAGACCGGGGCCGTCGAGGCCAGGCCGCGGGAGGGCAAGCGGGTCGAGCTCAACGCCGCCCTGCACGCGAACGACTGACCGCCGCGGGGAAACGCCGGCAGGTGGAACCGTCGGCCGCGGTGTCGGCGTGGCCCGCGGCGGCAGCGGTGCCGCCGCACGAGAATGGGTCGGTGCGACGGGACCTGCCGTGCGGCTGACCCGACGTGGCCGGCTCGCGGTCACGGCGTTGGTCGTCGTGCTGCTGCTCGGCGCGGGTGGCTGGCTGCTGGTCACGCGGACACCGCTCGGCCCGGCGCTCGGGCTGGGCGACGGGCCGCCCTGCACGCTCGACACGGGCACCGACCAGCTGACCTGGACGACCGCCGAGGCGATGACCGCCACCACCGTCGCGGGGGTCGGGACCAGGATCGGTGCGACCGAGAACGGCGTCGCCGCCGCCGTGGACCGGGCGCTCGCGGCCCGGCCGGCGACCGAGATCTCGCCGGAGGCCGCGCGCACCGTCTACCGGCTGCTCCCGGACGTCGCGCTGTCCGACGCGGCCTCCCGCGGCGTCGCACGGGCACTGCTCGGGCAGCGTGGAGCGGCGCTCACCTGCGTCGCCCCGCTCGTCGGCCCGGACCTCTTCGCCGAACGCACCGGCGAGCTCGGGCTCACCCCGCGAGCCGATGCCGTGCGACTGGCGATGCGCGCGGTCTTCGGCAAGCAGGTGCTCGGCGGGTTCGAGGCCGGCGGGGTGAGCAACGGCCACGTCGAAGGGTCGGCGCACTACGAGGGCCGGGCGGTCGACGTCTTCTACCGCCCGATCAGCGCCGCGTCGACGGTCGAGGGCTGGCAGACCGCCCTCTGGCTGGTGGCCCACGCGGAGCGGCTGCACCTGGCGACCGTCATCTTCGACCGCGAGATCTGGAGCACCGCCCGGTCCGTGCAGGGCTGGCGGACCTACCGCTATCCGGGCGGCAGCACCGACAACCCGGTGCTGCTGCACGAGGACCACGTGCACGTCGACGTGCCGCGCGGCACCTGACCCACCCGGCCGCTGCGGTCGGGACTCGGCCGATCAGCCCGCGACCGGCGCGGACCGGAACCGGGCCCACACCGCGTCCCGCTCCGCCGGCGTCGCCACCTGGTGCAGCGCGGTCACCAGAGCGTCGATCTCCTCGGTCATGACCGCGAGCACGGACACCGGCTCGTCGCCGACGGTGGCGAAGGTGTGCACGTGGCCGGCCGGGACGAGCACGTGCTCACCGGCCCCGATCACCTGACGCTCCTCACCCACCAGCACCTCGAGGCGGCCGTCGAGGACGCAGAACGCCTCGTCGGACGCGTGGTGCACGTGCGGAGGCGCCTGGTCGCCGGGGTAAGGGTCGAGGTCCCAGCGACGGATCACGAAGTCAGCCACGCCGGCACGGTAGACCGGACAACGATCCGGACACGAGACCTGGCGGGCCGCGGGTTCGTGGGTGAGGCTCGACCGGGTGTGGCGAGGACGGTGTGCGGCGGCGGGCGGGGCGGCCCTGCTCGCCGCCCTCACCGGCTGCACCTCGCCTGCAGCCGGACCGGTCGCCGGACCGGCGGCGGCGAGCGTCGCACCGGGTCACGCGGAGTCCCCCGTGGTCGTCAAGGACTGCTGGGTCCCGACCAGCTCCGGCAACGTGTCGCTGCTCGGGACGGAGGCGCAGACGCTCACCACCCGCGCTGCCGAGCTGGGACGGTCCGGCCGGAACAGCGGTGAGCAGGTGGCGCGGCGCCTGACCTCGGCGGTGCTCGCCACGTCGGCTGCCGTCGACCCCGCCGCGGCCGCCGAGGTCGCGGCGGGGCTGGCCGGCGTACGGCGCGGGTCCCGGCTGGTCTGCTCGTGGGCCCGCTCACCCGTCGAGCCGCAGGAGCCCGGACCGAACGGCCTGGTACCCCGGGCCGGCCGGCTGCGGTCCGGCTGGACCGAGGTGTTCGGCCCGCTCGTCGCCGGCGGGTTCGCCCGCGGCGGGGTGCGCAGCGGCCACGTCGACGGGTCGGCGCACTACGAGGGGCGCGCGGTCGACGTCTTCTTCCGCCCCGTCGGCGACGCGGAGCAGCGCCGGCGCGGCTGGGTCTTCGCGCAGTGGCTGCTCGCGCACGCGGCCGACCACCAGGTGCTGTCGGTCATCTACGACGACCGGATCTGGACGTCGTGGGCGGCCGGTGCCGGGTGGCGCGACTACGTGCACCCCGGCGCGACCTTCGCCGACCGGGGCGACGCGGTGCTGCGGCACAAGGACCACGTGCACGTGGCCGTCGAGAGCGGCCGCCCGTACCACCGCTGACGTATCAGCGGCAGCGGGCGCCGACGTGGCGCAGACCGTTGAGGTCGGCGGCGCCCCACACCGAGGCCGGCAGCGGTGAACCCGGCGCCATGATCTGCTGCGCGTCGCTGGAGTGGTCCAGGCCGACGACGTGCCCCAGCTCGTGCATGAGGACCAGGCCGTGCGGCGCCCCCGAGCCGAACCCCGGCTCGGCGCTGCGGGCGTAGTCGGAGCTCATCAGCACGTAGCCGGACAGCAGCCGCGACCCGCTGCGCGAGGTGCCGCCCACGCCGGCGATCGGACCGAAGAGCAGGCCGCCGCTCTTCGCCGGCGGGGCCCAGGCGACGACCATCCTGTTGAGACCGGGTCCGCCGTAGCCGGCCCGCGGGATGACCGACGTCCGCCCGAGGTAGCGGAACCGGATCCCGGTGACCAGGGTGACGCGACGCATGGCCTCGCGGAGGTCCGTGAGCCCGGCGGCGGGCATCCGCCGTGGGTTCACCTGGTAGCCGATCCGGCAGGTGCCCCAGCGGGCCGGCGCCCGCTTCGTGCCCGCGATCGGCCGCCAGGCGGCGCGCTTCCCCGTACCGGTGACGGTGACCGTCGCGGTCGCCTCGCCAGCACCGGCCACCAGCGCACCCTCGGCGGGGTGCGTCGCGCGCACGGTGTACGTGCCGACCTGGCTGCGCTTCCCGAGCGGGAGGGTGAACGTGCCGTCGGCAGCGACCGGGACGGTGCCGAGGGGCTGCCACTCGCCGGCGCCGAAGCGCTGCTCCACCGTCAGCGGCGAGGTGGACCCGACGGGCTGGACCCGGCCGCGCAGGACGATCTGTCCGCCGGGCGGTACGGCCACCGGCGACAGCAACGTGGGATCGAAGAACGAGTCACGCGCGAACGGCACCACGGCGTACGCGACCGCGAGCGCGACCGGTGCGGAGCTGTCCTCGAACTCCGCGGTCGCGACGTAGGTCGACCCGGCTGAGGGCTGGTAGTCGGTGAAGGAGACGACGCCGGCCGCGTCCGTGTAGCCGTAGCCGACGGAGTCCTCGGTCGGGCTGGTGCGGTCCAGGCTCACACCCACCCCGGCGGCCGGGACACCGCCCGCGGTGACCACGGCGCGCAGCCGGGCGTCCTGGCCGTACGTGACCACCGGGGTGGTCGCGGACAGGACCACGACGTACGTGCCGGCCGCCGAGGCGGGGCCGGCCGGCACGGCCACCAGACCGGCTGCCAACGCGACAGCGGCGAGCAGGGCGAGGAAGGTGGTGCGGGCGCTGCGAGACGGCATCGGTCCCCCGTGCGGAGCGAGCGGACCGGCGGCCGCCGTCCGAGGTCGATCGTAGGCAGCCGCGGCCTGTCAGGAGGGCGAAAGCCGACAGTCACGCAACCGCGGGCGCTGCACCCAGCCGCTGCGCGGCGGCAGCCACCCGCTCGTCGGTGGCGGTGAGCGCCACCCGAACGTGCCGGCTGCCGGCCGGGCCGTAGAACGCGCCCGGGGCGGCGAGGATGCCGAGACCGGCGAGGTGCGCGACGGAATCCCAGCAGTCCTCGTCACGGGTGACCCACAGGTAGAGCCCCGCCTCCGAGCCGTCGATCCGCCAGCCCGCCCCCTCCAGCGCCGCGCGGAGCACGAGCCGCCGGGCGGCGTACCGCGCGTGCTGCTCGCGGACGTGGGTGTCGTCGCCGAGCGCCGCGACCATGGCCGCCTGCACCGGGGCAGGCACGATCATGCCGGCGTGCCGCCGCACCTCGACGAGCTCGCGCACGAGCGCCGGGTCACCCGCGACGAACGCTGCCCGGTAGCCGGCGAGGTTGGACCGCTTCGACAGCGAGTAGACGGACAGCAGGTTGTCGTGGCTGCCGCCGCAGACCCTCGGGTCGAGCACCGACGGCGTGCCGGAGTCCTGCCACCCGCCCCAGCCGAGCTCGGCGTAGCACTCGTCGGACGCGACGACGGCGCCTCGCTCACGTGCCCAGTCGACGACCTTGCGCAGGTGCTCGAGGGGCAGGACCTTGCCGGTCGGGTTGGCGGGGCTGTTCAGCCAGACCAGCCGGACCCGCTGGGGGCCGAGCGACGTGAGGCCGTCGGTGGCCACCGGGATGGCACCGGCCAGCCGGGCGCCCACGTCGTACGTCGGGTAGGCGACCTCCGGGTGCACGACCACGTCCCCCGGGCCGAGGCCGAGCAGCGTCGGCAGCCAGGCCACCAGCTCCTTGGAGCCGACCGTGGGCATGACCGCCGCGGGGTCGACACCGGGGATGCCACGGCGGTGGTACCAGTCGACGACGGCCTCGCGCAGCGCCGGCGTGCCGTGCGTCTGCGGGTAGCCGGGGGCGTCGTCGGCGGCCCGGAGCGCAGCACGCACCACCTCGGGAGTGGGGTCGACCGGCGTGCCGACCGACAGGTCGACCACTCCGTCGGGGTGTGCCCGCGCCGTCCGCGCGTACGGCGCCAGCAGGTCCCAGGGGAAGTCCGGGAGCCGTCCCGAGACCGGACCGGCGCCGCGGGGCACGCGACTGGTCAGTGCGCCGCGTCGGTGTTCTGGGGAGGGAGGGCCGCGATGAGCGGGTGGTCCTTGTCGATCTTCCCCATCTTTGCCGCACCACCGGGCGACCCGAGGTCGTCGAAGAACTCGACGTTGGCCTTGTAGTAGTCCTTCCACTGCTCCGGGGTGTCGTCCTCGTAGAAGATCGCCTCGACCGGGCAGACCGGCTCGCAGGCGCCGCAGTCGACACATTCGTCCGGGTGGATGTACAGCATCCGCTTGCCCTCGTAGATGCAGTCGACGGGGCACTCCTCGATACAGGCCTTGTCGATGAGGTCGACGCAGGGCTGCGCGATGACGTAGGTCACAGTCGGGTCCCTCCCGGGCGTGGGTCGTACCAGTCGGCGGGCGATCCCCCCTGCGGGCAGGGCCGGGTGCTCACCTGGTGCCCGCCTAGTATCGCCGTCCGGTCGCAGACTAGTTGCCGCAGGGGTGTTGCACATGCTCACGAGCCGTGACGTGGGACGCCGCGTGTCCGTGCGGCGCCAGGTCGAGGGTGGCCTGACCGACGTCCTCGGGCACCTGCTCGAGATCTCCGACGACCGGCTCGAGGTGCTCGCGCGCGGTGCGGTGGTGGCCTTCGCGACATCGGCCGTGTCAGCCGCCAAGGTGGTCCCGGCGGCGACGCCACGGCGCGGCTGGGAGGTCCCTCACGTCTCCGCGGCCCAGATGCAGCGCATCTGCTGGGCCGGCTGGCCGGCTCGCGAGCACGAGCTGCTCGGCGACTGGGTGCGGCGCGCCCACGGCGGCATCACCGGCCGGGCCAACTCGGCCCTGGCGGTGGGCGACCCCGGTGTCCCGGTCGACGAGGCGCTCGCGCTCACCGCGCAGTGGTACGCCGACCGCGGCCTGCCGCCGCTGCTCCAGCTGCCCCTGGTGGAGCCGTGGAACGCCTTCCTGGAGGAGGCCGGGTGGCGTCGGCAGCACGTCACGGTGGTGCAGGTCGCGCCGGTCGCGGCCGTCCTCGCCCAGGTGCCGCCGAGGGACGACCTGCGCGCCGTGGTCGAGCGGGTGCCCGGGAGCGACTGGTGCGCGCTCATGCACGACCTCGACCCCGACACTGCAGGCCACCTCGCGATCCTCACCGGGCCGCCGGTGGTCGGCTTCGCGACGCTCTACCGCGGCGACGAGCCGGTCGGCATCGGCCGGGTCTCCGTCGAAGGTGCCTGGTGCGGCGTCACGTCGGTCGACGTCGCACCGAGCGCGCGGCGGCAGCGCATCGGGTCAGCGGTGATGGCCACGCTGCTCGGCTGGGCGCGGCAGCAGGGTGCGTCGTCGTCGTACCTCCAGGTGCGTGCCGTGAACGCCGCGGCGCTGCGCCTCTACGACGCGCTGGGCTACGTCACGCACCATCCTTACGGCTACCGTGCCCCGGAGACGGCACCACTCGGATGAGCCGGGGGATCTCTTGCCGTCGTCGACGAGGGGTGGGCAGGCCGATGCCGAACACGCCGGTCCGCGAGCGACTGACGGCGGCCGCCGAGGCCTTCCGTAGCGTCATCTGGCCGTTGCCCGTGGTCGGTCTCGTGCTGGCGGTGGTTCTCGGGGTCGCCCTGCCCGACGCGGACCAGCGGTTCGACCAGCACCTACCGGATGCGCTGTCCGGCTACCTGTTCACCGGCGGCCCGGACGCCGCGCGGTCGGTGCTCAGCGCCATCTCGGGCTCGCTGGTGACCCTGACGTCGCTGACGTTCAGCCTCACCGTGGTCACCCTGCAGCTCGCGAGCAGCCAGTTCTCCCCCCGGCTGCTGCGCACCTTCAGCTCGGACCGGTTCGTGCACGTCACCCTGGCGTTGTTCGTCGCGACGTTCGTCTACTCGCTCACGGTGCTGCGCACCGTCCGCACCGAGGCGTCGAGCACCCCGGGGTTCGTGCCCCAGGTCGCGGTCACGCTCGCGCTGCTGCTCGCGCTGGCCAGCGTCCTGGGCCTGGTGCTGTTCCTGTCGCACCTGGCAGGCGAGATCCGGGTCGAGACGATGCTGCGACGGGTCCACGCGCAGGCCGAGGACGATGCGGGCCGGTTCCTCGGTCCGCGGGAGGGCGCCGGCGACGCGGTCGTCCTGCCCGTCCCGCCGGCGGGAGCCGAGCCGCTGCTGGCGGCGGACTCGGGCTTCCTCGTCTCGGTCGACGGCGCCCGGCTGCTCCGGCTGGCGGTCGACACCGGCAGCGTCCTCCTGCTCGAGCGCGCGCCGGGCAGCTCGATCGTGGCCGGCACGCCGGTGGGCTGGCGGTGGGACGCAGCTGACGCCCCCGCTGGCACTCCGGAGATGGACGACCTGGCTGTCGCACTCGAGCAGGCCCTCACGATCAGCCACGAGCCGACCGCGTCGCAGGACGTCGGGTTCGGCCTCAAGCAGATCACCGACGTGGCGAGCAAGGCCCTCTCGCCGGGCATCAACGACCCTCGCACCGCCGTCCGGGCCCTCGGGCACAGCGCCGCGCTGCTGGGCACGTACAGCTCGCTGGCCCTCGGCCCGGACGTGCTCGTGGACGACGAGCAGCGGCCGCGCGTCTACCGCTACCGGCCGGACTTCGCCGACCTGCTGGACCTGGCGGTCTCGGCCCCGCGCCGCTACGGCGCCGCCGACCCGGACGTGCTCGCCCGGCTGTACGCGCTGCTCGCGGAGGTGGCCTGGACCGCCCGGCTCCCGCGGCACCGGGCCGCGGTGACCGGACAGCTCGAGCGGCTGGACCGGACGGCCGGGCGGCAGGACTTCGACGAGGTCGAGCTGTCCCGGCTCACCGACCTGTCCGAGCAGGTCCGGGCCGCCGTGGCGGGCCGGCACCGGAGCCCGACCTCCCCGGTCGTGTCCTGACCAGTCGCGGGTCAGCCGGACTTCGACGGCGTGGGTGTCGGCTTCGGCTTCGGTCCGGACGAGCCGCAGCGGACCTCGTTCTCCGGCTCGTACCTGGTCCGGAACTCCTCGGTCTTCAGCTGTTCGCCGTGCCGGTAGAAGATCCGCGTCACGACGACCCGGAACCCGGCGACGCCGGAGGTCGCCACGCAGGTCCCGGGCGTCGTTCCGGGCGGCCGCGGGTCGGCGACGACCTCGAACGGCCTCGGGTCGTAGCGCGGCCCCTTGACCGACTCGATCCGGTACCGCTTCGTGCCGTAGATCGACACGGTGATCGAGCTGTTCGTGTACGACGTCGTGACGAACACGCCGTGGGGCGAGTCGTTGCGGAACCGCAGGTCCTTGTAGCCCCACGCGATCGTCGACTCGCGACCCTCGGGGTAGCGGCTGATGTAGAAGCTGTGCGGGTTGTGCTCGACGATCTCGAGCCCGGCGAAGTACGCCGCGTTGAAGGTCGTCGTCGCGAGCTGCGAGACGCCGCCGCCGAAGTCGACCTCGAGCTTGCCGTTGTTGATGATGAAGCCCGCCGCGAAGCCGCGGGCCTCGGTGCGCTCCCCCACCGTCTTGTTGAGGCTGAAGACCTGCCCCGGCAGCAGCAGCGTGCGGTTCATGAGGTCCGCCGCGCGGTGGATGTTCTGCAGCCGCGGCGGGAAGTCCGACGGGTAGTACGTCGTGTAGGTGGCGACCCGCTCTGCCACTCCCAGGCCCTGCGCGACCTCGGTCGTGACCGCGGGCTCGCTGGGCTCGAGCGGCACCGTGACGGTTCGCGCCGGGCCCGATCGCGTGAGGGCCGGTAGCACCGCCGAGGCCAAGGTCGCCGGCAGCACTTCCCGGCCCTGCCGCGACGGCACGACGACCGGCGTGCCACCACGGATCCGGAAGGTCGCGTCGACTGCCGGCGTCTCGACGTCGACCAGGTCGTCGGAGACCGCCGCGTGCAGCGACTCGCCGTCGAGCACCGGCTGCAGCGAGCCCTTCCCGTCACCGTCGAAGGTGAGCGCGGCTGCGATGTCGCGAGGGGTGAGCACAACCTGCGTACCCTCCACCGTGACGGTGAGGTCGCCGGAGGTCGCCGGTACCGCCACCTCCTCGGCGGCGCGGGTCAGTGCGGCAGCCGACACGTCGGGGCTGTCCTTCGCGGTCGGGAGCGCCACCCGGCCGTCACCAGTGAGGTAGTCGCCCAGGTACGCGGCCGCGAGGGCGTCCACCGCCCGGTCGCGGCGCAACCGCAGCCCGTCGACGGGGCGCACCGGCGTGACCTTGCCGGCCGCCCCGAGCCGGATGGACCCCTCGGTGCGGGGCCGGTCGACATCGGATGCGAGCCGGTCGACGGCTGCCCGCAGCGCCGAGCGGTCGACCGCGGGCACCGGCGTCACCGCGCTGCCGCCGCGGATCGCGTCGAGCAGGTCGAGCGGGTTCCAGCTGCGGGCCCGGGCGGCGGCGACGGTCGCGTCGACGTCGAGCGACAGCCCTGCCCTCGACGGCCGCACCCGCGCCTGCTGGCCGCCGGCACTGACCGGGATCGGCGCTGCGACCTCGTCGGCCAGCTCGCGCTCGAGGGTGGCCACGGCCTGCGCCCGGGACTGCCCGCCGATCGGGACGCCGAGCACGGTGGTGCCCGTCGAGATTCCCGTGCCGGCGGCGACGTACAAGCCGACCCAGGCGATGCCGACGAGCCCGAGGAGCCCGCCCACCAGGACCAGGGCCCGGCGCGCGGGCGGGCGACCGGCCAGCGCGCCGGTGAGCCGTCCGACCACCGGCGTCAGGTGGTCCGGCCGTAGCGGCTGCGGTGGTAGAGCAGCGCATCGGCGTCGCGGTCGCCCTCGGCCACCGTGAGGACCTCGCCGAGGACGATGTCGTGGTCCCCGCCGTCGTAGAGCGCCTCGGTCCGGCACTCGACCCAGGCGAGGGCGCCGTCGAGCAGTGGCGCGCCGGTGTGTCCACGGTGGTGCGGGTAGCGGTCCAGCTGGCCGACGAGGGGCCGGCCCTTGGTCGCGAACCAGTCGGCGGCGCGGCGACCGTCGGCCGAGAGGATCGACACCGCCCAGGTGCCGGCCTCGACCACGGCGTCGCGGAACCGGGCCTCCTTGTCGACGCAGACCAGCACGAGCAACGGCTCCAGCGACACCGACGTGAACGCGCTGGCAGTCATGGCGTGGTCGAGGTTGCCGACCCGGGTGGTGCAGACGGTCACACCGGTCGCGAACTGCCCGACGGCGCGCCGGAACGACGCCGGGTCGACCTCGATCGGGTCGGCGCGGTCCGGCGGGGACGGAACGGGCACGGACATCGGCCCGACCCTACCCGCGGCGCCTGCGCTTCACCCCGCTCGGCGGACCGGGCTTGCGTTGCGGGGCGAGCGACGGACTCAGGCAGGCACCTGGGCGGCGGAGCCGGCCAGCCGGGCGTTGCTGATGACGACCGCCGTCGGCTGCTCGACGATCCGCAGCGTGTTGAGCGACGCCTCGCCGAACGCGTTCTTGATCGCGGACGACAGCGCCAGGCAGCCGACCACCCGGCCACCGGCCCGCAGCGGCATCGACAGGAACGTCGCCATCCGGCCCTCGTCGTCCTGGCCGAGCAGGCCCTGCGGGTCGGCGACCCGCGGCACCAGGTCGTGGACCATCACCGGGACACCGGTCACCTGGGTGGCGGCGTCGGCGATCGCGCCGAAGAACTCGCTGTACTGCTGCTGCGACGACTCCCGGGCCACGGTGAGGTAGGTCAGCCGGTCGTCGAGCATGCAGACGGCGGCCAGGTCGTAGTCGACGATCCGGCCGAGCAGGCCCAGCACCGCGGCGACCGTCTCCTCGAAGCCGTGCACGTCGGCGGCGATCTGGGTGACCTCGGCCGCGACCGACGCCTCGAACAGCTTGCGGTCCAACAGCTCGGACACCCGCGCCATCACCTCGTCGTCACCGAGCTCCACCGGGTCCGGACGCAGCGGCGGGCGGCCGCCGCGGGCCTCGTCGGCGCGGGCGATGACCTCGGCCACGGCGTCGACCAGCTCGGGTGCCTCGAAGTCCTTGGTGAGGAACCGGTCTGCCCCGGTCTGCTTGCCCCAGTAGCGGTCCGAGGCGGCGTCCAGCGAGGTGAGCAGGATGACCGGGATCTCGGCGGTCTGCCAGTCGTCCTTGATCAGGCGGGCGGCGACGTACCCCGACAGGCGGGGCATCTGGACGTCGAGGATCACGGCGTCGGGCTGGGTGCGGAAGGCTCCCTGCACGGCCTCGACGCCGTCCTCGGCGATGACCACGGTGTGCCCGGCACGCTCGAGCACCGTCGACACGATGCGGCGCAGCGTGGGGCTGTCGTCGGCGATGAGCACGGTGGGCATCTGGTGGCCTCGGATCTGGGTCGTGGAGGGGTACGCCGGTCAGCGCCCGAGCAGGCGACGGACCGTATCGATGAGTTCGGCCTGATCGAACTCGCTCTTGAGCAGGTAGGCGCTGGCACCTGCGTCGAGCCCGGCCCGCTGGTCGGCCTCGTCGCCGCGCGAGGTCATGATCACTACCGGGACGTTCTCCCAGCCGCGGGTGGCGCGCAGCGTCCGGGTGAGCGTGAAGCCGTCCATGCCCGGCATCTCCACGTCGGACAGGACCAGGTCCACGGGGTCCTCGCGCAGGTGCGCGGCACCGTCCAGCCCGTCGACCGCGGTGCGGACCTCGTAGCCGGCACTCTCGAGGATCACCCGCTGCAGCTCGCGGACGCCGACCGAGTCCTCCACCACGAGGACGGTGGGCCGGCTGCCGGTCGAGCGCTCACCCGGCAGGGCGGCGCCACCCGCCGTGCGGCGTGGGGACGAGGTCGCGGTCGCCGGCGGGGCCGCCGACGTGCCGGCGGTCGCGAGCTGACGGACCGCGAGCTCGCGCACGTCGAGCACGAGCACGACGCTCCCGTCGCCGTCGATGGTGGCGCCGGCCACGGTGGGCAGCCGGCCGAGGAACGGGCCGAGCTCCTTGACCACGACCTCACGCTCGCCCTCGAGCTCGTCGACGGCGAAGGCGAGCAGGTCGCCGGACCCGCCGTGCTGGACGACGAGCGCCGCCCGCGGGTTGCGCGCGCCGGGGACCGCCAGGACACCGCCGAGGTCGACCAGCGGCATGGTGCGGCCGTCGCGCGCGATCACCGGGACGCCGGCGACCTCGTGCCGTTCGGCGGTCGCCAGCCCGAGCGTCTCCAGCACGCCGGAGACGGGCAGCGCGTAGCGCTCGTCGCCGACCCGGGCGATGAGGCAGCGCAGGACGCCGAGGGTGACGGGGAGGCTGATCGTGAAGGTCGTGCCGGCGCCGGGCACGGCGCGCACCTCGATGCTGCCGCTGAGGTCCCCGACGACGGTTCTCACGACGTCCAGGCCCACTCCGCGGCCGGAGGTGCGGGTGACCTCGTCACGGGTGGAGAACCCCGGCGAGAAGAGCACCTGCAGCAGGGCCGGGCCGGCGGCTGCCGAGTCCGCCGGCAGGACGCCGCGGGCGACGGCCAGGGCGCGCAGGGCGTCCTCGTCCACGCCGCGGCCGTCGTCGGAGACCTCGATGACCACGGTGGAGCCGGCCGCCCGGGCGGAGACCGTGACGGTCGCCTGGGTCGGCTTGCCGGCCTGCACCCGGTCGCCGGGTGCCTCGCACCCGTGGTCGATCGCGTTGATCACGAGGTGCCGCAGCGAGTCGGCGACGGCGTCCAGCACGCGGCTGTCCAGCTCGACGTCCTGCCCCACCAGCACCAGGTGGACGTCCTTGGCCGGCTCGTCCGGGCCGCCGGCGGCCGAGAGCTCGCGCACCAGCTGGGGGAAGCCGGCGAGGACGCGGCGCAGGGGGACCATCGCCAGGCCCATCGCACCGTCGCGCACGCCGGCCAGCCGGTCCTGGGCGTCGTCCGACCGGCCGAGCAGGTCGCGGCCGGCGGCGCCGAGCTGGTCGCCGACGGCGACCAGGCCGTGCAGCGCGTCCAGCAGCGCCTTGTCGGTGGTCGAGGAGAGCAGCTCGCGCACGGTGTGGGCGGCCCGCTGGTGCTCGACCGCCAGACCGGCGACCTCGCGCCCGTGCCGGGCCAGCCGCCGGACGTCGAGCTCGGCCTCCCCCACCACGTCGAGCAGGTCGTGCACGCGCCTGGTCGGCACGCGGATCGAGTCGCTGCGGCCGGCCCGGGGGTCGGCGTCGTCGCCGTCCGCCGCCTCCTCGTCGGCCAGCCGCGGGACGGCCACCGGGTCGTCTCCCGCCACCGCGCTGTCCAGCGCAGCCACCACGGCGGCGAGCTCGTCCGGCGACACCGGCCGGGGCGAGCCGGGCAGCGACCGGCCGATGCTCTCGGCCGAGACGAGCAGGACGTCCACCAGGTCGGTGCGCACGGCCAGCCGGCCGTCCTTGAGCGCGCCGAGCAGGTCCTCGGCGCGGTGCGCGACGTCGACGACCCCGTCCAGCCCGAGCATCCGGGCCGAGCCCTTGACGGTGTGCGCGTCCCGGAACAGGCCCGCGACGAGCTGCCTCGGCGCCGGGTGCGCCTCGAGCTTCAGCAGCCCCTCGCACAACGACGCCAGCCGGTCCTCGACCTCGGCGCGGAAGGTCGCGACCAGCTCCGGGTCGTCAGCCCACGACATCGCGGACCGCCCCCACGCGGTTGTCAGCCGCAGGACGCCGAATACCACGTCCTGCGGCTGACAAGTACCGGGGTGCGGGGGTCACGAGACGCGGAACTGCTCGATCGAGGAGCGGAGCTCGGCGGCCAGGACGTTGAGCTGCGCGGCGGCCGCCGCGGACTGCTTCGAGCCCACGGCGTACTGCCGGGAGACGTCCGAGACCTGCGTCATCGCGGACACCACCTGGTCGGACGCCGACCGCTGCTGCTGGGTGGCGATCGAGATCTCCTTGGCCGCGGTGGTGGTCTCGTCGACCATCCCGCTGATCCGCTCGAGCGCGTCGACGACCTCGCGGGCCAGCGAGGCGCCGCTGCGCACCTCCTTGGCACCCTCCTCGCTGGCGAGGATCGTCGCGCTGGTCTCGGCCTGGATCTGGGTGACGATCGCCTGGATCTGGCCCGCCGACTCCTGGGAGCGCTCGGCGAGCTTGCGCACCTCGGACGCGACGACGGCGAAGCCGCGGCCGTGCTCGCCGGCGCGGGCCGCCTCGATGGCGGCGTTCAGGGCCAGCAGGTTGGTCTGGTCGGCGAGGTCGTCGATGACCGTGAGGATCCGGCCGATCTCCTGACCCTTCTCCCCCAGCGACAGCGCCCGGGTCGCGATGGTCGTCACCCGCTCGGCGATGGCGTCCATCGCGTTCACCGACGTGGCGACGGCGGTACGGCCGTCCTCGGCGTGCCGGAGGGTCTCGGCGGCGTAGCGTGCGACGGACTCCGCGGTGTCGGCGATCTGCGCCGCGGTGGCCGCCAGCTCCTCGATCGTCGAGGTGGTCTCGGCGACCGCCGACGACTGCTGGGTCGCGCTCGCGGCGTGCTCCTCGGCCGTCGCGAGCAGCTCGCCGGCACTGGACGAGATCTGGTCGCCGCCGGAGCGGATCTGGTCGACCAGCTCACGCAGGTTGAGCAGCGTGTTGTTGAAGGAGTCGGTGAGCGCGCGCACCGAGTCGTTCACGGTCGAGTCGGACTGGACGGTCACCGCGAGGTCGCCCTCCGCGGCCCGGGCCAGGACGTCGGACAGCTCGTCGACGCGACGGCTGAGCTCGTCCCGCTCCTCGGCGGCAACCCGGCGCTCGTCCCACACCGCTCCGCAGAGCATGCCGACGAACCAGGTGATGCCCGGCCCCAGCGGCAGCACCAGGACGAGGAAGCTCACCTCGTTCGTGGTGATCGGCCCGGCGGCAAGGATCGCGACAGTGGTGGCGCCGGTGGCGACGCAGCCGATGAGGAAGCTCCGGACGCGCGACATGGAGACGGCGGCGATGAGCAGCGGCGCGGCCATGAGGGCCCAGTAGGGGCGGTCGACCCCGCCGGTGCTGGCGACCAGCCCGGCGATCCAGATGATGTTCGCGACGATGAGCGCAGCCCGGTAGCGCTCGACCAGCAGCCGCTCACCGACGAGACGCTCACCGAACAGCGTGAGCGCCGCCAGTCCCCCGGCGCTCACCAGCCCGACCCCGACCCACAGGCCGGCCGACGTCAGCGAGTACGTCGCCCCTGCCGCGTGGTCGAGCAGCACGGCGACAGCGGCACCGACGAGGGTCACCGCGAGGGAGACCGACGACGCGCCGTTGAGCCTCTTCCAGAACTCCACCATGCCTCCAGGGCCCGATGAGCGGCACCGAGCCGTCACCGCTTCATCGGGCGTGGCGGCCGCGTTCTGTAGGCCGGACGGATGAACGTCTCGGACCCCTCGGCGCGCTCAGCTGCCGTGGCGGCGGCGGTCGACCCGGTCGCGGAGCGCGAGCACCGCACCGGCGTCGAGGACGGCGACCGGACCGTGCCGGTCGTTGAGCTGGCCCACCACCAGCAGGCCGGCGCCCGCCCCGAGGGTGGGGGGCGCCGGGGCCAGGTGGTCCAGTGCGCCGTCGAGCACGCCCGGGACGGCCTCCGCGACGAGTCCGACCACCACGTCGTCTCGGGACAGCACCACGAGCCGGGCGCTGCTGGCCAACGGCACCACGGGGGTCGACAGGAGGGTGCGCAGGTCCAGGACGGGCAGCATCCGGCCGCGCCAGTTGGCGACACCGGACAGCCACGGCGGCGAGCCGGGGACCCGGGAGATGCCCGGGACCGCCGCCACCTCGGCCACGTCGGCCATGTCGACGGCGTAGCGCGAGGAGCCCAGCCGGAGCAGGATGCCGCCTGCCGCCCGACCGGCGACCGTCTCGTCCTCGGCGAACGGCGGCGCCGCGGTCATCAGCGTCGTCGGGGTGCCCACACCGCTGTCATCGGCCGTCCTCGGCGTCCGCTGAAGGCAGCCGGGTCGGAGGTCGGCCCCCGCGGGCGTAGCGGGGGACGAGGCAGCCGCCGGCGAGCACGAAGCCACCGAGCAGCCACAGGTAGCCCACGGCCGAACCGGCGACCACGAGGTCACCCTCCGGTCGCTGGGTGCTGAGCAGCAGGACGACGACCAGCCAGCCCCCCACCGCCGCCGCGGCACCCGGCCGGCCGGTCACCAGGCCGCAGGTGACGAAGACCGCGACGCTGAGCCCCCAGCCGACCAGCAGTCCCACGGGCAGCCCGACGGGTTCCAGCGCGTGCCCGAAGGAGCCGAGCAGCCCCGCCGCTGCCCCGGCCAGCGCTGCCGGGACGAGCAGCAGGACACGGACGGCGGCGGGCACCCCGGCACCCTACGGCGAGGGGGACAGCCGCCCGGCCGGCTCAGGCCTCCGGGCTGACCTCGGGCTGCGTGCGGCGCAGGTCGATCGTCCGGTCCCCGATCGAGGAGGGCCGGGGACCGGCGGCGGCAGCCTTCTCCAGCACCGCCGCGATCTCTCCGCCGATCAGCTCGTGCTTCTCCAGCAGGGCGTCCCGCAGGGCAGCGACGAGGTGCTGGTTCGCGTCGAGCAGGCCACGCACCACCGTCTTCTGGCGCTGCAGCAGCTCCTCGACGCGGCGCCGGCCGTCGCTGTCGCCGAGCACCCGGCCGACCAGGTTGGTCTCGCTGAAGGCGCCGTTCTGCACGGCGGCGTACGACACCAGGGTGTCGGTCATGCCGGCGGCGCCGACCATCTGCGCGGCGACGCCGGTCGCCTGCATGAGGTCGCCGGACGGGCCCGTGGACACGTCGCCGAAGAACAGCTCCTCGGCGACCTGGCCGCCCATGGCGATCTGGATCAGTCCGGTGAGCTCCTTGCGGGAGCGGGTGTAGACGTCCTCCTTGTCACCGTGCGCGAGCAGGCCGAGCGAGCCGCTGCGCTTGATGATCGTGAGGATCTCCAGCCGACGCTCCGGGGCGACGAGCCACGCGACGGTCGCGTGGCCGGCCTCGTGGGTCGCGATCAGCCGGCTCTCGTGCGCCGTGTAGGCGACCGGCTGCCCGAGCCCGACGTCGACCTGCAGCCGGGCGTGCTCGACGTCGGCCCAGGACATCCGCGGGCGGCGACCGCGGACGGCCTGGATCAGCGCCTCGTCCATGAGGCCCTCGAGCATGGCCGGGCTGTACCCCTGGGTGACGGCGGCGAGGGCGTCGCGGCGCTCGTCGGTGTCCAGCTCCTCGTCGTGCGCCTTGCGGGCGAGGAAGTGGTCGATGAGCTGCCGCCGACTGACCTTGGCGGGGAGCTCGAAGGTGAGCCGCCGGTCGAACCGGCCGGGGCGCAGCAGCGCCGGGTCGAGCTGGTCGGCACGGTTGGTCGAGGCGATGAGCAGGATGTTGGCGGGCTTGCCGGCCGGCCCGGTGAGCTGGCGGTGCGGCGGCAGCAGCAGGTTGATCGCGTCGACGAGCTTCCCCACCAGCTTCTCGGAGCCGGTGGCCTCCTCGAACGACTGCATCTGGACCAGCAGCTCGTTGACCCCGGCCCCGAGGTCGCCGCTCCCGGTGAACGGCGAGGTCGTGGTAGCGGGTGCGGCCGAGAGTGACTGCGAGACCATCATCGGGAGCCCCTCGAGCCCGCCGCAGCTCATCGGGAGCGACGCGACGGACGGTGCCGGGGTCATCCCTGACGCCATGCCGCTGCGGGCGTGACCGATCGCGTCGAACTCGTCGATGAAACCGACCGCGCCGCCGTGCTTGCGGGCGGCCTTGCGCAGGGTGCGGAAGTAGTTGCGCACCTTGCGCGCGGTCGCGCCCTGCAGGCCGGACTGGAAGGACGTGGCGGTCGCGAACAGGAACGGCACGCCGGCCTCGGCCGCGAGCGCTTTCGCCGTGTACGTCTTGCCGGTGCCCGGGCCGCCCTCGAAGAGCAGGCCGCGGCGCGGCCGGCCGCCCATCTCGCGGGCGAAGCTGCGGTGGGCGAGGAACAGCTGCAGCGACTTGACGACCTCGTCCTTGACGACGTCGATGCCGACGACGTCGGCCAGCCGCGCGTCGATCTGCTCGGGGCGGATCATCTGGTGGGGAGACCGGCCGGTGAAGAAGAACTGCCCGCCCAGCAGCAGGATGAGCGCGCCGAAGAAGAGGCCCGGCATGAGGATCAGCGGGTCGACGTGCGGGAACCGGAACAGGTCGACCGGATTGCCTGCGGCGATGCGGAACCAGAGGTAGGCGACGAGCGGGCCGCCCCACAGGACCAGCCGCAGCAGCCGGGTGCGGCGCAGCTCCTCGCGCGAGCGGCCCACGTCACCGCCGTCGGCGGTGGCCTCCAGGTCGACCAACCCGCCTGCAGGGGTCTGCCGGTGCGTCCCGTTCCCGAGCTCGTCCTGCGACGACCTCTTCCCCAGCAACCGCGGCGTCCGCAGCATGTCCCCTCCAGCTCCTCGTGACGACCCCGTCCCGTCAGCGCGGAGCAGGAGGGGCAGCAGCACCCCGACGGAGCATCAGCCCCGGGGGCCGTCGTGCCGAGCACCTGGTCAGGCGGACGAGCATCTGCGGGAAGTCTCGCCCGGCATCCGACGAACGGAACACCCCGGTGCCCGGGTTCACCCGGATGCGAGATACGGGTCACCCGTTCGGCCCACTCACCCTCACCGCCGGTGACGCACCGTGAACGGTTGCGGCGTGCTGGTCAGCCGATCCCGGCGAAGAGATCGGTCTCGCGGCCGTCGGCGTCACGCTCCGTGCCGGGCGTCCCCTGCACCAGCCGGTAGTGCTCGAGGCCCCACACCTGGTTGCCGAGGTTGTTCGACAGTGCGAAGAACGGCCCGTCGACGGTGATCTGGGTGGCGTGCGCCCGCATCGCGGCCAGCTTGGCCTCGACGTGGTCCATGCCCTCGACGACCGCCGTGATGGCCGAGTCGGGGACGATGAAGCTGGGCAGGTCGTCGAGGTCCCAGTCGTCGAAGGACGTGTCGCCCGCCGCGCGCAGCTTCAGGACCCCGTCGCGCATGACCGACTCCGGCATGGCGTTCCAGTAGACCTTCGACACCTGCCACGGCTCGCGCGTCCCGTGCGCCGGGTCGGCGGCGAGCTCGACGGCGCGCATCGCGGTGCGGTGCGCCTGGATGTGGTCGGGGTGGCCGTAGCCGCCGTTCTCGTCGTAGGTGACGACCACCTGCGGGCGGACCTCGCGGATGACCTCCACCAGCAGCCCGGCGGCCTCGTCGAGGTCGGCCCGCCAGAACGTGTCCGGCCGGTCGTTGGTCGGCAGCCCCATCATCCCCGAGTCGCGGAACCGGCCCGGGCCGCCGAGGAACCGGTGGTCGCGCACGCCGAGCGCCTCCATGGCGGTGGCCAGCTCTCCGACCCGGTGCTGACCCAGCTGGTCGTCCTGGTCGGCGGCGAGGTGTGCGAGCTCGGGAACCAGCACCTCTCCCTCCTCGCCGAGGGTGCAGGTGACCAGGGTGACGTGCGCGCCCTCGGCGGCGTACCGCGCCATCGTCACGCCGTTGCCGATGGTCTCGTCGTCGGGGTGGGCGTGCACGAGGAGCAGCCGCCGGGACGAGTCGAGGACGTCCATGCTCGTCTCGGCGGCCGGGTCGAGCTGCTCGAGCACCGACTCGGCCTCCTGCAGCACCGCGTCCTCGGGCGAGGTGGGTCGGGCCTCGGGCTCCTCGGCCAGCGGACCGTCGGGAGTCGTCGTCATGGCGGCGACCCTACCTGCGGCCCGGCAGCCGTCCCGGCGCCTCGGTAGGTTGGCCGGATGCCTGACGCGACCCCGTCCGACGCCTCCGGATCCGGCTCCTTCCCGCGCGAGAACGCCCGGACGCAGCGCTTCACCCGGGGCGCCCCGCGCAGCCTGCACCTCGACCAGACGGGCAGCCGGCTGCTGTTCGTGCGGTCCGGCCACGACACCGACCCGGTCGGCTCGCTGTGGTCGATGGACGTGGCCACCGGGCACGAGACGCTGGTGGCAGACCCCGACATCCTGCTGGCCGGCGGCGAGGAGCGGCTCTCGGCCGCGGAGCGGTCGCGCCGGGAGCGCAGCCGCGAGGGTGCCGGCGGCATCGTCGGGTACGCCACCGACCGCGACACGACAGTGGCGGCGTTCGCCCTGAGCAGCCGCCTGTGGGTCGCCGACCTGGTCGGTGGCGACGGCGTACGCGAGCTGGCCGCCGCCGGTGCCGTCATCGATCCCCGGCCGGACCCGACCGGAACCTGGGTGGCGTACGCCGCCGAGGGGGCGCTGCACGTGGCACCGGTCGACGGCTCGCAGCCGCGCGTGCTGGCGACGGCCGAGAAGGAGCACGTCACCTGGGGCGTCGCGGAGTTCGTGGCGGCCGAGGAGATGGACCGGTCGCGCGGCTACTGGTGGTCGCCCGACGGCACCGCGGTGCTGGCCGCCCGCGTCGACAACGGGCCGGTGCCCACCTGGTACGTCGCCGACCCGGCGCACCCCGAGCGCCCGGCCGCCGAGCTGCGCTACCCGGTGGCCGGCAGCGACGACGCAGCGGTGACGCTGCACGTCCTCGACCTCGCGGGCGACCGGGTCGACGTGTCGTGGGACCGGGAGGCCTTTCCCTACCTCGTCCGCGCGTCCTGGTCTCTCGGCGGCGCTGTCGTGCAGGTCATGTCGCGCGACCAGCGACTGGGCCGCGTGCTCGCCGTGGACCCGGCGACCGGGGCGACGACGGTGCTGCTGGAGCAGTCGGACGACGTGTGGCTCGACGCGGTCGACGGCGTCCCGGTCCTGCTGCCCGACGGGAGCCTGGTGGTCACCGCCGACCTCGAGGACACCCGACGGCTGGTCGTGGCCGGCGCGCCGGTGACCCCGGTCGGCCTGCAGGTCGAGGCGGTGCTGTCGGCGGACGGCGACGGCGTCCTGTTCGAGGCCACCGACGACCCGGTCCAGCGGCAGCTGTGGCGCTGGACCCCGGAGGTCGGTGCCGAGCGCGTCACGGACCCGGGCGGCTACCGCACCGGGCTGCAGGCGGGCGGGACCCTCGTGGTGGTCGAGCGGTCGACCACCCGGCCGCTGCCCGTCGTGGTGGTGACCTCGCCGGCCGCCCGGCGGGTCGTCACGTCGTACGCCGCGACGCCGCCCGTGGTCGGGCGCCCGACGTTCTACCGGGTGGGCGCCGACCGGCTTGCCGTGGGCGTCGTCCTGCCCCGCGACCACACCCCGGGCACGCCGCTGCCGGTGCTCATGGACCCGTACGGCGGCCCGCACCACCGCGAGGTCCTGGACATGCCGGAGCGGTGGCGCGAGGAGCAGTGGATCGCCGACCGAGGGTTCGCGGTGGTGAAGGTCGACGGCCGCGGCACCGGCGGCCGCGGACCGGCCTGGGACCGCGCCGTGCGCGACGCCTTCGACGCCACCCTCGACGACCAGGTGGCGGGCCTGCACGGCGTGGCCGAGGTGGTGCCCGACCTGGACCTCTCCCGTGTCGGCATCCGGGGGTGGTCGTTCGGCGGCTACCTGGCCGCGCTGGCCGTGCTGCGGCGACCGGACGTCTTCCACGCCGCCGTCGCCGGCGCCCCGGTCACCGACTGGTCGCTGTACGACACCTTCTACACCGAGCGCTACCTCGGCCACCCCGCACAGGCGCCGGACGTCTACCGCCGCAACTCCCTGCTCGACGACGCCCCCCGGCTCACCCGGCCGTTGCTGGTGATCCACGGTCTGGCCGACGACAACGTCGTGGTGGCGCACACCCTGCGACTGTCCGCAGCCCTGGTGGCCGCCGGCCGCCCGCACGAGGTCCTGCCGCTCTCCGGCGTCACCCACATGACGCCGCAGGACGTCGTGGAGGAGAACAAGCTGGTGCTCCAGGTCGAGTGGCTGCAGCGCCACCTGGGCGTCACCCCGCGGTAGGACCAGCAGCGGCAGTCGTCGGCTGGCCACGGCGGGCGGCTCTCCCGCCGTCCAGGAGCGAAGTGGCCCCGCTCGGCAGTCGGAAAGCAGCCGTCCAGCGGGGCCACTTCGATCGCCACCGGCTCGTCGATCGCGGTGGCGGTCAGAGCGGCCAGGACAGGCGGCGGCAGTGGTCGGCCCGGGCGGTCGCCCGGCTCGCCCGCCGTCCCGCCGTCCCGCCGTCCCGCCGTCCGACGAGCGAAGTGGCCCCGCTCGGCAGTCGGAAAGCAGCCGTCCAGCGGGGCCACTTCGATCGCCACTGGCTCGTCATCGCGGTGGCGGTCAGAGCGGCCAGGACAGGCGGCGGCAGTCGTCGGCTCTCGCGGTCGCCGGCTCGCCCGCCGTCCCGCCGTCCCGCCGTCCCGCCGTCCCGCCGTCCCGCCGTCCCGCCGTCCGACGAGCGAAGTGGCCCCGCTCGGCAGTCGGAAAGCAGCCGTCCAGCGGGGCCACTTCGATCGCCACTGGCTCGTCATCGCGGTGGCGGTCAGAGCGGCCAGGACAGGCGGTGGCAGTCGTCGGCTCTCGCGGTCGCCGGCTCTCCCGCCGTCGATCGGGGCCGTGTCTCGGAGAGTGGCACCACCGCGTTGATCATGCGTTGAGTGGCGCGTTGTGACTGTCTGCAATCGATTGCCGGGTGCAACAACGCGCCAGTGAACGCATCGGGGTCGGTTGCGGACGGCGGGTCGCCGCCCATCGTCCTCCGAAGCCGCAATGACAGCCGCCACGACGGCGGAGCAGGGACGCGACCGCCGATCTGACCGACGTGACGACGGCGGGAGCGCTTGCTGCCCTCGCCGGTGCCGTTGAGTGGCGCGCCGTTGCACTTTCTGACCCACCAGAACTGCAACAGCGCGCCACTCAACGCATCAGGACGCGGGGACGGGCGTCAGCCCTTGATGAGGGCGGTCTTCTCCTCGGGGAAGTGGCAGGCACCGAAGTGGCCGGGCGCGAGCTCGCGCAGCAGCGGGATCTCCTCGGCGCACTTCGTCTGCGCCTTCGGGCACCGGGTCCGGAACACGCAGCCGGAGGGCGGGTTGATCGGGCTCGGCAGGTCGCCCTTGAGCAGGATCCGCTCGCGCTTGCGCTCGGCGTTGGGGTCCGGCAGCGGCACGGCCGAGGTGAGTGCGTGCGTGTACGGGTGCAGCGGGCCTTCGTAGATCTTCTCCGCGTCGGCGATCTCCATGATCCGGCCGAGGTACATGACCGCGATCCGGTCGGAGATGTGCCGGACGACCGACAGGTCGTGCGCGATGAAGACGTAGGCGAGCTGGAACTCGTCCTGCAGGTCCTCGAGCAGGTTGACGACCTGGGCCTGGATCGACACGTCGAGGGCCGACACCGGCTCGTCGCAGACGATCAGCTTGGGTCGCAGGGCGATCGCCCGGGCAATGCCGATGCGCTGCCGCTGGCCGCCGGAGAACTCGTTCGGGTAGCGGTTGTAGTGCTCGGGGTTGAGGCCGACGCGGGCCATCAGGTCCTGCACCTCGGCCTGTACGCCGCGCGCCGGCTTGACGCCCTGCACCTTGAACGGCGCCGAGATGATCGCGCCGACCGTGTGCCGGGGGTTCAGCGAGGAGTAGGGGTCCTGGAAGATCATCTGCATCTCGCGACGCAGCGGGACCATCTCCTTGCGGGTGAGGTTCGTGATGTCACGACCCTCGAACTCGATCTTCCCGTCGGTCGGGTCGAGCAGCTTCATGATCGTGCGGCCGGCGGTCGACTTCCCGCAGCCGGACTCGCCGACGATGCCGAGGGTCTCGCCCGGCACGATGTCGAAGCTGATGCTCTCGACGGCCTTGACGTCGCCGACCTTGCGCTTGAGGATCCCGCCACCGTTGATCGGGAAGTACTTCTGCACCCGGTCGACGCGCAGCAGCGCGTCGTCGCGGCGGAGGACCGCGCTTGCGCCGGTCTCGTCGACGACGGTCACTGCTGGTCCTCCTGCGTCGGCTGGTCCGCTGGGACCGGGGTCGTGGGCGTGGTGCTGGTCGCCTGGTCTGTCGCCGCAGGCGCGGGCCTGGTGGCCGTCGCCGTCCGCGTCGCACCGACACCGTCGCCGCCGGCGCCCCCGCCGAGGACGTCGCCACCCCGGGCGGCCAGCCGCTCCGAGGCGATCTCGCGGCGCTGGGCGGGCTCGAGGTGACAGCGCACCGAGTGCTCGGGCGTCACCGCCTCGAGAGCTGGGCGGTCGGTGTCGCACCGGTTGCCGGGGACCAGCTCGTGGTACGGGCACCGGGGCCGGAAGACGCAGCCCGTGGGCAGCCGGATCAGCGACGGCGGCTGGCCGGGGATCGGCTCGAGCCGCTCACCACGGTCGGTGTCCATCCGCGGCACCGAGCCGAGCAGGCCCCATGTGTACGGCATCTCCGGCCGGTAGTAGATGTCCTCGACCGCGCCGCGCTCCACGACCCGGCCGCCGTACATCACCACGACGTCGTCGGCCATGTCCGCCACCACACCGAGGTCGTGGGTGATGAGCACGATGGCCGTGCCGAACTCGGACTGCAGGTCGTTGAGCAGCTCGATGATCTGCGCCTGCACCGTGACGTCGAGCGCGGTGGTCGGCTCGTCGGCGATGAGCATCTCCGGGCTGTTCAGCAGCGCCATCGCGATCATGACGCGCTGGCGCATGCCGCCCGAGAGGTTGTGGGGGTAGTCCTTGATCCGGCGCTCCGGGTTGGGGATGCCGACCCGGGCCAGCATGTCGCGCGCCTGGCCCAGGGCTTCCTGCTTGGACACCTTCTGGTGCACCAGGACGGCCTCGGCCAGCTGCTTCCCGATCGTGTAGAAGGGGTGCAGGGACGACAGCGGGTCCTGGAAGATCATCGCCATCCGCTTGCCGCGCAGCGAGCGGACCTGCTCCGGGCGGGCGCCGACGAGCTCCTCGCCGTCGAGGTACACCTCGCCGGTCATCTTCGCGGACTTCCGGTTGATCAGGCCCATGATCGCCTGGGCGGTGACCGACTTGCCCGAACCCGACTCACCGACGATCGCCAGCGTCTTGCCCTTCTCGACCGAGAAGTCGACGCCGTCGACGGCGCTGACGACGCCGTCCTCGGTGGGGAACTGGACCCGGAGGTCCCGGACGTCGAGGAATGCCTCGCTCACGTGAGCCTCACCCGGGGGTCGATGACGGCGTACAGGATGTCGACGACCAGGTTGGCGACGATGACGAACGTTGCGGCGAGCAGCACAGTGCCGGTGATCACCGGCAGGTCGGAGTCGAGGACCGACCCGATCGCGAGCGATCCGATGCCGTTGAGGTTGAAGATCCGCTCGGTGATGATCGCACCGCCGAGCAGGGTGGCCAGGTCGAGTCCGGCGGCGGTCACGATCGGGGTGAGGCCGGCGCGCAGGGCGTGCTTGCCGATGACCGTCCGCTCACGCAGGCCCTTGGACCGTGCGGTGCGGATGTAGTCCTCGCCCAGGGTCTCGAGCATCTGGTTGCGGGTGAGGCGGGCGTAGAACGCCGCCGAGATGAGTGCCAGCGAGGTCCACGGCAGGATGAAGCCCTTGAACCAGCCGACGGGATCCTCGTAGAGCGGCACGTAGCCGTCGAAGCCGATCAGCGCCCATTTGATCTGGATGAAGAAGACCAGCAGCAGGCCGATGAAGAACGACGGGAACGAGTAGCCGATCAGGGAGAAGCCCATGATCGCGCGGTCCTGCCACTTCCCGCGTCTCAGCGCGGACACGATGCCGGAGCTGACCCCGGCGACGATCCACAGGATGAAGCCTCCGAGGGCGAGCTGCCCGGTCACCGGGAACCGGTTCCACAGCAGGTCGGTGACCTGCTCGCCGCGGCGGAACGAGTAGCCCAGGCACGGCACGTGGCAGTCGAAGGTCGCCGTGCCCGAGCCGTAGGTGCGCCCGACGAAGATGCCCTTGACGAACTCGCCGTACTGGTTGACCAGCGGCTTGTCCAGGCCGAGCCGGTGCCGGTTGGCCTCGATGATCTGCGGGCTGCAGGACTTGCCGCAGGTGAGGCGCGCGGGGTCGGCGGGCAGCGCGTTGAAGATCAGGAACACGATCATGCTGAGCGCGATGAGCATCAGCACCATCGCGACCAGCCGACGGACTATGTAGGCACCCACCGTCGGACCTCCAGGGCATCAGGCCGGCCGCAAGACGCGGTCGACGCGGATCGTGACGAGAGTACGACGCCGGAGGGCGCCGGTGGACGCAGGATCGGCTTGCAGTTCTCCACGGCGCGCCTGGGACAGCGAACCATGTGCCGGTCGCCGGCACGAGCTGGGCCTTGGCTCGGCTGAGCCGGGGGGCGGAGAACCGCCCCCCGGCTCAGACCGGACTCACTTCAGGTGGTGCTGGTGATGCTGTGGTGCTGAGGACTGCTCTGCGTCGAAGGACTTACTTCTCGACGTAGAGGTCCGCGTACGACCAGGAGCCGTAGGGCGCCCAGATGTACACCTGGCCGCTCGTGCCCGAGGCAGCCTTCACCTTGGAGCCCGCGAGGCGCTGCTCACGGCCGAAGCGGGTCGGGATGACCCACACCTGCGCCATGGCCTCCTTGTTCAGGGCCTTCCACTGCTCGCCCTGTGCTGCCCGGTCGGTGATGCCCTTCGCTGCCAGCGACTTCTGGTTGAACGACTTGTCGTCGGACTGCGAGAGGTCGAAGCCACCGCTCGGGGTGAACAGCTCCGGGATGACGGTCGACGCGTTGGGCCAGTCCGGGCCCCAACCAGCGGCGATCAGGTCGCCGGCCTTGTCCGGGTCGAAGACGATGCCGTAGAACTGGCCCGCCTCGATCGGGTTCGGCTTGACCTTGATGTCGGCCTTGCCCAGCGACGCCACGACGGCGGCCGCGGCCTTGTCGTTGGTCGGCGTCTGCGGGTAGTCGAACTGCACGGTCTTCATCGGCTCGCCGGACTGCTGGATGAGCGTCTTGGCGTACTCCGGGTCACCGTTGTCCGGGATCTTCTGGCCGAGCAGGCTGTCCCACATGCCCGAGGGCTCGTAGTCGGCCGGCAGGTTCGGCTTGATGACACCGTCGGCCAGGTCACCGGCGTACTCGCCACCGGCGATGGTGCGCAGCTGGGCGCGGTCGAGAGCGGCCGCGATCGCCTTGCGCTGGTCGAGGTTCGGCAGCTTCGACACGTTGACCGCGTAGTAGCGGACGTACGGGTCGAGCTCGTTCACGCGACGGTCCTTGAACCGGTCCGAGCCGAACACGGTCGCGAGCGACGCGGGCTCGATCGGGTCGGAGGTGATCGTCTGCTGGTCGTCGCCCGAGTCGGCGATCATGCGCTGGTCGATGACCGACGCCTCGAGGCCGAACTTGTAGACGATCTTGTCCGGGTACGCGGGGCGGTAGTCGTCGGTCGCCGGGTCCCAGTTCTCGTTGCGGACCAGGACGAGCTGCGAGCCCTTGGTGTACTCCTGGATCTTGTACGGGCCGTTCGAGACCGGCTTGTCGTCGTACTTCTCACCGGTGTCGGCGGCCTTGGGGACGGGCGCGAACGAGCTCAGCGTGACGGTGAAGTTGAAGTCACCGACCGGCTTGTTCAGGTTGAACGTGATCTTGTTGCCTTCGCAGACGACCGCCTTGTCGAAGGCAGCGGTGTCGTTGCCCTTGGTGACGTACGGGCCCTTGTAGACCGAGTTCCCGTCCTTGTCGGTCGGGATGTCCAGCATGGTGATCGCGTAGCTCGGACCATCGGTGATGATGTCGGTCGCGAACGTGCGGGACACGCCGTACTTGAGGTCGTCGCAGGTGAGGTCCGACCCGTCCTCCCACTTGAGGCCGTCCTTGAGCGTCCACGACCACGAGGTCGCGTCGTCGTTCGGCGTGCCGGTGTCGGTCGCGAGGTCGGGCTGCAGCTCGTTGGCGGTCGTGCCGTCGGTGCTGAGCTTGTAGACGTTCAGCGTCCGGTTGAGGTAGCCGCTGGTGAAGGCCAGGTCCTCACCGGTGTAGTTGCGCTGGGGGTCGAGGTGCTGGATCTGGTCCTGCAGCGTGATGAAGGTCAGGGTGCCGCCCTTGGTCGGCTCACCGTTCCCATTGCCGCTGTCACCCGGGGTACTGCCGCCGCCGCTGCTCCCGCCGCAGGCGGCGAGTGCCATCGCCGCCGCGCTCGCGAGGACAACTGCGCGCAGGCCGATGCTGGCCTTGCCCATGTGTCTCCTTCTGGTCTGGGCCGGGACTCATGGTCCCGGTCCGTGGGCGCCACCGACCCTCCACGTGCCGGTGCCGCTTCTCCCCGGCGGTGCCGGGGAAGCTTGTGGTCGTTCGGTCAGGCTCGACCCGCCCGCGGGTCGAGAGCGTCACGGATCGCGTCGCCCAGCAGGTTGAACGCCAGGACGACGATGAACAGGGCGGTGCCGGGGATGAACAGGAACGAGGGCACCGTGTAGAAGAACGAGACCGAGTCCGAGAGCATCGCGCCCCAGGACGGGGTCGGCGGCAGCAGCCCGACGCCGAGGAAGCTCAGCGTGGCCTCGGCGGCGATGTAGGTCGGGATGACGATCGAGGCGTAGACCAGGATCGGCGCCCACAGGTTGGGCAGGATCTCCTTGAAGAGGATCCGCGGCGTGCCGGCGCCCATCGAGACAGCCGACTCGACGAACTCCCGCTCTCGCAGGCTCAGCACCTGGCCGCGCACGATGCGGGCGAGGTAGGGCCAGCCGAAGACGCTCAGGACCAGCACGATGTAGGTCACCCGGGCCACGTTGCCGGGCATGTTGAACGTGGCCTCGAGGCGCTGCGTCAGCACGGGCGACATGGCCAGCAGGATGAGGAGGAGCGGGAAGGCGAGGATGAGGTCCATCAGCCGGCCCAGGGCGGTGTCGAGCCAGCCCTTGGAGTAGCCGGCGATGATGCCGACCACGACGCCGAGCACCATGGTCAGCAGCGTCGACGAGAGCGCGATCAGCAGCGAGATGCGGGCGCCGTAGAGCAGGCGCGCGAAGATGTCGCGGCCGGTCAGCGGCTCCACCCCGAGCGGGTGGTCCCGGGAGATGCCGCCCCACTTGCCCAGCGGCAGGCCACCGGCGTCCGAGACGGCCTTCTGGTTGAAGCTCAACGGGTCGACGCCGACCAGCTTGGTCACCAGCGGGGCGAACACCGCGATCAGGATGACCAGCACGACCACGAAGAGGCTCACCATCGCCACCTTGTCGCGGCGCAGCCGCCCCCACGCGATCTGGCTGAGCGAGCGTCCGGCGATCTCGGTGGCCTCGACGCTGGACCCGGTCGGGGTCTCGACCGCGTGGTCGGATGCGAGCGACATAGAGCTGGCGCTACCTCTCCTCGATCGACGTTCGATCCCCCGGTGACGCGGTCCGGTCCGGGCACCCACGACACAGTGCGCTGGCGCGCGGCGGGAGGCCGTCCGGAGCAGGACTCTAGGACATGTCCACCCGAACACCTATGGACGGAAGCCTCTGTTGCACAATCGTGACCGCCCTGAGACAAGCCGTCATACCTGGCGCATCGGGCCTGGTCACGGGGCCTGGCGGCCCCGGTCGGGGGTCGCCGGCCGCCTCACTCCCGCTTGCGGCGGGCAGTCGCCCGGGCCCGCTCCGAGGCGTCCAGGAGCACCTTGCGGATCCGCACGAACCCCGGCGTGACCTCGACGCACTCGTCCTCGCGGCAGAACTCCAGGGCCTGCTCCAGCGACAGCACCTTGTGCGGGATCAGCGGCACGAGGATGTCGCCCGACGACTGCCGCATGTTCGTGAGCTTCTTCTCCTTGGTCGGGTTGACGTCCATGTCGTCCGACCGGGAGTTCTCGCCCACGATCATGCCCTCGAAGACCTGGGTGCCCGGGCCGACGAACAGCGTGCCGCGCTCCTGGAGGTTCGCCAGGGCGAAGCCGGTCGTGGGGCCGGTGCGGTCGGCGACCAGCGAGCCGGTCGGCCGCGTGCGGATGTCGCCGTGCCACTGCTCGTACCGCTCGTGCACGTGGTGCAGCAGACCGGTGCCGCGCGTCTCGGTGAGGAACTCGGTGCGGAAGCCGATCAGGCCACGGGCCGGCACGACGTACTCCATCCGGATCCAGCCGGTGCCGTGGTCGACCATCTGCTCCAGCCGCCCCTTGCGCAGGGCGAGCAGCTGGATGATGACCCCCTGGTAGTCGGACGGGGCGTCGATCGTGAGCCGCTCGACCGGCTCGTGCACCTTGCCGTCGACCATGCGGGTCACGACCTGCGGCTTGCCGACGGTGAGCTCGAAGCCCTCGCGCCGCATGATCTCGACGAGGATCGCCAGCTGCAGCTCGCCCCGGCCCTGCACCTCCCAGGTGTCCGGCCGCTCGGTGGGCAGCACGCGGATCGAGACGTTGCCGACCAGCTCGGCGTCCAGTCGGCTCTTGACCAGCCGGGCGGTGAGCTTCTTGCCGCTCTTGCCCGCCAGCGGTGACGTGTTGATCCCGATGGTCATCGAGATGCTCGGCTCGTCGATCGTGATGACGGGGAGCGGCCGGGGGTCCTCGGCGTCGGCGAGCGTCTCGCCGATGGTGATCTCGGGGATGCCCGCGATGGCGATGATGTCGCCGGGACCGGCCTTCTCGGCGGGCACCCGCTCGAGCGCCTCGGTGATGAGGAGCTCGGTGACCTTGACCCGCTCCATGCTGCCGTCGGCCCGGCACCACATGACCGTCTGCCCCTTGCTGATCTCGCCCTGGTGGACGCGGCACAGCGCGAGCCGGCCGAGGTACGGCGAGGCGTCGAGGTTGGTCACGTGCGCCTGGAGCGGCGCGGCGTCGTCGTACGTCGGGGCCGGGACCGACCCGAAGACGGTGCTGAACAGCGGCTCGAGGTCCGGCGAGTCCGGCATGTCACCGTCGCCGGGCCGGGTCAGCGACGCACGGCCGGCCTTGGCCGAGCAGTACAGGATCGGGAACTCGATCTGCTCCTCGGTGGCATCGAGGTCGAGGAACAGCTCGTAGGTCTCGTCGACGACCTCGGCGATGCGGGCGTCCGGCCGGTCGACCTTGTTGATGACCAGGACCACCGGGAGCCTGGCCTGCAGCGCCTTGCGCAGCACGAAGCGGGTCTGCGGCAGGGGTCCCTCGCTGGCGTCGACGAGGAGCAGCACGCCGTCGACCATCGACAGGCCACGCTCGACCTCGCCGCCGAAGTCGGCGTGGCCCGGGGTGTCGATGATGTTGATGGTGACCTCGCGGTCACCCACCTTGTGCCGGACCGCGGTGTTCTTCGCGAGGATCGTGATGCCCTTCTCGCGCTCCAGGTCCATCGAGTCCATGACGCGCACGTCGACGTCGCCGCTCTCGGCCTGGTGGGCGGAGAACGCACCGCTCTGCCAGAGCATCGCGTCGACCAGCGTGGTCTTGCCGTGGTCGACGTGGGCGACGATCGCGACGTTGCGCAGGTCGTCTCGGGTGGCTGCGGGCATGCGAGAACGCTCGATCCGTACGGGGAAGGGGACACGTCAGTCTACGGGCGCGGCGGCGGCCCCCCGGACGCTCGCGCCGACGGTGGTACCGGTGAGCAGCAATGACGGCGGAGCCACGTGGGTGGCTCGCCGCCGTCAGCGACCTTGTCGCCGTTCTGTTGCGTTGAGTGGCGCGCTGTTGCACTTCTGGGGCCAGATTTCTGCCACAACCCGCCACTCAACGGCCTTGGGGGAGCGGCAGGTCGCACCAGACGACCTTGCCGGCCGCGGTCGGCCGGGCGCCCCAGCGGGCGGCGAGCATCGCGACCAGCTGCAGGCCGCGGCCGCCCTCGTCGGCGTCGGAGACCGGGCGCAGCCGCGGCAGCGGGGTGCTCGCGTCGCTCACCGCCAGCGTGACGATCTCGTCCAGCCGCAGGACGGTCAGCTCGACGGGGCCGGCCGCGTGCCGCAGGGCGTTGGTCACCAGCTCGCTCGTGAGCAGCTCGGCGACCTCCGTGGCCGGCTCCATCGCCCAGGCCGCCAGCCGCTCGCGCACCCAGGCACGCGCCCCGGCGACCGACTCGACCCCTCCTACCAGCTCCCAGGCGGCGACCCGCCGGCCGTCGATGCCGTCCAGCGAGGCGACCAGGAGCGCGACGTCGTCGTCGTGGTCCTCGTCCCGACCCAGGTCCGCCAGCACCTGGTCGCAGAGGGCGTCGAGGTCGTCGGGTCCCACCTCCAGGGAGCGCGCCAGCCGGCGCAGGCCGTCGTCGATGTCGACGTCGCGCGACTCGACGAGACCGTCGGTGTAGAGCACGAGCCGCGACCCGTCCTCGACCGGGACGGTCGTGGACTCGAAGGGGACTCCTCCCACACCGAGCGGAGCACCCGACGGCTGCGGCAGCGCGGTGGCGAGGCCACCGGGTCCCTGCAGCACCGGCGGCGGGTGCCCGGCTGTGGCGAACGACAGGGAACGGCGCACCGGGTCGAACACCGCGTAGACGCAGGTCGCGAGCTGGACCTCGTCGATGCTCTGCGCCAGGTCGTCGAGGTGTCGCAGGACGTCCTCGGGCATCGGGTCGAGCACCGCGAGGGTGCGGACCGCGGTGCGCAGCTGGCCCATCGTGGCCGCCGCCCGCAGGCCGCGCCCCATGACGTCGCCGATGACGAAGGCCACCCGGCCGCAGGACAGCGGGATGACGTCGAACCAGTCACCGCCGACGCCCAGGTCGCGGCGCCCCGGAAGGTAGCGGTGCGCGGTGTCGACCCCGGTGACCCGCGGCTGCAGGCTCGGCAGCAGCGAGCGCTGGAGTGCGATCGCGGTCGTGCGGGCCTCGTCGTAGAGCCGCACGTTGTCGAGGGCGAGAGCGGCCCGGGTCACGATCTCCTCGGCGAGCGCGACGTCGGCCGCGCCGTAGGGCGGGGTGTCGGCACCGACCCGGTGCAGCCCCACCAGCCCGAGCACGCGGCCCCGGGCCCGGAGCGGGACGAACAGGCTCCCCGGACCCACCTCGCCGCCCTCCCCCGCAGTCACGCCGGCCGCGAGCGCGGCGGCCGCGGCACCGCCGGGCGGATAGCCGATCCACTCGTCCTGCTCGGGACCGGCCGCATGACCGTCGCTGGCACCGTCGAGCGCACGATCGACGTTCGCGACACGGAGCAGGGCCCCGCCGCTCCCGGCCGCCGCTGCGCTCTCGGGGTGGAAGAGAGCCTCGACCAGGTCGACCTGCACGGCGTCGGCCAGTGCCGGCACCACCGTGCGGGCGACGCCCCGCGCGACGGCGCGGAGGTCGAGGGTGTCCGACAGGTGCGCGGTGGCGGCCACCAGGAGCCGCAGCCGCGCCTCTGCGCCGCCGGCCGGCTCCGCCGTGCCGGAGGACGCCAGCTCCCGCGGGTCGACCGGCGGTGCCTGGTCTGTCCGGGTTCCTGACACTTCGGCATCTTCGCGCACGGGAGGCGGTGGGCGCGAGAGCGGTGCGCCCGGGAGGTGCGCCGGGTGTGGCCGACCTCACGCCCTCCCCCGTGTCCACCCCTCGGGACCGAGTGACACACTGACCGGCGGCAGCCTCCGGCGCACGGCTCGCCGCGGCCTCCGCGACGGGCTCGATCCTCCGACCGACCAAGAGTCACCAGGGACGGCGATGAGCAGCACTCTGACCGGCGACGGACGACGGGCGAAGATCTCCGCCCGCACGCTGCGGACGGACAGGTGGTGGCTGTTCCCGCTGGGCAACGCCGTCGCCCTCGGCATCTTCCTGCTCTACGCGACCGTCCGGCTGTTCTGGGACAAGTCCTACTTCGTCGAGGACTTCCACTACATCGCGCCGTTCTACTCGCCGTGCCTGTCGACGGACTGCGTCGACGGCACGTCGCCGTTCGGGCAGCCGATCGGCAGCCTCCCGGCCTGGATGTCGCCCGCGATGATCATCCTGGCGCTGCCGGGCGGCTTCCGCGCCACCTGTTACTACTACCGGAAGTCCTACTACCGGTCGTTCTGGTTCTCCCCGCCGGCGTGCGCAGTGGCCGAGCCGCACAAGACCTACTCCGGCGAGACCAAGTTCCCGCTGATCTTCCAGAACGCGCACCGCTGGTTCTTCTACGCCGCGGTCGTCGTCGGCCTGATCCTCACCTACGACGCCGTGCTCGCGTTCCACGGCGACGGCGGCGGTGTGGGCATCGGGCTGGGGACCGTGATCCTCGTGGTCAACGCCGCGCTGATCTGGGCCTACACGCTCGGCTGCCACTCCTGCCGCAGCATCACCGGTGGGCGCCTCAACCACTTCTCTCGGCACCCGGTGCGCTACTGGGTCTGGACCCAGGTCTCCAAGCTCAACGCCCGGCACGGGCAGTTCGCGTTCATCTCGATGTACAGCATCGTGATCGCGGACCTCTACGTGTGGCTCGTTGCCAGCGGCACCATCAGCGACCTCCGCATCATCAACTGACGTATGAGCACGGGCGAGCGCGTCGGCCGACCGACCCACTGCACTCCCTCAAGGGGCGAAGGATGAACGACCGATGAGCCAGATCGAGCGCCACAGCTACGACGTCGTCGTGATCGGCGCCGGCGGGGCCGGCCTCCGCGCGGCCATCGAGGCGCGGATGCAGGGCAAGCGCACCGCCATCGTCTGCAAGTCGCTGTTCGGCAAGGCGCACACCGTGATGGCCGAGGGCGGCGCAGCCGCTGCGATGGGCAACGTCAACAGCAAGGACAGCTGGCAGGTCCACTTCCGCGACACGATGCGCGGCGGCAAGTTCCTCAACCACTGGCGGATGGCCGAGCTGCACGCCAAGGAGGCACCGGACCGCGTGTGGGAGCTCGAGTCCTACGGCGCGCTGTTCGACCGCACCAAGGACGGCAAGATCAGCCAGCGCAACTTCGGCGGGCACGAGTACCCCCGGCTGGCGCACGTCGGCGACCGCACCGGCCTGGAGATGATCCGCACCCTGCAGCAGAAGATCGTGTCGCTGCAGCAGGACGACGCCCGGAGCGAGGGCGACGCGGAGGCGATGATCAAGGTCTTCGCGGAGGTGACCATCACCGCCCTGCTCAAGGACAGCGCAGCCGGTGACTCGGGCAGGATCTGTGGCGCGGCCGGCTACACCCGCGAGGACGGCACCTTCGTCGTCTTCGAGGCACCCGCTGTCGTGCTCGCCACCGGCGGCATCGGCAAGTCCTTCAAGGTGACTTCCAACTCGTGGGAGTACACCGGTGACGGCCACGCGCTCGCGATGAAGGCCGGCGCGACGCTGGTCAACATGGAGTTCGTCCAGTTCCACCCCACGGGCATGGTCTGGCCGCCCTCGGTCAAGGGCATCCTCGTCACCGAGTCGGTGCGGGGCGACGGCGGCGTCCTCAAGAACTCCGAGGGCAAGCGCTTCATGTTCGACTACGTCCCCGCGGTCTTCCGCAAGCAGTACGCGGAGACCGAGGAGGAGGCCGACCGCTGGTACTCCGACGCCGACAACAACCGGCGTCCCCCGGAGCTGCTCCCCCGCGACGAGGTCGCCCGGGCCATCAACTCCGAGGTGAAGGCCGGCCGGGGCTCCCCCGCCGGCGGCGTCTTCCTCGACATCGCCTCCCGCCTCCCGGCGACCGAGATCCGCAAGCGGCTGCCGTCGATGTACCACCAGTTCAAGGAGCTGGCGGACGTCGACATCACGGCCGAGCCGATGGAGGTCGGACCGACCTGCCACTACGTCATGGGTGGTGTCGAGGTCGACCCCGACACCGCAGCTGCCAGGGTGCCCGGCCTGTTCGCGGCCGGCGAGGTCGCCGGCGGCATGCACGGTTCGAACCGGCTCGGAGGCAACTCGCTGTCCGACCTGCTGGTCTTCGGACGCCGCGCCGGTCTCGGGGCCGCCGAGTACGTCGACGCGCTGGGCCGCTCGCGCCCCGTGATCACCGACCACGACATCGAGATCGCGCAGAAGGATGCCGAGGCGCCCTTCACCGGTTCCGGCGGCGAGAACCCCTACGCGATCCACGCCGACCTGCAGCAGATGATGAACGACCTCGTCGGCATCATCCGCACCGAGGCCGAGGTCACCCAGGCGCTCGCTGAGCTCGAGAAGCTCAAGGCCCGCACCAAGAAGATGACGGTCCAGGGCGACAAGGTCTTCAACCCGGGCTGGCACCTGGCGCTGGACCTGCCCAACATGCTGATCGTCTCGGAGTGCGTGGCGCGGGCAGCACTCATCCGCGAGGAGTCGCGCGGCGGTCACACCCGCGAGGACCACCCGGCGATGTCGTCCGAGTGGCGCAAGGTGAACCTCATCTGCAAGCCCTCGGGCGAGGGCGTCGAGGTGACCCAGCAGCCGCTCCCGGTGATGCCGCCCGAGCTGCTCTCGCTGTTCGAGCGCGACGAGCTGACGAAGTACATGACCGACGCCGAGCTGACGATCCTGCCCGGGCAGGAGATGGGGTCCTGATGACATATTCTGCGCGGTTCCGCGTGTGGCGGGGCGACGCCACCGACGGCGACCTCGAGGACTTCACGGTCGAGGTGAAGGAGGGCGAGGTCGTCCTCGACATCATCCACCGGCTGCAGGCCACCCAGACGCCGGACCTCGCCGTCCGGTGGAACTGCAAGGCCGGCAAGTGCGGCTCGTGCAGCGCCGAGGTCAACGGCCGGCCGCGACTCATGTGCATGACTCGGATGAGCACGTTCACCGAGGACGAGGTCATCACCGTCACGCCTCTGCGGGCCTTCCCCGTGGTCAAGGACCTCGTCACCGACGTGTCCTTCAACTACCAGAAGGCCCGTGAGGTCCCGGCGTTCGCGCCGCCCGCCGACCTCGCGCCCGGCGAGTACCGCATGCAGCAGGTCGACGTCGAGCGGAGCCAGGAGTTCCGCAAGTGCATCGAGTGCTTCCTCTGCCAGGACACCTGTCACGTGGTCCGCGACCACGAGGAGAACAAGGAGTCCTTCGCCGGCCCCCGGTTCTTCATCCGGCTGGCCGAGCTCGACATGCACCCGCTGGACAGCAAGGACCGCAAGCGAGAGGCCCAGGACACGCACGGCCTCGGCATGTGCAACATCACCAAGTGCTGTACCGAGGTCTGCCCCGAACACATCAAGATCACCGACAACGCGATCATCCCCATGAAGGAGCGCGTGGTCGACACGAAGTACGACCCGCTGATCTGGCTGGGCTCCAAGATCCCCCGCCGTACGGCGATGGCGGCGAGCCGCAGCCTGTCCACCGGCGACACCGACGCCGCCGAGTCGCAGGCGCGTGACCGGCTGCGCGACAAGCCGTCCGACGTGTCCGCCCTCAAGACCCTCGCCAGGTCGCTCTCGGCGCAGGGCCGGTTCGACGAGGCCGCCGAGGTGACCCGCACCTGGACCCAGCACGTCGGCCGGAGCCGTACCGGCCGTCTGGACGCGCTGTCGGCCCACGTGTGGGCCCTCCTGTGCGCCGTCGAGTCCAACCAGCTGTCGCTCGACCGGGTCGAGGACGAGATCTCGGTGACGCTGCAGGAGGCGCAGCGGGCCGCGAGCACCGGCACCGTGCTCGCCGGCACGCACGCACTGCACCAGCTCGTGCACGGCCGCCTCGCCGAGGCCGCCGAGCACGCGCGGGAGGCCATCGCCTGGGACCGCGACCAGTACACCCGGGCCGACGACCTCGTGACGCTGGCCGAGGCTCTGGCCGGCCTCGGCGAGGGCGGGGAGTCGGGCTCGGCGATGCGCGAGGCGGAGCAGCTCTGGTCCGGCAACCCGCGGCTGGCAGGTGTGCGGGCCAACCTGGAGGACATGAACGTCACGACCACGTGACGCCATCAGGAGCAGGAAGGCCCGCAACCCATGGTTGACCTCCTCGACCACGACCAGATCCAGACGGCGCTCGAGGCGCTGCCCGGCTGGGCCTACGACGGCGACGCACTCACCCGGCGGGTGGACGTCCCGGGCGACAGCCAGGAGGCGATGATGCGGTCACTCGCCGAGGCCGGTGACGCGATGGGCCACCACCCGGACGTCTCCCGCGAGCCCGACGCCCTGGTGCTGCGGCTCTGGACCCACAGCGAGGACGGCGTCACCGCGAAGGACGTCGAGCTGGCCGCCCGCGTCGACCAGATCCTGTCCGGCTCGGGCACTGACTCCGGCGGGCCCGGCTGAGCAGGTAGTCGCTGTTCGCCGTCCCCCGGAGATCTGATCGGGCTCGCCGCTCGAGCGCGCCGGTCAAGTCCCCGCCGGGACCGGTCGATGCTCTCCGAGACGGGCTTCCTGCGACGATCGTGCGACCCGGGATCTCGTCCAAGGAGGGCAGGTGGGACCGGTCAGCACGCACGCCGAGCACTACCACGCTGCCTATGCGCTGTTCGAGGGCGTGCAGAGCGAGCGTCGGGCAGAGTCGTACGCCGCCATCCCGGCCGCCACCGCCGAGGCCCGACGCCGCGGCTGGACCGACGTCGGCATCGTCCTCGACGGCGCCCGGCTGGTGCACGACCTCGCCGCCCGCGGCCGGTCCGTGCACCCGGACGACGTCACGCCCTTGTGCCGCCGGGCGGAGAACGCCGGCCTGACCGCCCTGCACGCGGTCACTCTCGGGCTGCGGGCCCTCGCCTCGGGCACGATGTCGGACAGCATGAGCCTGATGGCCGACGCCAGCCTGGCCGTCGCCCGGCTCGACGACGAGTCGCAACCGCCGCTGGACCGCTGCACCGGCTACGTCATCGCCGGCGCAGCCTTCAACACGCTGCGGCTGTGGGAGCTCGTCGACGAGCTCTACGGCCGGGCCCACGCGCTGGAGGCTCGCTGCGAGGTACCGGCGATGGCCAACGCCGTCGCCGTCAACCGGGTGCTGACCCGCGTCGAGTGGGCGGTCGCCCTGCTCGAGAGCGGCGACACCGCGCAATGCCATGACCGGCTCGCGCAGGCCGCGGCCGCCGTCCCCGGCGCGCTGGCGCTGGACCTCCCGCCGCTCTGGCGACGCGACGTCGAGGCCCTGGGCGTCATCGCGTCGCTGCTCGCCGGCGGCGCGCCCGGCCGCCTGCTGCCGGAGATCGAGGCCTGCCGCGACTCTCTCGTCGAGGACGGCGACGTCGAGGCGCTGCCCCTGCTGGACGCCGCCGTGGCGTGGTCGCTGTGGCAGTCCGGTGACGACCTCGCCGCCGTCGCGGCCTGCCAGCGGCTCACCACCGCGGCGTCGGCCTCGTCGGCATCCGCCAGCTTCCTCACCTGGGTCCGCGCCCAGGTGCTGGCCGGCCGGGCGCCCACGGAGGCGGTCCGCGCCCAGGCCGACCACGCGAGACTGCTGGGCCGGCTGCGCTGGGAGTCGCGGGAGGCGGTGCTGGTCTCGGCCCGCGCCCAGATCAGCGCCGAGCGCCGCGGTAGCGAGCACGAGCGGCTGGTGACCGCCGCCAACACCGACCCGCTGACGGGGCTGCACAACCGTCGGGCGTTCGACGCGTGGCTGGGGCAGGCGCCGCCGTCGGCACCCCGGATCACGGCGCTGGTCCTCGTCGACCTCGACGGCTTCAAGGAGGTGAACGACGGCCACGGCCACAGCAGCGGTGACGAGGTGCTGCGCCGGATCGGTCGCCTGCTGCAGGCCGCCGTACGCCCCGAGGACCTCGCGGTGCGACACGGCGGGGACGAGTTCGCCGTCCTGCTCAGCGGGGTCGACCTGACGCCGACGATCGCGCAGGAACGGGCCCGCGACCTGCTCCGCAGCATCCAGGACCAGGGCTGGGACGACGTCTCGCCGGGTCTGGTCGTGAGCGCGAGCATCGGGATGGCGCTCTCGGCGCCCGACACCGGCTGGGACCCGGCCGGGCTCTACCGGGCCGCGGACGCCGCCCTCTACCGGGCCAAGCGCGGCGAGGACGGGCTCGTCGTCGCCGACCTCGGTGCGGACGGCGTGCCGGCGCCCCGCCCCGCCTGGGCCTGACCCGTCGCGGGCGGCCGGGACGGCGCAAGGAAAATCCGCAGAGCCGGTGGCCCGGCCTTCCGGAGCAGGCCGCTGTCGCGTGGTACCACGAGTGCAGCGGAGCCGATCGACCAGCGGAGCCGGGCCCCGGCGGCGCACGCACCCGCGGCGCCGGGGCCAGCCCGCACTCCGGGCGACCGAGGGCCCGGCAGGATGGACCGGTGCGCACGTTCGGTGAGCTGGTGTCCGAGGCCGAGTCGGCGGACGTCACCGGCTGGGGATTCGGGTGGCTCGACGGTCGCGCGACCCGGTGAGCCCGGACTGGCCGGAGATCCGGCGGGTCCTCGTGCCCGGGGGGCACTACGTCGCCCAGCACGTCGGTCCGGCGTCGGCGTTCGACCTGATCGAGTTCTTCCTCGGGCCGCTTCCCGAGCACCGGTCGGGCCGCGACCCGCGGCGTGAGGCGTTGCAGGCGCAGGAGGCAGGGCTGACCGTCACGAACCTGCAGACCACTCGCTGCCGGATGGAGCTCTTCGACGTCGGGGCCGTCGTCTGGATCCTGCGCACGTGCGTCTGGTGGGTACCGGACTTCTCCGTCGACAGGTACCGCGACACGCTCGTGGAGCTGGACGACCGGATCCGCCGCAGCGGGCCCTTCGTCGCCCACTCGACGCGGCACCTCATCGAGGCCCGGCGCGAGGACGCAAGGGCCGCACGCCACTGACCTCACGCAGCTCGATGCACCGTTCGCCTCGCCCGGGTGCGGGCCACCGGGCGGCACGGCGCGAGGCCGTGAGATCGCGGCTTGCCGCCGGTGCGGGTATGCGGAGTCACAGTTCTTGGCCAGTGACCGCCCATGGAGCGGTCAAGAAGCCTGTCCCTGCCGGCGACCTGGCGCACCGTAGGAGTCCTGCAACCGCCCGGTACGCGTCCCCCCTCGCGCATCGAACGGTCGAAGGCCCGGCGCATCCCCCGGCGCCGGGCCTTCTGCAGCAGAGCGCACCAACCTCCGGCTGGGGGACGCAAGGCGCCCGCCGCCGTTCCGGGGGGCTGGCCCGGCGACGGGCGCGTCGCCAGCGTCCTCCCCATGGGCGCGAGATGGGTCGAGACACACCGTCGAGGGGTCGACGAGCTGGGGGCGGGTCCGGCCACCGAGGGGCGTGGCCGGGCCCGCTTCGGCTACCCCCTCGGGAGCGGCAGCCGGTTCATCGGCACGTACATCGACCAGAGCCGGTCTGCCTCGGCGTCCTGACGCCGGGCACGTTCGGCCCGGCGCTGGGCGAGGACCAGCTCGGTGCGGTGCTGGGCCGTCGACCTCGCCGCCCGAAGCCGGGCGGCGGACCGGAGGACGGCCTCCCGGGCGTCGCGGGCGACGTCCTCCGGCGATCTGCTCGACTCGAACGTTGGCCGCATGATCGACAGACTCCTCCGACAATGCAGCGGGTACCAGACCCAAGATCGTGAACAGATGATCACCGGCCGTGACGACTGTCGTGCCTGCCGATGCGGGGCCGCCCTGTTCCGCCGGCCCGCCGGTCGCCGTCGTGCATCGTGTCAACCTGACGGGGCCACGGCCGCGTCCTCCCTCGATGACCACCCTGCGGGCAACCCGCGTGAGCTGTCGGGTCCGGACTCCCGGGAGTGCGACGTGAGCGGGCGGCTCCGGCCCGGGAGGGTGGCGGCGCTGTCGACGGTGACCGCACTCCTGGTGGCCGTCGCGGGGGCCTCCTCCGCGGGAGCCGCTCCTCCGGCCGGCCCGTCGGCGATCGGCTCAGGGCAGGTGGTCGCTCGCGCGTCGGCCGGGTACTCCCTCGAGCAGCCGGCCATCCTGACCATGCGGAACCGCACCACGGTCCTGGCGTGGACCGAGACGGGCCGGACGCCGCACCGGCTGAGGGTGCTGCGGCAGCGCGGCTCCAGCCACTGGCAGAGCGGGACCTTGTCGGTCGGAGCACTCGACACCCTGGGAACCGTCTCGCTGCTCGAGGACCGGACTCGCGGCCGCTTGCTCCTCACCTCGCTGGCCTACGACTCCACCGACACGGGCAGCACGGTGGGGACCTGGCTCTGGGTGTCCCGCGACAGCGGGCGCACCTGGACTGCGCCGGCCCGGGTCTGGGACTCGGTGGGGACCTCCCGGACGGCGACCGACGGCGTCGGCGGCTTCTGGCTCGTCACCGAGAGCACCGGCCTCTGGCTGGCGCACGTACCCGCTGCGCTCACCACGCAGCACTGGCCGGGCGACGAGACGTCGATGACCGACCGCATCTCCAGCCGGTCGATCGTGGACGTCACCACTGTCGGCCGCTCCCGGGTCCCGGTCACCTACTTCTCCGATGCGGACGCCGCCTGGGTGCACCTCGGCACCGGCGCGGGACAGGGCGGCGATCGTCAGCTCGCGGCCAGCCAGCCGCTGGACGCGGCCGTTGCAGGCACCGCGACGGTCGCCCGTGTGGTCACCGGGTCGACGAGCGGTCCGTGCCCGGTCTGCCTGTGGGACATCACCCCCACGGCCTCCGACGACGTGCGCGTAGGCCACCGGCGGCGGGTCGGCAGCAGGACCGAGGCGACGCACAACGTCGCTCTCGCCACGCTGCTCGACGCGCACGGCCGCGAGACCGCCCGCTCGGCCGTGGCCTGGCTCACGGACGCCGGTCGGGTCGAGCTGGTCGAAGCGTCTCCGCGCGCGGTGGGCAAGCCACGGACGCTCGCCCGTTTCCCGTCCGGAGGTCACGTCCTCCCCGAAGCCCTGGCGGTGTCGGCCCGCTGGGTCGTGGTCCTCTCGCACGCAGCCGGCGACCTGCACTCGGTCTTCACCGCCGTCCGCCTCTGACCGCGGCTCAGCCGTGTGGCAGCCCCGGGTGCGCGAGCCCGCGTCAGCGGCGACGGTGCGCGCCGGTGCCCTGCATGGCCGCGGCCGATGCGGCGAGGAAGACACCCAGGGCGAGGACTCCGCAGATGAAGAGCACGGGCGCCCGCTCGATGGTGAAGTGCCACGAATAGTCGACCGGGTCGGTCTGCACCTGCTTCCGCGGCGCCGGCAACGACGAGTCCGCCGGGCCAGCGGTCGCGCCGTTCGCGCTCGACGGAGTCGTCGCGACAGCCGGTGCAGGCTGTCCGGTCACGGCGCCGGTGCCCCGGCTACGGGCAGGCACGGCCACCCTGACCGGCGTCGCGGTTCCAGCGCCTCGGGCGGTTGTGGTGTGACTGCGCGATCGGTGTCGCTTCTCGCCCAGCACCCGAACCGCGAGCAACCATCCCGACGGCCAGCGGGAGGTCACGTCCAGCTCAGCTGGCGTCGCGGTCGGGCCGGGGGTGAGGGCTGCGGCCGGTCCGGCCGCAGCTGGCGTCGTCGCCGCCGTGGGCGCCGCAGCAAGTGGCGCGGGCACGACAGCCGTCTCGCCGGGAGCCGGGTCCGAGGGTGCGCTGACGCCCGACTCGGTCGGCGTACCGGCCTCCGAGGCCGTCGTCGGGTCGGTCGGCGCCGGATCGGTGGTCGACGTCGTGGGATCGGTCGTCGGCTCCGACGGCGGGGCAGTCGACTCGGTAGGAGTCGGGCCGTCGGAGGTCGGCGGCGCGGACGACGCGGTCGTCGAGGCAGCCAGGGTCTCGGCGACCACGGAATCGGGTGCGGAGGCGGGTCCGCGATGGTGGACGAGCCCCGGCACCAGGAGGCTCAACGCCAGACCGCCGGCCGCCGCGACGCCCAGCGCCGCGAGAGGGCGCGGAGGCCGCACTGCCGCGCGACCTTCCTTCCGCCCCCGGTGCCTGCCCATGCCGCGAGGGTTCCCGGCGCAGGGCAACTGATGCATGCGCGGGACTGGCCGCACTCCTGGTCAACGCCCGACCACGGAGCGCAGCCTTGCCGCTGAGTTCCGCCGGACCGCTCCGTGCGATGCCCGTGCGGTGCCGTCCGGCGCGCATACCTGGTGATGAAGCGCACCGAGATCAGCCATTCGATGTTGCGACCACGGAGGACGTGGGACCGGCGGCACTGCCCTCGAGGTCGACGGCCCAACCACAGCCTGCTGGAGCTGTGGGATGTCGAGGAGACAGGCATCTCCGGCGCCGCCCTCGCACCGGAGACCACCGCACAGGGTGGCGGAATCTCGAACGGCATCCCCCTCAGCGGGCCGCCGGTGACGTTGTCGATGAAGGACTCCACCGTTTCCGGCAACTCGCTGCGCACGCGCGCGGGCGGGCGGAACCATCCAGGGAGCCGGGATGTACACGACGGGGAAGCCCAGGCTCGAGGACACGACGATCCTCGGCAACACGCCGAACCAGTGCTTCGGCTGCTGAGCGAGGCGATGCATGAGCGGTGGCCGCGCGTTTGCCAGTGACCGGACCATCGAGCAGCTGGACTCCAGACGCGCTGCACGTTGAAGCGGAAGGGGAATGCCGCCTCCCGGCTGCATCCCACACCTTCGCTGCTCGACCGGTCGACAGGTAGTCGGCTTCCGCCTTGATCCGCCGTGGCGGAGACTCAGGGCATGTTCGATCTTCGACGGTCGCTACGCCGTGCTGCATACGGAGCGGTGGGTCCGTGTCTGGCTCTGGTGGTCGCATCGGGATGCACCATCGGCTCATCGGCCCCATCGCCGGGCACAGAGGAACCGTCAGTCCCTACCACCTCCGTTCCCACCGAGGACCTGACCCTGGGGACACCTCGCGCGGTGCATCAGGCGACACCGTTGCGGGACGGCCGCGTGCTGTTCACAGGTGGGTGCTCGACATCGGGGTGTGGTGGCGTCGAGCAGGCGGCCGTGAGCGATGTGTACGACCCCGCGACAGGGCGGATAGGGCCCGGCCCGACGATGGCGGTGCCCCGGCTGAGCCACACGGCCACGCTGCTGAACGACGGTCGGGTACTCGTGGTGGGCGGGTACGGAGGCGAAGGGGCACCGCCGACCGACTCGATCGAGGTGTTCGATCCGACGACAGATGCGTTCACGACGTTCGGGTCACTGCGGAAGGCTCGTGCCGATCACACCGCGAGCCTGCTGCCTGACGGACGAGTAGTCGTCGCGGGTGGCCGCGGTGCCGGCGGTACAGCCCTCCGTAGCGTCGAGATCATCGACCCGAGGGCCGGCGCCGTGGTTGCGGGCCCGGACCTCCCGGAGCCGAGAACGGCTCAAGTGGCCACGATGTTCGCGGGTGACGTCTTGCTTGTCGGTGGCACGACGTCGAACGACAGTGCGGTCGCTTCCACGCTGGTCCTGGACCGTCGGGCTCGGCGTTGGACTGCTGGTCCGGCGCTGGAGACAGCCCGGGTCAAGCACACGGCAGTGGGGCTTCCGGACGGCGACGTGCTGGTGATCGGCGGCTCCGGTTCCGCGGAGAGCAGGGACGCCTTTGCAAGCACCGAGCTCCTGCGCACCGGAGGTGACAGCTTTCGGCCCGGTCCGGTGCTGCCTGAAGGTCGCTACAAGTTGACCGACGCCGCAGCGGTTCTCCAGGACGGTCGCGTCGCGGTCGCTGGTGGCACGACGGTCGCAATCATCGACACAGCTCCGGCCAGCGTCCAGGAGGTCGAGGTTCCCTCGCTGGAGAGGGAAAGGGCGTTCCAGACTCTGACGCCTCTCCCAGACGGCACGGCCCTCGTCGCCGGTGGGTACGACGCTGACATCGTTCCCACCGCCACCGTCTGGCTGGTACCAGTCACCTAGCCACGCCCACGCCACGCTACGCCACTCACACGGGGGGGCGCGGTGCCCGATGCCAACGCCCTCCGACGAGCTGCCCGCGCCAGCCAGGTTGCGCTCCTTCTAGCGGCCTCCGACGGCCGCTACCCCGCGGACTGGCGACGGTGAGTAGACCTGAGACCTGCCGCGCTTCGGGCAACTACACGTTGAAGCGGAACTCCACGACGTCGCCGTCGGCCATCAGGTAGTCCTTGCCCTCGATGCGGACCTTGCCGCGGGACTTCGCCTCGTTCATCGAGCCGGCGTCGACGAGGTCGTCGAAGGACACGACCTCCGCCTTGATGAAGCCGCGCTGGAAGTCGGTATGGATGACTCCGGCGGCCTGTGGGGCGGTGGCGCCGACCGGGATGGTCCAGGCGCGCGCCTCCTTCGGGCCGGCCGTCAGGTAGGTCTGCAGACCGAGGGCGCGGAAGCCGACGTGCGCCAGCTGGTCGAGACCGGACTCGTCCTGGCCGAGGGACTGCAGCAGCTCGAGCGCTTCCTCGGCCGGCAGCTCGGCGAGCTCGGACTCGACCTTCGCATCGAGGAAGATCGCCTCCGCCGGGGCGACCAAGGCCTGCATCTCGTCCTTGAACGCGGCGTCGCCGAGCTCGTCCTCGTCGAGGTTGAAGACGTAGAGGAACGGCTTGGCGGTGAGCAGGTGCAGCTCGCGCAGGTCGGCCGTCTCGATGCCCGCTGCGGCCGCGCCGGCGTACAGGGTGGTACCGCCCTGCAGCAGCTCGGTCGCCCTCTGCGCGGCGACCAGCTGGCCGGCCTTGTCCTTGTCCTTCGCGAGCCGGGACTCCTTCTCCAGCCGCGGCAGCGCCTTCTCGAGGGTCTGCAGGTCGGCCAGGATCAGCTCGGTGTTGATGGTCTCGATGTCGGACTTCGGCGACACCTCGCCGTCGACGTGCACGACGTTGGGGTCGCGGAAGGCGCGGATCACCTGGCAGACCGCGTCGCTCTCGCGAATGTTCGCGAGGAACTTGTTCCCCAGACCCTCGCCCTCGCTGGCGCCGCGCACGATGCCGGCGATGTCGACGAACGACACGGTGGCCGGGATGACCTTGGCGCTGGAGAACACGCCGGCCAGCACGGCCAGCCGCGGGTCGGGGACCCCGACGACGCCGACGTTGGGCTCGATCGTCGCGAACGGGTAGTTCGCGGCGAGCACGTCGTTCTTGGTCAGGGCGTTGAAGAGCGTCGACTTCCCGACGTTGGGCAGTCCGACGATCCCGATGCTGAGGCTCACGGGCTCCACGGTACGGGGGCGCGGCCCGTCCTCCGAATCGACGACGTCCCCGCCCCGGGCCCGACCTCCCGGGTTGTGTCCAGGGTCTCCCCCACCCTGGGGACATGGAGATCGTGCTGCTGATCACCGGCCTCGCCCTCGGCGCCGCCCTCGGCTTCCTCGTCGCCCGGGCATGGTCGGCCGGAGCCGACGGCGAGGTCCGGGTGCTGCGCGAGCGGCTGGCCGCCGCCGACACCCTTGCCGGCCGGCGCGACGACGTCGCCGTCACCGTCGCCCCGCTGCGTGACGCGCTGGGCAAGGTCGAGACCCACCTGCGGGTCCTCGAGCACGACCGGGTCGCCGCCTACAGCGCGCTGACCGAGCAGGTCCGGGCCCTGTCCTCCACCGGTGAGGGGCTCCGCGACCAGACCCGGTCCCTGGTCACTGCCCTGCGCGCGCCCCAGGCCCGCGGCCGTTGGGGCGAGATGCAGCTGCGTCGCGTCGTCGAGCTGGCCGGGATGGTCGAGCACTGCGACTTCAGCGAGCAGGAGTCGGTCACCACCGACGACGTCACCCTGCGCCCCGACCTCGTCGTGCGGCTCGCGGGCGGCAAGCGGGTGGTGGTCGACGCGAAGGTCTCCCTCGCCGCCTACCTCGACGCCGCCGAGTCCAGCGACCCCGACCACATCGAGGCGCGGATGCAGGCCCACGCGCGGCACCTGCGCGAGCACGTCAAGGGACTGGCCGCCAAGGAGTACTGGCGGGCCTTCGAGCCGACCCCGGAGTTCGTCGTGCTCTTCGTGCCCGGCGACGCCTTCCTCGCGCCGGCCCTCGAGCGCGACCCGCAGCTGCTCGACGACGCGATGGCGCAGCGGGTGTTCATCACCACCCCCACCACGCTGATCGCGATGCTGCGCACCATCTCCTACGCCTGGCAGCAGGAGGCGCTCACCGAGCACGCACGGTCCGTGTTCGAGATCGGACGCGAGCTCTACCGCCGGCTCGGCACCCTCGGCGAGCACGTCGACAAGCTGGGGCGCACCCTCAACCGCTCGGTCGACGACTACAACAAGGTGGTCGGGTCGCTGGAGCGCACCGTGCTGGTGCAGGCCCGCCGGATGGCCGAGCTGCAGGTCACCGACGCCGACCTGGTGGCACCGGAGCCTGTCGTGGCCACCACCCGCCGGCTCAGCGCGCCGGACCTGCTGTCCCCGGACGACGAGGACGACGGCCCCGAGGAGTGGCAGCTGCGGTACGCGGCCCGCTGATCGTCAGCCGTCAGACGACGACCACGACGAGGATGCCCAGCAGCCCCAGCACCATCAGTCCGAGCCAGGTGAACGCAAGCACCCGAGCTACGGTCCGGCGCCGGTCCTGCTCCTCCGACGGCGCTGCCGCGAACGCGACCCCCGGACCGTCGGCGGTACTCCGGCTGAACCCGATCAGGTCCAGGTTCCCACCATCTGCCATCCCGCCATCGTGGCGCACCACACGGGCTCACCGGGGGACCCGGCCGGCCACGGCGCGGCCGCCCCGGCGCCGCAGCGCACCGCAGCGCGCCGGCGCCGGGCGTGTCTGCCGGAGGCGCGGGTCCGGCCGACCTACCGTGGGCGGGTGACCATCACGACCGGCACGGACGGCACCCCTCTGCTCGAGGTCGAGTCCGAGCCGACGACGCGCTCCACGCAGCCGCCGGCCGCCGGGGCGCCGTTCGTCGTGACGGCGCCGGCCGCCAGCACCCCCGGCCTGCTGGCCCGCGCACGCACCGACGGCGTGACCGGTCCGGCCGTGGCCGCGCTGTCCGCGCTCCTGGTGCTGTGCGGGGCACTGCTCGACCTGCGACGCGACGCGACGCCGGGTCTCGGCACCGGCCTCGCCGTCGCGATCGTCGCGATCGCCGCCCCGGCCGTCGTCCGGTTCCGGTCGCTGGCGACCGCTGCCGTTCTGCCGCCGCTGCTGGTCACCGCTGCGACCGCACTGATAGCCCGGCTCAGCGGCAACAACCGCGGCCTGCGCGAGCTCGTCCTCGACGTCAGCACCACCCTGGCGCTCTCCGCGCCGCTGCTCTTCGGCGCCACGGCGCTCGCGCTCCTCGTGGTGCTGGTGCGCCTCGTGCGTCGCCTCGTCACCAGGTGACCGGCGAGCCCTCCCCCTACTCCCCCGACGAGCCGGGGGTCCTCGACCGGGTCAGCACACCCCGCGGCGAGCTGGTGCTGCGACGCCTCGGGCCCGACCTCGAGATCGTCAGCAACGGCGTCTTCCTCATGGACACCCGCGACGGACGCTCCGAGCGCGCGCTCGTGCGCGAAGCGGTCGCCACGCGCGGTGCGGCTCACGACCTGCTCGTCGGCGGCCTCGGTGTGGGCTTCTCGCTGCTCGAGGCCGTGGCTCACCCCGGGCTGCTCCGCATCGATGTCGTCGAGATCGAGCCGGCCATCGTCGGCTGGCACGCCACCCACCTCGCCGACCGCACCGCCGCTGCGCTCGCCGACGAACGGGTGCACGTCGCGGTCGACGACGTCGGCGCCCACCTGGCGGCGCACCCGGCCGGGTACGACGTGGTCTGCCTCGACGTCGACAACGGGCCGGACTGGACCGTCAGCGCCGCCAACACCGGCCTGTACGGCAGCGGCGGACTGGCCACCTGCCTGGCTGCGCTTCGGCCGGGCGGCGTCCTGGCCGTGTGGAGCGCGCATGCGGCACCGGACTACCTGGCCCGGCTGGAGTCCCGGCTCGAGGAGGTGCGGGTCGTCGAGGTGGCCGCGCGGGTCGAGCGCGGCGAGCCGGACCTGGTCTACCTGGGGCGGTTGCGGCCCGGCTGACCGCACCGGCGTCGGCCTCGGTCAGGTAGGGACGCCGGCGCTCTTCATGTCGCGGCGCAGCTCCGGCGGGAGCGCGAAGAGCAGGCTCTCCTCCGCCGACCGGACCTCCTGCACGTCGCCGTAGCCGCGCTCGGCGAGCCAGTCGAGCACGCCGCGCACCAGGATCTCCGGCACCGACGCACCGCTGGTGACCCCGACGACCGAGACCCCGTCGAGCCACGCGTCCTCCAGCTCGGAGGCCTTGTCGACCAGCTTGCCGGCCTTGGCACCGCACTCCAGCGCCACCTCGACGAGGCGCACGGAGTTGGAGGAGTTCGTCGACCCGACGACGATCACGAGGTCGGCGCCGACGGAGATCTCCTTCACCGCGACCTGGCGGTTCTGTGTGGCGTAGCAGATGTCGTCGCTGGGCGGGTCCATCAGCGCGGGGAACTTCTCCCGCAGCCGGCGCACCGTCTCGAGGGTCTCGTCGACCGACAGCGTGGTCTGCGACAGCCAGGCGACCTTCTGCGGGTCGCGGACCTGGACGTTGTCCACGTCATCGGGGCCTTCGACGAGGTGGATGTGCTCCGGTGCCTCGCCGGTGGTGCCGACGACCTCCTCGTGCCCCTCGTGGCCGACGAGCAGGATGTCGAAGTCGTCGGCGGCGAACCGGCGCGCCTCGTGGTGCACCTTGGTGACGAGCGGGCAGGTGGCGTCGATCGTCTTCAACGAGCGGGCCCGCGCCTCCTCGTGCACCACCGGGGCGACGCCGTGCGCGGAGAAGACGACCGTGGCGCCCTCGGGCACCTCGTCGTTCTCCTCGACGAACACCGCGCCGCGCTCCTGCAGCGTCTCCACGACGTGCTTGTTGTGGACGATCTGCTTGCGCACGTAGACCGGGGCGCCGTAGGTCTCGAGGGCCTTCTCGACCGTGATGACCGCCCGGTCGACACCTGCGCAGTAGCCACGCGGGGCGGCGAGCAGGACACGACGGGGACTGTCACTCATGCCGACCATGGTAGGTCGAGCCGCCGCGGCCGGCCGAACCACGCGTGTGAGGAGGGCGACAACCGGGGCGCAGGTAGCGTGGCCGGGTGCCTCTGGAGACCTCACCCGAGCAGCCGGTCCCCGTCCGCCGGGTGAGCCAGCTGATGGCGCAGTGGATCGGTCAGCTGGGCTACGTCTGGGTCGAGGGTCAGGTCGCGCAGCTGTCCCGTCGTCCCGGGCAGCGCACCGCGTTCCTCACGCTGCGCGATCCCAGCGCCGACATGTCGCTCACCGTCACCTGCTCGGTGGCCCTGCTCGACGGCCCGGCCAAGGGCCTGGTCGAGGGTGCGCACGTCGTGGTCCACGCACGGCCGCAGTTCTTCGCGACGCGGGGCACGCTCTCGCTGGCCGCCGACCAGGTCCGTCAGGTCGGCGTCGGCGAGCTGCTCGCCCGGCTGGAGCAGCTGCGGTCCGTGCTGGCGCAGGAAGGGTTGTTCGCCGCCGACCGCAAGCGCCCGCTGCCCTTCCTCCCCGGGGTGGTCGGCGTGGTGTGCGGGCGCGCGTCCGCCGCGGAGAAGGACGTCGTCGAGAACGGCCGCCGGCGCTGGCCGGCCGTGCGGTTCCGGGTCGAGGAGGTGGCGGTCCAGGGCACCAGCGCGGTCACCGAGGTCATCGAGGCGCTGCGCCGGCTCGACGCCGACCCCGAGGTCGACGTGATCGTGGTCACCCGTGGCGGCGGTTCGCTGGAGGACCTGCTGCCGTTCTCCAACGAGGCGCTCGTGCGTGCGGTCGCGGCCTGCCGCACCCCCGTGGTCAGCGCGATCGGCCACGAGAGCGACACCCCGCTGCTGGACCTGGTGGCCGACGTCCGTGCGTCCACCCCGACCGACGCCGCGAAGAAGGTCGTGCCGGACGTCGCCGAGGAGCTCGACCGGGTCACGCAGCTCCGGCGCCGCACCGAGTCGGCCGTCCGCGCCCTGATCGAGCGCGAGTCGGACGCGCTGCGCGCGATCCGCAGCCGACCGGTGCTCGCCGACCCGCACAACCTCCTGGTGCCGCGTGAGGACGAGGTCTCCGCGCTGCGCGACCGCAGCCGTCGCGTCCTGACCGCCGCGCTGGACCGCGCCGGGGACAACCTCACGCACACGCGCGCCCGCGTGACCGCCCTCTCGCCGGCCGCGACCCTGCAGCGCGGGTACGCCGTGCTGCAGCACCAGGACGGCCGGGTCGTCCGCCGGGCCGTCGACGTGGCACCCGGCGACCCGCTGCGGGCCCGGCTCGGCGAGGGCGAGGTCGCCGTCACGGTCGCGGACGCCGCGGCTGCCGCCCCCGACACCGGACCGTAGGGTGGCGCCCGTGGCCCCCTCGACCCCGCCGGCCGGCGACCGCCCCAGCTACGAGCAGGCGCGCGAGGAGCTGGTCGACGTGGTCCGCCGGCTCGAGACCGGCGCGGCGACCCTCGAGGAGTCGCTCGGGCTGTGGGAGCGCGGCGAGGCCCTCGCCGCGATCTGCCAGGAGTGGCTCGACGGCGCCCGCGCCAAGCTGGACGCGGCTGTCGCCGCCGGGCCCGGCGGGCGACCGGCTCAGGACTAGCCCGGGACCGGCCCGGCCTGCAGCGAGCGGGCCAGCGCCGTCAGCTCGGCCCACGACGCCCCGCCCGCGACCACAGTCGTCACGGCCTCGCCGTCGAGGACCAGCGCGCGCTTCTCCGGCCGACCGCCGTCGAGCCGGCGCCAGCGCAGGCCGCTGATCGTCACCGTGCCATCAGGGGCCGCGCCGTCCGCGACGGCAGCCACCACCGACCCCGGGTCGCCGTCGCCCTGCTCCACCGCGGCGTAGTCCCCGGCGGGGGTGACGTAGCCGAGGTGCCAGGTGACGGCGTCGCCGTCGCGCCCCGTCCGGGCACTGGTCGGGACCCAGCTGCCGGGCAGCCCGATCGGTGCCAGCACGTCGTAGGGGGCGCTGCTGCGGGCCTGCGCCAGAGCACCCGAGAAGTCCAGCGGGCGCAGCGTCTCACCGCTGTCGTCGCGGGCGTTGAGCGCCACGACCACGAAGACCAGGACGAGGACGACGGCCAGCGAGCGGACCATGTCGCCGACGGTCTGCCGGCCACGCCCGTTGCGTGGCGGCGGCCCGGAGGCAGCGGCCTCGCCCTCGGGTACCGCGTCGGGTGCCTCGGCCGGGGCCGGCGGCTGCTGGTCGCTCACCCGGCCATCCTCCCCCACCGCCGGAGGCCATCCCGGAGCCGTCCGCCTACGGTGGCCGCGTGGGTGACGCGATCTTCGAGCATCCCCGGCTCGCGGCGGTCTACGACGCACTGGACTCCGACCGCAGCGATCTCGTGGTGTACGCCGCGATCGCCGACGACCTCGGAGCGCGGCGGGTTCTCGACATCGGGTGCGGCACCGGCGTCTTCGCGCTGTTGCTGGCCGGTGCGGGACTGGACGTCGTCGCTGTCGACCCCGCAGCCGCGTCGCTCGCGGTGGCGCGCGCCAAGCCGGCCGCCGACCGGGTGCGCTGGGTCCGGGGCGACGCGACCGCGCTGCCGCCCCTGCAGGTCGACCTCGCCACCATGACGGGCAACGTCGCCCAGGCGATCGTCGAGCCCGTCGCGTGGGCCGACGCGTTGCGTGCGGTGCGCGCGGCTCTGGTGCCGGGTGGCCACCTGGTGCTCGAGACGCGCGACCCCCACCACCGAGGCTGGGAGGAGTGGACCGCGACCGAGTCGCGGCGCACGACCGTGATCGCCGACGTCGGCGCCGTCGAGAGCTGGGTCGAGCTGACCGAGGTGGCCTTGCCACTGGTGACCTTCCGGGGCACCTGGGTGTTCGCTGCCGACGGCGCGACCCTGACGTCGGACTCGACGCTGCGCTTCCGCAGCAGGGAGGAGGTCGAGGCCGACCTCACGACGCACGGGTACGACGTCATCGACGTGCGTGACGCTCCCGACCGGCCCGGCCGGGAGCTGGTCTTCGTCGCCCGAGCCCGCTGAGGTGTCCGGGAGCTGCGGGCCCGGTTCAGGCGGGGTACACCGTGGTCTCGGTGGCCTTGACGGCGGCCCACACGTCGGCGCCCGCGCGCAGCCCGAGGTCGGCGACGGCGAGCGGCGTCACGTCGGCCACCACCGGGACCGCGCCGGTCAGCGCGACCCGCACGACGTCGCCGTGCGTCTCGACCGATTCGACGCGCCCGGCCCAGCTGTTGCGGGCGCTGGAGTCGGGACGGCCGGTGAACAGCGTCACGGCGGCCGGGGCGAACGCGACGAACACGTCGCCGTCGGCGTGACCGGCGGTGGTGAGGGTCGCCCCGCCGTCGAGGTCGACCCGCCCGTCCACCGCGGTCCCGCGGAGGAGGTTCAGCCCGACCAGCCGGGCGACGTACTCGGTGCGCGGCCGGGCCGAGACCTCGCGCGGCGAGCCGGACTGCACCACCGCTCCGTCCTCGAGCACGACGAGCCGGTCCGCCAGCACCATCGCATCGACCGCGTCGTGGGTCACCACCACCGCGGCGCCGTCGTAGCCGGCGAGGTGGCGGCGCAGGTCGGCTCGCACCCCGAGGCGGGTGCCGGCGTCGAGCGCAGCGAGGGGTTCGTCGAGCAGCAGCAGCGTCGGCTCCGGCGCGAGGGCCCGCGCCAGCGCCACCCGCTGGGCCTGCCCGCCGGACAGCCGGCCCGGCCGCTGCCCGGCGTACGCCGACAGCCCGACGCGGTCCAGCCACGTGTCGGCGCGCTGCCGGGCGATGGCCCGGTCGACCCCGCGGGCGCGCAGGCCGAACGCGACGTTCTCGCGCGCGGAGAGGTGCGGGAACAGCAGGTAGTCCTGGAACACGACGCCGACCGGTCTCTGGTCGGTGTCGACCCGGGCGCGCGACGCGGTGTCCTCGAGGACGGCGCCGGCCAGCCGCACGTAGCCGTCGTCGCAGGGCAGCAGGCCGGCGAGGACCCGCAGCAGCGTGCTCTTGCCCGCGCCGTTGGGGCCGAGCAGGGCCACCACCTCGCCGGGAGCCACCGCGAGCGCCACCTCGAGGTCGAAGGAGCCGCGCCGGACGCGCACGTCGGCGTCGAGACCGCTCACCGGGCCGCCGTCAGCCAGCGCTCGCGCAGCAGCGCGAGGACCGCCACCGACACCAGGAGCAGGAGCAGGGACAGTGCGATCGCGGCCTGAGGGTCCTGCTGGAGGGCGAGGTAGACCTCCACCGGCATGGTGCGGGTCGTCCCCGGGAAGTTGCCGGCGAAGGTGATGGTGGCGCCGAACTCGCCCAGCGCCCGCGCCCAGCAGAGCACCGACCCGGCCGCGACGCCCGGCGCGACGAGCGGCAGGGTCACGCGCCGGAACGTGTACCAGCGGGACGCACCGAGCGTGGCCGCCGCCTCGTCGTAACGACGGTCCGACCCGCGCAGCGCACCCTCGACCGCGATGACCAGGAAAGGCAGCGCCACGAACGCCTCGGCGACGACGACCGCCGCCGTGGTGAAGGGCAGCTGGTAGCCGAACCACTCGTCGAGCCAACGCCCGACGATGCCGCGCCGCCCCAGTGCCGTGAACAGCGCGACGCCACCGACCACGGGGGGCAGCACCAGCGGGACGGTGACGACGGCCCGGAGCAGGCTGCGCCCGGGGAAGTCGCCGCGCGCCAGTACCCATGCGAGCGGCACCCCGACCACCAGGCACGCCAGCGTCGCCAGCGAGGCGCACACGAGCGACAGCCGCAGTGCCTGCAGGGACTCGTCGCGGGTGAGCACGTCGCCGAGCGTCGTCCACGGGGTGCGGGCCAGCAGGCCCACCACCGGCAGGACGAGGAAGAGGACGGCGACGGCGGCGAGCGGGACCAGGGCGCCGGGCAGGCCGGTGGTGAGCCGCCGCGACGGCCGCCCTCGCACGGCAGCTCTCACGGCAGGTCGAACCCGGCGGCCGTCAGCACTGTCCCGCCCTCCTGCGACCGGACGAGGTCGACGAACGCCCTCGCGGTCGCCGGGTTCCTGGCGTCCTTGAGGACGGCGATCGGGTAGTCGTTGACCGCCCGCGCAGCCTCCGGGAAGTCGATGCCCTCGACCTTGTCGCCTGCCGCCTGGACGTCCGTCCGGTAGACCAGTGCGGCGTCGACCTCGCCGAGGGTCACCTTGGCGAGGGTCGCCTTGACGTCGGCCTCGAGGGTGTCCGGCCTCGGGGTGATCTTCGCGAGGTCGAACACCGTCGCCGCGGCTGCCCCGCACGGCACCTCAGGTGCGCAGAGAGCGATGGTCAGCGGGGCCTCGGCGAAGTCCGCGAGGCCGGTGACCTTCGCCGGGTTGCCGGCCGGCACGGCGATCTCGAGGCTGTTGCGGGCGAACACCTGGGCGGTGCCGTCGAGGTCACCGGCGTCGGCGACCTGCTGGGTGGTCGTCGGGCTGGCGGAGGCGAAGACGTCGGCCGGCGCACCGCCCTCGATCTGGGTCGCGAGCTCGGAGCTGGCGGCGAAGCTGAAAGTCACCGTCGTGCCCGGGTGCTGCGCCTCGAAGGTCCTGCCCAGTGTCGTGAACGACCCGGTCAGTGACGAGGCCGCGAGCACGACGATCGTGCCGCTGATGGCATCCACCGACGGCGATGCCGAGCCGCTCGCGGCACCGCCGGACGACCCACCGCAGCCGGCCAGCGCGAGCAGCGCGACCAGGACCGCCCCGGACGCGGTGCGGGGCGCGGACATCAACGCGCCCCGGGGATCTCGACGACCACGTTGGTGGACTTGACGGCGGCCACTGCGACGACGCCGGGCTCGAGCCCGAGCTCGTCGGCAGCCTCGCGGCTCATGAGCGAGACGACCCGATGCGGACCGGCCTGGATCTCGACCTGTGCCATGACACCGTCCCGGGTGACCTTCGTGACGATCCCGCGGAAACGGTTGCGGGCCGACTGCGCGACGACCGCTCCCAGGTCGGGAGCGTCGCCCAGCAGCCGGGCGGCCTCGGCGAGGACGCGGCCGTCGACCCCCTGCCGGCCGGACGGCAACCGGGTCGTCTCGAGCCGGCCGGCGTCCGCCCAGCGGCGCACGGTGTCCTCGCTCACCCCGAGCAGGTCGGCCGCCTCGGCGATCTTCAGCACGCTCATGGCGGGCCAGCCTACTGCCGCACCTGCGGGTCGCTCCAGCGGGGCCGGAGTCGCACTTGCGTGCCCACGTGCGATCGGCGACCCCGGCGAGCGCCGCACCGGGGCTGGCTACGATCGACGCAACCACCGACGAGGGAGCGCGCACGGATGACCGACACGCCAGGACGGACCGACGCGGGGCTCCCCGAGGTGCTCACGCCGCCGGTCGAGGCTCCCGACCGCAACCTCGCCCTCGAGCTGGTGCGGGTCACCGAGGCCGCGGCGATGGCCGCCGGCCGCTGGGTCGGCCGTGGCGACAAGAACGGCGCCGACGCCGCCGCGGTCAACGCGATGCGCCAGCTCATCCACACCGTGACCATGGACGGCGTCGTCGTGATCGGGGAGGGCGAGAAGGACGAGGCGCCCATGCTCTACAACGGCGAGCACGTGGGCGACGGCAGCGGCCCGGAGTGCGACGTCGCGGTCGACCCGATCGACGGCACCCGGCTGGCCGCCCTCGGGATGGGCAACGCGATCTCCGTGCTCGCGGTCTCGCCCCGCGGATCGATGTTCGACCCGTCGGCTGTCTTCTACATGGAGAAGCTCGCGACGGGGCCGGAAGCCGCCGACGTCGTCGACATCCGGCTGCCCGTCGCCGAGAACATCCGCCGGGTCGCGAAGGCGAAGAGCGAGTCGCCGTCCGACGTCACGGTCGTCATCCTCGACCGGCCGCGGCACGCGCAGATCGTCGACGAGGTGCGCGCGACCGGTGCGCGCATCAAGTTCATCACCGACGGCGACGTCGCCGGCGCCATCATGGCGGCCCGCGAGGGCACCGGCCTCGACCTCATGCTCGGCATCGGCGGTACACCGGAGGGCATCATCGCCGCCTGCGCGATCAAGACGCTGGGCGGCGTGATCCAGGGCCGCCTCTGGCCGAAGGACGACGACGAGAAGCAGAAGGCGCTCGACGCCGGCCACGACCTCGACCGGGTGCTCGTCACCGACGAGCTGGTGCGCGGCGAGGACGTGTTCTTCGTCGCCACCGGCATCACCGACGGCGAGCTGCTCAAGGGCGTCCGCTACGGCGGCTCCGGCACGGTCCGCACCGCGTCGATCGTGATGCGCTCCCGCAGCGGCACGATCCGCGTCGTCGAGAGCGAGCACCGGCTGGACAAGCTGCGCGCCTACTCGTCGGTCGACTTCGACGGCACCGGCTGACTGCTGCCCGTCAGCGGCGGACGTACAAGCGAAATGGCCCCGCTCGACAGCCGGGAAACAGCATTCCAGCGGGGCCAGTTCGACCTGACCCGACGTGCGCGGCGAGTGTCAGATCAACACAGCCGGGACGGGAACGGGGGCCAGGTGGTCCTCGCCGTCGCCGCGCAGCGCCAGTCGAGGGCAGACAAGCGAAGTGGCCCCGCTGGGCAGCCGCGAAACAGCCGTCCAGCGGGGCCGCTTCGCTCGACACACCTGCACGGGGTGACGTGGACCGGTTGCAGGCGGCATGTGCGCGGTCGAGCCGGTCCGCTCCAACGGCTTCGACAGCGCGACGCCGCCGCCGTTGAGCTGAGCTCAGGAGCCGGTGAGGACCGAACGGACGGCGGCGACCAGCGCGTCCGGCTGGTCGTTCTGGATGAAGTGACCGGCCTGGTCGACGATCTGTACCTGGCCCCGGCTGGAGAGGTCGGACCAGGTCTGCTGGCCACCGACCCAGGCGGAGTCGAGCGCGGCGGCGTCCTGGCGGCGCAGGTCGCCCCACTCGCTGATGCTGTGCGTCAGCGCGAGCACCGGCTGTGAGCCCACCGGGGCGAACACCACCGGCGGGTCGAAGGCCGCCCGGCCGTCCAGGTGCTCGGCGTTCGCGCTCGGGGTGAGCAGCGTGGCGAGCCCGCTGCGGAACTCGCCGCCCTTGGCGGCCGGATCACGAGGCAGCTGCTCGAGAGCGGTCGCGACGAATGACGGCGGGGTCGCGTCGACGAAGACCAGGGCGGCCAGGTCCTCCCGGTGCTGCTCGGCCCAGGTCGCGGCGATCATCCCGCCGAGGCTGTGGGCCACGAGCACCACCGGCCTCGTCAGGCCGACGGCATCGATCACCGCATCCAGCTCGGCCGCCATGTCGGCCACGGTCTGTTTCCCCGGCGGCTCGTCGCTGCCGCCGACGCCCAGTCGGTCGTAGGCGCAGACGTGCGCGAACGCACCGAGGGCGGGCTGCACCCGGTCCCACGACTGCGACAGCTCGGTGTCGTAGCCGGACACCAGCAGCACCGACGGGTCCGTCGCGGTACCGGCACACCGGGTGGCGACCTCCCGCTCCCCGACGGTCACCGTGGAGGTCGCCACCAACGGGGCGAGCGTGTCGTCCGCCGCCGGGGGGGTCGCGTCACCCCCGGACCCCAGCCCGCAGCCTGCGGCCGACAGCGCGACCAGGAGCACCCCGATCGCGGTCACGACCGGCACCGACCTGGGTCGCATGGTGGCTTCAGCGCTCATCCCCCGGGCCCCCGACCGCCTGTCAGCGCGTCACCCGGTCGCAGGTCCGGGCCCGGCGCGCTCGCGCGCTTCCCGCTCGTGGTGCTCGTGCTGGTGGCGCGCATCCCCGGTGTGCACCGGGTCCTCCACCGCCTCGGCGTCGTCGTCCAAGCGGTCGCTGCCAGCCGGAGCACCGGCGGGCACCGGCTCCGGCGCGTCCCGGCCGGTGGCCTCGACGTCCATGCCCCGCACGCTACGTCGTCCCGGGCCGGGCGGGAACGGGGTGACGGACACCGTGACCGGACCTTGACGAGCCGCCTCGGGCACTTCCGGCCCCGACCGGGCTGCGGCATACCCTGGACGGCGCCCGCACCGCCGTGCGCCGTCGAGACACCACCGCTTGCGAGGACCGCACCGATGACCGAGTTCGCCTACTCCGACCTCCTGCCGCTCGGTCCGGACGAGACGGAGTACCGGCTCGTGACGAGCGAGGGCGTCGAGACGTTCGAGGCCGGCGGCCAGCGGTTCCTTCGGGTCGCTCCCGCCGCCCTGACCCGGTTGACGGACGAGGCGATGCACGACATCGCTCACTACCTCCGGCCCGCCCACCTCGGGCAGCTGCGCCGGATCATCGACGACCCGGACAGCAGCGGCAACGACCGCTTCGTCGCCCTCGACCTGCTCAAGAACGCCAACATCGCCGCGGCCGGCGTCTTGCCCATGTGCCAGGACACCGGCACCGCGATCGTCATGGGCAAGAAGGGCGAGCGGGTGCTCACCGGCGCCGACGACGGCGAGGCGATCAGCAGGGGCGTCCACTCCGCGTACACCAGGTTGAACCTGCGGTACTCGCAGCTGGCGCCGCTGACGATGTGGGACGAGAAGAACACCGGCTCGAACCTCCCGGCGCAGGTCGAGATCTACTCCTCCGCGTCCGGCCCGGACCCGTCCTACCGGTTCCTCTTCATGGCCAAGGGCGGCGGCAGCGCGAACAAGTCCTTCCTCTACCAGGAGACCAAGGCGGTCCTGAACCCCGACCGGATGCTCGCGTTCCTCGACGAGAAGCTGCGCTCCCTCGGCACGTCCGCCTGCCCGCCGTACCACCTCGCGATCGTCGTCGGCGGTACCAGCGCGGAGTTCGCGCTCAAGACCGCGAAGTACGCCTCGGCGAAGTACCTCGACGCACTGCCGACCCAGGGCTCGCCCACCGCGCACGGGTTCCGCGACCTCGAGCTGGAGCAGCAGGTGCTCGAGCTGACCCGTGGGTTCGGCATCGGCGCGCAGTTCGGCGGCAAGTACTTCTGTCACGACGTCCGCGTCGTGCGGCTCCCGCGCCACGGCGCGAGCTGCCCGGTCGCCATCGCGGTGTCCTGCTCGGCGGATCGGCAGGCGCTCGGGAAGATCACGGCGGAGGGCGTCTTCCTGGAGCAGCTCGAGCGCGACCCGGCCCGGTTCCTGCCCGACACCACCGACGAGCACCTCGACGCCGACGACGGCGACGTGGTGCGGATCGACCTCAACCGACCGATGGACGACATCCGCGCCGAGCTGTCACGGCTGCCGGTGCGGACGCGGCTGTCGCTGTCCGGCCCGCTGGTCGTCGCGCGCGACATCGCGCACGCCAAGATCAAGGAGCGGCTGGACGCCGGCGAGCCGATGCCGCAGTACCTGCGCGACCACGCGGTCTACTACGCCGGGCCGGCCAAGACACCCGAGGGCTACGCGTCCGGCTCGTTCGGGCCGACGACCGCGGGCCGGATGGACTCCTACGTCGCGCAGTTCCAGGAGGCGGGCGGGTCCTTCGTGATGCTGGCCAAGGGCAACCGCAGCCAGCAGGTGACCGACGCGTGCCAGCGGTTCGGCGGCTTCTACCTCGGCTCGATCGGCGGCCCGGCCGCGCGGCTCGCGCAGGACTGCATCAAGAGCGTCGACGTGGTCGAGTACGCCGAGCTCGGGATGGAGGCTGTGTGGAAGATCGAGGTGGAGGACTTCCCGGCGTTCGTCGTCGTCGACGACAAGGGCAACGACTTCTTCGCCGAGACCTCCCGGCCGGTGGCGCTGACCATCGGACGCGGGCCGCAGGCCTGACCGCGGATCGTGCCGGGCGACGAGGTCGACGAGGTCACCGGGGGCGGTGCCGAGCGTGACCCCGTGCGGCTGCCTCGCTGGCTCTCGGCGCTCGCCGTCGTCGTCGCCGTGGTCCTCGCGGGCTACGTCGAGCTGCGTCCCGCCGACGCACCCCGACAGGAGCGGCAGGACGACGGTGGGATCCCGGTCCGCTCCCCGTCGCCGATCGGCCTGACCCCCTCGGGCGAGCCGGCGGCGCCCGGACCGCTCGCCCTCGCCGGCACCTGCCTGACCCTGGGTCGGCAGGGCTTCACCGTGGTGTTCGGCCTGCAGAACAACGGCCTCGGCCGGGTGACCGTGCTGTCGGTGTCGGCCCACCGGCCGGTCGGCGGCCTGGAGCCGACGCGGGGCCGCGTACCGGCGGTACGGACCTGCGGCGGCGCCCAGGTCGACGCCGCGACGCGTGCGGTGCTCGAGCCCGGCGACCGCCTGCCGGTCTCCCTCAGCTTCCGGTTACCGGTCGACTGCCCGGCGCCGTACCCCGTGCAGGCCGACGTGGCGATCGTCAACGTCGGCGAGAACCCGGGCAGCCAGCGCGTGTCGGTCCTCCCCGACCTCCGCGGCTACCAGGGCCTGTTCGCCGCCTGCGGCCGCGGATGACGCCTCCGCTCCCCGCCGCCCAGCCGCTCACGAGCGAGCGGCTGCTGCTCGAGCCGCTGCGCGTCGAGCACGCCGCGGAGCTGGCGCCGGTGCTGGACGACAGCCGGCTGCACGAGTTCACCGGTGGCGAGCCGGCAAGCCTCGAGGAGCTGACAGCCCGCTACGAGCGGCAGGTGACCGGTCGGTCCGCCGACGGCACGCAGCAGTGGTTCACCTGGCTGCTGCGCAGGCGCGACGACGGCCGGGCGGCCGGTTACCTGCAGGCGACCGTGGTGGACGACACCGCCGAGGTGGCGTGGGTCGTGGGCATGACGCACCAGGGCCAGGGGCTCGCGCGCGAGGGCGCCCGGGCGATGGCCGGCTGGCTCGTCGCACACGGCGTACGACGACTAGTCGCGCACGTGCACCCGGAGCACGTCGCGTCGGCTGCCGTCGCCCGCTCGCTCCGGATGGTCGCCACGAACGAGGTCGTGGACGGCGAGGTGCGCTGGGCCGGTCCGGCTCAGTCGACGACGTAGCGCTCGGCGATCTCGGCCGCCTGGTAGCGGGTGGCGACGTCGAGCTTGCGCAGGATGTTGGACACGTGGACGCTGGCGGTCTTCGTACTGATGACCAGCGCCTTGGCGATCTCGCCGTTGGTGCGGCCGGCGGCGAGGTGGCCCAGGATCTCCCGCTCGCGCGCGGTGAGGGTCGCGCCCACACCGGCGACCACACCGGTCGAGACGCGCTGCGGCGGCCGTAGGTCGATCCGCGTCCGGCGGGCCATCGCCTCGATCTCGGCGAGAAGGGGCGCGGCCCCGAGCCGCCGGGCCTCGGCGCTCGCCTGCCGCAGGCTCTCGGCCGCCCCGCCGAGATCACGCTCGGCCACCATCGCCTGCGCCAGCCGCCAGCGGGCGTACGCCAACAGGTAGGGCCGCTCGGCCGTGAGCAGCACGCTGACCGCGTCGTACCACGGGGCGATGCTCGGGCCGTCGGTGTAGCGGGTGCGCTCCGCGAGGCACAGCGCCCGCAGCTGCGCCGGCCGTGCCCCCGGCAGCGCGCCGGGGCCGCAGGCATGGTCCACGAGGTCGTCCACCACCGTGGCGGTCTCCTGCCAGGCGGCACCGCCGGGGTCGCCGGACCCGGTGCGGCGCCGGTCGTCGCCCACGTCGGCGAGCGCGCGGGCGCCGAGCCAGGCCAGCGGGGCCGACAGGGCGAGCAGCCGGTCGGTCGACGACGACGCGTGCTCGACGACCACGCTCAGCGCACGGTCCGGCTGCCCGCGCCACAGCAGCGCCTCGGCCTCCGCCTCGCAGCGCAGCTGCGCCAGCACCGCCGGCAGGTTGCCCAGCGAGGCGAGGTCGGACCCGACCCGCTCCCAGTCACCCCGCAGCGACGACAACCTGGCCCGCATGACCAGGGCGTAGTCGCGGTTGGCGCCCTTGACGTGCCGGATGTCGGCGAGCGCCGTCGCGACGAACGCCTCGGCCTCCTCCCACCAGCCGTAGGTGAGGGCCAGCTCCGCCGCCTGCGAGCTGAGCCACGAGCCGTACCGGATGCCCAGGCCGCGGCCGGTGGCAGCTGCGACCCCGGCAGCCGCCGCCTCGACGCCCTCGCGGCCGAGCCCGGCGCACTGGAGGCAGTCGACGAGGTTGCTGAAGGTCTGGCCGACCAGCTCCGAGTCGCCGTCGGTGAGCGCCAGGTCCACCGCCTCCCGGGCGTCGGCGACAAGCCCCGCGGCCGCAGGTTGCACGGTGCAGCGGATCACCAGTGCGCGCGCCAGGGCAGCCCGGTCCCCTGTCCGCCGGGCCACGTCGACCGCCTCGTCGGCCAGCGGCTCCCAGTCCTGGCTGCCCCCGGCCCAGTCCAGGACGTGCACGAGACCCGAGACGACGACGCCGCGCTCGGCTGTCGGCGGCTCGGCCGGCACCAGGTCGACCGCGCGGCGGGCCGCCACCAGGGCCGCGTCGGTGCGGCCGTTCTCGAGCAGGAAGCGGGCGTACTTCGCCTCCAGGACGCCGAGCCGCACCGGGTCCACCTCCGGGTCGGCCTGCAGCCATGACCGCACCCGCTCGATGATCTCGACGGCGTCGACGTCGTGGTCGCAGATCGCCGCGATCGAGGCGGCCTGCGAGAAGACCTCGACGGCGTCGGAGCCGGCGAGGTCCTCCGCGTCCGGAACCGCCGGCCACAGCCTCCGGACCCGCTCGTACTGCCGGTGCGCCTCGTCGTAGGCGTAGACGTCCTGGGCCGCCACGGCCGCCCGCAGGGACCAGAGCAGCGCCCGCCGGGCGTCGCCGGCCCGGTCGGCGTGCTCGGCCACGATGCCCGGACGCACGTCGGGCGTGGGCTCCAGGACCTCGACCAGCCGTCGGTGCAGGCCGCGTCGTTCCCCGGGCAGGAGGTCGGCGTACAGCGCCTCGGCCAGCAGGGCGTGCCGCAAGGAGAGGCTGCCGTCGGCCTCGACGACGAGGAGCTGCGCGCGCAGGGCCGCGTCGACGGCGACGTCCAGCTCGGGGCCGGGCACCGTCGGCTGGAGGACCTGCTCCAGCAGGGTCACGGGCACCCGGTCGCCGGCCGCCGCCACGAGCCGGAGCAGCTGCGCGGTCACGGGACCGAGTGCGCGGGTCCGCCGGACGAGGACCTCGCGCAGGCTGGCGGGCAGGGTGGCCTCGTCGCCGGCGAGCGCGGCCCGCATCAGCGCCTCGGCGGCGTAGGGATTGCCCCCCGAGCGGGCATGGATGCGGGCGACCAACGAGTCCCCGAGCGGCGCACTCTCGCCGCCGAGCAGGTCGACCAGCAGGGCCCGGGTCTCGGCCGGGCTCATCGGCCCGAGCGCGACGTCGAGAACGTTCGGCGCCCGTCGTACCTCCTGGAGCCACTCGCCGAGGACGTCGTCGACCTCGTCCGGGCGGAAGGCCACGACGACCACGATCCGCTGACGGTCGAGGGCCGCGCAGAGGTAGGCCAGCACCTCGAGGGTGGCGACGTCGGCGCAGTGCAGGTCGTCGAGCACGAGCACGACCGGCCGCTTGTCGGCTGCCCGGTCGAGCAGGCCCGACACCGCCGACACCAACCTGGCCTGGTCCGACGTGCCGTCGCGGGCGACCCCGAGCTCCGGCAGCAGCAGCCCCAGGTCGCCGGGGTCGACGCCCAGGACCTGGGAGACCTCGGTCCGCGGCAGCCGAGCGAGCAGCGAGCGCAGGGCCGCCACCAACGGCGCGTACGGGAGGCGGCCACCGAGGAACCCCACCCCGGCCCCGCGGCAGACGACGGTGCGGGCCGGGAGCCGCGCCACCACCTCGTCCAGCAGCCGGGTCTTGCCGCCGCCCGCCTCGCCCTGCAGCAGCACCAGGCCAGGGCGCTCCTCCGCCGCGGCGGCTACCACGCCGAGCACGGCGGCCAGCTCCCCGTCGCGTCCGACGAAGGCCTGGCGGCGGGACATCTGCCCACGGTCCCGGCCCCGGCCCGATCCCGTCAATGCGGTGGGCCCGGCCCGTCTGAGGTAGCTCGGACCGCGATCTGAGGTGGTACGCCCCATGCGCCCGACCGGCCCGGTGCACTTCAGTGGTCGGCGGGTCACCGGGGCGGGGTGCTCGAGGGCAGGGGAGCGAAGGAACGGGGGCTCGAGAGCACGGGGGGTCGGGGAGCACGGGGACCGGGGACCGGGGACCGGGATCGTGGGGCACGGGAGTCACGGGGACCCGGTCCCGGGTCCTCCGGGTGCTCGCAGCTCGCCGCCAGCCAGGGGAAGGCGGCGGCGGGACGCGAGCACGAGCGGCCGCGGCGGGAACCTCCGCCGCGGCCGCTGCGTCGTAGCGCCATGACCCGGCCGCTCCTGCTCGCCCCCGTGCTGACTGCGGCGCTCGCCCTGCCGCTGGGCGGCTGCGGGGACGCGGCGCCGACCACCACCGTCGCCTCGGCCGGTGTCGACACACCCGCCACGTGCCCGCCGGCGGGCTCCGAGGGCACCGCGGTGATCGACTGGGTCGACTTCGTCCGGGTCCACGGCCGGATGTACAGCCGCGTCGGCGAGACGCCCGGCTCAACCGTCGATGCCGCCGACGTCGCCGCGGTCGACTCCCACGTCCGGTGCCGGATCGCCGACGTCGTCGGCGACCCCGGCTACCGGGCGCGCGACGGCGACGCCTCGTTCCTCCCCGCCGGCACCGAGCTGCACCGGTTCGGATCGGCCGACCCGCGCCTGCGGCTCACCGCCGACGTCGAGGGCGTCTGGCTGGTCTACGAGGTGTCCGAGGTCGAGGGCGCCCGCACCGGCGCCGACCTGCTCGACCTCGGAGCCGGCGTGACCTCGATCGACCTGCTCGACGGCGAGACCGGCACGACGGTGCTGGCGACCGTCGACGACCCGGCGGAGCTACGCCGGGTCGCCGACGCCGTGCTCGCCGCGCCGGTCCAGGCGTCGCCGAGCGACGACCTCGATGCGCCGGAGTTCCTCGCCTTCCACCTCACGGACGGCACCTCCGTCCGCCGGCCGTGGTTCCGGGCCGCCGGCGTTCTCGGACGGCAGGTGCAGGCGCCGCCCGAGCTGGTCGCTGCCTTCCCGTCGCGCTGACGGCCGCTGGGGCGCGTCGGTCCTCCCCCACTGCGCGCAACCCGTTGCCCGAGCGGAGCGGTACCCGAGCGGCTCGTGGGATAGGACTAGGGACATGAGCGACGACTTCCGGACCGAGCACGACTCGATGGGCGACGTGCAGGTGCCGCGTGACGCCCTGTGGCGCGCACAGACCCAGCGCGCCGTCGAGAACTTCCCGCTCTCCGGCACGCCGATCGAGCGCGCTCTGATCGGCGCGCTGGCGTCCATCAAGGGCTGCGCGGCGGTGGTCAACGCACAGCTGGGCGTGCTGGACGACGACGTGGCGACTGCCGTCCACGACGCCGCCGCGGAGGTGGCGCGCGGCGACCACGACGCGCACTTCCCCATCGACGTCTTCCAGACAGGGTCCGGGACGTCGAGCAACATGAACGCGAACGAGGTGATCGCGACCCTCGCCACCCGCCGCCTCGGTCGTGACGTGCACCCGAACGACGCCGTCAACGCGTCGCAGTCGTCCAACGACGTGTTCCCGTCGGCGATCCACATCGCGGCCACCCGCGCCGTGGTCGGCGACCTCGTGCCTGCTCTCACCCACCTTCAGCAGTCGCTGTCCCGCAAGGCGTCCGAGCTCGCAGAGGTCGTGAAGAGCGGTCGCACCCATCTCATGGACGCCACCCCGGTGACACTGGGGCAGGAGCTCGGCGGCTACGCCGCGCAGGTGGCGTTCGGCGTGGAGCGGCTCGAGGCGGCGCTCCCCCGGGTCGGCGAGCTGCCGCTCGGCGGCACCGCGGTGGGCACCGGCATCAACATGCCGGCCGGGTTCGCCGACGCGGTCGTACGCCGGCTGGCCGACGACCTGCGGCTGCCGCTGACCGAGGCACGCAACCACTTCGAGGCGCAGGGGGCGCGGGACGCGCTGGTCGAGCTCTCCGGCGTCCTGCGGACGATCGCGGTGTCGCTCACGAAGATCTGCAACGACCTGCGCTGGATGTCGTCCGGCCCGCGCACCGGGCTGGCTGAGATCCATCTGCCCGACCTCCAGCCGGGTTCGTCGATCATGCCCGGCAAGGTGAACCCGGTCGTGCCCGAGGCGACGCTGATGGTGTGCGCCCAGGTCATCGGCAACGACGCGGCCGTCGCCTTCGCGGGTGCCTCCGGCAGCTTCGAGCTGAACGTGATGATGCCGGTGATGGCGCGCAACGTCCTCGAGTCGCTCCGACTGCTCACCAACGCGTCGCGCCTGCTGGCCGACCGCTGCGTCGACGGCATCACCGCCGACGTCGACCGGTGCCGCGAGTACGCCGAGTCCTCACCGTCGGTCGTGACGCCTCTGAACCGCTACCTCGGCTACGAGGCCGCAGCGAAGATCGCGAAGCAGTCGCTGGCCGAGCGGAAGACGATCCGTGACGTCGTCGTCGAGCAGGGCTACGTGGAGCGCGGCGAGATCACCGAGCAGCAGCTCGACGAGGCCCTCGACGTGCTGCGCATGACCCGACCCTGACGTTCCGTGATCCACAGCGTGCGCGTTCCCTGATCCACAGTGCGCGCTTTCCGTGATCCACAGTGGATGTGTGGGAAAAAATCCAGCGGATCTACTGTGGATCACGGCGGGGGTACGGCTCAGTACCAGCCCTTCGACTGCCACGCCGACCAGGCGCCGCACGGCGTCGAGTAGCTCGACTCGATGTAGGCGAGGCCCCACGAGATCTGGGTCGCCGGGTTGGTCTGCCAGTCGCTGCCCGCGGTGCCCATCTTCGAGCCGGGCAGCGCCTGCGGGATGCCGTACGCACCGGACGACGGGTTCGCTGCGCGGGGGTCCCAGCCCGACTCGTGCTCCCAGAGCGTGTCCAGGCAGGAGAACTCGCCGGCACCCCAGCCGTAGCGCTCGGCCATCATCGATCGCGCGATGCTCCGCGGGTCGCCGAAGGACACCGTGCGCGACGCCGACCGCGACGCGGCTTCCCGCTGCTGGCGCGCCTCACGGGCCGCCTTGACGGCCCGGGCGTGGCGGCGCTCGACCTTCGCGAGGGCATGCCCGACGGCCGGCGAGCCGCCACGGGTGACGGCCGCACCGTCGGGCAGGTCACCGATGCGGGTGACGGCCGGCTCGAGCACGCGGGCCTCGCCCTCGGCAGCCCAGGCGTTGGCCCCGAGCACCACAGCGCTGGAGGCTGCAGCGACGACGAAGGCGGCAACGGTGTGCCGGACACGGGTCGGGCGGCGGTGCTTGGACAACTCGGGATCCTTCCGGCGCAGGCCTGCCACCTCATGCGCGGCAGGCGTGACGTCCCCGGCTCACCGGCCCCTGTGATCGTCTCGGTGGCTCGGCCGGCACTACTCAGCGTGACTGTTGCGACACGCCGGCCGGCGGGGTGCTACCGGTCGACCATGCAGGAAAGCCCCGCGGGATGGCGAATTCTCGGTACGTGGGCTCCGTCACACCTACCGGTGCACGCGCAACCATCCGAGACGTCGGTCACACTCGGTGACTGCCGGTCAGGACGGTGCCACTCCTCGTGCCCTCGGCGGCCGCCGGGGTCAGTGCAGGCCGAGGCGGGCCAGCGGCTCGACCAGCTCGCGCTCCTCGTAGGACAGGTGCGACAGCAACCCGTCGGACAGCCGGTCGACGGCGGCCCGCAGCCCGGCCAGCCCGCCGACCGGTTCGGACACCAGCCCGACCAGTGCCCGGTCCACGCGCTCGAGCAGGTCGTGGATCACGAGGTGCTCCTCCTGCAGCCGGTCGACCACCGGAGCCAGCCGCGGGTCCGCGGACCGCAGGTGCGGCAGCATGCTCTGGTCCTCGATGGTGTGGTGCGTGGTGACGATGCGGCAGTACGACGCGCAGTACGCGCCGAGCGTCCAGTCGTTCTGCCGCAGGGTCATCTCCGCGATGTGCGACCGCGCGCTGCCCGCGTCGAGGGCGCCGGCGGCGACCTGCTCGATCAACCCCCGCAGCTGCACCAGCTCGGCACGCAACCCGTCGTGCACGTCGACGAGATGCTGGCCGACCGCGCGGTCGTGAGCGAGGTACTCGCGGTCCGTCTCGGGCGTGGGCCCGGTGGGCCGGGTCGACTCGTCCCACACCGGCTCGCTGCTGAGCCGCCTGCCGTCGTCCGGTGTCGGCTCGACGCCGAGCGACGCGGGCACCGTGGCGGCGGCCGCCGGCGCCTCGGAGGAGCCGACGCCGCCCGGCCGCCCGAGGTCGGGTCCTGGCCCCGACGATCGCTCGAGGTCGACGGCGTCGCGGACCGCCGGGGCCACCTCGCCGGCGTACCGGCGGATGGTGTCGGGATCGTCCGTCGCGAGGATGAACGCGCTGATGCCGTCGCCGAGCGCCAGCTCGACCAGCTGCTCGACCCATTCCTCCGGCGGCCCGTCGAGGAAGCCGCTGCCGCTGCTCGTGAACCTCCCGTTGATGTTGTAGAGCCGTCGCACGGCCCGCGGGTCGCGACCCGCCTCCTCGGCAGCCGCGTCGATCGCCGCGTTCATCGCGGGCAGCTGGTCCGGCGCGGCGTGGCCGCTGCTCGGCAGCCAGCCGTCCGCGACCCGGCCGGTCAGCGCGAGCATCCGCTTCTTGTACGCGCCCACCCAGATGCCGACGTCATGGGCCGGCGCCGGCCCGGGGTGCATGCCCTGCACCCGGTGGTGGGTGCCGTCGACCCGGACCGCGGGACCGCCCCCCGACCACACCGCGCGGATGACGTCGATCCCCTCCGCCAGCGCGTCGACGGCGTCGCCCGGAGAGAGCCGCGTCCCGCCCATCGCGGCGATCGCGTCCCAGAACGCACCCGCGCCGAGCCCGAGCTCGACCCGGCCATGACTGACCAGGTCGAGTGTGGCGACACTGCGGGCCAGCACCGCCGGCGGCCGTAGCGGCAGGTTGGCGACGTTCGGCGCGATGCGTACCCGCGTGGTGCGCGCCGCGATGACCGAGAGCATCGTCCAGGTGTCGACGAACCGGGCCTGGTACGGGTGGTCCTGCAGCGTCACGAGGTCGAGCCCGACCTGCTCGGTGAGGCCGGCGAGCGCGAGGAGCCGCTCGACGTCGGCCGCGGCCGGCGTGAGGAAGGTGCCGAAGAGCAGGTCGTGCCCGTAGTCCGCCACGCCCGACATCCTTGCCGACGGCATCCGCCTCCGCCGCCGCCGTCCTGGGCCGGTGATTCAGGCGGGGAGGTCCTCCAGGAGGTCGGTGACCAGCGCGGCGATGGGAGACCGCTCCGAGCGGGTCAGCGTGACGTGTGCGAACAGCGGGTGCCCCTTGAGCGCTTCGATGACCGCCGCGACACCGTCGTGCCGGCCGACCCGCAGGTTGTCGCGCTGCGCGACGTCGTGGGTGAGCACCACCCGCGAGCCCTGACCGATCCGCGACAGGACCGTGAGCAGGACGTTGCGCTCCAACGACTGCGCCTCGTCGACGATGACGAACGCGTCGTGCAGCGAGCGGCCGCGGATGTGGGTGAGCGGAAGGACCTCGAGCATCCCGCGGTCCATGATCTCGTCGACGACGTCGCCGGTGACGAGGGCGCCGAGGGTGTCGAAGACCGCCTGCGCCCAGGGGTTCATCTTCTCCGACTCGCTGCCCGGGAGGTAGCCGAGGTCCTGGCCGCCCACGGCGTACAGCGGGCGGAACACCACGACCTTGCGGTGCTGCCTCTTCTCCATCACGGCCTCGAGCCCGGCGCACAGCGCGAGGGCCGACTTGCCGGTGCCCGCCCGGCCGCCGAGCGAGACGATGCCGATGTCGGGGTCCATGAGGATGTCCAGCGCCACCCGCTGCTCGGCGCTGCGCCCGTGCAGACCGAACGCGTCGCGGTCACCGCGCACCAGCCGGACCTGCTTCTCCGGTGTGACGCGACCGAGGGCGCTGCCCCGGTCGGACACCATGACCAGACCGGTGTGGCAGGGCAGCTCGCGCGCCTCCGCGAGGTCGACCCGATCGGCCTCGAAGAGCGTGTCGAGGACCTCGCTCCCGACCGCCACCTCGGCCATGCCGGTGAAGCCCGACTCGACGACGGCCGTCCCGCGGTACTCCTCGGCGTGCAGGCCGGCGGCGCTCGCCTTGACCCGCATGGGCAGGTCCTTGCTCACCAGGGTGACGGCGTGGCCCTCGGTCTCGAGGTTGCGCGCGACGGCGAGGATCGTCGTGTCGTTGTCCGTGACCCGCCCCATCGGGCGGAAGCCTGCGGGCAGCACGGACGGGTCGGTGTGGTTGAGCTCGACGCGCACCGTGCCGCCGACGTCGCCCACCGGGACCGGCTCGTCCAGCCGGCCGTTGCCCACCCTCAGGTCGTCGAGCAGCCGCAGCGCCTGGCGCGCGAAGTACCCCAGCTCCGGGTGGGCTCGCTTGCCCTCGAGCTCGAGCAGCACCACCACGGGCAGCACCACCTCGTGCTCCTCGAAGCGCCGCAAGGCGTGGGGGTCGGCCAGCAGGACGCTGGTGTCGAGGACGAAGGTGCGATGACGCGCGACATCAACCACGTGGTGGCTCCCCAGGTGACGACGACCGGTGCCGGCCCACGGGCCGGCGACCGGCCCTCTCCACCGCGACTCTGGTGCGCACGCGCATCTGCACGGAGTGGGCCTCCCGGGCGGACGACGCGGATGTCGGCCGCTGCTCCCGGACGGTACGCCGGAGGACCGGTCACCTTCAGCCGACACGCGGGTCGTTCACCCGTTCGTCGCACCCGGCGGCCGAACGGACCACGAGGCGCAGGTCAGCCGCCGAAGCGGCGGTGGCGGGCGGCGTAGGCGCGCATCGCTCGCAGGAAGTCGACCTTGCGGAAGTCGGGCCAGTAGGCCTCGCAGAAGTAGAACTCCGAGTGCGCGCTCTGCCACAGCAGGAACCCGGACAGCCGCTGCTCCCCCGAGGTCCGGATCACCAGGTCGGGATCGGGCTGGCCCTTCGTGTAGAGGTGCTCGGCGATGTGCTCGACGTCCAGCACGTTGGCGAGGTCCTCGATGGAGGTGCCCTTCGATGCGTGCTCGTGCAGCAGCGACCGCACCGCGTCGGCGATCTCGCGGCGACCGCCGTACCCGACGGCGACGTTGACGTGCACGCCCTGGACGTCGACCGTGCGGGCAGCTGCCTGCTTGAGGGTGCGGGCGGTGTGGTCGGGCAGCAGGTCCAGCGCACCGACCGGGTTGAGCCGCCAGCGGCCGCTGTCGGCGACCTGGTCGACCAGCCCCTCGATGACGGCCAGCAGCGGCGTGAGCTCGGCCGCCGGGCGCCCCAGGTTGTCGGTGGACAGCAGCCACAGGGTGACGACCTCGACGCCTGCCTCGTCGCACCAGCCGAGGACCTCTTCGACCTTGTCGGCCCCGGCCTTCCAGCCGCCCGAGTTCGTCGCGCCGGCAGCCTTCGCCCAGCGCCGGTTGCCGTCGAGGATCACGCCCACGTGCCGCGGGATCTGCGTCGGGTCGAGCGAGGCGGAGATCCGCTTCGCGTAGAAGCCGTACAGCAGGTCTCGCACGGTCGCCCAGGGTAGCCCCGGACCCTGGGAGGGCCGCCGACCCGCGCCGGTGATCACCCGGACGATCCAATCTACCGGCGGGTAACTTACGGCACCGTAGGTTATGGTGGCAGGATGACGCACCCGGTCGACGAGGCGCGCGCCGCCGTCGGAGACGTCGTGCGCGCCGTGAAGCCGCGCCTCCGTGGCTGGCTGCACGCCGGCACGTTCCCGTTCGCCGTCGCCGCCGGCATCGTGCTGGTCGCGCTGGCCGACGGTACCCGCGAGACGGTCGCCACCGCGGTCTACGCCCTCAGCGCGGCGCTGCTCTTCGGCATCAGCGCGCTCTACCACCGGGGCAACTGGTCACCGAAGGCCGAGCGATTCCTCAAGCGCGTCGACCACTCGAACATCTTCCTCATCATCGCCGGCACCTACACGCCCTTCAGTGTCATCCTCCTCGGCGGCGACGGCGGCACGACCCTGCTCTGGATCGTGTGGCTCGCGGCCCTCGGCGGCATCGCCTTCCGGGTGCTCTGGGTCGGTGCCCCGCGCTGGCTGTACACGCCCGTCTACCTCGGCCTGGGCTGGGTCGCGGTCTTCTACCTCGGCGCCCTCCTGCGCACCGGTGGCCTGGCGGTCGTCGTCCTGCTCGCCGTCGGCGGCGCGGCGTACACGGTGGGCGGCATCGTCTACGCGACCAAGAAGCCGAACCCGTCGCCGCGGTGGTTCGGCTTCCACGAGGTCTTCCACGCCCTGACGCTGATCGCGTTCGTCGCGCACTACGTCGCGATCTCGATCGCGACCTACAGCACGCCCGCCTGACCCGACTCCCCAGCCATCAGGTTCGCGCGTAGCGCTCGGCGCTGCGCGCCCGCGCCTTGGCCGCCTCCACCTCGCGGTCCTTCGGCGGCGCGCTCGTCACGAGCGCCGACAGCAGGTGCCCGGTGACGTGCGCGATCTCCTGCACGGCGGCGTCGAACGCCGCCTGGTTGGCCGTCGAGGGCTTCGCGCTGCCGCTGACCTTCCGGACGTACTGCAGCGCAGCCGCGTGCACCTCGTCAGGGGAGGCGGGCGGCTCGAAGTTGTGCAGGGTCCGGATGTTGCGACACATGGCGTCCACTCTGCCACGGCGCCGCCGGGTGTCTGAGACTCACAGGGAAGCCGTCGCCGCCCTTGTCGACGTCGATCGGCGGTGCTACGCCTGAGGTGCACGGGGACCCGCCGACCAGGTGAGGACCAGATGGCAGCCATCGAGAGCAGGCGCTTCGACCACCCGGACGAGACGCGCACGCCGGACAAGACACGTGTCGAGGTCGTCCACGTCGGCGACACCGAGGTGGGCAGGTTCAGCTTCGCCCCCGGCTGGCGCTGGTCAGAGTGCATCAAGCCGGTCGTCGGCACCGAGTCGTGCCAGGTCGAGCACATCGGCTACGCGACCTCCGGCCGGATCACCGTCGCGCACGAGGACGGCACCCAGGTCAGTGTCGGAGCCGGCGACGTCTACCGGATCGCACCCGGCCACGACGCCTGGGTCGAGGGCGACGAGGAGTACGTCGGCATCGAGTTCACGGGCGCGGCGACCTACGCCAAGGCCTGACCGGACGGACCGTCGTCGTCGAGCACCGTCGCGAGCCGGCGGGCGACGGGCCACGCGCCGTCGCTCCAGCTCGACAGCACCGTCCAGGTGAGGTCGCGCGTCGGGTCGTGCAGGGAGCGCGCCGACACGCCCGCGTCGTACCCCTCGAGGAAGACGGCGTCTCCGGAGTCGTGGCGCCAGCAGGCAAGGCCGTAGCGACGGGACTCCTCGGGCCGGTGGCTGCGCGGCCGGAACATCTCGTCCACCAGCGACCGGGGCAGCAGCCGGCCGTCGAGCAGCGCTGCCCAGAACCGGTGCAGGTCGCCGACGGTGACGTACGCGCCGCCGTCGCCGGTGCCGCGGACCGGGAGGTGCAGCACGTTGGTGCGCAGGCCGTCGGCCGCGAGGTAGTGGCGGGCAGCGGTCGCCGGGAGCTCGTCGGACCGCAGGAACGCCGACCGCCGCATGCCCGCGCGGTCGAAGACCCGCTCGGCGACGAGGGCGTGGAACGGCCGGCCGCCGGCCCGCTCGGCCACAAGTGCCAGCACGACGTAGCCGCTGTTGTTGTACGCGAACGTCTCCCCGGGCACCGACACCTGCGGCCGGCCGGCGAGCACCGGCAGGAAGTCCTCGGTCGACAGGAACCGGTGCACGGGCACGTCCAGGACGTAGTCGGTGATCCCCTCGACCACGTCCTCGTCGAAGTAGTCGCCGATGCCGGACCGGTGCGCGAGGAGGTGCTCGACGGTGACGCGGTCGTCGACGTCGGGCAGGTCGGCGCCGAGCAGCGACCGGGCCGGCGTGTCGAGCGCCAGGACGCCGTCGGCAACGAGGCTGAGCACGGTCACGCCGGTGAACGTCTTGGTGATGCTGGCCGTGGCGAGCTGCGTGTCGACCGACATCGGCACGCCGTGCGCCCGGTCGGCGAGCCCGAACGCCTCGGCGTACTCGGTGCGGCCGCCGCGGTCGACGCGCACGACGCCCGCGAACGATGACTCCTCGGCTGCCGCGGCCACCGCCTCCCCCACCGACACCTGGTCCGTCACGAGGCGACGGTAGCGCCGAGGGGTAGCGGCGCGTCAGGCCGTTTTCTCAGTCCTGCGGGCGGTCGGGGCCCTGCTCGCGGACCCGATCGACCTGCTCCATGGCCGAGCGCAGCTCACCGAGCCAGGCATCGGCGTTGGAGCCGACCAGCCGGACCGACCAGGCCAGCGCCTCGGAGCGGGACCGGGCGACGCCGGCAGCGACGAGAGTGTCCAGCACCAGCCGCTCCGGCTGGCGGAGCCGGGTCATCACCGGCACCGCGAGGTGGGTGAAGAGCAGCCGGCGGCCGTCGACCACGACGCCCCAGGCGACCTTGCGGTCGAACCGGTGCTCGGCCTCGCGGGCGATGGCGATCCGCTGGTCGCGGGTGGCCTCCCGGAAGCTTCGGGCCCGACCGTCGGCGGCAGCGGCCTTCTCGGCGTCCGAGGCGCCCTCGGCGACCTCGGGGGCGGGCAGGATGCCCACCACGGTGATCTCCTCGCGGTCGACGGTGACGTCGACCGGCCCCGTGAACCAGTCCTGCGGCAGGCGGCCGGTGAACCAGCCGCGGGCCTCTCCCGACCTGTCGTCGGGTGCGCTCTGTGATGTCATGCAACAACAATTACACAGTTACATCGCAGGTCAAGGGCTGTTCGCCGTCGGCGGAGCCCGCTTCGTGCGGGCCTGCGCGATCCACCCCTGCGGGAGCCGGTGCACCTCGCGCATGCCTACCCGGCAGTCAGCGGAACGGCAGGTACATCACGTGCAGCCCCACCTTGCCGTGCGCCGCCGAGTCGAAGGCGCCGGGCACGGTGCCGACCACCTGGAAGCCCAGTGCCCGCCAGAGCGCGACGGCCGCGGTGTTGGTCTCGACGACCGCGTTGAACTGCATCCCGTCGAACCCGGCCGCGCGAGCGGCGTCGACGACGTGCTCGCCAAGAGCCCGGCCGACGCCCCGCCCCTGCGCCGCCTGGGCGACCATGAAGCTCGCGGTCGCGACGTGCCCGCCGCGGCCGGGCCGGTTCGGCCCCCACTTCGCCGACCCGAGCACGATCCCGTCGGCCTGGACAGCCACGAGCGTGGACGACGGCGGCTGCTCCATCCACCACCGCCGCCCGGACTCGAGGGTGAGGTCGGCCGGGAACGCATAGGTCTCGCCGGCCCGCACGATCGCGTCGAAGAACGGCCAGATGCGCGGCCAGTCGTCGTCCGTGGCCGGCCGGATGGTCACGTCGCTCACAGGTCGCTCACGCCGTATCCCGCTCCACCACGACGAAGGTGACATCGCCGACGTCGTGGGTACCGGTGCGGACGAACCCCAGCCGTTCGACCAGCCGCAGGCTGCGCGTGTTCCAGTCCTGCACGACCGCGCGCAGCGTCGTCGCGCCACGCGTCGCCGCGAAGTCGAGCACGGTGGTCGCGAACGCCGGGCCGAGTCCCTGGCCGACCAGCTCCGGTCGCATGCCGACACCCACGTCGAGAGTTCCCTCGGCCTCGGGCAGCCCGGGCACCCGGGCATCCTCGCCGAGGCAGCCGAACCCGACCAGCCGCTCGGTCTCGCCCTCGCCGTCGACCACCGCCCAGTACCCCAGCTCCGGGTCGAGCGGGCCGTCGGAGTCGTAGACCCCCCAGCGGTCGCCGTACCGCCAGCCGGCGATGTCGTCGAGGTCGGCGGAGGTCAGGTCGCGCACCCGCATCGTCACCGGGTCTCGCCGGCGGCAGCGGCCTCGGACAGGAGCCGGTCCTTGGCGAACGCGTAGCTCACCATCCACGACGGCTGCACCCGCGCGTAGAGGATCTCCGGACCCCAGCTGCTCGGCGAGCTGCCGTAGTGCGCGGTGAGGTGCGCCTCGACGGCCACCCGGTCCGGGTGGTCCTCGGTGATCTCCTCGACCTGCCCGTGGCAGAAGATCCCCAGGTCGTCACCGACGAGGTGCGCCACCGAGACTGCCGGGCGGCTGCGCAGATGCCCGGCCTTCGCCGACGTCCCGCTGGTGGTGAAAACCCACCGGGCGTGCAGGAAGTGGCCGTCGACGCCGCTGATCCTGGGCTCGCCGCGCGCCGTCACGGTCGCCAGGGCGAGCGTCCGCATGCCGGTGAGGACCCGGCTGGTCTCGGCGGCGTCCAGGGTGCGCTCACCCTCGGTCACGATGGAGCGCAGGTGCTCGGTGGAGTGGTGCAGCGACTCGGTCAGCAGCAGGTCGAGTGCGGCCAGCTCGTCGGGTGTCTCGTGCATGCCGCCCATCCTGGTCGTGGCCGGGGACAGTCACACCCGTATTCGGGCACCGAGGGCGGTCGCCAACCGGGCCGGGTCCGTCGTGGGGGCGTCGCAGACGAAGTGCCGGCAGACGTAGGCCGTGGGCAAGCCGGCGACCAGCGGCCGGTCGGCGAGCAGCGGGAGGCCGACCGTGCCGGGCTCGCCCGCGACGACCACGGCTCCCGGCGCGGTGCCGAGCAGCGCGGCGCGGTGCAGTGCTGCCGTGCCGGGGTCGTGGGGCAGCCCGACGACGGCGACCTCCCGCGGCCCGTCGGCCAGCGCCTCGGCGACGGCCAGCCCCCAACCGGCGAAGCGCGCGTGGCCGGCCAGCGTGGTGACGACACCGAGAGCCGCCTCAGCCGCGGTCCGGTGCCGGGCGGAGCCGGTGACGGCGGCGAAGCTCAGCAGCGCACCGGCTGCCGCCGACCAGCCGCTGGGGGTCGCGTTGTCGGTGGGGTCCTGCGGCCGTCGCATCGCCGACAGCGCCGTGTCGACCACGTCGTCGGCCGTGTCGAAGAAGCCGCCCGCGTCGTCGCCGAAGTGCTCGAGCACCGTGTCGAGCAGCGCCCCGGCATGGCCGAGCCAGCGCTGGTCGCCGGTGACGGACAGCAGCGCCAGCAGGCCCTCGGCCACGTCGGCGTAGTCCTCCAGGACGCCCGCGGGGCGACCGACGATGCCGTCGCGCGACACGCGCCGCAGCCGGCCGTCGACCACGTGCAGGTCGACCAGCAGCTCAGCGGTGGCGGTCGCGGCCTCGACGAGGTCGGGCCGGTCCAGCAGCGCGCCGGTCTCGGCCAGTGCGGCGACGGCCAGCCCGTTCCATGCGGCGACCACCTTGTCGTCCCGCGCCGGCTGCGGCCGCTGGTCGCGCGCCGCGAGCAGCCGGGCGCGTACCGCCGCCCACCGCCGCGGGTCGTCTGGGTCGGCGAGCAGCTGCAGCGTCGAGCTGCCGTGCTCGAAGGTCCCGGCCGCGGTGACGGTCAGCAGCCCCGCCGCCCACGCGCCGTCGTCGCTCCCCAGCACCTCGGTCAGCTGCTCCGGCGTCCAGGCGTAGGTGAGGCCCTCGACGCCGTCGGTGTCCGCGTCCAGCGCGGAGGCGAAGCCGCCCTCGGACGTGCGCAGCTCGCGGAGCATCCAGTCGGCGGTGTCGAGCGCGACCCGGCGGGCGAGCGCCGAGCCGGTGGCGCGCCAGAGGTGGGTGTAGACGCGCAACAGCAGGGCGTTGTCGTAGAGCATCTTCTCGAAGTGCGGCACCACCCATGCGTCGTCGACGGAGTAGCGCGCGAACCCGCCGCCGAGCTGGTCGTACATCCCGCCGCGGGACATCGCCTCACAGGTCCGCTCGGCCATCACCAACGACTGCTCGTCGCCGGTGCGGGCGTGGTGGCGCAGGAGCTGCTCGAGGACCATGGACGGCGGGAACTTCGGTGCGCTGCCGAAACCACCGCGCTGCTCGTCGTACGACGACGCCAGCGACCGGGCCGCCAGGTCGAGGTCGGCCGGGGTCGGCGGCCCGTCACTGCCGGTGAGGCCGTGTCCCGGCAGCCCGTCGACGATCCGCTGTCCCGCGGCGACGACCTCGTCGCGGCGCTGCGACCAGGTCTGCGCGATCGACTCGAGCAGCTGTCGGAACGACGGCATCCCGTGCCGCGGTGCCGGCGGGAAGTAGGTCCCGCAGTAGAACGGCCGGCCCTCTGGCGTCGTGAAGACCGTCATCGGCCAGCCGCCGTGCCCGGTCAGCGCCTGGGTGGCCTCCATGTAGACAGCGTCGACGTCCGGCCGCTCCTCCCGGTCGACCTTCACCGCGACGAAGTGCGCGTTGAGGAACGCCGCCACCTCGTCGTCCTCGAACGACTCGTGCGCCATCACGTGGCACCAGTGGCAGGCGGCGTACCCGATCGAGACGAGCACCGGTACGTCGCGCCGCCGGGCCTCCGCGAACGCCGCCTCGCCCCACGGCTGCCAGTCCACCGGGTTGTCCGCGTGCTGCAGCAGGTACGGCGAGGTCTCGTCCACCAGTCGGTTGGCCACCAGGCCATCCTCCCCCGACCGGGTGATCTCGGCCGAAACCAGGACGTGCGGCCCTCCCGGCGCGGCATCCGGGCTGCCCCGTAACAGGCCGCGACAGCCCCGCGTCCTCGCGCGGCCGAGCCGGCGCGCGGGAAGTCCGGCCGCCATGTTCAAGTCGGGACGCGCGGGGCCGATAGAGCAGGGAGGCCCCGCGGTCCGGGGCGGGGACACGAGGAGGACGCTGATGCGTCGCTGGGAAGCGACCGGACGGCAGACCGCCGTCCTGGTCGGAGGCGCTGCGGCGCTGACCGGCGGCTATCTCGCGCTGCCCACCGACCCCGTCCGCTCCCTCGTCTGGGTGGTGGCCGCCGTGGCCACCGCCGGGGCGATCCTGCTGCTCACGCACCGTGACGGCGTCGAGGACCGGGTCCCCGGCTACCTGCTCGCCGCGGGTCTCACGCTGCTCAGCCTCGGCGAGGCTCTCGAGATCACCGGCCCGGACGCACCGTCGTACGCCGACGCGTCCCGGCTGCTCGCCTACGCCGTGCTCGCTGCCGCCGTCACCGCCTTCCAGCGCGACCGGATCCGGCACGACCGCGACAGCCTCCTGGACGCCCTCGTCGTCACCGTCGCCGCTGCCCAGGCCGGCTGGCTGGTGCTCATCGACCCGCTCCTGAACAACCCTGACGCCACCCCCCTCGCGACCCTCGTCAGCGGCGCCTACCCCCTCGGCCACCTGCTCGTCCTCGCGGTCGCGACCCGGCTCGGGTTCGCGGTCGCCGGCGCGACAGATGGTGCCGCCCGGCTCCTGCTTGCCGGGCTCCTCACCGGTGTCGCCGCCGGTCTGACGGCCGACATCACCAACCGTCCCGAGCTCGCGGCCGGCTGGCTGGTGGGGCTTGCGCTCGTGGTCTGCGCCGTCGGGCACCCGACGATGGCCCGGCCCCGTCCGGTCGTCAGCACCGACCGGCTCACCACGACCTGGCGGTTCGTGGTGCTGCTCGGGCTGGCCTGCCTGGTCTCACCCGTCATGGTCGTCACCCACCCCGTGAACGACGGCCTCACCAAGAGCGCCGTGGTCCTCGGCGGAGCCGCCATGCTCTTCACCCTCGCCGTGCTGCGGATCGTCAGCCTCCTCTCCCGGCTGCGCCGGACGTTGCGCCGCGAGCACGTCCTGCGCTCGGCCACCGGCGCTCTCGTCGGTGCCGCGGACCGGGCCGGCATCCGCGACGCAGCCCTCGTCGCGGCCGCGGAGATGCTCGACCAGCCCGGCACCCGGTCCTGGCGGGTCGACGGCGACCCCGGTGGCACCGTCGCGCAGGCCACCGAGGACGCCGACCTCGCGACGTTCCTCGACTCCGCCGAGCTGTCGGCCTTCCCCGAGCACGACCAGGGCATCGGTGTCCTGGCCGGCCCGTCGCTGTTGCACGCCTCGCTCGGCGTCCCGTCGTCCGCGACGCTCGTCCTGATCGCGCTGCCGGCCCGCGGTGTCGCTCGTGAGGGCGGGATCGTCGTGGTGGACCGCGCCCCCGGCCCGCGGACCGTGTCGGCCCTCGAGGGCCTGGCCTCGACGATGAACCTCGCTCTGGAGCGGCTCGACGTCGGCGAGATCATGGTCGAGCGGCGCAGCGAGCGCCGGCTCCGGCTGATGCTGCAGTACGCCTCGGACGTCATCTGCATCCTCGACCACGACCTCACGATCGTGCACGTCACGCCGGCCGTGGAGCCCATCGTGGGCCTGCCGGCGCCGGAGCTGCTCGGCATGAACTGGCTCGACGTCGTCGACGAGCGGGACCGCGACGCCGCCAGGGACCTGGTCAGCCTCGCGCAGGGCGGTCGCCCGGCCCGCGGCGAGATCCGGCTCATGAGCGAGGTCGGCCACACGCCGCACGTCGACGCCGTCGTCACCGAGGTCATCGACCAGGACCTCATGGGCTTCGTCATCACCTGCCACGACATCACCGACCGGCACGAGCTCGAGCAGCAGCTCACGCATCAGGCCTTCCACGACTCGCTGACCGGGCTCGCCAACCGCGCGCTGTTCCGCGACCGGCTCGGGCACGCCATGGCCCGGGCGCGCGGCACCGCCGGCTACGGCGTGCTCTTCATCGACCTGGACGACTTCAAGACCGTCAACGACAGCCTCGGTCACGCAGCCGGCGACGACCTGCTGCGCGAGATGACCAAGCGGCTGCGCACCTGCCTGCGCGACGGCGACACCGCCGCCAGGCTCGGTGGTGACGAGTTCGCGATCCTGCTCGAGGACGTCGAGGGCGACGCCGACTGCATCGTGATCGCCAACAGGCTGCTCGAGGCGCTCGCCCGGCCGTTCGACATCAGCGGGACCGAGGTCACCACCGGAGCCAGCATCGGCATCGCCCTGGGCCAGGCCGGGACACCCCGGTCGGCCTCGCCCGAAGACCTCATGCGCAACGCCGACCTGGCGCTCTACGACGCCAAGAAGGCGGGCAAGAACCGGTTCGCCGTCTTCGCCCCGACCATGCACGAGACGGCCCTGGCAAGGCTCTCACTCACCAGCGACCTGCGGCACGCGATCGACCGCAACGAGCTGGTCGTGCACTACCAGCCCCTGGTCGACCTGGAGACATCGAAGATCATCGGCCTCGAGGCGCTGGTCCGGTGGGAGCACCCTCGCCTCGGCATGCTGCAGCCGGGGCAGTTCATCACCCTGGCGGAAGAGACCGGCCTGATCGTTCCGCTCGGCCGCATGGTGCTCCAGACCGCGCTGCGCGAGACCGTTCGCTGGCAGCGCGACCACGAGCTGCACCACGACCTGCACATCGCCGTGAACGTCAGCGGCCGGCAGCTGCAGGACGCGAGCATCGTCGACGACGTCCGGCTGGCCATCAAGGCCAGCGGCATCAAGCCGTCGACCGTCGTGCTGGAGATCACCGAGAGCGTGCTGCTGCCGGGCGACGGCACGGTCGTCGAGCGGCTGCACGCCCTGTCGGCGCTCGGCGTGCACCTCTACATCGACGACTTCGGCACCGGGTACTCGTCGCTGTCCTACCTGCAGATGCTGCCGGTCAACGGGCTGAAGCTGGCCCAGGAGTTCGTCGAGGCACTGCCTGGCACCGAGAGCGAGTCCGGCTTGGTGCGCACGATCCGCGACATGGCCGGCACCCTCGGCCTCTCGGCGATCGTCGCCGAGGGGATCGAGCGGCCGGAGCAGTGGAAGTCGCTGCTGTCGCTGGGCTATAGCGTCGGCCAGGGCTTCCACCTGGCGGTGCCGATGCCGGCCGACCGGATCCCGACCTTCCTCACCGGCCTGCAGCTGCCCGGCGAGGGCGACTGGCACGAGGAGATCGCCCGGACCCGCGAGCCGGGGTCGACCGTCCCGCAGTGAACGCGCCCGGCGCGCAACGGCGACCGCCGGTCGTCACTGCCGCCGGCGCGGTCCGTGGGTCTCGTCCGTCCCGCCGGACGGGTCGACCGGACCTGGGCCGTCGGGGCCGTCGGGGTCGACCGGCTCCTGCCGGGTCGGCCTGCCGCCCTCGGGGATGTCGATCCGCTTGATCTGCCGGCGCATCGAGCGCACCAGCAGCCAGGTCGCGACGCCCAGCAGGGCGACCACCACGAAACCGAGCACCCCCGGGCTGACCGTGTTGTCGGCGGGAACAGCCCGCCCCAGGGCAGCGGCGGTGAGTGACAGGTTCATCGAGCCAGCTCCGTCCCGCGGATGCCTGCGAAGAGGTCGTCCTCGGTGTCGGCGACCGGGATCACGGCCCGTGCCAGCTCGAAGTCCTCGGTGGGCCAGATCTCCTTCTGCACCTCGATCGGGCAGTGGAACCACGGCCCGTCGGGGTCGACCTGGGTCGCGTGCGCCAGCAGCGCCCGGTCGCGCAGCTCGAAGAACTCCGAGCACGGCACGTGGGTGGTGACGGTGCGCTCCTCCCGGTCCTCCCAGTTCTTCAGCCACTCGGCATACGGCGACTCGAGGCCGCGCGACAGCATGCCTTCGTGCAGGGCGACGGTGCGCGCCTTCGTGAAGGTCTGGTTGTAGTAGAGCTTGAGCGCCTGCCAGGGGTCCCCCGCGTCGGGATACAGCGCCGGGTCGGCGGCGGCGTCGAACGCGAAGACCGAGATCGTGTGGCACATGATGTGGTCGGGGTGCGGGTAGCCGCCGTTCTCGTCGTAGGTCGTGATGACGTGCGGCCGGAACGACCTGATGATCCGCACCAGCGGCTCGGCCGCGACCTCGACGTCCATCCCGGCGAAGCAGCCGTCGGGCAGCGGCGGCAAGGGGTCGCCCTCGGGCAGGCCTGAGTCGACCCAGCCGAGCCAGTCCTGGCGGACGCCGAGGATCTCGCGAGCCGCGTCCATCTCGGCGCGGCGCACCGCCGTGAGGTTGGCCAGCACCTCCGGGTCGTGCTCCAGCTTGGGATTGAGGATCGACCCCCGTTCACCCCCGGTGCAGGTGACGACGTGGACGTCGACCCCCTCGGAGACGTACTTGGCCATCGTCGCCGCGCCCTTGCTCGACTCGTCGTCGGGGTGCGCGTGGACCGCCATCATCCGCAGCTGCTCGCTCACGGGCACAATCATCGTGCACCCGACCGACACGACGACCCAGCAGGTGGCTCCGCGTGACCGAACCGGCCGTGAACGGCCCCCTCGCCGCCCGCTACGGCGGTCGGCAGCGACGGCCCTCCCCGGGCCTGGTCGCCGGCGTCGTCGTGCTGGCCAGCGCGTTCGTGGGCTGGGTGGTCTGGGCCGCCCTGGGGGCCACCGCCCCGGACGTGACCTCCCAGGTCACCGGTTTCGTCGTGACCGGTCCGCAGGAGATCCGCGTGAAGGTCGTCATCGGCGCCGACGAGGGCCGGGTGTCCTGCCCGCTGCGAGCGCTGGACAAGAACCACGAGACCGTCGGAGCGACGACGCTCCGGGTGCGGGTACCGTCGTCGGGGCGGGTCGAGACCACCGTGCCCGTGCGCACCCGTGCCCTCGCGGTGACCGCCGTCCTGGACGGGTGCGTGCGACCGGGCGCAGGCTGAGCGGGAGCGAGGTAGACGCGACCCACCCGGTCGTTGTTAGCCTCGACGTCATCACCACGACGCGACCGGCGCCATCCGCGCCGACCGTCGCCCACGTCGTACCCACGCACGAGGAAGGAGCCCTGCCGTGACCGAGACCACCGAGAACGTCACCTGGTTGACCCAGGAGGCCTACGACCGGCTCAAGGACGAGCTCGACTTCCTGGCCGGCGAGGGCCGCCGCGAGATCGTCCAGCGGATCGAGGCCGCCCGCGAGGAGGGCGACCTCCGCGAGAACGGCGGCTACCACGCGGCCAAGGACGAGCAGGGCAAGCGTGAGGCGCGGATCCGCCAGCTCCAGCAGCTGCTCGACAGCGCCCAGGTCGGCGAGGCGCCCAAGGCCCCGAAGGGCGTCGTCGCGCCCGGCACCATCGTCACGGCCAAGGTGGCCGGCGAGACCATGCGCTTCCTGCTCGGCTCCCGTGAGGTCGCCGGCGACGGCATCGAGGTCTACTCGGAGAAGTCACCGCTCGGTTCGGCGATCAACGGCAAGCACATCGGCGACACCTCGTCGTACAAGGCACCCAACGGCAACAAGATCGAGGTCGAGGTCGTCGACACCGAGCCGTTCGCCAGCTGAGCGCCGCCGTCCGTAGGGCGCAGCCTGACGTCCGGTCCGTGGGTCGCGCAGCCTCCGCCCAGATGCGGCGACACATACGGGGTCGGTGAGCATGCTGGGCGTTGCCGACTCCCCCACGGCTACCTCGAGCACCAGTCGTGTCGCGGACTCAATGCCCCGGCACGACCAACCGGCGGCTGCCGGTCAGCCTCGGGCGACGTAGACCGTGTTGGCCGACGTTCCGCGGGTGAGCGGGTTGGCGAACTCCACGACGTGCGCGTCGACGTCAGCGAACACCTCGCGCAGGACCGGCAGGAAGTCGGCGTCGGGCGGGTCGTCGGACCACAGGGCGAAGACACCGTCGTCGGCCACCAGCCGCTGCAGCGCCCGGAGACCGTCCGCCGTGTAGAACGCGGCGTGGCTGGGGTGCAGCACGTGCCGGGGCGAGTGGTCGATGTCGAGCAGCACCGCGTCCGCGCGCCGTCCCGGCTCCCCGGGGTCGAAGCCGTCGGCGGCCGCCAGCGCGAAGAAGTCGCCCTCGAGCAGTCGGACGCGCGGGTCCCCGGCGAGCCCGACGGTGTCCGGCAACAGGTCCCGACGGTGCCAGTCGACGACCTCGCCGAGCGCCTCGACCACCGAGAGCGACCGCACCCGGTGGTCCTCCAGGGCCGTACGGGCGGTGTAGCCCAGACCGAGCCCGCCCACGACGACGTCGACCGGCCGCTCCGGCAGGGTGGCCAGACCGAGCCGCGCCAGCTCGACCTCGGCGACCGTGAAGAGGCTGGACATGAGGAACTCGTCACCGAGCTTCACCTCGAAGACGTCGACGTCGAGCTGCGGGTCGCGCCGGCGGCGCAGGGAGATCTCGCCCATCGGCGTCGCCCGCCAGGCGAGCTCCTCGATCCTGGCCGAGCTCAGCGGCTGGCCGCCTTGCGGTACTGGCGCACCGACAGCGGCACGAACACCGCCAGGATGAGGACCACCCAGAACAGCGTGTAGGGCACCGGGTGCTGCATCGCCCAGTTGTCCGGCGGCGGCAGCTTCGGGCTGGTGTTGCCGAACTGCTCGCGGGCCGCCTGGGTCACGGCAGACACCGGGTTCCAGTTCGCGAACGCCCTGAGCGGGCCGGGCAGGGTGCTCGACGGCACGAACGTGTTGGCGATGAAGGTCAGCGGGAAGATGACGATGAACGCCGCGTTGTTGACGATCTCCGGCGTCCGGACGAGCAGGCCGACGAACGCCATCACCCAGGACACCGCGTAGGCGAAGGCCAGGATCACCAGGAAGCCAGCCAGCGCGGGGAAGAACCCGGTGTGGATGCGCCAACCGACGACCAGACCGCTGCCGGCCATCACCACGAGGCTGATGACGTTGATGGCGACATCGCTGACCGTGCGGCCGAACAGCACGGCGGACGGCGCCATCGGCAGCGACCGGAACCGGTCGATGATGCCCTTCTGGAGGTCCTCGGCGAGGCTGTACCCGGTGAACGTCGCACCGAAGACGACCGTCTGGGCGAAGATCCCGGCGATGAGGAACTCCTTGTAGCCCACGCCGGGCACGTTGATCGCACCGCCGAACACGTAGGCGAAGAGCAGCACGAACATGATCGGCTGCAGCGTCGTGAACACCAGCAGGTCCGGGACCCGCTTGATCTTGATGAGGTTGCGCTTGGTGATGACGGCGGAGTCGGCGACCGCTTCGGTGAGAGCGCTCATCGGGCCGCCACCTCCTGCTTCGTGGTCGTGCCGGTACGCCCGGCGGGCGGGTCCTCACCGGGGTCGACGGCGTCCTCCGCCGCGTGGCCGGTGAGGCTCAGGAACACGTCGTCGAGAGTCGGGCGCCGCAGGCCGATGTCCGACACGGTGACCCCCGCGGCGTCGAGCTCGCGGATGGCGGCGACCAGCACGGCCGAGCCACCGTCGACGGGCAGCGTGAGGCGACGGCCGTCGCGGTCGAGCTGGGCCTCGCCTGCGCCGACCGGCGCCAGGGCGCGTCGGGCGGCCGCGACCTGGGCGGCGTCTGCCACGGTGAGCTCCAGCCGCTCGCCACCGACCTCGGCCTTGAGCTCGTCGGCGGTGCCCTGCGCGATGACCCTGCCGTGGTCGATGACCGCGATGCGGTCAGCGAGCTGGTCGGCCTCCTCGAGGTATTGCGTGGTGAGCAGGAGCGTGGTGCCGCCCCGCACGAGGTCGGCGATGACGTCCCACATGCCGAGGCGGCTGCGCGGGTCGAGACCGGTGGTGGGCTCGTCGAGGAACAGCAGCGGCGGCGACGCGACCAGCGCGGCCGCCAGGTCGAGCCGGCGGCGCATGCCGCCGGAGTAGCCCTTGGCGGGACGTCCGCCGGCCTCGACGAGATCGAGCAGCTCGAGCAGCTGGTGGGCGCGCTCGCGGCTCGCGGTGCGACCGAGGTGGTAGAGCCGGCCGACCATGTCGAGGTTCTCGAAGCCGGTCAGGTGCTCGTCGACGGCGGCGTTCTGGCCGGAGAGACCGATGACCCGGCGCAGCCGGCGCGCGTCCCGGACGACGTCGAGCCCCGCCACGGTCGCGTGGCCCTCGTCGGGTTCCAGCAGCGTGGTGAGGATGCGCACGGTGGTGGTCTTGCCGGCGCCGTTGGGCCCCAGCAGGCCCACCACGGTGCCCTGCGCGACGGTGAGGTCCAGCCCGTCGAGCGCCGTCACCGCGCCGTAGCGCTTGACCAACCCCTCGGCCACGATCGCGTTCGTCATACCTGCTGCTCCTCCGATGGTCACGCTGTGTCGTCAAACCTGGTCGAACGGTCAGACATTCCGCGACGGCTTTTCTCATCGCCCGGTCCGACTATTCGCGATGTATCGCGTTCAGAAAACACGATACATCGCGATCGGTCAAGGGCCGACAGCGCGGGCTCGCGGGTCAGAAGACCAGCGGGTAGCCCGCCGAGCGGAGCCTCGAGAGCACCTGCTCGCAGTGCTCCTCCCCCCGGGTCTCGAGCTCGAGGCGCACCTCGACCTCGTCGACCGAGAGGCGGGCGTCGGTGCGCACGTGCTCGACCTCCACGACGCTGGCGCCGGCCGCTGCCACCTCGGTGAGCAGCTCGACCAGTGCACCCGGCTTGTCGGAGATCCGGACCCGGAAGGCGAGGAACCGGCCGGCCACCGCGAGCCCGTGGCGGAGCACCCGCATGAGCAGCAGGGGGTCGATGTTCCCGCCGGAGAGCACGACCGCGACCGGCGGCTCGAACGCGCGCGGGTCGTCGAGCAGGGCGGCCACGCCCGCGGCACCGGCCGGCTCGACGACGAGCTTGGCCCGCTCGAGGCACAGCAGCAGCGCCCGCGACATCGACTCCTCCGACACGGTCACGATGTCGTCGACGAGCTCCTGCACGATCTGGAAGGGCACCGTCCCCGGACAGCCGACCGCGATGCCGTCGGCCATCGTCGACATCCGGTCCAGCGGCACCGGGTGCCCGGCCGCGAGCGAGCCGGGGAACGCGGCCGCGCTCTCGGCCTGGACGCCGACGACCCGCACGTCCGGCCGGGTCGACTTCACGGCGAGCGCGATGCCGGCGAGCAGTCCCCCGCCGCCGGTGCACACGACGACCGTCCGGACGTCGGGCACCTGCTCGAGGATCTCCAGGCCGACAGTCCCCTGCCCCGCGACGATGTCGGGATGGTCGAAGGGGTGCACGAGCACCGCCCCCGTCTCCTCCGCGAAGGCCGTGGCGGCAACCAGCGCGTCGTCGACCGATGATCCGTGGAAGCGCACCTCGGCGCCGTACGCCCGGGTGGCTTCGACCTTCGGGATGGGAGCGCCCTCGGGCATGAACACCGTCGAGCGGAGGCCGCGCAGGCTGGCGGCGAGGGCGACACCCTGGGCGTGGTTGCCGGCGCTGGCGGCCACGACCCCGCGCGCGGACTCCTCGTCGGAGAGACCGGCGATGCGCGTGTAGGCGCCGCGGATCTTGAAGGATCCGGCGCGCTGGAGGTTCTCGCACTTGAGCCAGACCGGCCCGCCGAGCCGCTCCGACAGCGGGCGTGACCCCTGGACCGGGGTGTCCCGGATGACGCCCTCCAGCAGCGCGCGTGCGGCCTTGACGTCGTCCACCGTCACCGGCAGGTGCTGCGACGGCGTCGTCATGGCCGCCAGTGTGCCAGGGGCGCCTGCCAGGTCCCGTCGCGTCTGCTCAGGGCCGGTCCAGGAAAGCGAGCACCGAGGCGGTGAAGGTGTGCAGGTGGCTGCGGCCCGCGACCGGGCCGATCTCACCGGCCGCGAAGAACCCGGCGACGCCGGAGGTACGCAGCCCGGCGCGGACCGCCTGCACGTCGTGGTCGGCCGTGCCGAAGAGGTCGGCGCCACGGCCGGTGCAGGAGAACAGCAACGCACCCGCGACGTCGCCCGGCACGCCGGCCAGCAGCCGGTCGAGGTCGTTCGCGGCGCTCTCCGCGTCACGCACCTGGAGCTGGACCGTCTGGCCCACCTCCAGGACGTCGCCGACGACCAGCCCCTCGCGCTCGGGGTCGGCACCGACCACGCCGCGCACCAGGAAGTCCCCGAGGTCGTGCTCGTCGGCGTACTCGTCCATGGCGACGCCGAGGTGCAGTCCACCGCTCAGCATGGCCTGCTCGGCCGGCGGGAGCGATGCCAGCACCTCCTCGAGCTTGGCCGTGGCCGGGCGGCCGGCCAGCCCGAGCACCACGTTGCCGTCGGCCGCGGTGACCGTCATGGTCGGCCCCACCGGACGGCAGCCCTGGCTCACGACCGGCACCGGGACGACGTCGCCGCCGAGCACGACGCCGACGGCACCGCGGTCACGCACGACACCGTCGACGAGCAGCCGGGTCGACCCGGCGCCGCGCAGGCCCGAGGCGTTGCCACCGGTGATCGGCAGCCCGGGAAGCGCCTCGTTCGCCTGCTCGACGAAGGCGTCGACCGGGAACGACCACGGGTCGACGAGCAGGACGGCCGCGCGGTCGTCGGCACGGTGCACCGGCATGCCGACGACAGCGATCGACTCCGAGGTCCGCAGCACCTCGAGGTGGAAGGAGCGCACCGCGACGCCCGGAAGGCTGCCGGCCCACACGCTGACCGCGGACGTGAGCTCGACACCCCGACCGCCACCGATCACCCCCGGGGCGCTGCACCCGATCGCCGTCGGCGCCCCGGTCAGCTCGCCGGCCCGTTCGAGCGCCGCAGCCACGTCGTCCGGTTCGGCACCGCAGGCGAAGACCAGCGCAAGGTCCGGTGCGGCACCGCCCATCGCGAGAAGCGCCTCCCGGGTGGCGGCCTCGGCCGCGCGCACCAGGTCGGCGTCGACCGCCAGGCCGTCGCCGCAGCGCACCCCGGCCCGGCTGCTGGTCCGTCCGCCTGGTCGCACCGCCTCATCCTCGCCCCGGACCGGCCTGGGAAACAGCCGCCACCCGACGTACGGTCGAGGACGTGCCTGAGCGACCCACCGCGTCCACCCCCGCCGTCACGACCCTGGCCGAGCTACGCGAGAGCGGCCACACCTACCGCCCGGTCAAGACCGAGATCCGCGAGAACCTGCTCGACCTGCTGCGGTCGGGGAAGCCCCGGTTCGAGGGCATCGTCGGGTTCGACGAGACGGTGCTGCCCGCCGTCGAGCGCGCCCTGCTCGCCGGCCACGACCTGGTGCTGCTCGGCGAGCGCGGGCAGGGCAAGACCCGGCTGATCCGCACCCTCACCACGCTGCTCGACGAGTGGACGCCCGTCGTCGAGGGCTGCGAGATCAACGACCACCCCGAGATGCCCGTCTGCTCGCGCTGCCGCCGGCTGCACGCCGAGGTCGGTGACGACCTACCGGTGGGCTGGAAGCACCGCAGTGAGCGGTACGGCGAGAAGCTCGCGACCCCCGACACCTCGGTCGGCGACCTGATCGGTGACATCGACCCGATCAAGGTCGCGGAGGGTCGCACCCTTGGCGACCCCGAAACCGTGCACTACGGCCTGGTGCCGCGCACCAACCGCGGCATCTTCGCCATCAACGAGCTGCCGGACCTCGCCGAGCGCATCCAGGTGTCCCTGCTCAACGTGCTCGAGGAGCGCGACATCCAGGTCCGCGGCTACGCGCTGCGGCTGCCGCTCGACGTCCTGCTGGTGGCCAGCGCCAACCCCGAGGACTACACCAACCGCGGCCGCATCATCACCCCGCTCAAGGACCGCTTCGGCGCCGAGATCCGCACGCACTACCCCGACCTGCTCGAGGACGAGATGGGGGTCATCCGGCAGGAGGCCGACCTCGCCGCGCTGGTGCCGGACTTCTTGCTCGAGGTCGTGGCGCGGTTCACCCGGCACGTACGGGAGTCGCCGGCCGTCGACGCGCGGTCCGGGGTGTCCGCGCGCTTCGGTGTCGCGGCGGCCGAGACCGCCGCCGCCTCCGCGCTGCGCCGGTCGGCCCTCACCGGCGAGCAGCCTGCGGTGGCCCGCATCTGCGACCTGCCCGCCGTGGTGCCGAGCCTGCTCGGCAAGGTGGAGTTCGAGGTCGACGAGGAGGGCCGCGAGGTCGAGGTGCTCGCCCACCTGCTCCGCAAGGCGACCGCCGAGACCTTCCGGCACCACCTCGGCGCCTCCGACCTCAAGGCGCTCATCGAGAAGTTCGACGAGGGCTTGCTGGTCGAGAGCGGCGACCTGGTACCGGGACGCCGGCTGCTCGACCAGGTCGGGCCGCTGACCGGGCTGGCGCACCTGCTCGAGCTGCTCGGCGTCGACGAGGGCGCCGAGACCCCCGAGCTGGCGGCGGCCGCCCTCGAGTTCGCCCTCGAGGGCCTGTTCCTCAACCGCCGGATCAGCAAGGACGACAGCCCCTCCGGCGGCATCCGCTACGGGCACTAGCCATGCCCCGGGGGTATCGCTACGGCAGCTGGCACGAAGGTCCTGACCCGCTCGCGCCGCCGTACGACGTCCGACGGGCGCTCGACCAGATCGGCGACGACGTGCTCGCGGGGTCGACCCCGCGGGACGCGCTGCGCCGGATGATGCGTCGCGGCGACGACGACCAGGGCCGGCGCGGCCTCGACGACATGCTGCGCCGGATCCGTGAGCAGCGCCGGCAGCTGCGCGAGCAGGGACGGCTCGGCGGGACCCTCGACGAGGTACGCCGGCTGATCGACACCGCGGTCGGACAGGAGCGGTCCGAGCTGTTCCCCGACCCCTCCGACGACGCGCGGTTCCGCGAGGCCGGCCTCGACGCGCTGCCGTCCGACCCGGCGCGCGCGGTCCGCCAGCTCGAGACCTACGACTGGCGGTCGGCCGAGGCCGCACAGACGTTCGAGCAGGTCAAGGACCTGCTGCGGCGCGAGGTGCTCGACACGCAGTTCCGCGGGATGAAGGAGGCACTCGAGAACCCTGATCCCCAAGCGCTCGCCCGCATCAAGGACATGATGGCCGACCTCAACGCGATGCTCGCCGCCGACGCGAGGGGCGAGCACACGCAGGACCAGTTCGACGACTTCATGCAGAAGTACGGCGACATGTTCCCCGACCAGCCCTCCGACCTCGAGGAGCTCGTCGACTCGCTGGCCCGGCGCGCCGCAGCGGCCGAGCGGATGATGCGGTCGATGTCGCCGCAGCAACGCGAGGAGCTGGCCGCGCTGATGGCCGGCGCGCTGGAGGACATGGACCTGGCGCGCGAGATGCAGCAGCTGAACGAGGCGCTGCGCGCACGCCGTCCGGACCTCGACCGGCGCAGCCGGGAGCGGATGGAGGGCGACGAGCCGATGGGCGCCGGCGAGGCGACCAGCGCGCTCCAGGACCTGGCCGAGCTCGACGACCTCGAGTCGGCCCTCGGCCAGGACTACCCCGGGGCGAGCCTCGAGGACGTCGACGAGGAGGCGGTGCAGCGGGCGCTCGGCCGCGGGGCCGCCGACGACCTGCGCGAGCTGCGCCGGCTGGAGCGCGAGCTCGAGGAGCAGGGCTACCTCAACCGGTCCGGCGAGCGCCTCGACCTCACCGCCAAGGCCGTCCGGCGGCTGGGCCAGACCGCGCTGCGGCACGTGTTCGCCGACCTCCGATCGGCCGGCCGCGGCGGCCACGACGTGCCGGACGCCGGCCAGGCCGGTGAGCTCACCGGCGCCAGCCGCCCGTGGCACTTCGGCGACGAGCAGCCGCTCGACGTCGTCCGCACCCTGACCAACGCCGTGCGCGCCCGAGCGGCGAGGACGGGCAGCGGCGGTCCGACGGGCGGCATCAAGCTGACCGCCGACGACTTCGAGGTGGCCGAGACCGACCGGCGCACGTCGGCGGCGGTCTGCCTGCTCGTCGACCTGTCGTACTCGATGGTGCTGCGCGACACCTGGGGCGCGGCGAAGGCGACGGCGCTGGCGCTGCACGCACTCGTGTCCGGGCAGTTCCCGCAGGACGCGCTGACCATCATCGGGTTCTCGTCGTACGCGCGGACCCTGCAGGCGACCGAGCTCGCGAGCCTCGACGCCGACTACGTGCAGGGCACCAACCTTCAGCACGCGCTGATGCTGGCCGGGCAGTTCCTCGACAAGCACCCTGACCACGAGCCGGTCGTCCTCGTCGTCACCGACGGCGAGCCGACCGCACACCTGCTGCCCGGCGGCCGGCCGCACTTCGCGTGGCCGCCGGAGCCCGAGACCTTGACGGCGACCGTCGTGGAGGTCGACCGGATGACGCGGCGCGGCGCGACCCTCAACGTGTTCCAGCTCGACGACGACCCGCGGCTGACGGCGTTCATGCAGGACCTGGCGCGACGCAACGGCGGCCGGGTCCTGCTCCCGGACCCCCGCCGGCTCGGGCAGTTCGTCGTCAGCGACTACCTCTCGCGCCGCACCGGCAAGCGGTCCCGCCGCGCGGGCTGACCCGCTCCCGCGCGGCCGTCCGTCGCCGTACGCTCCGGCCATGCGGCCACCACCGCGCCTTGTCGGCAACCCGGCGCGCGCGGCGTCGGTGGTCGCCGTGCTGCGGCGCGGGCCGAGCGACTGGACGCACGTGGCACGGTGGGACGTCGACGCGCTCACCTACGTGAGCGGCTCCTGGTTGCACGGGACCCTGTACCCGCAGCGCTGCGCCGTCTCGCCCGACGGCCGGTGGCTCTGCTACGTCGCACTGAAGACCGGCGGCCGCTGGTCGGCAGGTTCGACGTACGTCGCCGTGTCGCGGCTCCCGTGGCTGACCGCGCCGGCCGCGTGGGCCCCGGCGGGACGTGGACCGGAGGCCTGTACTTGTTCCGCCGGTCCGGTGGTGACAAGCGAAGTGGCCCCGCTCGGCAGCCGGGAAGCAGCCGCGTAGCGGGGCCGCTTCGCTCCGTTGCTCCGCGAGTCCAGCAGGCACGAGCGAAGTGGCCCCGCTCGGCAGCCGGGAAGCAGCCGCGTAGCGGGGCCGCTTCGCTCCGTTGCTCCGCGGGTCCGGGAAGCACGAGCGAAGTGGCCCCGCTCGGCAGCCGGGAAGCAGCCGAGTAGCGGGGCCGCTTCGCTCCGTTGCTCCGCGTAGCCAGCTCGTGCTGGCGGGGTGCTCACCGGTCCGCTCAAGTCTTCCGGCCGGATGTCCGATACACTGGACGGCAGCAGCCCACCCAGAGGTTGCCCGGAGTGCCCCAGTCGGGCGCCCGGTACCCCGCCCCCGAGGGGCTGGCGACACCAGATCCGCGACATTTCCGCGTGCACTGGTTCGCCGTACCTCAGGGCAGGACACGCACCAGCCGTCGACGCGGACCCGTGAGAGACATGCGGGTCGCCGGTGGCGCACCACGGAAGGAGACCATCATGGTCGAGGACGACTTCGGTCCCTGGGACGACTGACCCAGGACCACACGAGAAGGGGCCGCGAGGCCCCCTCAGGTCAACCGACGCCCCGTCCGGCACTCGTGCCGGGCGGGGCGTCGTCGTGCTGCGCGGCAGCAGCGGACCCGGCGGTCAGGGCAGGGTCACGCTGGGCAGCGGGAGGGGTGTGCCGGGCAGGGGCGGCAGGCTGGTCGCGCTCGGGGTGGGCAGCGGCAGCGGGAGGCCGCCGGGCTGAGTCGGCGACGGCGCCGGTGCCGAGGGCGGCGGGGACGAGGTCGCCGGGGACGGGGACGGAGGTGCCGGCCCGCTCGGCGAGCCGGGCGGAGGGGGCCCGGACGCAGGCTCCGCGCGGGTCGGGCCACCCCCCGACCCGCCCGCAGGACCGACCCCCCTCGCGGGCGAGCTGCCGCCCCCCGTGACACCGTCGGCGCCCGCTGCCGGGCGTCCCCGCGAGGCGCTGTCGCGGGAGTCCCGGCCGGAGCCGGTGCCGGTCGCGGCCTCGACCCGCAGGACGTCCGCCCCGGCCCCGCCGCTGGCGGAGCGGGGGTCGGCCTGCCGGCCGGAGCCACGCAGGGCGTCGCCGAGCGGGGAGCCCGTCAGGGCCACCACGGCGACCGCACCGCCGATCGCCAGCGGTCCGGCGGTACGGGCCAGGCGGGGGATGCGGCGGTGGCGCGGCTTGCGCCGGGCACGGCTCACGGCGGGCCTCCAGGCAGGGGATGCGTCCGCAGCATGGTGTCCGCACCAGATCCGGGGGTCAACCCGGGGTGATTCGTATCACATCGTCCCGAGACAGCGGGCGCCGGGCCGCCCGGCTAGCGTCGCCGCGTGACGACCAGCGCCGAGGGTGCCCGACGCCCGCGTCGCAACCCGATGGCCGGGCTCCCCCGCGAGGTGGGCGTGCTGACGGCCGTCGCGTTCGCCGTCGCGGTGGGCTTCGGTGTCGTGGCGCCGGCCATCCCGGTGTACGCCCGGGAGTTCGGGGTGGGGCGCACGGCTGCCGGCGCGGTGATCTCCGCGTTCGCGTTCATGCGGCTGGTCTCGGCCCTGGGCAGCGGTCGCCTGGTCAACCGGATCGGCGAGCGCCTGGTCCTGGCCACCGGCATCGGCATCGTGGCCGTGAGCAGCGCCCTGGCCGGCCTTGCGCAGACCTACACCCAACTGCTCCTGCTGCGCGGGATCGGAGGGGTCGGCTCGGCGATGTTCACCGTCTCGGCCATCTCCCTGCTCCTCCGGGTGGTCGACGCCGACCAGCGCGGGCGCGCGACCGGGATGTGGCAGTCCGGCTTCCTGCTCGGCGCCATCGCCGGCCCCGCGATCGGCGGTCCGCTGACCGCGATCTCGTTGCGGGCGCCGTTCTTCGTGTACGCCGCGACGCTCGCCGTGGCCGGCGGCATCGGCCTGCTGTTCCTGACCAAGGCCTCGCTGCACGACGTCGACACTTCGACGTCGCCGGCCCCCGCCGTCACCCTGCCGCAGGCGTTGCGGGTCTCCGGGTACCGTGCCGCGCTGACGTCCAACCTCGGCAACGGCTGGGCCCTCTTCGGCGTCCGCAGCTCGCTGATCCCGCTGTTCGTCACCGAGGGCATCGGGGCGTCGGCGACCTGGACGGGCATCGGCTTCTTCGTCTCCGCGGCGGCCCAGGGCGGTCTGCTGCTGGTCGCCGGATCGTTCACCGACCGGGTCGGACGCCGCCCCGCGCTGCTGATCGGTGGGGCGGCCGCGACGGTCTCGATGCTCGGGCTCGCACTGAGCGACTCGCTCGTCGTCTACACGGTCGCGATGGCACTGTTCGGTGCGGGCGCAGCGTTCCTGTCGGTCGCCCCGAGCGCAGTCGTGGGTGACGTCGTCCACGGCAAGGGCGGCACCGTCGTGGCGGCGTTCCAGATGTCGGCCGACCTGGGTGCCGTCGTCGGGCCGCTGGTCGCGGGTGAGCTCGCCGACCGCTACTCGTTCGGTGCTGCCTTCGGAGTCACCGCCGGTGTCGTGGCCGCCGGGCTGCTCACGGCATTTCTCTCGACAGAGACGCGCCGCGCTGCAGACCCGCCCGGCACGACCGAGCCGCAGCCTGCACCTGGGACGACCGGCTGATGCTTCCGGGTGTGACGGCCCCCGGATCGCGGTACAGAGGCCGGCATGGATTTCCGTACCGATTCACGGGGCCTGCTCCTTGACCTGCTGGAGACGACGGCGACGTTCTCCCAGGAGCGCCTTGCCGGCATGACCGACGACGAGTACCTGTGGGAGCCCGTTCGACCGTGCTGGTCCCTGCGCAATCGGAACTCGGCGGCCGGCCGCTCGTACGGCCCGGGGGACTACCAGCTCGAGCACAGCGATGGCGACGAAGCTGTCTTCACCACCATCGGCTGGCGTCTGGCGCACCTGACCAGCGGCTTCGCCGCTCGCTGGGAGTGGACCTTCGGCTCCCGCGCGATCCCCCCGGACGATGTGGTCGACTTCGCAGCGACAGCAGACGGAGGGCTGGACCAGCTCTGGTCCTGGTACCAGCGCTGGCACGACGGAATCGTCGCGATGGACGAGGCCGACTTCGTCCGAGTCGGCTACAGCCAGATGCCCACCGGGCTCGACCCGGACGTCCCGTTCGCGTCGATCGTGTGGTGGCAGGCGCGCGAGATGGTGCACCACCTGGCAGAAGCCGCCCTACTACGCGACCTCTACGCCGCACGATCAGAGCGGACCGCGCTGTAGGTGCCGGCGCAGCCTCGCGCCAGCAGGACCCTGGTCGGCATGCCCCTGCTCAGGGCCGGGATCCGTTGCTGCGCAACGGTTCCCGGGTGATCGCCGGAGCGGGTTTGTGTCCGGGGGTGGTTCTAGGTTCGGGGCATGGAGATGGGCTCGCTGGACCTGGTCGGGGTGCTGGCCGACCGCGGCTGCGGGTGGGAGCGGGCCGCGCTGGAGCTGCAGCTGGACGGGTCGGTGTCCGAGCTCGCGGGGCTGTTGGAGTCGGTCGACCCGGGGACCCTGGAGCCGGGTGAGCTGGTCGGGTACCTGCGGGTGACCGAGCGGGTCACCGCGCAGGTCGCGGCGATCGCGCAGCGCACGGTCGCGCTGGTCGCGGACCGCACCGAGGCCCTCGGGCTGCACCCGCAGGACGCCCGGCACGAGCTGGGCGCCGCGCTCCGGCTGTCCCCGGTGACCGCCTCCCGGCGGGTCCGGGTCGCCCTCGACCTGCGGGACCGGTTCCCCGCCACCCTGGCCCTGATGGACACCGGCCGGGTCGGCCACGCCCACGCCGCGCACCTGGTCCGGGAGACCGAAGGCCTGCCCGACGAGGTCGCCGCCGCGGTCGAGGCCCGGGTGCTGCCGGTGATGGCACGCCAGACCCCGGCCGAGACCAGACGCGCGGTGCGGGACGCGGTCGTGCGGGTCGACCCGCACGCAGCCGCCGACCGCGCCCAGAAGGCGCACGAGCAGCGGCGGATCGAGCGGGTCCCGGACCGCGACGGCCGCACCGGCTGGTACCTGCCGCTGCCGGCCGATGTCGAGATCGAGATGTGGGGCGCCACCACCGCCGCCGCGAAGACCGTGCGAGCCGCCCGCCGCGCCGCCGGCCTGGACCACGTCGCCCTGGACGCGCTACGCGTCGACCTGGTCATCGACCGCATCCTCGGCCTCGACCCTACCCTCCGCACGACCGCACCGACCGACCCGTCGATCGACACCGAGGTGGTCGACAGCAGGCCCGTCGACGATGCGGCCGACGATCAAGGCGACAGCGACAGCGACGACGACGAGGGCGACGGCGAGGACAGCGAGCACGACGAAGAGAACGCCGACGAGAACGCCGTGGACCTGCGGGTGCTGCTGGCGCTCCTCAGCCAAGGACCAGCCACCACCGCGGGGCGACGGCTGCCGCGCTGCACCTGCGGCGGCGCGCAGACCGCCGCCGTCGTGCTCGACATGCCCACCGCCCTCGGGCTGGCCGACAACCCCGGCCACCTCCCCGGCTACGGCGCCATCCCCGCCGAGCTCGCGCGCCGGATGGCCGGCGACCGCGACTGGGTCCGGTGGCTCACCGAACCGGTCAGCGGGCAGCTGCTCGACCGCGGCGCCCGCCGCTACCGCCCCAGCGGCCCGCTCGCGGCCTACGTCAACGCCCGCGACCAGGTCTGCGGGTTCCCCGGCTGCGGCTCACCCGCCCACACCTGCGACTGCGACCACATCGTCGCCTACCGCGACGGACGACACGGCGGCCAGACCGTGCGCCGCAACCTCGGACCCCTCTGCCGCCAGCACCACAACGCCAAGACCCACGGCCGATGGCACCTGCACTACGACCCCACCAGCAGGACCAAGACCTGGACCAGCCCCCTCGGCCTCACCCACCTCAAGCACGCCACCCCACTGCTCACCTGACTGTTCTGGCGAGGCAACGGTGGCTCAGTGACTCGTGTCGAGAGTGAGCTTCATCCCCACGTGGGTCGGCTCGAAGCCGAGCGCCTCGTAGACGCTGTGCGCATCCGGTCGGGCGGCGTCGGTCGTGAGCTGCACCAGCCCGCAGCCTCGCAGCCGGGCCTGGTCGACGGCCCACTCGAGCAGGACGCGACCCAGCCCTGTCCCTCGGCGGGCGGCGGACACCCGTACCGCTTCGATCTGCGCTCGCTCGGTTCCCAGCCGTACCAGGTGCGGAAGGAACGAGAGCTGCAGAGTCCCGACGATCTCGCCACCTGCGTCGGCGACCACCAGCCGGTGCCGAGGGTCGGAGTCGATCTGCGCGAACGCGTCCCGATAGGCGTCCGGGAGCGGCTCCTGGGGCCGCTCCCGCGTCCGGCCGAGCTCGTCGTCGGCGTACATGGCCACGATCGTCGGCAGGTCCTCGGCGCACGCGTCGCGGATCGTCACGTGCTCACTCAGTCCGGTCACGCCGAGCAGTGTGCCGTCACCCATCGACGCGGGCCGACGGCGATCAGTCCGGGTGCCGCCTCGTTGCGGCCGTCGAAGCGCAGCAGGTCGTTGAGGTACCCGTCGAGGAACGCGCCCAGCGAGCATGTTGTGCGACGGCCCCTCGCAGCGCCCACTGCTCACCTGAGTCCAGGAGCAGATCAGAGGCAGCGGGTGAAACCCCGTGGACGAGGCGCAGCGGTCGACCTAGCGTCCGCGGGGTGATCTATCAACACCCGTTGGCGTACCTCCTCGGCCTGGAGGGCCTCGCGCTCCTGCGCGCCTACGGCGGCGAGCACGACCGCGCGTTCACCGAGGCCCGCCTGACCGAGATCCGCACCCTTCTCGACCGGGCCGCCGAGCTGGGTGACGGCGCCACTGCGCACCAGATCTCGACGACGGAGGGCTACCGGGCGTGGGCAGCTACCTACGACTCCCCCGGCAACCAGCTCCTCGACATCGAGCAGCCGGCGGTCCGCGCGATCCTCGACCGGCTCCGGGTTGGAACGGCGCTCGACGCCGCCTGCGGCACCGGCCGGCACTCGGCCCACCTGGCCGACCTCGGCCACCAGGTCGTCGGCGTCGACGCCTCGCCGGAGATGTTGGCCGTGGCTCGCACGAAGGTGCCCGCCGCCGACTTCCGCGAGGGAACGCTGGAGCGGCTGCCGCTGCCCGACGATCACGTCGACCTGGTCGTCTGCGCTCTCGCCCTCACCCACGTGACAGACCTCCGGTCCGCGCTGGCCGAGCTGACGCGGGTGCTCCGGCCAGGCGGCCACCTGGTGCTGTCCGACTCGCGCGGGATCCTCGAGGACCTCGGCGTGCCGATGGTCAACACAGCCCCCGACGGCCGCCAGGTCTACCTGCCGAACCGGCCCCGACGGACGAGCGACTACCTCACCGCCGCACTGTCGCTCGGTCTGGAGGTGCGCGGCTGCCAGGAGCTCGAACGGCCGTCACCGCTGGTCGGGCCGGACGGCACCCCGACGGCCGACGAGGACCCGGTGCCGCCCTTCGACCCGGGCGAGCCCGGCGACATCTGGTCGCTGCACCGGTTCGCACCCGCGGCGACCAACGCCGCCTACCACCGCGTGCCGGTCGCGATCGTCTGGCACTTCCAGCTGGGAGCCACGGCGTCAGGCGGTCGGTCGCACAGCTGACCGGTGGGACCCTGGTCGGCATGCCGCTGTTCACGGTCGACGAGGCCATCACCGAGCTCCAGCGAATGCTGCCCGTGCTCGACGACATCGTGACGCTGCGCGCCGAGGCGGCCGAGCTCGCGGCGGCCGCGACCCCAGGAGGCCGGCCGACGTCGCTCGGCGGCCTCCCGGAGCTCAAGGCCGCCCAGGCCCGGCTCGACGAGCTGCTCACCAAGGTGCAGGAGACGGGCGCCGAGCTCAAGGGCCTCGCGCCGCTGCTCGTCGACTTCCCGAGCCAGCTCGACGGCGTCGACGTGCTGCTCTGCTGGCTCGAGGGGGACCGCGCCCTCGAGTGGTACCACCGCACCGACCTGGGCTTCGCCGGGCGGCGACGGCTGCCGTGACCCGTCCGAGCGCCGTCTCCCACCCGGCCTCGTGATCCGGCCGGCACAGGTGGGCGACATCACCCGCCTGCAGGAGATCGAGGTCGCTGCCGGCGAGATGTTCCGTCCGCTCGGCATGGACCTGGTCGCCGACGACGACCCGTTCACGATCGACGAGCTCCGGGCGTACGTCGACGCCGGACGCGCCTGGGTCGCGGCAACCGACGACCGAGCCGAGACAGTCGGCTACCTGGTGCTGGACGTCGTCGACGGCGCAGCCCACGTGGAGCAGGTCACGGTCCATCCCGGGGCCGCGCGCCGCGGTGTCGGCCGCGCTCTGGTCGAGCACGTCGCGACCTGGGCCGCGGCGGGAGGTTTCACGGTGATGACGCTGACCACCTTCGTCGACGTGCCGTGGAACGCGCCCTACTACGAGCGCCTCGGCTTCCGGCCGCTCGGCCTGGCCGACGAAGGGCCGCAGCTGCGACGGGTCCGCGCCGAGGAGCGGGCGCACGGCCTCGACGCGTGGCCGCGGGTCAGCATGCGGCGCGAGCTGCAGGCCTGACGGGACGTCAGCCCCGGAGGCCGGCCCGCACCAGCATCCCGGCGGCCTCCCGGTGCTGCTGCGCGAGCAGCCCCGCCGCGGCGAGCACGTACCGGGTGTCCACGACGGTGCGGGCGTGCTCCGGCACCGCCCAGCCCCCGGCGAGGTCACTCGTCGCCGGCCCCAGCACGACAGCGGCGCGCCCCCGTGTCGCATGCCGCAGGACGCCGCCCGAACCGACCACGAGGCCGACCTGACGCAGGTCCTTGCCGCCACGCGCGTGCCGGCGCAGGGCGACCGTGACCGCGAGCTGCGCCAGCAGCGCGTCGTCGTCACGTCCCTGCTCGTCCGAGGGCAGGTAGGCCGGCTCGGCCACCCGCATGGCGGCGGCGACGCGCAGCCGGTCGGCCGTCGGGGCGTCGAGCAGCCGCTCGGCGACGGCGGCCTCGACGACACCCGCCGCGCCCCAGCGCATGCCGAGGTCGCCCTCGACGGTGCGGCTGCGCCAGAGCACCTCGACGACGTCCTTGCGCAGCACGGCGTCCTCGCCCTGCGGCGTCACGACCGAGTAGACGTCGGTCGTCGCGCCCCCGACGTCTACGACGAGGACGTCGCCCGCACCCGGCGCGTCGCCGGCGCCGTCGGCGAGCACCTCGACCCCCGCCAGCACGGCGTCAGGTGTCGCGGCGCGCACCATCGCGGGGAAGTCGGCTCGCGACGACAATCCCTTGCCGCCGATGACGTGGCTGATGAACACCTCGCGGATCGCCAGCCGGGCCGGCATCGGGTCGAGCCGACCTATCTCCGGCAGCACGTTGGCGGTGGCGGTGACCGGCACTCCGGCTGCCGCCAGCTCCGCCACCGCACCGTCACGCGCGTCCACGTTGCCCGCGACCACCACCGGGACCGCGAGCCGCCGCCCCGCGAGCGCACCGGCGTTGTGGCGCAGGGTCTCGCTGTTGCCGCCGTCCGTCCCGCCGACCAGCAGCACGACGTCCGGGCGCGAGGCGAGCAGGGCGTCGAGGGCGTCGCTGTCCAGCCGTCCGGCCGCGACGTGCTCGACCCGCGCCCCTGCCGACAGACCGACCCGGTGACCGGCCTCGGCGGTGACCAGCTGCTCGTAGCCGACGACGGCGAGCCGCAGCCCGCCTCCGGCCGACGAGCAGGCCAGCGTCTCCACCGACGGCCCGGCGCCGAGCTCGGCGCGCACCGCGTCGACGCCGTCCATGACATCGGTCGCGATCGTGGTCGGGTGCGATGCCGTCCCCAGCAGCGTGCCGTCGTCGACGTCGACCAGGGCGGCCTTGGTGTACGTCGAGCCGACGTCGACGCAGACGACCGCGGGCACGTCAGGCGAGCGCGCGGGTGAGGTCCTCGACCAGGTCCTCGACGGCCTCGATGCCCACCGAGAGCCGCACCAGGTCGGCCGGCACCTCGAGCGGCGAGCCGGCGGCCGACGCGTGCGTCATCCGGCCGGGGTGCTCGATCAGCGACTCGACGCCGCCGAGCGACTCGCCGAGCGTGAAGACCTCCGCGCGGTTGCACACCTCGACCGCGGCCTCCTCGCCGCCCACGACGCGGAACGACACCATGCCCCCGTACGCCTTCATCTGCTTGACGGCGACGTCGTGACCGGGGTGCCCGGGCAGGCCCGGGTAGTAGACCTCGGTGACCTTCGGGTGAGCGGTGAGCAGGTCGACGACCCGCTCGGCGTTCTCGCAGTGCCGGTCCATCCGCACGCCCAGGGTCTTGATGCCGCGCAGCACCAGCCACGAGTCGAACGGTCCGGCCACCGCGCCCATCGCGTTCTGGTGGTAGGCGACCTTCTCCGCGAGCTCGTCGTCGGCGAGCACCAGTGCGCCCCCCACCACGTCGGAGTGGCCGCCCAGGTACTTCGTCGTCGAGTGCACGACTGCGTCGGCGCCGAGCGGGATCGGCTGCTGGAGGTACGGCGACGCGAACGTGTTGTCCACCACGAGTAGCGCACCGGCCTCGTGCGCGACCTCGGCGATCGCTGCGATGTCGGCGATGCCGAGCAGCGGGTTGGTCGGCGTCTCGACCCACACGACCTTGGTCTCACCCGGCCGGACCGCGGCGCGCACCGAGTCGGCGTCGTGGCCGCCGGCCGGCGTGTACGACAGTCCCCAGGCCTGCTGCACCTGGGCGAAGAGCCGGTAGGTACCGCCGTACGCATCGCCCGGGATGACGGCGTGGTCGCCCGGGCGGCAGACGGTGCGCAGCAGGGTGTCCTCGGCGGCCAGCCCGGACGCGAACGCCAGGCCGCGCCGGCCGGCCTCGATCGCGGCGAGGCACTCCTCCAGCGCGGTGCGGGTGGGGTTGGCGCTTCGGCTGTACTCGTAGCCGCCCCGCAGCCCGCCGACGCCGTCCTGCTTGTACGTCGAGGTCTGGTAGATCGGCGGGACCACCGCGCCGGTCAACGGGTCCGGCTCCTGGCCGGCATGGATCGCGAGGGTCTCGAAGTGCATGGTGGACAGGGTAGGGCGGTCGCGATCTGTCACCGGCTGGGGCTACCGTCCGTGCCGTGCTGGAGCCGACGTACCCCCTGCGGACCGAGCGCCTCGACCTGCGGCCCTACCGGGACGACGACGGCGACGTCCTCTACGAGCTGCAGAAGGACCCCGACACGACCAAGTACCTCTACTACGAGCCGCTCACCCCCGAGCGGGTCGACGCCGCGCTCGGCCCCAAGCTCGCGCGGCACGTCCTGCGCGGCGAGGGCGACGCCCTGCAGCTGGTCGCCGTGCTGCGGGCGACCGGCGAGCGGGTCGGCGAGGCCACGCTGGGCTGGCCGTCGGAGGAGCACCGCGGCGGCGAGATCGGCTACCTCGTCCACCCGGCGCACCGCGGCCGGGGCTACGCCACCGAGATGGCGGCGGAGATGCTCCGGCTGGCCTTCGACGACTTCGGCTGGCACCGCGTCATCGGCCGGCTGGACGCCCGCAACGCGGCGTCGGCCGCCGTGCTGGAGCGGCTCGGGATGCGGCTGGAGGCGACCTTCCTCAGCAACGAGTTCGTGAAGGGCGAGTGGAGCGACGAGCTCGTCTACGCACTGCTGGACCACGAGTGGCCGGCGTCACCCGCCAACCGGTCCAGCGCCTGACGCACCGACCCCGGCACCTCGAGCCACGGCAGGTGCCCGGCCCCCGGCACGACCTCGGTCCACGCGCCGGAAATCCGCGCGGCGCTGTCGCGACCGGCGCTGTTGGGGATGCTGCTCTGCTCGCCGACCACCACTCCGACCGGCACGCGGATCGACGGCAGCGACGCCTCGAGCTCCGGCAGTCGAGCCACCAGGTCGGTGAACAGCCCCGAGTACGCGGCGATCGACAGCCGGATCGGCGGCATCGGCGGAGCGGTCGACGGGTCGGCGAAGTAGGCCGGCCAGAACAGCCGGAGGCTCTCCAGCGCCTGCTCCTCGGTCACCTCACCCTCCTGTGCGAGCCGGTCCAGCTCGGCCGCCCGGTCGCGGTCCTTCTCCGGCGTGCGCCGGCTCATCTCCGCCTCGAACTCCTCGTTGCCGCCGTCACCGACAGCGCCGAGCGGGTCGACCGCGAGCACGCCGAGCAGCCGGTCCGGCAGCCGGTCAGCCGCCCAGAAGGCGAGGTGACCGCCCCAGGAGCTGCCGACGACATAGGCCCGCTCCCAGCCCAGGTGGTCGAGGACCGCGACCACATCGGCCAGCGCCTCGTCGATGGTGAACGCGCCCTCGGTCGTCGACGGCTCGATGCCGCGCTGCTGGAACGCGGCGACCCGGTACGACGGCGCCAGGTCGGCGACCAGCTCGTCGACGATCGACACCGAGAGACCCGGGCCGCCGTGCAGCACCAGCACCGGCGGCCCGTCGCCGGTCACCGTGCCGGCAAGGACGGACCCGACCGAACCGTTCGGACCGGCCCCGCCGTCGACCGGCGCTGCGAACCTCTGCACTGTCATGCGCGCGATCCTGGCACGATGCCGGCATGACCCCCTCAGCGACCGGCAGCACCTACGGCGTCCGCTCGATGTCCGCGCCACTGCAGCGCGTTCTCACCGTCCGGCCGAGCACCACCGGCGACTTCGTCGGCGCCGGCTGGCGCCAGCCCGAAACCGGCGAGCTGCTGCGCGAGCACGAGGGGTTCGTCGGCCTTCTCGGCGCGCTCGGCGTCGAGGTGGTCGCCGTCGACGCGCCCGAGGGCATGGTCGACGCCTGCTTCGCCTACGACCCGGTCTTCGTCACCGGCGCCGGTGCCATCGAGCTGCGGATGGCCAAGCCGGCCCGGCAGGACGAGCCGGCGTTCCTGGTCGCCGAGGTCGAGAAGGCCGGCGTGCCGATCCTCGGCCGGCTCACCGGCCCGGCCACCGCAGACGGCGGCGACATGTTCTGGCTGGACGGGTCGACGCTCGCCGTCGGGCGCGGCTACCGCACCAACGCCGCCGCGCACACCCAGCTGGCCGAGCTGCTCGCCCCCGAGGGCGTCACCGTCGAGCGCGCCGACCTGCCGCACCACCTCGGCGCCGCGCACGTCATGCACCTGATGTCCGTCGTGTCCCCGGTCGCCCCGGACCTGGCCGTCGTGTTCGAGCCGCTCGCTCCGGTGCCGCTGCTCGAGCTGCTCGCCGACCGCGGCTACCGCACCCTCCCGGCCGACCCGGACGAACTCGACGACCAGGGCTGCAACGTCCTCGCCGTCCGTCCCGGAGTGGTCGTGATGGCCGACAGCGCCCCCCGGACCCGCGCCACCCTGGAGCGGGCCGGGGTCGAGGTGCACACGTACGCCGCCTCACAGGTCAACAAGGGCGACGGTGGCCCCACCTGCCTCACCCGGCCGCTGCTGCGTCACGTCTGAGGACATCGCGAGACAGCGGAACGGAGCGAGCCGGAACACCGGCGCCGCCGAACCTGTTGGGAGTGGCACAGGAGGTCACATGTTGTTCGGCCGCAAGCCCGTCATGCCCACCCGCTCCGAGGCGCTCCCCGGCAGCCCCGAGCGCCGCTTCCACCTCGCCAAGGACCACGTCGTCCTCGCCACCCCTGTCGAGGCCCCCGTCCCGCCCGGCTTCGAGGAGATCTTCTTCGGCATGGGCTGCTTCTGGGGGTCCGAGCGGATCTTCTGGCAGCTCCCCGGCGTGTGGACCACCGCCGCCGGCTACCAGGGCGGGTACACCCCGAACCCGACGTACGAGGAGACCACCACCGGTCTCACCGGCCACGCCGAGGTGGTCCGCGTCGTCTACGACCCCGCGCAGGTCTCGATCGAGACCCTGCTCAAGGCGTTCTGGGAGAACCACGACCCCACGACCCTGAACCGCCAGGGCAACGACGTCGGCACGACCTACCGGTCCGCCGTGTACACGACGAGCGACGCCCAGCTCGCCGCCGTCGAGGAGTCCCGGTCCCGCTACCAGCAGGCCCTCAAGGAGGCCGGCTTCGGCGAGATCACCACCGAGATCCGGCCCGCGTCCGAGGCCGGCGAGTTCTGGTACGCCGAGGACCACCACCAGGGCTATCTGCACAAGAACCCGCGCGGCTACTGCAACCACGGCTTCTGCCAGGTCGCCTACGACGCCTCGACACACGGGCAGGACGCCCCGACGAAGGTCGAGCTCCCCGAGGCCTAGACCGCTGTCGGCGCCGTCCGTCCGGGTCACTGACCCGGCGCCGGGTCGCGGATCCGCCGTCCGGGCTGCTGTCAGAGCGGCTTGGGACGGCAGATCCGTCGACCCCGCCGTCCGCAGCTGCCCCGATGTCGTTGAGTGGCGCGTTGTTGCAGTTCTGACCGGTACAGAACAGCCACAACGCGCCACTGAACGCACGGAGAGGCTGGACGACGACGGCCGGCCCGGCAGGTGAGGGTCTCCCCGTCCTGGCGCACTGACCGCAGCCACGACGCACGGGTCAGCGCTGCACGGGGCGGGACGGCCTAGTCGACCTCGGTGACGTCGACGACGGTGAACTCCGGGGGGTGCGCCTCGTTGCGGGCGTGGCAGGTGAGCAGCCCGCGCTCCGGCCGGGCGCCGGCCTGCACGGTCACGATCAGGTTGCGCGGCCGGCGGCGCAGCCGGACCTGGAACCGGCCGTCGCCCAGGTGCAGCGTGCCGGCCGGGGCGAGCGAGTCGATCGCCACGTCGCCGAGGTCGCGCCGTACGTGCGCGACCGCGGCCTGCGCCGCGGGCGCCATGGTCGAGCGGCCGCGCAGCAGGTCCGGCAGCACCTCGCCGCGCTCGTGCGCTGCCACCAGCTCCTCTGCCCGCGCGGGCTCGACCCGGCCGTAGTAGAGGCCGTGCGGCATCGCGACGACGTTGGCCGCGAACCGGTCACCGCCGACGTGCGAGCACTCCCACACCGCACCGGGGCGCAGCCGCGCGAGGGCGTCGGCCACCGGCCGTCCCTCGACCGCGCAGCAGGTGTCGTGGCGGCCGTGCGTGCACACCAGGTAGAACGGCGCTCCCGAGGACGTGCCGGCGCTGCCGTCGAGCGGCAGGCTGAGCAGCTCGTCGTCGGCCCCGACGTCGCCCCACCACGTCAGCTCGCGCCCCGGTCGTGAGCTGACGACGGCCCAGGCGCGACGCTGCGGCACCGGGTACCGCCCGGGGCGCCGGATCAGCAGCACGCGCAGGCCCTGCCGGATGGCCCGGCGGGACACGGCGGCTCCGACAGCAGGGTCGAGCCGCGACGAGGTCAGCGCCTGCCGTCCCCACCCACCGGGCTGCTCGAGCAGCAGGTAGCCGGCGGCCGGAGCGGCGGTCCCCGTCATCGGGTCGGCACGGAGCCGGGCCGCGACAGCACAGCGCTCGGCGGACGCGCCGGGGTCGGTCAACGCGGGACGACCAGCGCCACGGCCTCGCGCACGAGCCGCCGCGCCAGCGCCACGCCCTCGTCGGCCTCCAGGCCGGGCAGGTCGCCGACCCGCAGGATCTCGCCGTCGAGCAACGAGCGGACCGCCTTGGCCGCGCTGGCAGGCAGCCGCACCGTCCGGTCGTGCAGCCGCAGGACGAGATCGTCACCGTCGAGGGCGACGGTGTGCCGCAGGTGCCGGCGGACCCGCAGCACGGTGTCGGCATCCAGGGCCGCGAGAGCAGCCGCCTGGGCAAGCGGCGCGACCGGCTCGGGCCGGTTGGTGCCCACCAGGGAAGCGCCGAGCCGGTCCGCGACGTCGGCCGCGGTGATCGACCGGAGCCGCTCGGCCAGAGCAGCGACCGTCGCGGTGACGTCGGCCTCGACGGCCGCGGGGTCACCGAGGTCGACACCCATCGGCAGCGAGCGCCGCAGCGCCTCGTCGTCTGCGGCCAGCGCGAGCAGCGCGTCGAGGACGTGCTGCCGGGTCACCGGGTGGACCCCTACCGTCACGTGACACGTGACGTCACCGAGGGCCTCGGCCGCGTGCAGCCAGCCGCGGGGCAGGTAGAGCGCGTCCCCGGGCCGGAGGACCTCGTCGATGACGGGCCCTTGCGCGGCACGGGCCTCGACCTCGGCCCTACGCCGCTCCCACGGCTGGTCCCGCATCGGCGCGGTCAGCACCGGCTCGTGGATCCGCCAGCGCTTCTCGCCGGCGACCTGCAGGACGAAGACGTCGTGCACGTCGTAGTGGGCCGAGAAGCCCTGCGACGAGCTCGGGGTGACATAGGCGTTGACCTGCACGGGATGACCCAGCTCGGTCGTCAGGTCGGACGCGAAGTCCGTGACCGGGCCCCAGGTGCGATGCAGCCCCTGGAAGACCACGGTGTGGCCGTCGGCGAACAGCTCCAGCACCCGGTCGTCGGCGACCTGGTCGGCGACCAGGGCGCCGGTACCGCCCGACCGGGTGTACCGCGACGGCGGTGTCACCACGCCGTTCCTGGCCAGCCGGAGGAACGGCGTGCGCAGCGCTCGCCGGGAGAGCAGCTCGTCGACCGCGGCCAACGAGAACAGGTCGTCGAACCCGGTGCGGCCGTCGGCGGCCAGGTCGGCGCGCCGGGACAGCAACGGTCCACACGACCAGACGTCGCGCGCGAACGTCTCCGGGTCCACGCCCACGCAACGCCGCAGGGCGGGGCAGAGGGCACTGCCTCCCGCCCCGCCCGCGGAGTCGTAGGTCGCGCTCAGCGGAAGCCCGTCTCAGGCCGTGCCGTCGGCACCGCCGTCAGCACCCTTGTCACCGGCACCGCCGTCCGCACCGCCGTCGGCGCCACCGTCGGCACCGCCGTCCGCGCCGCCGTCGGCACCGCCGTCCGCGCCACCATCCGCGCCACCGTCACCGGCACCGCCGTCGGCAGGGCCGTGCTCCTGCGGGGTCGTGGTCTCGTCGTCGAGAGCCATCCGTGTCCTCCCTCTCGGTCGAACCTCCACGCCCGGCCGTCCGGGCGCAGTCCCGTCCTACCCGACGGCCACTCCCGAAACCAGGGCGGACGCCTCGGTCAGCCCGCGGCGAGGTGCCCGAGCAGGTCCTGCCGGGTCAGGACGCCGGCCGGTTTGCCGTCCTCGTGCACGAGCACGGCGTCGGAGCCGACGAGCGCCGCGGTCGCCGCACCCACCGGCTCGCCCGAACCGACGATCGGCAGCGGCGCCGACATGTGCCGCTCGAGGGCGTCGGCAAGGTGCGCCTTGCCGGAGAACAGCAGGTCGAGCAGCTCCTTCTCGCTGACCGACCCCACCACCTCGCCGGCTGTGACCGGTGGCTCGGCCTTCACCACCGGCATCTGCGAGACGCTGTACTCGCGCAGGATGTCGATGGCCTCGCGGACCGTCTCGTACGGGTGCACGTGCACCAGCGTCGGCACCTCGGGACCCTTGCTGGCGAGCACGTCGCCGACCGTGGTGCCGGCCGAGGCGTCGCCGTCGAGGAAGCCGTAGTCGGCCATCCAGTCGTCGTTGAAGATCTTGCCGAGGTAGCCGCGGCCGCCGTCCGGCAACAGCACCACGACGATGTCGTCCGCGGTGAGCCGCTCGGCCACCCGCAGCGCCGCGACGACCGCCATGCCGCACGAGCCGCCGACGAGCAGGCCCTCCTCGCGGGCCAGCCGCCGGGTCATGTGGAACGAGTCGCGGTCGGACACCGCGACGATCTCGTCGGTCACCGACCGGTCGTACGCCGCGGGCCAGAAGTCCTCGCCGACGCCCTCGACGAGGTACGGGCGGCCGGTGCCCCCGGAGTAGACCGAGCCCTCGGGGTCGGCGCCGGCGACCCGGACCTTCCCGCCACTGACCTCCTTGAGGAAGCGCCCGGTGCCGCTGATCGTGCCGCCGGTCCCCACGCCGGTGACGAAGTGCGTGACGCGCCCGTCGGTCTGCTCCCAGATCTCCGGGCCGGTCGTCTCGTAGTGCGACCGGGGGTTGTTCGGGTTGGAGTACTGGTCCGGCTTCCAGGCGCCGTCGATCTCGCGGACCAGCCGGTCGCTCACCGAGTAGTAGGAGCGGGGGTCCTCCGGCGACACCGCGGTGGGGCAGACCTCGACGCGGGCGCCGTACGCCGTGAGGACGTTGATCTTGTCCTGGCTCACCTTGTCGGGCAGCACGAACACGCACTGGTAGCCGCGCTGCTGGGCCACCAGGGCCAGGCCGATCCCGGTGTTGCCGGAGGTGGGCTCGACGATCGTGCCGCCCGGCTTCAGCTCCCCGGACTCCTCGGCGGCGTCGACCATCCGCACGGCGATCCGGTCCTTCACGGACCCGCCCGGGTTGAGGTACTCGACCTTCGCGAGCACCGTGGCCGGGACGTCCCGGGCGACGGACTTCAGCCTGACCAGCGGGGTGTTGCCGACCAGGTCGACCATGGACTCGTAGACCTGCATGGGGAGGAGCGTAGGGCGTGACATCACGTTGCCGGACCAGGTGGGGTCCGTCACGCGTCCGCTAGATTCGCGGGCGTGTCCCGCCCTCCTGCCGTGCAGCTCGCGCCCGGCGTCTGGCGCATCCCCACGGCTCCGCGGGACCTGATCAACTCCTTCGCGCTGGTCGAGGACGACGGCCAGGTCACGCTGGTGGACGCGGGGCTCAAGCGGGCCACCAAGGCGGTGGTCGCCGGTCTCGCGCACCTGGGGGCAGGTCCGTCGGACGTGACCCGGATCCTCGTCACGCACGCGCACCCCGACCACATCGGCGGGCTGGCCGGGCTCCGCGGCCGGACCGGGGCCACGGTCGCCGTCCACGAGCGGGACGCGGCCTACGTGCGCGAGGGCCGCGGTCCGGTGCTCGACCGCCGGACGCTCGGCGGCCGGCTGTTCCGCCGCAACGGCCGGTCGGCACCCACGCCGGTCGACGACGAGCTCGCCGACGGGCAGCTGCTGGACGTCGCCGGTGGCGTGCGGGTCGTCCACACGCCCGGGCACACGCCGGGCCACGTCGCGCTCCTGCACGAGCCGAGCCGGGTGCTCATCACCGGCGACTCGATCTTCAACGTCTTCTCCCGGATGCGCTGGCCGGTCGCGTCGTTCTGCACCGACGTCGCGCTCACCCGGCAGACCGCCGACCGGCTCGGCGAGCTCGACTACGACGTCGCCGCGTTCACCCACGGCCCCGAGATCCGCGACGGCGCCCGCGAGGCGGTCCGCGGGTTCCTCGCCGCGCGCAGGGGCTGAGGCGAGTGGTCACCAAGGCACGGGTCGCCCGGCGGATCGCCATGGCCGCGGCATACGGCGGCGGCGGGCTCGGCCTGCTCTCGGCGGGCGCGTTCGGCCTGATCCGGGCCGAGGCGGCCCTGGCCCGGCGCGCCATCGGCGAGCCCTCCGGCACCCCGCCCGACACCGACGGGCGGTACGGCGGCCACCACGGCGGCGAGCCGCTGCGGATGGTCGTCCTGGGCGACTCCAGCGCCTGCGGGCTCGGCGTCGAGGCACCGCACCAGACTCCCGGCGCGATGCTGGCCTCCGGGATCGCCGAGTGCGCCGACCGGCCGGTCGACGTCATCGTGGTGGCCGTCGTGGGCGCACAGAGCAGTCACCTGTCCGGCCAGGTGGAGCAGATCGCCCACACCTCACCCGACGTGGCGATGATCATGATCGGCGCCAACGACGTCACCCACCGGGTCCGGCCGCCCACCGCCGTGCGCCACCTGGACCACGCCGTCCGGCGGCTCCGCGAGCTCGGGGCCGAGGTCGTCGTCGGCACCTGCCCCGACCTCGGCAGCGTCGAGCCGGTACCGCAGCCGTTGCGCTGGATCGCGCGGCGGGCCAGCCGCCAGCTCGCCGCGGCCCAGACCATCGCGGTCGTCGAGGCCGGCGGCCGCACCGTGTCCCTCGGCGACGTCCTGGGGCCGGAGTTCGCGGCGTCGCCCTCGGAGATGTTCGGTCCGGACCGCTTCCACCCGTCGGTCGCCGGCTACGCGAGCGCAGCGGCCGTGATGCTCCCCTCGATGTGCGCGGCCCTGGGGCTGTGGTTCGGGGGCGACCGGGAGCTCGCCCCCGACCTGGGGCGCGGCGAGGGCGTCCGGCCGATCTCGTTGGCCGCGGTCGAGGCGGCCGACGCACCGGGCACGGAGGTGGCCGCGGCGCAGGTCGGCGGCCGCGACCGTGGTCCGCGCGGCCGGTGGGCGCTGCTCCGCCACCGCGACGGTGCCGACAACCCGGAGGCGGGCCAGCTGATCACCACCGCCGAGGAGGACGCGCCGCCGCGCTAGCGGCAGGGCTAGGCTGACTCGGTGATCAGTAGGACACCGTTCTACCCGAGGCTGAACGAGCTCAACGAGTCGCAGCTGTGGACGCACTGGGCGGGCTACCTGTCCGCGCTGCAGTACGGGCCGTCGCCCAAGCACGAGTACTTCGCGGTGCGCAACTCCGCCGGCCTGTTCGACACCTCCCCCCTGCACAAGTACTGGATCCGCGGCCGGGACGCCGAGGTGTTCCTGGCCGGAGTCCTGACGCGGGACATCCGTAGCTGCCGTCCCGGGCGAGCCCACTACACGGTGTGGTGCGACGACGCGGGGTACGTCATCGAGGACGGCGTGGTGTTCCGACACTCCGACACCGAGTTCCTGCTCACCGCCGCCGCACCCAACCTCGGCTACTTCAGCGACCTCGTCGGCCGGCTCGACGTCTCGATCGAGGAGGTCACCGGGGCCTACGGCATGCTCGCGGTCCAGGGCCCGCGCTCCCGCGAGATCCTGGCGCTGCTGGCCCCCGAGGTGGCCGAGATCCCGTACTTCGGCCACACCCAGGCCAAGATCGGCCCCGCACCGGTGACGATCTCGCGGACCGGCTACACCGGCGACCTCGGTTACGAGGTCATGGTCGCGGCCGACGACGCCGTAGGGGTTCTCGACGACGTCCTCGACGCCGGTTCGGGTCGCGGCGTCCGGCCCTTCGGCGAGAAGGCCCTGCTGATGCTGCGGATCGAGGCCGGGTTGGCGTTGATGAACGTGGAGTTCTCCTCCAGCCGGCTGGCCTTCACCGACCACGGGCGGGTGACGCCCAAGGAACTCGGCTTCGGCTGGATGCTGCGCGGGCTCGACGACGAGTCCCGTCCGTTCGTCGGCCGGCGGGCGATCCGGCGCGAGCTCGCCGAGAAGACCTCGCGCTGGGCGAGCGTCGGTCTGTGGATCGACTGGCAGGCGTACGACCGGCTGTATGCGGACGCCGGCCTGATCCCGCCGAAGGACGAGCACCCGCTCGGCTACGAGTCGATGCTGTACGACGACGACGGTGGCCGGATCGGCTACGCCACCAGCCTGATGTACTCCCCGGTCCTGCAGCGCCACATCGCGATGGCGCGGGTGCACCCGGCGTACGCCGCCAAGGGTTCGCGGGTCAACGTCGAGATCACGATCCACCACGAGTACCGGACGGTCCCCGCAGAGGTCGACCGGCTGCCCCTGTTCGCACCCGAGCGGAAGACGGCGTGACGCGATGACCACAGCACGGACCTACGACGCCATCGTCGTCGGCGGTGGGCACAACGGGCTCGTCAACGGCGCGTACCTCGCGAAGGCCGGGCTACGCACGCTGATCCTGGAGCAGCGGCACCTGGTCGGCGGGGCCGCGATCACCGAGGAGCTGCATCCCGGCTTCCACTTCACGACGTTCTCCTACGCCCTGAGCCTGCTGCGGCCCGACATCGTCCACGAGCTGGAGCTGGTGAAGCACGGCTTCCTGCCGCTGCTGATGCCGTCGTCCTTCGCGCCGATGGAGAACGGCGACTACCTGCTGCTGACGCAGGACCATGCGCAGAACGCCAAGGAGATCGCGCGGCACTCGCCGCACGACGCCGACGCCATGGAGCGCTTCGAGCACGACATGGCGCGGGTGTGCCAGCTGGTGAAGCCGTTGCTCGACCAGGCGCCGCCGAACATCTTCGGCTCGTCCCCCGAGGACCTGGCCGAGGTCGCCCAGCTGGCGGCGCACCTGCGGGGCGCCGAGCCGAAGGTGGTCCACGACCTCGTCCGGCTGCTGACGGGGAGTGCCGCGGACTTCCTCGACGACTACTTCGAGAGCGACATCGTCAAGGCGAGCATCGCGTCCTCGTCGATCATCGGGACCAAGATCGGCCCGATGTCACAGGGCTCCGGCCTGGTGCTGCTGTACCACAAGGTCGGTGAGCACGACGGCAGCTTCGGCTCCTGGGCGTTCCACAAGGGTGGCAACGGGGGGTTCACGCAGGTCCTGGCCCGGGCCGCGCAGGCGTACGGTGCGCAGATCATGCTCGACTCGCCGGTCGACTCGGTGATCACGTCGAACGGCCGCGCGACCGGCGTCGCGCTGCGCGACGGCACCGAGCTGTCGGCACCCGTCGTGGTCAGCGCCCTCGACCCGAGGCGCACGTTCACCGAGCTCGTGGACCCGCGCGAGCTGCCCAGCGACCTCGTCGAGAGCATCGACCGGTTCCGCTTCCAGGGCACCTCCGCCAAGGTCAATTTCGCGCTCGACAGCCTGCCGACCTTCCCGGCACTGGCCGGCCGCAGCGACCACTTCGGCGGGTTCGTCAACATCGGACCGTCGATCACCTACCTCGAGCGTGCCTACGACGACGCCAAGTACGGCTGGTACAGCTCGCGGCCGTTCATCGACGGCGCGGTGCAGTCGGTGGTGGATCCAGACATGGCCCCGCCCGGCAAGCACGTCATGTCCTGCTTCATCCAGTACGCGCCCTACCACCTCAAGGACGGCGACTGGGACGCCGAGCGAACCAAGTTCGGGGACACGGTCCAGCGCACGATCGAGGAGTTCTTCCCGGGGTTCGGCGACCTGGTGCTGCACCGGGAGGTCGTGACACCGCTCGACATCGAGCGGGTCACGGGGCTCACCGAGGGCAACATCTTCGCCGGCGAGTTCTTCGCGCCGCAGATGTACTTCTTCCGGCCGGCCCCGGGGTGGAGCCGGTACCGCACGCCGATCGAGGGCTACTACCAGTGCGGCTCCGGGACACACCCCGGCGGCTGCGTGATGGGCGCCCCGGGAAAGCTCGCCAGCCAGGCTGTCCTCACCGACCTCGCCGGCGCCCGATGACGGCTGACGGCTAGAGGACGGCGTCGAGGAACGTCCGGGTCTCGGCGCACCGGGCGCTGCCGAAGATCTCGGCCGGCGTGCCCTCCTCGAGGATCACTCCCTCGTGGAAGAAGACCATCCGGTCGGCGACCTCACGGGCGAAGCCCATCTCGTGCGTGACCACCATCATCGGCATGTGCAGCTCGGTGGCCAGCGACTTCATCACGGCGAGCACCTCGCCGGTGAGCTCGGGGTCGAGGGCGGACGTCGGCTCGTCGAAGAGCATCACCTGCGGCTCCATCGCGAGGGCCCGCGCGATGGCCACCCGCTGCTGCTGGCCACCGGACAGCCGGATGGGGTGCTCGTCCGCCTTGTCCGACAGGCCGACCTGCTCGAGCAGGCCCATGGCGCGCACGCGGAGCTCCTTGCCGGAGACCCCCTTGACCAGCTGCGGCGCGACCGCGACGTTCTCGAGGACGGTCATGTGCGGGAACAGGTTGAACTGCTGGAACACCATCCCGACCTGCAGCCGGAGCTGCCTGATCTGGGCCCGCTTGCGGCGGGTCCGGTGGCCGCCCGACAACCGCGTGCCGGCGACCTCGATCGTCCCCTCGGTCGGGTCCTCGAGGAAGTTCACGCACCGCAGCAGCGTGGACTTGCCCGACCCCGAGCGGCCGAAGATCACCACCACCTCGCCCTGGCGCAGCTCCATGTCGATGCCTCGCAGCACCTCGAGGCGGCCGAACCGCTTGTGCAGGCCCTCGACCCGGACGATGACGTCGCGCTCGTTCACGCGCTGCCTCCGTGCGGCTGCTGCTGCGCGACCTCGGCCCGGGCCGTCCGGACGTAGCCCGCCGACATCCGGGCCTCCAGCCGCCGCTGGAAGAACGTGAAGATCATCGTGAGCCCCCAGTACAGGCCCGCGACGACCAGCAGGGCCTCGAGGTTCTGGAAGTCGCGCTTGCCCACCAGCTGGGCGCGCCGGAAGACCTCGGCGCTCGCGAGCGTCACCCCGAGGAACGACACGAGCGCGGTGTCCTTCAGCATGGCGATGAACTCGTTGCCGGTGGGCGGGATGATCACCCGGAACGCCTGGGGCAGCACGACCTTGCGCATCTTCTGGCCGGACGTCATGCCCAGCGCATCCGCGGCCTCACCCTGTCCGGCGTTCACGGACTGGATCCCGGCGCGGAAGATCTCGGTCATGTAGGCGCCGTAGTTGAGACCGAGCGCGAGGGTGCCCGCGTAGGCCGCGTCCAGGATCAGCGCGTCCCGGAACCCCACCCCCAGCCCGGGATAGCGCAGGACCAGGTTGTTGCCGAACTGCGGCAGCGCAAGGTAGATGAGGAACATCTGCACGATCAGCGGCGTGCCCCGGAAGAACGACACGTAGAAGCCGGAGATGCCGTACGCGACCGGGTTCGACGAGATCCGGCCCAGTGCGCCCAGGATCGCCAGGACGATGGCGAGCACGATGCCGCCGACCGCGATGTACATCGTGTACTGCAGGCCGCCGGCGATGAAGCGCCAGTTGTCCGCCATCCAGCCGGTGTTGAACTTCGCGATCCACGACAGCACACCGAGCACGCAGAAGATGGCGAGCCACACCGCGGCGACCTTGAGGCGGAACGGAACGCGCGCGCTGGCAAGGGCCAGCCGGTCCAGCCGGTCGGACGCACTCGACGAGGCGTGCCGGGCGCCGGCCGGGTCGCCGGCCTCCGTCACTGCTGCGTCGTCAGGTCGACCCCGTCGTACCACTTCTTGGACAGCGTGGTCAGTGTGCCGTCGGCGTGCATCTGCTGCACCAGCGTGTCCACCGCGGCAGCGAAGCTCGCCTGGTCCTCCTGGGCGCTCTTGTCGACGGCCACCGACAGCGGCTCGTAGAAGACGGGGTCACCGACGATCTTGACCGGGTTGCCGGCGTTGATGTACCCCTGCGCCGTGGTCAGCGACGTGATCACGGCGTCGAGCCGCACGCCGTCGCCCAGCGCCAGGTCCTGCAGCGCCGTGGTGTCGGTGTCGTACCCGGAGACCTTCGCGTCGTCGATCACGAAGTCGAAGGTGAAGCCGTTGATCTTCAAGGTCTTCTCGAGGAACTGCTCGTAGGTGCACGCGCTGCACACGCCGACCTTCTTGCCGTCGAGATCGGTCGACAGGTCCTGGACGCTGGTGTTGTCCTTGTGCACGACCACGACGGCCGGCGTGAAGTAGTACGGCACGGTGAAGTCGAGGACCTTCTGACGGTCATTGGTCGGCGTCATCGACCCGACGCTCATGTCCCAACGGTCGTTCCAGCTGCCGGCCGTGATGATGTCGAACGACGGCGTCTGCCAGCCGATCTCCACGCCGAGCCGGCGCGCGAGCTCGGTGGCGACGTCGATGTCGAAGCCCTCGTACCCGCCGGTCTTCTTGTCCAGCGACGACTGCGGCGGGTAGGCCGGGTCCGTGGAGACCACGACCTTCCCGGCGGCGCACACCTTCGCCAGCAGGTCACCCGAGGTCTTGTTCGTCGCACAGACACCGCTCGCTGCGGCGCTGGACTTCCCGCCGCCGGTCGACGACGCGGTGCTGCTGCCGCTGCTGCCACCGCAGGCGCCCAGCAGCAGAGCAAGCACGCCGATGACGGGCAGGAACAGCCGTGGGTGCCGCATGTGTCTCTCCTCGGGGGCCGACGCTGGTCGCAGGATGGCACGACCACGGGCCGCGGGGAACAGTGATCGTCGACAACTAACCCCCGAGTCAGTAGCCGTCACTCGTCGGCCCGGCCCACGGCGCCCGCCCGCGGCCGGCGGGCTGCAGTAGCCTGACCTTGTTACCGGCTGGTAACTCCGGCCGCCCAGGTCCCCAGGAGGTCCCCGTGCCCGAGGCAGTCATCGTCGCGACCGCGCGCAGCCCGATCGGCCGCGCCTTCAAGGGCTCGCTGAAGGACGTACGGCCCGACGACCTGGCCGGCACGGTGATCCGCGCCGCGCTGGACAAGGTGCCCGGGCTGGACCCGGCCACCCTCGACGACCTCATGCTCGGGTGCGCCGAGCCGGACGGCGAGCAGGGCGTGAACATGGCCCGCCGGGTCGCGGTGGCCCTCGGCTTCGACAGCCTCCCCGGCACCACCGTCAACCGGTTCTGCGCGTCGTCGGTGCAGACCTCCCGGATGGCCTTCCACGCGATCAAGGCCGGCGAGGGTCACGCGTTCGTCTCCGCCGGCGTCGAGTGCGTCTCCCGCTACCCCGCGTTCGCCGGGGCGGGCGGGGGCAGCGAGTCCTACGTCAACCCGTTGTTCGACCAGGCCCGGGCACGCACCGACGCGACCGCGGCGAGCAACGAGACCTGGCACGACCCGCGCGAGGACGGCCTGCTCCCCGACGTCTACATCTCGATGGGGCAGACCGCCGAGAACCTCGCCACCTCCCGCGGCATCACCCGCGCCGACCAGGACGAGTTCGGCGTGCGCTCGCAGAACCTGGCCGAGAAGGCCATCGCCGACGGCTTCTTCGAGCGGGAGATCGTGCCGATCACCACGCCGGACGGGACCGTGGTCAGCCGGGACGACGGCCCGCGCCCCGGAGTGACCATGGAGGGCGTCGCCGGGCTCAAGACGGTGTTCCGTGAGGACGGCACCGTCACCGCCGGGAACTGCTGCCCGCTCAACGACGGCGCGGCCGCCGTCGTGATCATGTCCGACACCCGCGCCGCCGAGCTCGGGCTCACGCCGCTGGCCAGGATCGTCTCGACCGGCGTCAGCGGTCTGTCCCCGGAGATCATGGGTCTCGGTCCGGTCGAGGCGTCGCGACGGGCGCTGGCGCTGGCCGGCTTGGGCATCGGCGACATGGACCTGGTCGAGATCAACGAGGCGTTCGCGGCGCAGGTCATCCCGTCCTACCGCGACCTCGGCATCGACCTCGACCGCCTCAACGTCCACGGCGGCGCGATCGCGCTGGGCCACCCGTTCGGCTCGACCGGCGCGCGGATCACCACCACCCTGCTCAACGGGCTGCAGAGCCACGACAAGGAGCTCGGCCTCGAGACGATGTGCGTCGGTGGCGGCCAGGGCATGGCGATGGTGCTGCAGCGCCTGAGCTGACCGGGCAGCGCTACAGGCGACGGCGCAGGTCGGCGAGCAGCCGGGCCACCCGCTCTACCCCCGTCCGTGCCGGCGCGCGGGCGTAGGTGTCGAACCAGACCTCGTCGTCCGGCCCGGCGAGGTCCATGGCGCCCAGCAGGTCGTGCCCCACCACCGCCACCTGGTCGCCGGCCGCGAGGTCGGACAGCCCGGGCACCGGCAGCCACCCGGGCGCAGGCAGGCCGGCCGCGGCCGCCTCGAGGCAGCGGGCAACGTGCGCCATCTCGGTCGCCACCCCGCGGCCGGCGTGGCCACGTCCTGCGTAGGGCGGGAAGCCGTTCTCCGGCGGCGCCGGCATCCCGGCCAGCCGTGCCTGCGACATCGACCGCAGCCGGTCGGCCACCCGGCGGACGTCGGCGGCCAGCTCGCCCCGCAGCGCTCCCCAGGGGTCGTGGCCATCCGGGTGGTCCTGCACGCCGGAACCCTAGCCAGGGGGTTGTGGCGCGCCGACAGGATGGGGCAGGCTCGCCCCATGGTTCGCTGATTCCGCACTGGAGGCGCCGATGTCCCTGCACCACTCCGAGGCAACCCACCAGCAGCTCGTCGAGCGGGTGCCGCAGGTCACCGGTCGTGACCTGCCTCAGTGGTTCGAGGCCCTCGACAACGGACCAGGCCTGCTCCGCTTCGACGAGCGGGTCAACTGGCTCAGCGACGAGCACGGCATCCCGCACGGCCACGCCTCGGCGATCGTGCACGAGCACGACCTGCGCCGGGGAGCGCGGCGGAAGTCCTGACACCTGACGACGCGCGCGAGCTCGCACGCTCCCAGCACCATGCCGTCCTCGCCACGTTCCGTCGCGACGGCCGGCCGCAGCTGTCCCCCGTGACGGTCGGCGTCGACGACACCGGGCGGATCGAGATCTCCACCCGCGAGACGGCGATGAAGGTCAAGAACCTGCGCCGCGACCCGCGCATCGCCCTGTGCCTGCTGCACGACCGGTTCTACGGCGAGTGGGGCCAGGTCGAGGGCACCGCCGAGATCGTCGAGCGGCCGGAGGCGATCGGGCTGCTGGTCGACTACTACCGCCGGATCTCCGGCGAGCACCCCGACTGGGACGACTACCGCGCCGCGATGGAGCGCGAGCAGCGCGTCCTGGTGCGGTTCGAGATCGAGCGGGCGGGACCGACGGTCGCCGGCTGAGGTACGCCGGCGCCCCGGCGCCCACCTCTCCCGCCGCAGGGCCGCGCCTCGCCGCGCACGCACGAGGGGCCGCACCCCGAGGGGTGCGGCCCGTCCGTGGAGGGGGTGGCTAGTCGTTGCCGCGCAGGATCGCGATCAGGCGCAGCATCTCGATGTAGAGCCAGACCAGCGTGACGACCAGGCCGAACGCCGCGAGCCAGGAGTAGCGCTCGGGAAGCCCGTTCTTGACGCCCTGCTCGGCGAAGTCGAAGTCCAGGATCAGCATCGCCGCGGCGAGGCCGACAGCGAACAGACCGATGAGGAAGCCGAACGGTCCGGCTCGCAGGCCCCAGACCGGGTCGCCGCCGCCGGCGATCAGGACGACCACGTTGATCAGGCAGAAGACCAGGTAGCCGCCCATTGCGATGAGCACGGTCTTGCGAAACTTCGGGGTGGCCCGGACCAGACCGCTCTTGTACGCAGCGAGAGCGACCGCGAACACCGCGAGGGTGCCGATGACGGCCTGGGCGACGACGCCATTCCACTGGTTCTCGTAGAAGCGGCTCAGGCCGCCCACGAACAGCCCCTCGGCAGCGGCGTAGCCGAGCACGAGGACCGGGTTGGTCACCTGCTTGAACGAGATGAACAGCCCGAGCACGAGGCCGACGATGGCGCCACCGAAGGTGAGCACCGGGCTCTCGAGTGCGTAGCTGACGACGGCGACGGGGAGCAGGACCGCGAACATGAGGCCGGTCTTGATGACGACGTCGTCCATCGTCATGCGGCCGGTGTCGACGCCGCCCGCCGGCGGCGCGTTGTACATGTCCTCGAGCTGGCCCGCCGTCGCGGTCGGCACGGCCGACTGCTCGTTGAACGTGGCGTAGCCCTTGCGCGAGAACGCCTTGCTGTTGTTGAAGACCGGGTTGCGGCTCTCCATGACACTCCTCCGTGGGGGTGCCCGCGGGAAGTCGCGGGGCTGGGTCCTTCACAGCGTAACGAAATCGCCGGGCCCTCGGTTCCGGACCGCGCGGACGGGACCGGCGACCGTGCCCCCGGTGGGAGTCGAACCCACACTGAACCCGCTTTTAAGGCGAGCGCCTCGGCCAGTTGGGCTACAGGGGCCTACCGGCCAGGCTAGAGGTAGACCTGCCGTGCGTGCAGGGCGTGCGCACCCGCGACCCGGTCGAGGAACAGCAGTCCGTCGAGGTGGTCCACCTCGTGCTGGAGGGCCCGGGCCTCGAAGGCGTCAGTCGTCACCTCCACCTCCTGCCCGGTGCCCGGAACGAGGCCGCGGAGGACCAGGCGGGTCGCCCGCTTCACGTCGCCGGTGAGGTCCGGGACCGACAGGCAGCCCTCGCGGCCACGCTCCCACCGGCTCGCGGCGACCACGACCGGGTTGGCCAGCACGAGCGGCCCGTGCCCGGTGCGGGTGCGCGGGTGGCCGGTGACGTCCAGGGAGAACAGGCGGGCCGGCACCCCCACCTGCGGGGCGGCCAGCCCGACGCAGCCCGCTGCCGCCTCCTGGGTGGCGAGCAGGTCGGCTGCGAGCTGGACGACGTCGGGGTCCAGCGGGTCGACCTCGTCCGCGCGGGCGGACAGGACGACGGCGGGTGCCTGCACCGGCTGCCGCACCCGCCCTGGCGGCAGGGACGGGAGCAGGCTCACAGCAGGTCGGGGTCGAGGACGCGCAGCGAGACGTCGACGCCGAGGTCCTCGCCCACGCCGGCGAGGTCCCGGCTGAGCTCCTCCGGGTCGACGGTGCCCGGCAGGTCGACCTCCGCCAGCAGCACGTAGAGCTCGCCGGACAGCCGGGTCGAGAGGTCCGTGACGTTGCCCCCGGCCTCGGCGACCAGCCCGGTCACGGTGGCGACGATCCCCGGCCGGTCGGCCCCGTGCACCGAGAGCAGGTACGTCGTGCCGAGAGCGGCCGAGGCGTCCTCGTACGGGATCTCCCGCACCGCGACCTGCAGCGTGCCGTCGGCCGACAGCGACCGGAGGGCGTCCTCGGCCTCGGCCGGGGTGACCTCGGCCGACGCCACGACGACCATCGCGAAGTGGCCGCGCAGGATCGTCATCGTCGAGTCCTCGAGGTTCGCCCCGATCTCCGCCAGCACGCCCGTCGTCTCGGCGATGATGCCCGGCCGGTCGTGACCGAGCACCGTGACGGCGAGCAGCGTCATCGGGACGCCTCGCTGAACTCCTCGCGCGGCCGCTGCAGCGACCCGAGCGACACGATGTCGCGGCGGAAGAACAGCGCGAGCGTCCAGTCGAGGATCACGCGGACCTTGCGGTTGAGGGTCGGGACCCGGCTCACGTGGTACGTGCGGTGCATGAACCAGGCCGGGAACCCGCGCAGCTTGACCCCGTAGACCTGGGCGACGCCCTTGTAGAGACCGAGCGAGGCCACCGAGCCGACGTATTTGTGCGCGTACGGCTCGGGTGCGCGGCCGTTGAGCACCCGGGCGATGTTGTCGCCGAGCACCTTCGCCTGCCGCACGGCGTGCTGCGCGCTGGGGCCGGTGGTCGCGCCGGGCGGTCCGGTGAGGTCAGGCACGGCGGCACCGTCACCGGCGGACCAGGCGCCGTCGACCCCTTCGATGCGCAGGTCGGCCCGGCACGTCACCCGGCCCCGCTCGTCGAGCGGGAAGCCGGTGCGGGTGAGCATCGGGTTGGCCTTGACGCCCGCGGTCCACACGATGGTCTCGGCGTCCATCTCCGCCCCGTCGGAGAGGACCACATGACCGTCGACGCACGACTCCAACCGGGTGTTGAGGCGGACGTCGATCTTCCGCTTCATCAGCTCGCGCACGGTGTAGCGACCCATGTCCTCGCCGACCTCGGGCAGGATCCGGCCGGTCGCCTCGACGAGCACGAACCGGATCTCACTCTTGGCGAGGTCGGGGTAGTAGCGGGTGGCGTACATCACCATGTCCTCGAGCTCGGCGAGCGCCTCGATGCCGGAGTAGCCACCACCGACGAAGACGAACGTGAGCAGCTTCCGGCGGACGGCGTGGTCGGTGATCGTGGTGGCGATGTCGAGCTTCTCGAGCACCTGGTTGCGCAGGGCGATGGCCTCCTCGACCTGCTTGAAGCCGATGCCCTGCTCGGCCAGCCCGGGGATCGGCAGCGTGCGCGCGATCGAGCCGGGCGCCACCACGACGATCTCGTAGCTCAGGTCATAGGCCGGACCGCGCAGCGGGAGGATACGCGCGGTGCGGCGCTCGTGGTCGATCGACTCGACGCGACCCGTGAGCACCTCGCACTTGTCGAGGACGCGCCGCAGGGGTACCACGACGTGCCGCGGCTCGACGCTGCCGGCCGCGGCCTCGGGGAGGAACGGCTGGTAGGTCATGTAGGACCGGGGGTCGATGACGATGACCTCGACGCGCTTGGCCTTGATCTCCTTGCCGAGCCGGCGCTGGAGGCGGATCGCCGTGTACATTCCGACGTAACCGCCGCCGACGACGAGGATGCGGGTCCGCTCGGGTGACGCGGAGGGCGTGATCGCCATGGTCAGAGCGTATTGCGCAGACCCGCCAGCGTCGCGGCCCGGTCCAGGACCTGGTCGAGCATCGGCTCGGTGAGCCGCCCGGTGAAGGTGTTCTGCTGGCTGGGGTGGAACGACCCGAGCAGCGTCAGGTCAGCGACCACCACCTCGGCCGCGTGGCCGAACCGCGGCCGGGGGCGGGGCACCTCGTGCCCGAGCCGGGCGAGCGTTCCAAGGGCCGCCTGCCACGCGAACCCGCCCAGGGCGACGACGACGCGCAACCCCGGCAGGCGCGCGACCTCGGCGTCCATCCAGGGCGCGCAGGTGTCCCGCTCGCCCGGCGTGGGAGCGTTGGCCGGCGGTGCGCAGCGGACGGCGGCGAGCATCCGGGTGCCGATCAGGCGCTGGCCGTCGCCGGCGTGGGTGCTGGTGGCCAGGGCAGCGAGACCGGCCCGGTGCAGGGCCGCGAACAGCCAGTCGCCGCTGCGGTCACCGGTGAAGATCCGGCCGGTGCGGTTGCCGCCGTGTGCCGCCGGGGCCAGGCCGACGACGAGGACGGCGGCGCTCTCCGGTCCCCAGCCGGCGATGGGGCGGCCCCAGTACTGCTCATCGGCGTACGACGCGCGCCGCTCGACGGCGACCCGCTCGCGCCACTCGACCAGCCGTGGGCACGCCCGGCAGACCGAGACGGCGGCATCGAGGAGCTGCAGCGAGGGGGCGGCGGCGGCGAGGCGGCGCACCTCGGCGGCCGAGCCGGCGGCCGGCGTGGCCGCGTCGGCCGGGTCCTCCGGCCAGCCGGTGCCCGGCGGGACCGGGCCGCGTCGCGCGCTCAGAGGCGGCTGCGGAGCAGGTCGATGGTGCGGCGCCAGGCCGCGTCGGAGTGCTCCTTGTCGTGGACCTCGGGGCGGGTGTCGTTGAAGAAGGCGTGCGACGACCCCGGGTAGTCGTAGACCTCGACGTCGCCGCCGGCCTTCTCGATGCCGCGCACGGCCGCCTGCACACCGTCGGCCTTGGAGGTGCCGTCCGCCTCAGAGGCATGGATCATTGCGCTCTTGTTCGTGTAGTTGCCCCACGTCGGCGCCATCGTGTCCCAGGGCAGCGCCGGGTAGAAGCCGACCGCGACCTTGACCTCCTCGTCGAGGGCTCCGCTCCACAGGGCCAGCGAGCCGCCCATGCAGAAGCCGACCGCGCCGACGCCCTGGCCGTCGACGTCCTCGCGGCCGGCGAGGTACTGCGCCGCGCCCTGGATGTCCTTGGCGGCGCGGTCCATCTCCATCGACATGAGCAGCCGCTGGGCGTCGTCGGGCTCGTGGGCCGCCTCACCGTGGAAGAAGTCCGGCGCGAGGGCGACGAAGCCGGCCTCGGCGAAGCGGTCGCTCACGTCCTTGATGTGGTCGACGAGGCCCCACCACTCCTGGACCACCACCACTCCGGGCCCCGATCCGGAGTCGGGGATCGCGAGGTAGGCCTCGCAGCTGTCGCCGTTGCTGGGGAAGCTGACCATCTCGCCCACGGGCGGGACCTCTTTCGCGCTCGGCGTGCGGCGCCGCGGTGGCGCCAGGTGCTGGCGCTGGTGACCTTTCCACTCCGGGGCCGCCGTACGCCAGGGTCAGGTCACCGATTTCCGCCCGTCGGGCTCGGGCTCGCGCTGGGCGTCGTGCTCGGGCTGGGCACGGCCGGGCTGGGCGGCGGCGCTCCGGCCAGCGCCGGGGCGTCGACCGTGGGGCCGGCGTCCGGGTCGGCGACGGTGCCGTCCGGCTCGATGTACCGGTACGGGAAGACGTTGTCGAGGAGCCGGCCCTTGCTGTCCATCACCGGCCGGCGGGTGACGTCCGGCGAGAGGCCGAGGTCGAGCGGCGCCCCGTCCTGGTCGTAGAGCCGCACGTCGTGCAGCAGGTTCCCCTGGGCGTCGTACGCGTAGATGTTCCAGAGCTGGTTCCCGGAGGCGTACGCGCCCTCGGTCGGCACGGTCGTCTCCGGCCCGAGGTAGCGGGGGCCACTCTCCTCGACGTACTGCACGTTGTTGGCCTGGTCCACGCAGGAGGCGAGCACGGGGACGGCGGCCAGGGCCGCCACCAGGTTGAGGGCGAGCACTGCCCGTCGAGGCACCGACAACGCCCCGCGCCCGAGCTGCACCGAGGCCCAGACGGCGACCACGAGGACGAGCAGGCCCACCTCGGGCGAGGAGACCCGCGGCACCATCGGCAGGTTCCCTGACCAGGTCCGCGTGCTCTGGCCGGGCCACATGGCGACCAGCCCGACGAGGACCCAGGCGCGTGCCAGCCACCAGACCGGGCGCAACGACATGACGAACGCCTGCGCCGCCGCGACCCGGCGACCGCCGGCCGCGGCGCGCAGCCGCCCCACGAGCCGGCCGCCGGCGCGACCCCGTGACCGCGCCGGCGGCAGCCCGGCCGCGGCGCGCAGCTCGGCGGCGTACTCGACCGGCGACCCGAGCCGGGCCGCCAGCGGGGTGTCGCCCTCGGCGACCACCTCGTCGACGTGCGAAGCCAGCTCGTCGAGCAGGTCGGCCCGGTCCTCCTCGGGGAGGTCGGCGAGCCGCGCGGCGACCCCGTCGAGGTAGTGCTGGGCCTCCAGGCTGCGCAGGGTGGTGCTGGGTCCGGTGGTCATCGTCGCCCCTCCGACAGTGCCGTGGCTGTGTGCGGTGTTGTGGCGGCCAGCAGGCCGCCCATGGTGTCGGCGAAGCGGAGCCAGGTCGTGCTCGACTCGGCGAGGGTCGCCTTGCCCTTCTTGTTGATGCCGTAGTACTTGCGGTGCGGGCCCTCGTCGGAGGGCACGACGTACGACGTCAGTGCCCCCGCGGAGTACAGCCGGCGCAGCGTGCCGTAGACCGAGGCGTCACCCACCTCGTCCAGCCCCGCCGCGCGCAGCCGGCGCACCACGTCGTAGCCGTAGCCGTCCTCGCGGTCGAGGACCGCAAGGACCGCGACGTCGAGGACCCCCTTGAGCAGCTGCGTCGTGTCCATCGCTCTCATCCCGTCTCTCTCACGCGTCGCACAGTACTACGCTATCCGCGGTAGAGGGTGATGCGCAGGTCCGGCGTGTCGACGGCATCCGCCAATGCAGTCGCACGGAGCGCCGCGAGGCCCTACCGTCGTCCGCCGTGACCGAGCAGACCACCAGACCCCGGATCCGCCCGTTCGACGAGGGGGACGCGCCGGCCGCAGCGCGGCTGCTCGCCGAGCGGCATGCGGCGCACCGCCGGCACGAGCCGCTCCTGTCGGCCCGCTTCGAGGACCCCGACGCAGCCGAGACCGAAGTCCGCGCCGCGCTGGACGCCGGCGCCACCGGCGCGGTCGCCGTCTCGGGCGACGAGGTCGTGGGCTACCTGCTCGGTCAGCACAAGCCGTCGGCGTCCTGGGGCGCCAACCGCTGGGTCGAGGCGGCCGGACACGCGGTCCGGGACGCCGAGGTGGCTCGCGACCTCTATGCCGTCGCGGCCACCGCCTGGGTCTCCGAGGGGCACGACGTGCACTACGCGTTGGTCCCGGCGTACGACGAGGCGCTGGTCGACGCATGGTTCCGGCTCGGCTTCGGCCAGCAGCACGTGCACGCGATCCGCGAGCTGCCCACCTCGCCGGCGACCGCTCCCCCGGGCCTCGCGGTCCGGGCAGCCGAGCGGAGCGACATCGCCGTGCTCGGGCAGCTCGACCTCGAGCTGCCGCTGCACCAGGGGCTGGCGCCGACGTTCTCCCCCGGCGAGCTGCCGACCCTGGAGGATGCGATCGCCGACTGGGAGGAGTCGTTCGACGACGAGGGCTTCGCCTATCTGGTCGCCGAGCACGACGGGCGGGTGGTCGGGGCCGCCGTCGGCTGCCCGCTGGAGAAGTCGTCGATGTACGGGCCGGTGACCCGGCCGGATCACGCCGGCTTCCTCGGGTTCGCCGCCGTGCTGCCGGCGGCCCGCGGACTCGGCGCGGGCCGCGCGCTCGGCGAGGCGGTGCACGACTGGGCCGCGGCCGAGGGGTTCACCAGCCTGGTGACGGACTGGCGGGCCACCAACCTGCTGTCGTCGCGCACCTGGCCCCGGCTCGGCTACCGGCCCACCTTCCTGCGGCTGCACCGCCGGCTGGGCTACTGAGGCTCAGAGGTCCCCTGCGTCCACGACCTCGACGGTGCGGGCGGTGGGCTCGATCATCACCGCCCGGGCCGGGCCGGCCCACAGCCCGCGGAGCCGCTCGTGCATGTCGGTGGCCTCCGCAGCCGTGTCGAACTCGAGGTCGATCAGCACCAGGCCCGGATCGTCGACCGGTCGCAGGACGCGGTAGCGGCGTACGCCGGAGCCGGCCCGGTCGAGCGGGTCGGCGTCGAACGCCGAGCGCCACCGGTCGTAGTCGGGCACTCGGTGCTCGATGCGCAGGACGTGCACGGCTGCCTCCGGAGGTCGTGGACGGGACGGTGCGGCGCTCGGCACCCACCATGACCTAGGTTCTCCGGATGGTCGAGACCGCGCTGCCCGTCGCCGTCTCGGAACCGGAGCGGCATCCCAGGCCCGCCCGCGGCTACGTCTACCTGGTGGTCGCCGCCGCGCTGTTCGCCCTCAACGGGACCGTGTCGAAGGTGATCCTGGCCAGCGGCCTGACGGCCATGCGGCTGACCGAGCTGCGTTGCGCCGGCGCCGCGGTCGGCCTCGGGCTCGTGCTGCTCGTGGTGGCCCCGGCCCGCCTCACGGTCTCGCGGAGGGAGCTCCCCCTGCTCGCGGCCTACGGCGTCGCCGGGGTGGCCTTGACACAGTTCTTCTACTTCGTGGCGATCGCCCGGATGCCGGTGAGCATCGCACTGCTGCTGGAGTACACCGCCGTGCTCATGGTCGCTCTCTGGGCCAGGTTCGTCATGCACGCCCGGGTCCGCAACCGGGTCTGGGCGGCGCTGGCCCTGTCCCTCACCGGTCTCGCCCTGGTCGCGGAGGTGTGGACCGGTGGCGGTCTCGACGGGCTCGGCGTCGCGGCAGCCCTCGGTGCGGCGGTCGCACTGGCGGTCTACTACCTGCTCGGCGAGCACAGCACGGGGCAGCGCGACCCGCTGTCGACCACGTTCTGGGCGTTCGTCTTCGCCACCGTCCTGTGGTCGGTCGTCCAGCCGTGGTGGAGCTTCCCGTTCGACTCCACCCGCGGCAGCGCACCGCTGCTCGGAAACCTCGACGGTCACACGCTGCCGCTCTGGGTGCTCATGCTCTCGATGGTGGTGCTCGGAACGATCGTGCCGTTCGTCCTCGTGCTCTCCGGGTTGCACCACTTGCCCGCCACCCGGGTCGGGATGGTGGGGATGCTCGAGCCGGTCCTCGCCGGCGTCATCGCCTGGGCGTGGCTGGCCGAGGCACTCAGCTCGGTACAGCTCGCGGGCGCCGTCGTCGTGCTCGTCGGCATCGTGCTCGCGCAGACAGCGCGCTGAGACCCGGTCTGGGGTCGTCAGTCCGGCAGGTCGAAGAACGGCAGCGCCGCGTCGAGCCCCTCGACCACGACGCCGGGGGCACCTCCCGAGGCCAGCCAGTCGTCCCGGGTCATCCGGAGGTGGACCAGGGTGTCGACGCCGCGATCGCCCTCACGCGCCATGAGCGACTCGCCGTTGGGCCGGTAGCCGAGCGCTCGCGAGACGCCGAGCGAGGCGTGGTTGTCGTGCCAGGCCGACGTGACCGCCGCCCGCGCGCCGAGGTGGTCGAAGGCAAGCGCCAGCACGGCTCGTCGCATCGCCTTGCCCACACCGGTCCCTCGCGCCGACGGCACGAGCCAGGACGACGTGTCGACGGTGCGCAGGATGCGGTAGTCGGGCGGGCCCTCGAGCCCTTGCAGGCCCAGCAGCTCACCGTGCCGGCGCACGAGGAAGTAGACCTCCCAGTCGTCCGGCGTCCAGCTGCCCATCGAGAGCCAGTACTCCTGGTGCACGACAGCTCCGCGGGCCACCCGGTCTGGCAGCCGCGGGTAGCGGGGCCTCCGCGGGTTGAGCTCGACGTCGTCCGGCAGCAAGGACGCGGCGGCGTCGAGGTCGGCCTCCGCCATCGGCCGGAGCTCGAGGTCGCCGGTGGTGAGGCGCAGCCCGTGCAGCGGCCACCAGCGCGAGCCGGTCACCGGACGGCGTCCACCATCGACCAGGCGATGCCGTCGAGGATGTCGTGCTCGGACACGACGACGTCGTCGACCGGCAGGTGCTCCATGAGCACGGCCAGCACCAGCGCACCAGCGCCGATGACGTCGACCCGGCCGGGGTGCAGGAAGGGCAGCGCGGCGCGCTCCTCGCGGGACATGGCCAGCAGCCGGCCGGCGACGCGGTGCACCTCGGCGGCCGAGATCCGGGCGTGGTGGATGCGGTCGCGGTCGTACGCCGGCAGGCCGAGCGCCATGGCCGCGACGGTCGTGACCGAGCCGGCCAGACCGACGAGCGTGCGCGTCTCGCCCAGCGGCACCGTCGTACCGGCGAGGCGGACCGCCGCCTCGACGTCGGCCCGGGCGGCCGCGACCTGACCGGCGGTCGGCGGGTCGTCGTGCAGGTGGCGCTCGGTCATCCGCACGCAGCCGACGTCGACCGAGCGGGCCGCGACCGGGGCCTTGCCAGGCCTGCCGAGGACCAGCTCGGTGGAGCCGCCGCCGATGTCGGTCACGAGGAACGGCTCGGCCAGTGCGGCGCCCGCCAGCTCACGAGTGGCACCGGTGAACGAGAGGGTGGCCTCCGCGTCGCCGGTCACCACCTCGGGCTCGACCCCGAGGCGCTCGCGCACACCGGCGACGAACTCGTCGCGGTTCTCCACGTCCCGCGACGCCGAGGTCGCGACGAACCGGACCACCTCGGCCCCGGTCTCGCGCACGACCGCCGCGTAGTCGTCGCACGCCGCGAAGGTGCGCGCCAACGCCGCCGGCGCGAGCCGGCGGGTGCGGTCGACACCCTCGCCCAGCCGGACGATCGTCATCCGGCGGTCGACCTCGGTGAGGGTCGCCACACCGGCATCGAGGTCGGCGACGAGCAGCCTGATCGAGTTGGTGCCGCAGTCGATCGCCGCGACCCTCACCCCGCGTCACCCACCGCGTGGTCGCCGACCGCGACGCACGGGCCGGAGCCCCACCAGGCCGGGAGGGCAGCCAGCGCCTCGTCGCCGAGCGGGTTGGCACCCGGCCCCTCGGCGAGCGACTGGGCGACGAGCACGTGCAGGCACTTCACCCGGTCGGGCATACCGCCCGCAGAGACACCGTCGATCTCGGGCACCTGCTCCACCGCGTCACGGCTGTCGAGGTAGCGCTGGTGCGCTGCGCGGTAGCCCGCGCGCAGCAGGTCGTCCTCGGCGAGGCGGTCGGTCATCGCACGCATGGTGCCACCCGCCTCGAGCGTGCCCACCGCACCGGCGGCCCGGGGGCAGGTGAGGTACCAGAACGTGGGAAACGGCGTCCCGTCCGGCAGCCGGGGCGCAGTCTCGACGACGTCGGGGTTGCCGCAGGGGCAGCGGTGCGCCACCCGGAGCACACCGCGCACCTCGCGACCGAGCTGGGCCGCCATCGCTGCGAGGTCGCTCGAGGTCGGCCGGTCGTCGCCGGCGGCGGCGGTCACTGGCTGCCGGAGCGTCCGGCCACCTCGACGCTGTGCCACAGGTCGGTGAACCACGGCTTGCGCTGCACCTCGGACGGCGCGGCCTCGACCACGCCGTCGGACGCCGGGGCGTCGTCGGACTCGATCACGACGTACGACGTCTCGCCGGGCATCACGTAGTGCAGCCGCTCGCGGGCCTGCGCCTGCACGTACGACTCGCTGCCCCACCGCTCGTGCTGCCGCTGCAGCTCGGCCACCCGCTCCTCCTGGGCAGAGACGCTCGCGCGGTAGTCGGCGATGTCACCGCGCTGCGAGAGGTACTCGCGCAGCGGGTAGGCCAGCGAGATCGCGAGCAGGCAGACCACCAGGGCGAGCATCGCCGCTCGTCCCGTGAGGTTGGTCCGCCGCGGCTCGCGGTCGTCGCCGGTCGTCACGAATCAGGCCCGGTGCCTCGGGAACGCGCCGGCACCGGCGTAGCGGGCGGCGTCGTCGAGCTCCTCCTCGATGCGGAGCAGCTGGTTGTACTTGGCCACCCGCTCGGAGCGCGCCGGCGCGCCGGTCTTGATCTGACCGCAGTCGGTGGCGACCGCGAGGTCGGCGATCGTGGTGTCCTCGGTCTCGCCGGATCGGTGGCTCATCATGCAGCGGTAGCCGGCGCGGTGCGCCATGCTCACGGCGTCGAGCGTCTCCGTGAGCGTGCCGATCTGGTTGACCTTGACCAGCAGGGCGTTGGCCGTGGACTCGCGGATGCCGCGCTCGAGGCGGTCGGGGTTGGTGACGAACAGGTCGTCGCCGACGATCTGGACCTTGTCCCCGAGCTGGTCGGTGAGCGACTTCCAGCCGGCCCAGTCCTCCTCGCTCATCGGGTCCTCGATCGACACGAGCGGGTACGCCGCCACCAGCTCGGCGTAGTAGGCGGCCATCTCGTCGGCCGACTTCTTGGCGCCCTCGAAGGCGTAGGTGCCGTCGGTGTGGAACTCGGTCGCCGCGACGTCGAGCGCGAGCGCGATGTCGGTGCCGAGCGAGAACCCGGCCTTCTCCACCGCGACGGCGATGAGGTCGAGGGCGTCGCGGTTGCTCGGGAGGTCGGGCGCGAAGCCGCCCTCGTCACCGAGGCCGGTCGCGAGGCCCTTCTCCTTCAGCACCGACTTGAGCGTGTGGTAGACCTCCGCGCCCCACTGGAGCGCCTCCTTGAAGGTGGCCGCGCCGATCGGCGCCACCATGAACTCCTGGACGTCGACGCCGGTGTCGGCGTGCGCTCCGCCGTTGAGGATGTTCATCATCGGCACCGGCAGCAGGTGCGCGTTGGGCCCACCGACGTAGCGGAACAGCGGCAGCTCGGCCGACTCGGCGGCCGCGCGTGCGACCGCGAGCGAGACGCCGAGCAGCGCGTTGGCGCCGAGGCGGGACTTGGTGGGGGTGCCGTCGAGGTCGAGCAGCGTCTGGTCGACGAGGCGCTGCTCGCTGGCCTCCAGCCCGACCAGCGCCGGGCCGATCTCGTCGAGCACGCCGATCACGGCCTTCTCGACGCCCTTGCCGGCGTAGCGCTTGCCGCCGTCACGCAGCTCGTGGGCCTCGAACTGGCCGGTGCTCGCACCGCTGGGCACGGCCGCGCGGGCGATGGTGCCGTCGTCGAGGGCGACCTCCACCTCGACGGTGGGGTTGCCGCGCGAGTCGAGGATCTCGCGCGCTCCGACGGCGTCGATGCTCGCCACGGGTGCTCCTTCGGGTGGGGCCGGGCTGGTCCTGGCAGGGGTGGTCCGGTGGGGCCGGACCGCCTCAGGCTACCGGCGGCCCCCGCCGCGCCGCCCGTCCCACGCCCGGGTTCGACGACGAGTGGGCTGGGTCGGGCCGGGCGGACCGTCGGGCGCCGTCCGCTTTCGACGAAGTGGCCCCGCCACGAGCGTGGAATCCGCCTGTCCAGCGGGGCCACTTCGCTCGTCCCACCGAAGTTCCCACCGTGCGGACGGCGGGAGGCACGCGACGTCCTCCGGGCGCCGTTGCCCTGAGCTCAGCCACCACGGCGGGCAGCGAGCCAAGTGGCCCCGCTGCACGACCGCTTTCTGGCCGCCGAGCGGGGCCACTTCGCTTGTCCCACCGGCCAGCGAGGCATGTGGCCCCGCTGCACGACCGCTTTCTGGCCGCCGAGCGGGGCCACTTCGCTTGGGGTAGGTGAGCGTGTCCTCAGAGGCCGAGCAGGGTGCGCAGGTGCCGCGGTGACGGGGAGCCGTGCGCGAGCATCGCGTCGTGCCGCTCGCGCACGGACGCCTCGGGCCGCGCGGCGGCGAGGTCGCGGGCGAGGTCGGCGACCTCCACGTAGCCGACGTAGTAGGTCGAGAGCTGCGCGCTCGACAGCAGCGCGCGCCGCCACTTGCCGGCGGCCTCGCCCTCCTCCTGGTGGCCGCGCTGCATCATCAGCCGCATCGCCTCGTCCTCGGTCATGCCGTGCGCGTGCACGCGGGCGTCGAGGATCGCGTTGATGGTCATCCGCAGCTGCATCTTGAGCTGTTGCATCCGCAGCGCGTCGTTCAGCCCCTTGTCGGCGCGGTAGCCGGCGTGGACCATCACTTCCTCGGCATAGACCGCCCAGCCCTCGACGAACGAGCCGCTCCAGAGCGCCTTGCGGACCGGCACCGGGGCGTCGTACCGCGCGCTGTGCGCCAGCTGCAGCACGTGACCCGGCATCGCCTCGTGCACGGTGAGGTTCTGCAGCATGTGCGCGTTGTACTCGCGGAAGAACGACGCGACCCGATCCGCCGACCAGTCGGCCGGGGTCGGCGAGACCGCGAAGTAGGTCGGCAGCGACGAGGTCTCCAGCGGGCCGGGCGGGTCGCAGTAGGCGACGGCGACGCCGCGGTGGATCTCCGGCATGACGATGATCTCGACCGGGTCGTCGTGGACGGTCACCAGGTCCTGTGCGCGGACGAACTCTGTGGTCTCGGCCATCGCATCGACGCAGCGGCCGACGATGGTGTCGTCGTCGACCTGGCCGTCGGAGGCGAGCCGGTCGAGGACGCGGCGGACCCGGCCGTCCACTGCCCCGCCGTCGAGCCTCGCGGCGGTCTCCTCGATCTGCGCCTCGATGCGTTCGAGGTCGCCCTCGGCCCGCGCCAGGACCGCGTCGGCGCCGGTGGCCGAGTCGAGGGCCAGCGCGAGCTTGCGGGCGAACAGGTCGGCGCCGAGGCGCGCGTCGCCGTCGGCGCCCGCCACCTTCGACTGCAGCCACGCCAGGTGGGTGTCCAGTGCCGCGACCGCGGCCTCCTGGGCCGGCTCGACCTCGCTCCTGAGGCCCGGCTCGTCAGCGAGCGCGCGCTCGAGCTCGGTCGCGATCAGCGTGCGCGTGCCGGTGAACTGCCCGATCGCCGTCTCGACGTGCACCCGCGGCATCGCCCCGAGGTTCGCCCGCGCCTGCTCCAGCCGCGCCGGGACGGCTGCGAGCCGGCCGGCCACCGACCGCAGCCGGTCCCCCAGCGGCGCGAAGTCCCGGGCCAGCAACGTGTAGATCGCCGTGCCGGGGTTGGCGACCAGGGCGTCCCACTCGGTGTCGCGCAGCTCGGCCAGCTCGAGCCGGCGCGACTCCAGCGCGGTGCTCAGGGTCTCGACGTCGACCCGGTCCGCGACGTCGAGACCCGTCCGGTCGATCGCGGCGAGGTCAGCCAGTCGACGGCCGGCCCAGGCGAGCTCCTCGGCGCCGTGCTCCCGGCTCTGGTCGGTGAGCCGCTCGTCGTAGCGGTGGTCGCCGAGAGCCGTCGCCCACTCCGGGTGCAGCTCCAGCAGCTCGTCGAGGACGGCCGAGGCGAGCCGGTGGACGTCGGTAGGCGGAGCGTTCTGGTCGGTCACGGCGGGCACCCTAACCCGGGCCCGCGCGGGGGAACTGTCAGGCAGCCAACACGAGCAGGGCCGCCGGCAGCAGGCACCCGAACAGCGGCACCGCGGCGACGACGACCAGCGACTGAGGGCGTACCAGCCCGTCGCGCTGCCGGGCCGTGAGGTAGCGCACGAAAGCGGCCGGGTCCATGCCCCCGTCGACGACCGTGCGGGTGGCTCCCGGCACCGCGAGGCCGGTGCGCTCTTCGAACACCTCCCACGCGCCGTCGGCCCCGCCCACGCGCACCGCGGCGAGCAGCCGCGCGGCGTCGTCGGTCTGGGCGCGTTGCAGGGTCTCCGCGGCGACGATGCGACGTGCCGTGCGGCGTCGCAGGGCGAACGGGGGCGACGTGGCGAGCCACGCCCAGCGGACGCCGAGCAGGGTGAGCAGCGCGGCGACCGCCACGACGACCGCACCGGTCGTGCCGAGCCCGGTCCAGCCGGCGACCACCGTGCGCAGTGCGACCGCCGCCGGGACGACCGCAAGGGCGACGACCCGGGCGAGCAGCACCAGCGGGACGGGACGCCGGCCGGTGTCGGGCCACGGCGGCGCCGCGGACCGGGTCGCGGGCGGCTCCGGCGTCACGTCGTAGGGCAGCACCACCTGCGCGACGTCGTCGGGCAGCACGTCGAGCCCGGCGGCGTGGTCCGCGAGGTCGCCGGCCGCGCGCACGTCGACGAGGTCGGCACGGCCGCCGTCCCCGGCGGCACGGTCGTCCTCGACCGGCGCGCTGTCCTCGACCGGAGCGGTGGCCTCGACCGGAGCGACCGGTGTCGGCCCGTCGACCGGTCCGGGCCTGCCGGCGCCCGCACCGCCCGCTTCCGGGGCGCGGTGACGCGGCCCGACCGGGACGACGATCCGGCGGGACGCGGTGCCGGTGACGGGCGCGGCGAGCGACCGCGTGGCAGCCCGGAGGTCGAAGGTCGTCGCCGGCATGTCCGCCGGAGCCGCCGACGGCTCGTCCCGCAACCGGGCGACCGCCCGCCGGCGGGCTTCCTCGGCGGCTTCGGCGGCCTCGAGCGCGGTCAGCTCGCGGTGCACCGCGGCGTCCTGGGCGGCCTCCGCCCCGGCCGCCTGGGCCTCGGCCACCATCCGGCGGGCGACGGCGCTCTCGGCGGCCCGGCCCTCGTCCGCAGCCTTTGCCGCGGCCGCCCGGGCCTGCTCCTCCGCGACCCGGCGCTCCTCGGACGCCGCACCGACGGTGCGCAGCTCCTCCGCGGCCCGGGCCGCAGCCTCCGCCGCGGCCCGCTCGGCGGCCTCGCGGTCGCGCTGCGCCTCGGCGGCGGCCACCCCCTCGCGCTCGGCCCGCGCCTCGGCCTCGTCGGCCAGCCGCTCGGCCTCCGCGCGCCGCGTCATCGCTTCCTGCGCCGCGAGCTGCTGCGCGGCGAGGGCGCGCTCGGCGTCGGCGAGCGCGGTCGCGGCCACCGGGTCGGCGCCCGAGAGGTCGATCGCGGGCGGCGGCCGGAGCTGGTCGAGGTGCGCGGTGGCCTCGCGAGCAGCGCGCGCGGTGGCCGCCGCCTGCTCCGCCTGCAGGAGGCTGCGCTCGCGGCGCGCGGCCGACCGGGCGAAGGCCGCGGCACGCTCGTCGGCCGCGCGACGGTGCTCCGCCGCGGCCGCGCGCACCAGCGCCTCGTCATGGGCCGCCCGCTCCGCGTTCTGCCGGGCGGACAGGCCACCGCCGAGGGCGACCGACAGGTCGAGGCGGGCGTCGTCTCGACGCCGGTCCGCCTCGGCGGGTGGCAGCCCGGCGCGCCGGGCGTCCCGCAACTCGTGCACGGCTGCCCGGGCCGCGGCACCGCGGGTCGACCGGACCGCCAGGACCAGCACGAGCGCCAGCAGCCCGAGAAGGCCGACGAGGAGGGCCAGCGCAAGCGTCCCGGCCCCGCTGGAGCCGTTGCGAGCCGACGTCGCCGGCTGCGTCGGCGCCGCGGCGGGCAGGTCGTCGCGGGTGGCCAGGGTGGTCGACACCACCGTGCCGCCGTGGCTCACCGACACCTGCACCGGGCTGGCGCCGGTGACCACAGGGAGCAACGCGAGCCGCCGGTCCTCGACCTGGGCGGCCAGTGCCCGAGCGGCGCCGGCCGCGGCTGCCGCAGGCACGGCACCCGGGCACTGCGCGCCCGCACCCGGCAGTGACTGCGCAGGCCCGAGGTCGACCACGTCCAGGGCCACCCCGCGGCGTACCAGCAGCTGCTGGGCCGCGGGCCACGAGGCGGCGCTGCCGTCGTCCGCGCCGCCGGAGACGACCACCAGCTGCTGCTGGCGACGTGGGTCGGTGGGCAGCAGTCGTACACCGGCGAGGACCGCGTCGACCAGGGCGTGGCGACCGGCCGGCGTGAGGTCCCTGACCCCCGGGAGAGCGGCCCTCGGCCCGCGGGCCAGGTCGTGGACGATGGTGGGCGTACCCCCGGTCGTGAGCACCGCCACGCTGGTGCCGGGCGAGAGCGCCCGGAGCAGGGCGCGTCCGGCCGCGCGGACGCGGTCGACCACCGGGGCCGCCGCGGCCGACGAGTCGAGGACGAGGACGAGATCTGTCTCGGTGGGCGGCACCGGCGCGAGCGAGAGGACCGGGAGTTCGAGCCCGTCCTGCACGAACGTGACCTCCCCGGCGCGCAGCCGCGCCCCCGCGATCGGCGCCGGCAGGCTGAGCAGGACCTGCGTGCGCCCGCCCGTCGACGTCGCCGTGGCGGTGAGATCGGAGCAGGACCGAGCGGTGGCGGGGGCCGCCGCCAGGACGGGCAGCAGGACGGACGCCGTCAGGACAGCCGGCAGCAGCGCGGCCAGCCGGCCGCGCCACGTCCAGGTGCCCGTCATGCCGTGTCCCCCAGCCAAGGTCGAGGAATCAGGGTACGGCCGGTGCCAGCCGCGCCGTCGGCACATCGTGGGACATCGACCAGCCGGCCGGAGTGGCGGGCTCAGACCAGCAGGAGGGCGCCCGCCCCGAGCAGCACCAGGGCCAGCCCGGCACGTCCGTCGGGCCGGCTACCGGAGGGGGGAACCGTGGGCTCCTCGAGCGCGAGGTGGCGGAGCAGCACGTCGGCGTCCGGACGGAAGCCGATCAGGTCCCGCAGGGAGGCCGGCACGACGACTCCCGTGGTGCGCTCGAAGTCGGCCCAGGTCGTGGCCGGGTCCTCGTCGGCGGCGTGCAGCCGGCGGACCGCCTCGCCGGCGGCAGCTGCCAGCCCGGCCGTCCGCTCCAGGTCGACCGTTCCCGTGGCGGCGGGTCGCGCGGCGGCTCGCAGCAACCGGACCCCGGACACCGCGGTCAGGACTCCGAGGAGCAGGACCACCAGCCGCGGCGCCGACGAGGTGCCGAGCCAGACGTCCGGATGGACGAGCGGGCGGCCCAGCAGGGCGGCCAGTACCAGGACGGGCGCAGCCCGGACCGTCGACAGCGACGCGCGGTGGCCTGCCCCGATCACCCCCGCCGGGACGGCCGCGGCTGCCGTGGGCGTCGGCGGGCGGATCTCGCTCGACAGGCGGGTGGGCTCGCGCGAGTCCAGGGGCATCGCACCAGGCGCCGTGGCCGCGATCGACATGGTCACCTGCGTCCGCGTCCGCGGGGCGTGCAGGGCGAGGACCGCCTCCGAGCTGCCGGGGGTGCCGGTGCGCGGTGCCCCGGTCGGCCGCAGGTCGATGACGTCGTCGTCCGGCGCCGGTGACACCGGCGACCCGTTGGACGCACCGGTGCCGGGGGTGGCGCGGTCCTCGCGGGCCGGCCCGGCGGGCGGCTTCGCCGCCGGCCGCTTCCGCGCTGCGCGCTTGGCCGGGGGCCGCGGTCCGGCGCCGGTCGGCCGGGATCCCCCGGCGGCGGCCTCCCGCAGGGCGGCCTGGCGGGCCTCGAACGCCTCGTCGGCGAGCGCCTGGGCGGCGTCCGCCTCGGCCGCGGCAGCGGCTGCCTCCTCCTCGGCGAGGCGCCGTCGCGTCACGGCGTCAGCGGTCGCGCGACGATCGCTCGCAGCGGCCGACCGCGCCGCCTGGGCGGCCTGCTCGGCCTCCTCGCGCGCCGCCCGGGCCCGGGCAGCCGCCTCCTCGGCCTCCTGGGCCTGGACGATCGCGGCGGCCGCCGCCCGAGCGGCGTCCGCCTTGCGGTTCTCCGCGACCAGCTTGGCCCGGTACGCGGGGATGACGATGTCGGGCGCTGACACGGTGCCGTCCTCGACCCAGTCCGACGGCTGCACCTGCTCGGCCCCGACGTCCCCCTGGGCCAGCCGGAGGCGCTCCCGGTCGGCGCGCTCGAGGGCCATCAGCTCCAGAGCCCGACGGTAGGCGCGATCGCGTCGTCCGGCGGCTCGCTCCCGGCCGACCAGTCGTTCGGCCTCGGCCTGCTCGTGCTCCCACGCCGCGGTCCGCGCCAGGTCCTCGTCGCGTGCCTGGCGTTCGGCGACCTCGCGCGAGCTGGGTGCGTCTCCCCAGACGGCCAGCAGGTCCTGCCACGCGTCGGCGCGGATCCGCTGCAGCTCCGCGCGCGGCGCCCGCCGCCGCTCGTCGGGTGCTCCGCGCTCGGCGTACTGCGCCCGGACCGTCCAGGCGATCTCGCGGACGGTGCGTCGGACGGCGCTTCCACGGCCGGTGAGGAGGTTCAGCACGACGACGAGGAGGAGCAGTCCGATCAGTCCGAGCAGCAGCGACTGGAGCAGCGTGCTGCCGTCGACGGTCGAGGCGCTCCGGGGCGCCGGCGTGACCGCGGTCTGTATCCGGGGGACCTGGCCGCGGCGCAGCAGCTGCCCGGCAGCCGTGACGCCGCCGGTCGTGACCGTGACCGACACCGCCCCGGCCCCGATGGGTCCCAGGGTGAGCCGACGGCCGTCGGCGATGGCGGTCCCGACGCTGCGACCGAAGCCCTCGGGATCGACGGTCGCGGGTCCCGAGGGGCACTGCGGCAACGCCTCCGGGAGCGACGGGGCAGCGCCGGCGTCGATCACGTCCAGGGCCACGCCGCGCGCCAACAGCCCGTCGTGCAGGGCGTCCCAGGACGTCGCGCTCGACACGTCCGTCCCGCCACCGATCAGCACGACGTGCTGGGAGCGCACCGCGCTCGCGGGCAGGAGGTCGAGGGCGGACTTCACGGCGTCCCGCAGGACCCCGGCCCCCGCCCCGGCAGGGACGAGGCTGGCGCCGACGACCGCGGCGTCGACCGGTCCCGGCGCCCGCTTGCGTACCACCCCCGGCGAGTCGCCGGCGCTGAGCACGCCTACCGACGTGGCGGCGGGCAGCGCAGTGAGGAGCCCGGTTAGGACCCGGCGCGTCACGTCGATGCTGGCGGCAGCTGCGGCCGACGTGTCGACCACCACCATCACGTCGGTGAAGGCGGGGTCGCCACGGCGCCACGACAGGACCGGGACCGGGTTCCCGGCCTGGCTCACCTTGACCGCGTCGGTCGGGATCTCCGCGCCGGTCAGCGCGCTGGGCAGGGTGAGGACCGCGCCGGCCTGCGGTGTCGTCGCGGTGATCAGCCCGGTCACCTGGTCGCAGGAGCGGGCGCCCGCGGGCGCGGCGACGAGCGTCGCGGATGCGACGACGAGCAGGGCCGGTAGGCACCGGCCGACGACAGCTTTCACGGCGCCCCCCTCGACGGCGTGATCGAAGCCTAAGCGCGCGGAGCCGTCCCGGGAAGGTAGTTCCCGGAAGCCGGCGCCTCGGCGGCACGCACCCGGTCGGCGAACCGCCGGGCCGCGGCGCGCAGCTCGGCCTCCGGGTCGAGCCCGCTCGCCCGCGCCTCCACGGCGAGGGCCATCAGCCGGTCGCCGACACCGTCACCGTCGACCGGCGGCACGTGGACGCCGTTCTTCTCGGCCCGGTGCACCAGCTTGACCGCCAGGGAGAGGGCGGGCAGCGCCATCGGCACGCCGTCGACGGCCGACGTCCGGCCCTTCTCGGTGGCCTTCTGGCGCTCCCACCCGGCCTCCACGTCGGCGGCCGTCCCGGCGGTCGCGGCACCGAACACGTGCGGGTGGCGACGGACCAGCTTGTCGACGATCCCGCCGGCGACGTCGTCCACCGACCAGGGGTCGTCCGGGTCCTCGGTGGCGACCCGGGCGTGGAAGACCACCTGGAGCAGCAGGTCGCCGAGCTCCTCGCGCAGGTGCGCCCGGTCGCCGGTGTCGATGGCCTCGAGCGTCTCGTAGGTCTCCTCGACGAGGTAGGTCGCCAGCGAGGCGTGGGTCTGCTCGGCGTCCCAGGGGCAGCCACCCGGCGAGCGGAGCCGGTCCATCACGGCCACCAGGTCGAGCAGCCGCGCGCCGGGCAGGTCGTAGGAGCCGGGCAGCACCTCGAGCTCGACGGTGGCGGCGGCCCCGCTCTCCAGCAGCTCGCCCAGGGCCAGCCCCAGCGCGGGGTCACCGTCGGCGCCGACCAGCCACACCACGGTGCCCTCACCGGCCAGGTCCAGCAGCTCGCGCGCGAGCGCCCGCGGCTCGTCGGTCGACGGCTCGCGGACCAGGACGCCCTCGGCCCCGGCGTACGGCGTCAGCGGATGCCCCGGGGCGGCGAGAACCGGGGCGCCGGACCGCAGCACGTCCCAGGCCGTCGCCGCGAGCAGGCCGGGGGCCACCCGGGGCGACGTCGGGAGCAGGACGAGCCGACCGGTCACCCTCGCGGCTCAGCCCTGGTCGCGGATCTCGGCGGCGGTCTTGGACAGCCCGCCGCTCACCAGTGGCTGGACCCCGGTGCGGGTCCGCCAGGTGCCGTAGCGCGGGTTGACGTGGATCTCCATCGCCCGCCCGGTCGCGATGAGCTCCTGGGTGGTGCGCGCCAGGGTGTCCTGCGAGGTGGGGTCGCCCCCGACGGCGAGCTTCGCGGCGATCCGCCGGTAGAGGACCTGGTCCTTGAACCAGCGGTCGATCGTCGACGGGGCGAGCACGACCGGGGTCTGGCCGGCGGCGAGCTGCCGCAGCAGCCCGGACCGCCCGCCGACGCTCGCGAGCAGGCCGTCGCGCGCCTTGGCGACCGCCGCCGGACTGGCGTGGACGCCGACCGTGCGGGCCGCGGCCGAGATGATCCGGGACAGGATCTCGCGCTCGAGGATGGCCCGCTGGACGTCTCCGGGACTCGAGCCGGGCACCACCTTCTGGTACGCGCGTGCGTCGGCCTGCAGCTCGTCGACGGAGATCTGGTGGCCGTCGATGACCGCGGCCGAACCGAGCCGCTCCTGCGTGCCGCAGCCGGCGAGGCCGGCGACGGCCAGCGTGGCGACGGCGAGCGCGGCGGCGGTGCGGGTCAGGCGGCTCATCGGGGTCCTTCTGCTGCGGCTGGGGCGGCGGGCTCCGCCGGCGCGGGAGGCAGCACGGCCTCGACGACCTCGCGGCACCAGTCGAGGAGCGCGGTGTCCCGCAGCGGCTGCCCGCCCACCCGGGCGGTCATGGGCTTCGGCACCAGGATCGTACGGACCGCGTGCTTCACGAGCGATCCCGGGTACAACCGCTGGAGTCTCAGCTGCGCGCTCTCCGGCAGCTCGACCGGGGCGAACCGGACGCTGTTGCCGGCCAGCGCGACCTCGGTGAGCCCGGCCCGGCGGGCCAGCGTGCGGAACCTGGCGACGGCCAGGAGGTTCTCCACCGGCGTCGGCAGGTCCCCGTAGCGATCGACCAGCTCGGCGCGCACCGCCACCAGGTCCTCCTCGGACCCGATGGCCGCCAGCTTGCGGTAGGCCTCGAGGCGCAGCCGCTCCCCCGGCAGGTAGTCGTGCGGCAGGTGCGCGTCGACGGGCAGCTCGACCTTGACGTCCCGCAGCTCCTCGAGGCCCTCGCCCTTGAACTCGGCGACGGCCTCGCCGACGAGCCGGACGTACAGGTCGAACCCGACCGCGGCGATGTGACCCGACTGCTCGCCGCCGAGCAGGTTGCCCGCACCACGGATCTCGAGGTCCTTCATCGCGATCCACATGCCGGCGCCGAGGTCGCTGTGCGCGGCCATCGTCGCCAGCCGGTCGTGCGCGGTCTCGGTGAGCGGCTTCTCCGGCGGGTAGAGCAGGTAGGCGTAGGCACGCTCGCGGCTGCGGCCGACCCGGCCGCGCAGCTGGTGCAGCTGCGAGAGGCCCATCACGTCGGCCCGTTCGAGGATGAGCGTGTTGGCGTTGGAGATGTCCAGACCGCTCTCGACGATCGTCGTGCACACGAGCACGTCGGACCGCTTCTCCCAGAAGTCGAGCACGACCTGCTCCAGGGCGTGCTCGTTCATCTGGCCGTGCGCCGTCGCGACCCGCGCCTCGGGCACCAGCTGACGGATCCGGGCGGCGGCCCGGTCGATCGACTCGACCCGGTTGTGGATGTAGAAGATCTGGCCCTCGCGCAGCAGCTCGCGCCTGATCGCGGCACCGATCTGCTTCTCGTCGTAGGCGCCGACGAAGGTGAGCACCGGGTGCCGCTCCTCCGGCGGGGTGAGGATCGTCGACATCTCGCGGATGCCGGTGACCGCCATCTCCAGGGTGCGCGGGATCGGCGTCGCCGACATGGTCAGGACGTCGACGTTGGTGCGCAGGTGCTTGAGCTGCTCCTTGTGCTCGACGCCGAAGCGCTGCTCCTCGTCGACGACGACGAGCCCGAGGTCCTTGAACTGCACCTCGCTGGACAGGATCCGGTGGGTGCCGATGACGACGTCGACGCTGCCGTCGAGCAGCCCCGCCTTGACGGCGTTCGCCTCCTTGTCGCTCTGGAACCGCGACAGCGCGGCGACCTTCACGGGAAAGCTGGCGTACCGCTCCTCGAACGTCGACAGGTGCTGGTTGACCAGCAGGGTGGTCGGCACCAGCACGGCGACCTGCTTGCCGTCCTGCACCGCCTTGAACGCGGCGCGCACCGCGATCTCGGTCTTGCCGTACCCGACGTCGCCGCAGATGATCCGGTCCATCGGGACCGGCTTCTCCATGTCGATCTTGACCTCGTCGATGGCGCCGAGCTGGTCCGGCGTCTCGTGGTACGGGAACGCGTCCTCGAGCTCGCGCTGCCAGGGGGTGTCGGGGCTGAACGCGAAGCCCGGCGCGGAGGTGCGCGCCGCGTACAGCCGGATCAGCTCGGCCGCGATCTCCTTGACCGCCTTCCGCGCCCGGCCCTTGGCCTTCTGCCAGTCCGCGCCGCCGAGGCGGTGCAGCGACGGCGCCTCGCCACCGACGTACCGCGTCACCTGGTCGAGCTGGTCGGACGGCACGAACAGCCGGTCGCCGGGCTGGCCGCGCTTGGACGGGGCGTACTCGATGAGCAGGTACTCGCGGGTCGCGCCGTGCACGGTGCGCTGGGTCATCTCGACGTAGCGACCGACGCCGTGCTGCTCGTGCACGACGTAGTCACCGGCCTGCAGCTGCAGCGGGTCGACCTGGTTGCGCCGGCGGCTGGGCATCTTGCGCATCGACTTGGTCGACGGGCCGGCCTGCCCCATGAGGTCGGTCTCGGTGAGCACGACGAGCCGCAGCTCGTCGCTGACGAAGCCGCGAGCAAGCCGGGCGCAGGAGACGTGCACGATGCCGGCCTCGGGGACCACGTCGACCGTGTCGTCGAGCCGGGCGGCGACGTCCTCCTGCCCGAGCACCTCGACGATCCGCTGCGCGGAACCGTGGCCTTCGGTGAGCAGGACCGCGCGGTAGCCGTCGCCGAGCCAGCCCTTGAGGTCGGCGACGGCGCGGGCGGTGTCGCCGCGGTAGCCCTCGACCGCACGGGCGGCCACCACGGAGGTGTCCTCGCCCTCGGCGGCCTCCTCGGCGGCGAACGGGCTGAGGCTCCACCACGGTACCGAGAGCTCGACGGCGCGGGCCCGGACGTCGGCCAGGCTGCGGTACGCCGCCGCGCCGAGGTCGATCGGTGTCGCAGCACCCGCTGCCGCGCTGGCCCACGACGCCTCGAGGAACTCCTCGCTGGTCGCGAACAGGTCGTGGGCGCGGGTGCGCACCCGCTCCGGGTCCTGGAGCACGACATGGGTGCCGGCGGGGAGCTGCTCGAGCAGCAGCACCATGTCGTCGACGAGCACCGGCGCGAGCGACTCCATGCCGTCGACGGCGATGCCCTCGGCCAGCTTGTCGAGCACGTCGGCCAGACCCGGGTACGTGATCGCCAGCTCGGCCGCCCGCTCACGCACCGCGTCGGTGAGCAGCAGCTCACGGCACGGCGGCGCCCACATCCCGTGCTCAGCCACCTCGAGGGAGCGCTGATCAGCGACCTTGAACCAGCGCACCTCCTCCACCGTGTCGCCCCACAGCTCGACGCGGAGCGGGTGCTCCTCGGTCGGCGGGAACACGTCGACGATGCCGCCGCGCACGGCGAACTCACCGCGCCGCTCGACGAGGTCGACCCGGGTGTACGCCGCCGCAGCGAGCCGCTCGGTCAGGTCGTCGAGGTCGATCTCGTCGCCGGCGTGCAGCTCGACCGGCACCAGCTCGCCGAGGCCCGCGACCATCGGCTGCAGGACCGCCCGCACCGGGGCGACGACCACCTGCACCGGGCCGTGCTCGGCGCCGGCGGCGTCGGGGTGGGCCAGCCGCCGGAGGACGGCGAGCCGGCGGCCGACGGTGTCGCTGCGCGGGCTGAGCCGCTCGTGCGGCAGCGTCTCCCAGGCAGGGAACTCCACGACCGACTCCGGGTCGAGCAGGTCGCGCAGGGCACCGGCCAGCTCCTCGGCCTCGCGGCCGGTGGCCGTGACCGCGAGCACCGGCCGGCCGGCCCGGGCCGCCAGCGCCGCGATCGCGAAGGGGCGGGTACCGGGCGGCGCCGTGAGGTCCAGCGAGGTGTGCGCACCGGAGCGGGCCGCCTCGACCGCCGACCGCAGCGCAGGGTCGCCGGCCCGGTCGTCGAGCAGGACGTCGAGGAGTCCGATGAGGCTCACAGGTGTCGGTCTCCCAGGGAGTCGGAACAGCACAGCAGCCCCGATCCGCAGAGCGGCCGGGGGTTCCTCCAGCGTACGTCCGACCGGGGACAGCCTCCGACGCCGCGGTGCGGCCCTCCCGCGCCGTCCTGCCTGCGGGTCAGAGCGGCCAGGACGACGGAGGCGGGTGCGTGGCAGCCCGCCGTGCGCGGCCGCGCCGCCACGGGTCACCACCGCCCCACCCCTCGCCGTGGATCACGTTTACGTGATCGACGGTCGCCTCGCATGGCGTGCAACCCGTGCAAGGCGACGGTGGATCACGTTTACGTGATCCACGGACTGGCGGCGGGGCTCGTCCCACTGATGGCGGGCGCGGGACCGACGGCGAGAGCCGGCACCGGGCCGGCGTCCGCGTCCTGGCGCCCTGACCCGCACCCGCGACGGCGGAGCAGGCACCGAGGAGCGAAAGTGGCCCCGCTTGCCGGTCGCGTTCCGACCGGTCAGCGGGGCCACTCGGCTCCGTGCACCACCGACCGAGCGAAGTGGCCCCGCTCGGCGGTCGCGTTCCGACCGGTCAGCGGGGCCACTTGGCTCTGTGCACCACCGACTGAGCGAAGTGGCCCCGTTCGGCGGCTTCTTCCCGGCCGGTCAGCGGGGCCACTTGGCTCCGTGCATCACCGATCGAGCAAGTTCCCCGAGTCTCGGATCGCGGGCTGCGGGGTCTCGGGGTCCGGGCGGCGACCTATCGTCGAGGGGTGTCCGAGATCGCGGACGGCCTCAGCAGCGACAGCGCGCAGGCGGCGCTGCGCGCCGACGTGCGCCGGCTCGGCAACCTGCTCGGCGAGTCCCTGGTGCGCCAGGAGGGACCCGAGCTGCTCGCCCTCGTCGAGGAGGTGCGGCTGCGCAGCCGCACCGACACCGACGGGCTCGCGGCCCTGCTCGAGGACGTCGACCTCGACACCGCCGCGCGACTGGTGCGCGCGTTCGGCACCTACTTCCACCTCGCGAACGTCAGCGAGCAGGTGCACCGGGCCAGGGAGATGCGCGCCGAGCGCGCAGCGAAGGGCGGCTGGCTGGCGCAGACCGCGGAGCGGATCCGCGCGGCCGGCCTCTCCCCCGACGACGTCGCCGCCCTCGTCGCCCGGCTGGCCGTGCGACCGGTGTTCACCGCGCACCCCACCGAGGCCGCGCGCCGGTCGATCCTGTCCAAGCGGCGGCGGGTGGCCGACCTGCTCGACGCGGTCGACGACCCGCGCGCCGACCGCCGTATCGGCGAGGTCATCGACCTGCTCTGGCAGACCGCCGAGCTACGCCACGACCGGCCCGAGCCGGTCGACGAGGCGCGCAACGCGGCGTACTACCTCGACGACCTGATGCTGCACACCGTCGCCGACGTGCTGGAGGAGCTGGCCGACCAGCTCGCCTCGCTCGGTGTCGAGCTGCCGCCCGAGGCCCGACCGCTGCGGTTCGGCAGCTGGATCGGCGGCGACCGCGACGGCAACCCCAACGTCACGCCGCAGGTCACCCACGACGTGCTCGTGCTGCAGCACGGACACGCGCTGCGCGACCTCGCGGCGCTGGTCGACGACCTCATGGAGGACCTGTCGACCTCCGAGCAGCTGGTCGGCGCGAGTGACGAGCTGCTGGCCAGCATCGAGCGCGACCTGGTGGCACTGCCCGACCTGCCGGCGCGGGTCCGGCGCATCAACGCCGACGAGCCCTACCGCCTCAAGGGCCGCTGCGTGCAGCTCAAGCTGGCCAACACCCGCGACCGCATCGCGGCCGACGCGGGGCACCGTCCCGGCCACGACTACCTCGGCACCGGCGAGCTGCTCGCCGACCTCACCCTGATGCGCGACTCGCTCGCGACGCACAAGGCGGCGCTGGCGGCGCAGGGCCGGATGGACCGGCTGCTCCGGGTGGTCGCCACCTTCGGGCTGCACCTCGCCACGCTCGACGTCCGCGAGCACGCCGACCACCACCACCACGCGCTGTCGCAGATGTTCGACCGGCTCGGCGAGCTGTCCTGGCGGTACGGCGACCTGCCGCGCCGCAACCGGCTCGAGCTGCTGCGCAAGGAGCTGGCCGGCCGGCGGCCGCTGGGGCCGCAGCAGGCGACGCTGGACGCCGAGGGCGCCCGGACGCTCGCCGTGTTCACGACGATCCGGAACGCGCTCGACACCCTCGGCCCGGAGGTGTGCGAGAGCTACATCGTGTCGATGACGCGCGGCGCCGACGACCTGCTCGCCGCCGTGCTGCTGGCCCGCGAGGCGGGGCTCGTCGACCTGCACGAGGGCGTCGCCCGCATCGGCTTCGTCCCGCTGCTGGAGACCGTGTCCGAGCTGCGGGAGGCCGGCCGGGTGCTCGACGACCTGCTCGTCGACCCGTCGTACCGGCGGCTGGTGCACCTGCGTGGCGACGTGCAGGAGGTGATGCTCGGCTACTCCGACTCCAACAAGGAGGCGGGCATCGCGACGTCGCAGTGGGAGATCCACCGGGCCCAGCGCCAGCTACGTGACGTGGCGGTGCGGCACGGGGTGCGGCTCCGGCTGTTCCACGGCCGGGGCGGCACGATCGGCCGCGGCGGCGGCCCGACGCACGACGCGATCCTGGCCCAGCCGTGGGGAACCCTCGACGGCGAGATCAAGGTGACCGAGCAGGGCGAGGTCATCAGCGACAAGTACTCGCTACCGGCGCTGGCGCGCGAGAACCTCGAGCTCACCCTCGCCGCCACCCTCGAGGCGACCGTCCTGCACCGCGAGCCGCGCACCTCGTCCGCCCAGCTGGCGCGCTACGACGACGTCATGGACGTGCTCTCCGACGCTGCGCAGACGGCCTACCGCGGGCTGGTGGAGCACCCGGACCTGCCGGCGTACTTCGTGCAGTCGACGCCGGTCGAGCTGCTCACCGACCTGAACATCGGCTCCCGACCGTCCCGGCGTCCCGACAGCGGCGCCGGCCTGTCCGGGCTGCGCGCGATCCCCTGGGTGTTCGGCTGGACCCAGTCGCGCCAGGTGGTCCCCGGCTGGTTCGGCGTCGGCACCGGCCTGGCGGCGGTGCGGGAAGCCGGCCTCGGCGAGGTCCTCGACGAGATGTACGACGGCTGGCACTTCTTCCGCACCTTCCTGTCCAACGTCTCGATGACGCTGGCCAAGACCGATCTGAAGATCGCCGCGCACTACGTCAGCTCGCTGGTCGACCCTGACCTGCGGCACCTGTTCGACGCCGTGCGCACCGAGCACGACGTGACCGAGCGCGAGGTGCTGACCGTCACCCGGGAGGGGTCGTTGCTCGGGTCGAACCCGATGCTGGCCCGCACGCTGCAGGTGCGCGACGCGTACCTCGACCCGATCAGCTACCTGCAGGTCTCGCTGCTGCGCCGGTCCCGCGCCGCCGTCGCGGCCGGCGACGAGCCGGACCCCCGGCTGCGCGAGGCGCTGCTCCTCACGGTCAACGGCGTGGCCGCCGGCCTCCGCAACACCGGCTGACCCGACTCACCCGCCCAGGTGCTCGCGGGCGACCTTCTTCGGCACCACCATCCGCCAGGCGTCGAGCACCAGCTCGCGCAGCTCCGCGACGTCGAGGGCGTCGGTGCGGGCCACGACCCAGTGGAAGCGCAGGTCGGACGCCGGCGGCAGCTGGAAGACCTCCGGTCGCGCGGCCACCAGGTCGGCCCGCTCCTCCTTCGGGAATGCGAAGCCCATCGTCGTCTCGTCACTGGAGAACGCGACGTAGACGATGCTGCCCACCCGGAACTTGACCCGGTCGCGCACCAGCACCTCGTAGCTGCGCGGCAGGTCGCGCACCACGTCACGCACGTCGTCGACGGTCACCATCCCGCCACTGTGGCGCCGCCCACCGACACACCGGTCAGGGCGTGACGCCTACGTTGTGCCGGAAGTCAAGTGATTGCGCCGCTGAGGTGTCGTAGAACGCCCAGTCGTAGTCGGCAGTCCCGCAGGTCGAGCTGGAGCACGCCGAAGCATCGGCAGGGTGACCTCTGTGCCGCGTTTGTGGAATCGAGGCCGGCTGGCGAAGTGGGTCGCCGCCGGTGCCGACGATGAAGCACTGCATACCGGCAGGGTCCGGACCGTCTCCCGACATCTTCTCGAACCTCGAGTACACGTGGTCGTGTCCCCAGAGGACGATGTCGGCGTGCGCGGCGAAGAGCTTGTCCATCCACGGCTTGACCGCCGCGAGAGTCGAGCCCTTGGGGGCGCCCGAGTCGCCGTTCTGCCAACGAGGGTGGTGCCAGTAGACGAGCAGGTTCTTCGTGTCCTTGTACTGCGCTGAGCTGCGGCGTCCAGGAACGTCGATCTGCGCTTGGCTTGTCCGGCTCGTCCGTGTTGGAGTCGAGCACGATGGCGCGCCAGCTGCGTGTCCGGATGTCGTAGGCGTACCAGCGGATCGCCCCCGACTTGCAGTGGCGTTGACGAAGAAGCCGCAGTACGCGTTGTCCGCTGCCGGACTGGATCTCGTGGTTGCCGATCGCCGGGTAGCTGCGAGCCTTGACAAACGAGTTCCATGTCGAGTGCCGTAGACCGTCGTCGTACTCGACCAGCGTCCCGGTCGCGTACTGCGTGTCGCCGAGCAGGAGTGTAACAAGGGCCGGGTTGCGAGCTTCTTCGCCTGATGCCGTGGCTTCCGGTGGGATTGCAGCGTCGCTCGGGATCGGAGAGCTCGCACATGTCCCCCACGGCGACGACCTCTGGTCGACGTGGGGGGCGGCGCCGTCGTGGGGGGCGGCGTCGACGTGGGTGGCGGCGTCGATGCGGGTGGCGGCGTCGATGCGGGCGGCGTCGTGCTGGGAGCGGGCGTCGGCGTGGGCTTCGGCGCCACCGTCACGGGCGGGGCCGTCACCGCGGGCCCGGCCGGCGCGTCGACCGTGGCCGCCTGACGTCGCGCGGGCGCGCGCACCGTGCCGGCGTTGGCCGTCGACGCGGTGCAGCGATAGCTGTACGTGGTGCCCGCGGCGAGCCCCCGGATGCTCACCCGGGTGACCGTCCGGCCGGGCCGGACCGTCACGGCGGTCGTCTTCTGCGAGAGCCGGCGCCCGGACCGGGCGTACTTCACGACCAGCTCGGCCGAGCTGTCGGCGGCGAGGGTGCAGGGCACGACCAGGTTGGAGGGCGTCCGGGACGTCACCGTGCCGTTGCGCACCACCGGCACCGGGGGCCGCGCGGGACGGGCCGTGCGCGGCCAGCCGCAGGCGGCCAGCCGTCGGGTCAGGAACCTGCGCTCGGCCGGGTCGACCCTGAGCGACCAGCGGTACTTGGTGGCCACCCACCTCGCCAGGTAACGGCAGTTCCGCTTCGCGGAGCCGGGGGCCCAGTCCTGCACGTCCGCCCCGACGCGCAGCTGCCGGGCCGCGGGCGTGACGACCACGAGCGCGAAGCGGTAGCCCACGTCGTTGGCGAAGACCCGGCGCTCGCGGGCCGACCAGCGCCGGGCGCCGGACCGCCACGCCTCGGCCCACGGGACGACCGTGTCGACCGCGACGCTGGACGGGTCCGCGTGCAGGGCCCGGTCGTCCAGAGCGCGCCAGCTGCCGCCGGTGAGCACGCAGCCGGGGCCGACGGTCGGTGGCGTGCGGGCGTCCCGGACCAGCACCTCGTTGTCCGCCGTGCACCCGTCGCCGTCGATGTCGGCCCACCGCAGCCGGGGCGCCGAGGCGAACCCCCGCGGATGCTCGGGCGCCGTGCGCAGCTGGCCCAGGAGCGTCTTCGACGAGACCCGGCCGGACGCCGCCTGGCCGGGCGAGGCAGGCAGCACCGACAGCCCGATCGCGAGCACCGCGAGCACCGCAGTGCCCGCCCGCGGCAGGTGCCGCTGGCGGCGCGCTCGCTGGTGTCGTCCCGTCATGCCGCCGGTCATCCCCCTGGCGTCCGCGCCGTGTTCACGTGCTCTTCGGGAGGCTACGCGCGATCCACCACGACATCAGGGTCTTTGTCGATAATGCGAGCCGCGACCGGTTCGGCCCTCAGGCGGTACGGCGCCGGGCCCCCGGGCCGGGCCGGCCGGTGACCTCACGGGTGGTCGACGGCTCGTGACCGTCGGTGCAGCGCAGCACCAGCCCGAGCGGCGCCCCGCAGCCTCGGTGCCCGAACTCGACCGGCGGCCCGCCGTCGTCGGCCAGGTAGCGGTCGCCCCAGGCGGCCAGCGCCATGAGGACCGGGTAGAGGTCCAACCCCATCGGGGTCAGCCGGTACTCGTCCCGGGTCCGCTGGCCGGGTTCCTGGTAGGGCACCCGGCGCACGATGCCGAGCTCGGTCAGCCGGGCCAGCCGGGCGGTGAGGACCTGCCGCGGAACCGCCGTCCGGACGGTCAGCTGGTCGAAGCGCCGGATGCCGGAGAACAGCTCGCGCAGCACGATCAGCGACCACCGGTCCCCGATCGCCTCGCTGGCGCGCTGGATCGTGCAGGTCTCGGTGGACCACTCCAGCGCCTCGGGCTCGCTCATGGCCACCTCCACGTCGTCCGAGCAGTTTCGTCAGGCAGTTCTTGCCAGAGTTCACTTGACAGACTCAGAGTCTAGCCGCACCATCTGGGTTCATGAATCAGATCCAGGTGCGCTCGGTCCGGCCCGACGATGTGGAGGGTCTGCGGGACCTGGTGTCGGGCCTGTCCCCGCAGTCGTCCTTCCTGCGGTTCTGGGCCGGGGTCGGCACGCCGAGCACCCGGCTGGTCACCGCGCTGCTGCGCCGCGACGACGCCCACGGCGCCTGGGTCGCCGAGCGCGCGGACCGGCTCCTGGGCCACGTCAGCTGGGCGCGGGTCGCACCCGGGGTCGTCGAGGTCGGGGCGATGGTGGCCGACGGCTGGCAGCGCCGCGGCCTGGGCCGGCTCCTCGCCGACCGCGCGCTCGCCGAGGCGGCCGAGCTCGGCGCCAGGGAGGTACGGCTCGTGGTGCACGGCGAGAACCGCACCCTGCTGAAGCGGCTGGCCACCGGTGCGGACCGCGTCCGGCGGGAGGACGCCGGCGTCGTCGTCGACCGGCCCCTCGTCGACCTGGTCAGCACCCGCCGGGACCTCCTGCTGGTCGCCTGACGCGGCTCAGGTGTTGAAGGTGTTCTGGGCCGGCTCGAGGCCCAGCGTCACCAGGGCCTCGGCGGCGTCAGCGGCGCGGTCGATCTCGAGGTCGAGCTCCTTGCGCTCGGCGGCACCGAAGTCGCGCAGCACGAACGCCGCCGCATCCATCCGGCCCGGCGGCCGGCCGATGCCGAAGCGCACCCGGTGGAACTCCCCTGACCCCAGCGAGCGTCGGATCGACTTGAGCCCGTTGTGCCCGTTGTCACCGCCGCCGAGCTTGAGGCGCAGGCCGCCGTAGGGCAGGTCGAGCTCGTCGTGCACCACGACGATCCGCTCCAGCGGCACCTTGAAGAAGTCGCGCAGCCCGGTGACCGGGCCGCCCGACTCGTTCATGTACGTGCGTGGCTTGGCCAGCACCACCCGCTCGCCGGACAGCCGGCCCTCCAGGACCTCCGCCCGGCTCTTGTGCGCCTTGAACCGGCCGCCCATCCGGCCGGCGAGCTGGTCGACGACCATGAACCCGACGTTGTGCCGGTTCCCGGCGTAGCCGGGCCCGGGGTTGCCGAGCCCGACCACCAGCCAGACCTCGCCGTCGCTCACCGGTTCGCTGCGGGAGCGGAAGAGCCTCAGCCCTCGGCCTTGTCGCCCTCGCCGGAGGCGTCGGCACCCTGCGCCTTGTCGCCCTCGGCCGACTCGCCGTCGCCGGCGGCTGCCCCGGCCTCGTCCTCGGCGGCCTCGTGCACGATGCCCACCTCGGCTTCGGCCTCGGCCAGCTCGGCCTCGAGCATCTCGGCCGTCGGGGCCGCGGTGAGGTTGACCACCAACGCGTCCCCGTCCGTCACCAGCGTGGTGCCCGAGGGGAGGACGACGTCCTTGGCGTGGATCTGCTCGCCGGCCCTGCGCCCGTCGATGGACACCTCGACGCCGGTCGGGATGTGGGTCGCCTCGGTCTCGACCGAGATGCTGTTGAGCTCGGTGACGACCAGCGTCTCGGGGGCGGCGTCGCCGACCACGTGCACCGGGATCTCGACGGTGACCTTCTCGCCACGACGGACCAGGACGAGGTCGACGTGCTCGATGAAGCCCTTGATCGGGTCGCGCTGGACGTCCTTGGGCAGTGCCAGCTCGTCGGCGCCGTCCATGTCCAGCGTCAGCAGGACGTTCGCGGTCTTGAGCGCCATCATGAGGTCGTGGCCCGGCAGCGAGATGTGCCGCGGGTCGGAGCCGTGGCCGTACAGGACGGCGGGCACCTTGTTGTCGCGGCGGATGCGGCGGGCGGCGCCCTTGCCGAACTCGGTGCGCTGCTCGGCGGGAATGCGGACCTCGGACACGGCGGGTGTGCTCCTCGAAGCGATCGTCTGCGGCTCAGGGGCGGCGAGGAGGCTCGTGGGCAATCCAGAGGACCCACGCGACCACGTCGATCACGGAGGCCGAAGGCTTCCCTCGCCGGGTAACCGCAGCAGTCTAGCGGCGACGCAGCAGGCGGTCGAACCGGTGCGTGCGCCGGTCGGCCCGGCAGCCAGGTACCGAACCCGGGCCTGTCGGTGGCCCGAGGGAGAGTGCCGGCTGGTGTGCTGACACCAGCCGACGGAGGGAGTGGAGATGGCCGCGGGTCTTCGGGTGCAGGTGGAGCAGCCCACGAAGGAGAAGAAGTGGGTCGCCGTCGCCGTCGACTGGCCGGGCCTCGAGCGCAACGGGCGGTCCGAGGAGCAGGCGCTGGACAAGCTCCGGTCCTACCTGCCGCGCTACTTGCCGGTCGCCAGGCGAGCCCGTCTCGGCAAGGAGCTGACCGGGCAGACGGAGCTCGACGTCGTCGAGCGGTACCGCGGCGTCGGCTCGACCGACTTCTGGGGCATCTCGTTCGCGCCGTCGAGCCTCGACCGCCTGCCGATGGACCCGCCGGTGTTCGGGCGCAGCGTCCGGCTGCTCCGGGCCGCCTGGGCCGAGTTCGATGCGGTCGCGGCCCGCGTGTCGCCCGACCTGCGGCCGGGCCCGCGGGGAGGCGGCCGCGACCGCGAGAAGATCGTCCGGCACGTCCTCAACGTCGAGGGTCAGGACTTCGCGAAGCGGGTGAAGGTGCCCACCGAGCTGGACGACCTGCTGACGCCGGGCGACCGGGCGGCGCACCGCGACCGCTTCGTCGAGGCGATGCGCGACTGGTACGCCGAGGGCAAGCCGCTCGGCAACTGGACGGTCCCGTACCTGCTCCGGCACACCGCGTACCACGCGCTGGACCATGCGTGGGAGATGGACGACCGCGACCTGACCGCAGCCTGAGCACGAGTCGTCGGGGCGGCAGGACCCGCCGGGCACGTCAGCGAGTCAGCGCGCGCAGCCGGTCGGCCAGGCCGGTCACCGCGCCGGCGTCGGTACCGGCCGCCCGCAGGGTGGCCGCGATCTCGTCCAGCTCGGGCGCCCAGCGCCAGCCGGTCCCGGCCAGCCCGGCGTGCAGCTCGGCCAGCTCGCCGAGCAGCTCGGCGCCGGGCCGGTCGGCCTCGGCGGCGAGGACGTCGGTGACGCCGTGCGCGGCCGCGACCTCGGCCGCGAGGCTCGCCAGCACCATCCGCCCCTTGTTGAACAGCGCGTAGGCCAGCTTGGCCGCGGACGCCTGGCCGACCTGCCCGCCGACGACGACCGGGACGACGCGGGTGCCGCTGACGAGCGCGGCGACCTGCTGGACCGGTCCGGCGGGGCCGGCGAGGTAGAGATGGGTGCGGCCACCGTCGCGCGGGGGCGGCCCCACGACGCCGCCGTCGACCAGGGTGGCCCCGGCCGCTTCGACCACCTCCTGCACCCGGGCCACGGTGTCGGGCGAGAGCGGGTTGGCGTCGACGTACGTGCCGGCGTACCCGGCACCTGCCACCAGGCGCGCGACCTCCAGGGCGTGCTGCGGCGGGAGCAGGCTGAGCACCAGGTCAGCGCGGTCGACGAGCTCCTCGAGCCGGTCGACCCGGGTCAGGCCCTCGGTGCCGGCACGCGCCGCGGTGGCGTCGGTCCGACCGGCCGCCAGCCAGCGGACCGCGTGGCCGGCGGACACCAGCTCACCGCCGACGCGCGCGCCCATGGCGCCGGGGTGCAGCAGCGCGACGACGGGCACGAATCAGGCGTGGCCGTCGAACAGGCTGGTTACCGAGCCGTCGTCGAAGACCTCGCGGACCGCGCGGGCCAGCAGGGTCGCGATGGGAAGGACGGTGAGCTTGTCGAACCGCACGTCGTCGGGGATCGGCAGGGTGTCGGTGACGACGACCTCGCTGACGCCGGAGTTCTTCAGCCGGTCGAGAGCCGGCCCGCTGAAGATGGCGTGCGTCGCGGCGATGATCACGTCGGCGGCGCCCTCGGCGAACAGCGCGTCGGCCGCCTTGGTGATCGTCCCGGCGGTGTCGATCATGTCGTCCTGCAGGATGCAGACCCGGCCGGCGACGTCACCGACGACCCGGTTGGCCTTGGTCTCGTTGGGCCGGTCGGGGTCGCGGGTCTTGTGGATGAACGCGAGCGGGGCGCCGTACATCGTCTCGGACCAGCGCTCCGCCAGCCGCAGCCGACCGGCGTCGGGCGAGACGATCGTGACGCGGGAGTGGTCGATGCGCCGCTTGACGTACGACGAGAGCAGCGGCAGCGCGTAGAGGTGGTCGACCGGGCCGTTGAAGAAGCCCTGGATCTGCGCGGTGTGCAGGTCGACAGCCATCAGCCGGTCGGCCCCGGCGACCTGGAACAGGTCAGCGACGAGCCGGGCCGAGATCGGCTCGCGCCCGCGACCCTTCTTGTCCTGGCGGGCGTAGGGGAAGAACGGCATGACGACGGTGATCCGCTTCGCGCTGGCCCGCTTGAGCGCGTCGACCATGATGAGCGTCTCCATGACCCAGGTGTTGATGGGCGAGGTGCAGCTCTGCAGGACGAAGGCGTCGCAGCCGCGCACCGACTCCTTGTAGCGGATGTAGATCTCGCCGTTGGCGAAGTCGTAGGCCGTGGTCGGCGTGAGCTCGATGCCGAGCTCGGCGGCCACCTGCTCGGAGAGCTCGGGGTGCGCCCGGCCGGAGAAGAGCATCAGCTTCTTCTCGCCCGTCGTCTTGATGAAGCTCATGCCTGAGGCCCTCCGCCGTCGCTGCTGCCCGCGTCCTGATGGTCCTGCTGATCGTCCTGCCGCGCCTGCTGGTCCGTCTGACGGGCCAGCGCCCGCTCCGCCGCAGCGGCTGTCCTGGTCCCGGCGCGCCGCCGGGCCACCCAGCCCGCTACGCCGCGCTGCTTGCCGCGCGCCACGGCCAGCTCGCCCGGCGCGACGTCGTGGGTGATGGTGGAACCGGCAGCGACGTAGGCGCCGTCGGCGACGTGAACTCCCCCGATGAGCACGGAGTCGCTGCCCACGAAGGAGTGCTCACCGACCGTGGTGCGGCGCTTCTCGAGGCCGTCGTAGTTGGCGAAGATCGTGCCGGCACCGATGTTGGCCCCGGTGCCGATCGTGGCGTCGCCGACGTAGGACAGGTGCGGCACCTTGGCGCCGTCGCCGACGTCGGCCTGCTTCATCTCGACGAAGCCCCCCGCCTTGGCGCCGCGGCCGAGGCGCGTCCCCGGGCGGAGGTAGGTGTACGGCCCGACCGTCGCCTCGGGACCGATCACCGCGCCGTCGGAGGTGGTGCTGGCGACCGAGGCACCGGCACCGACCGTGGTGTCGGTGAGCAGGCAGTCGGGTCCGACGTGGGCGCCGGTCGCGATGCTGGTGGTGCCGCGGAGGATGACGTGCGGCTCGAGGACCGTGTCCGGCTCGAGGGTGACCTCGGCGTCGATCCAGGTGGTCGCGGGGTCCATGACCGTGGTGCCGGCGAGCATCCAGCGCTCGACGGTGCGTCGGTTGAGCTCGCGGTGCAGCGCGGCCAGCTGCACCCGGTTGTTGACGCCCTCGACCTGCCAGATGTCGTCGGTGGCCAGCGCACCGACCCGCCCGCCGGCGGCTCGGGCGTGGCCGACGACGTCGGTGAGGTAGAGCTCGCCCTGTGCGTTGTCGGTGTCGAGCAGCGCGAGGGCGGCGCGCAGGGCGGCCGCCTCGAAGGCGTAGACCCCGGAGTTGATCTCGGGGACGGCGAGCTCCTCCGGCGTGCCGTCCTTCTGCTCGACGACCCGCTCGACCGAGCCGTCGGAGGTGCGCAGCACCCGGCCGTAGCCGGTGGGGTCGCCGACGACCGCGGTCAGCAGCGTCGCGGCGTTGCCCTGCTCCGTGTGCTCGTCGAGGAGGTCGCGCAGGGTCTCGGTGGTCAGCAGCGGCACGTCGCCGTAGGTGACCACGACGGTGCCGGCGAGCACGGGCAGGCCCTCGAGGGCACAGCCGACGGCGTGGCCGGTGCCGAGCTGCTCGTCCTGGACGGCGGAGCCCGCGCTGGGCGTGACCTCGGCGAGGTGGGCCACCACCCGGTCGCGGCCGTGGCCCACGACGACCACCAGGTGCTCGGGCCGGAGGCCCTCGGCCGCGGCCACGGCGTGGTGCACCAGGGACCGGCCGCCCACCTGGTGCAGGACCTTCGGGATCGACGACTTCATCCGGGTGCCCTCGCCTGCGGCGAGGACGACCACGGCGGCCGGTCGGTCGGGGCTCACGCGGGGAGCGCTCCTGGCGGCGAGGCGGCGGGCTGACGTCGTGCTCGTTCGACAGGAGGATACCCGGCGTTCACCCCTCCTCCGCCACCCCTCGGGCGCAGGGGTCGCAAGTGGGAGAGGATCCGAACCTTGGCTCCCGGGAGAGGATTCGAACCCCTATCTGAACTGAGCCAAAGTCAGCCGTGTTGCCTTTACACCACCCGGGACCGCTGCCCGGCAACCCTAGATGTACCCGGCCAGGACGTTGGTGGCGGGCGAGAAGGCTTGACGTAAGGAGAACCCCCGGTTGAGGTGTGGCTTGTCTAGGGCCCGCACCGACCGGAGGTTCTCGTGTCCCACCGTAATGCTCGGCTGACCGTTCACGGCCGGCTGCTGATCGTCCAACGGCACCAGGCGCGGTGGAAGCAGGCGCACATCGCAGCGGCGATGGGCGTCTCACGCAAGTGCGTGAAGACCTGGATCGACCGGTATGCCGCGGAGGGTGAGGCCGGGCTGCACGACCGCTCCTCGCGCCCGCACTCGACGCCGACTCGCACCAGCCCCGAGGTCGAGGACCGGGTGGTGGCTCTGCGCCGCCGTGAGCGTCGCGGCCCGGACTGGATCAGCGCCGAGGTCGGGGTGCCGACCCGCACCGTGTCGCGGATCCTGCGACGTCACCAGGTCCCGCCGCTGGCGATCTGCGACCCGATGACCGGGGAGGTGATCCGGGCCAGCAAGGCCACCGCGGTGCGCTACGAGCGCGCCCGGCCGGGTGAGCTGGTGCACATGGACGTCAAGAAGCTCGCCCGGATCCCCGACGGCGGCGGCTGGCGCGCCGGAGTGATCGCCCACGGCGGCAAGAGCGCCGCTGCGAAGAAGGTCAAGATCGGGTTCGACTACGTGCACTCCCTGGTCGACGACCACTCCCGGCTGGCCTACTCCGAGGTCCTGCCCGACGAGAAGGGCCCGACCTGCGCGGGCTTCCTGACCCGGGCCGCGGCCTACTTCGCCGCCCACGGCATCACCCGGATCGAACGGATCATGACCGACAACGCCCTGGCCTACCGGTGGTCGCTGCGGGCCGTGGTCGACCAGCTCGGCGCCCGACAGAAGTTCATCAAGCCGCACTGCCCGTGGCAGAACGGGAAGGTCGAACGGCTCAACCGCACCCTGCTCGTCGAGTGGGCATACCGGCAGCCGTTCGAGAGCAACGCCCAGCGGACTGCAGCCCTTGCGTCATGGCTCGAGCACTACAACACTCAACGCCGCCACAGCGCACTCGGCGGAGACCCACCAGTCAGCCGCCTGTCACCAACCTGATGGCCGGGTACACC
>CAWARY010000017.1:0-31716 GCA_963784645.1 uncultured Actinomycetota bacterium | reverse complement strand
GGCCTCGGCAGCGACGGTGTCACGGCTGCTCCGCGAGGTTCACTAGGCTGGTCCGCCGACGAGGACTCGGTGCGCCGCACGACCGGGTCGCAGCGCGACTGCGAGGGGGCACGGTGGTGGCACGCAGCACACCGGCGGTGGCCGGTGCGGTCTCCCTGCAGGTCCAGTCCGTCCTCTTCGGCAACAACGTCGCGGACCTCGACCGGAGCCTCGACGCGCTCGCCCGGGCCATCGAGCTGGCCCGCGGGCGCGGCGTCCTGGGCCGGGTCGTGGTGGCGTACGGCGACTGCTCGTCGGCCCCGACCTTCGACGCGGTCGCCGTGGCAGCCCGGTCCGAGCGGCTCGTGGTGGCCGGCGCCGAGCCGCTGGCCTACACCTTCTTCGACGAGAACCTCGGGTCCGCGGAGGGGAACAACCGGCTCTGGGCCGAAGTCGCGACCGACCTCGTCCTGATCCTCAACCCGGACACCGTCGTCGCGCCGGACACGCTCGTCGAGCTCGTCGCACCCCTCCGGGAGCCCGGGGTCGGGCTCGTCGAGGGCCGCCAGCTGCCGATCGAGCACCCCAAGGACTACGACCCCGCGACGGGCGACACGTCCTGGGCCTCCGGCGCCTGCTCGATGGTGCCCGCAGCCGTGGTCCGGGAGATCGGCGGCTACGACTCGCGGAGCTTCTTCCTCTACTGCGACGACGTCGACTTCTCCTGGCGGGTGCGGTTGGCCGGCTACCGCGTCGTGCACCGGCCGAGCGCTCGCGTCTTCCACGACAAGAGGCTGCGACCCGACGGGTCCTGGTCGGTCGGGTCGGCGGAGGAGTACTGGTCGGCCGAGGGTGCCCTGGTGCTCGCCCACAAGTACTCGCGTCCGGACCGCGTCGCAGAGATCCGGCGGGACCTGCTGGCCCACGGGAGCGAGGCGCAGCGGCGGGCCGTGGCGGACTTCGACCGGCGCGGGGACGAGGGCCGCTTGCCGGTCCCCGTCGACGCCGACCACGCGGTCGGCCAGTTCATTGCGGGCAACTACGCCCGGCACCGGTACTGACGTGCCGGGCGAGGCGGCCGGCGACCCGTTCCTCAGCGTCGTCGTGCGGACCCGGGGCGACCGCCCGCAGACGCTCCGCGACGCCCTGCTGTGCCTCGCGGCCCAGACCCTCCCGGACTTCGAGGTGCGGCTCGTCGCTCACCGGGCGACCCCCGAGGGTCTGGCCGACGCAGAGCATGCGGTCGCCGACCTGCCCCGCTCGTTGCGGCGTCGGGTCCGGATACTCGAGGTGACTGAGGGCGGCCGCGCGGCACCGCTCAACACCGCCTTCGCCGACGCCCGAGGTCGCTACGTCGCCGTGCTAGACGACGACGACCTCGTGCTCGCCCACTGGGTCGAGACCTTCGCCGCCGCCGCGGCGGCCGCGCCGGGACGCCTGCTGCGCACGGTCTGCGTCGAGCAGCCGGTCGAGCCCAGCGCCTGGGACGGGCGGGTGTACGCCCGCGTGGTCGGCCCCCCGGCGGCGAGCTATCCGATGCGGTTCGACCTGGTCGACCATCTGGAGCGCAACCACACGCCGTTCATGGCGTACGCGTTCCCGCGTGAGCTGTTCCGCGTCGCCGGTCAGCGCTTCGACGAGGGGCTCGAGGTGTGCGAGGACTGGGACTTCGCGCTGCGAGCCGCCCTGTCGGTCGGCGTGGAGTCCGTTCCCGTCGTCACCGCCGTCTACCGCCGCTGGACCGCGGGCAGCTCGTCGGCGTCGCTGCACGACCAGCCCGAGTGGCGGCGATCCGAGCAGGCGGTCATCGCCCGGCTGGATGCCGAGCCGCACCTGTTCCCGGCCGGGACCATCGCGGCCATCCGACGGGCCAGGTCGCAGGTCGCCCGGGACATCGAGGCGCTGCGGGAGCGCAACGCGGAGCTGGAGGCGCAGGCGTCAAGGATGGAGCGGTCGGCTAGCTGGCGTCTCACGGCGCCGCTGCGGGCAGCCCGGAACCGCCGACGCCCGAGGCGGTAGGCCCCGGCACCGGCCTGCCGAGCCGGGACGCGAGAAGGCGTGGCAGCCGGACGACGAACGAACCGAGCGCCGCCGCTCTCGACCGCGGTGGCGGACCGCTTGCCGTGCCGCCGGCCCTACCGGGCAGCAGGTCGGCCGAGAGGGCCGGGCGGTCGCGGCCGGCTCCCGCCGCCACCGCGGCGACGAGCTGTCGAGGGGTGGCGTTGCGGGCCAGCACGGCGAGCCGGTTGCGCCGGTTGTGGAACAGGAACATGTCGGAGCCCACCCGGCTGGTCGCGGCGTGCCGGTGACGGACCCTGGCTTGCGGGGCGTACCGCACCTGCCAGCCCGCCCGGCGCAATCGCCAGCTCAGGTCCAGGTCCTCGTAGTAGGCGAACAGCCACGGGTCGAACCAGCCGGCAGCGCGGCCGAGATCGGTCCGGAAGGCCGCCGCCGCACCGCAGACCGCGAAGACGTCGACGTCCCCGTCGTACTGGCCGGCGTCGACCTCGAGGTAGCCCCGGTCGGCCCCGTGACCCGTCGGGGTCAGAACGCCTCCGGTGCTGTTGAGGAGGTCCACCCGCGGCCGTACCGCCGGGACCCGCTCCTCGTGCACCGTGGCGCCGAGCGGGGACTGGACCGCGAGTACGACCTCGACACCGTCGGGTGCCGGCACGGCGAGGCGGACCCCGGTGCTGTCGACCTGGGCCACCACCGTCTCGGTGACGTCGGTGCCGTCGACGAGGACCCGGGACACGTCGGCCAGCGCGACCGGAAGGTCCACCAGGACGTACCGAGGGTCGAGGAGGACCTTGGACGTGACGGCGCCGACGCCGGGTGCGAACCCGGCGAGCAGCTGCACCAGCCAGTCGGGGTCCGGGCGGGTGTCGTTGTTCAGGACGACGGCGTACGGCGAGGTGACCTGTTGCAGGCCGAGGGTGGCGCCGCCTGCGAAGCCCAGGTTGCGCGCGGCGCGGACGACCCGGACGTCCGGGTGGGCGGCGAGCAGTGCCGCGGTGCCGTCGCTGCTCGCGTTGTCGACGACGAGGACGTCGAACCCGCCGGGCACTGCTGCCTGCGCCTCGAGGGCCGACAGGCAGGGGCCCAGCAGGTGCGCGCCGTTCCAGGTGACGACGACGACGGTCGCGCGGGGGGTCACGCGGCTGCGCCGGTCCGGTCCCGGAGCCGCCGGTAGGCCCAGCGGGCCGGCCGCCACAGCGGTGTGCGCATCAGGGTGCCGGACCACCTGTCCTGCCACCGGTCCAGCCGCCTCCCTGCGCGTACCCGCAACGGTGGGTGCCGGAGCACGTAGATGCCCTCCTCCCGCAGCCGCCGCGCCGACCCGGCCGGCAGCAGCAGCGGCGACTCGTCCCAGGCGCCGACCACCCGCCACGCGGTGTCCGGCCAGTCGGTCTCGGCCACCTCGGCGAACGAGCTGGTGCTGTGCGGCCACCGCCGGTACACGGCAGTCACCTCGCCTGAGTCCCGGACGCCGAGCAGGGTCGCTGCCCGCACGAGCAGGTCCCAGTCCTCCAGCACAGGCAGGGACTCGTCGAAGGACATCCCCAGGTCGCTGAACACCTCCCGCGGCAACGCGTAGGCGTGCACCGGCGTGTGGTTGTCGACCAAGTGGCTCAACAGGGAGAACTCGCGGTCCCACCGGGCGTGCGGCCACGAGCTGGCCCGGTAGCCACCGCGGCCGTCAACCTCGACGTGCTGCTCGACGGTCACCGAGCGCGCCACCGAGCCCGGCTGCGCCGCCGCGGCGTCGCGGAAGGCAGCGACCCAGCTCGCCAGCACGAGGTCGTCGTCATCGAGCACGGCGAGGTACCGCCCGCGAGCCCGGGCCACCCCCACTGTCAAGGGTCTGACCCGGCCACCACCCGAGACGGGGACGAGGTCGGCGCGGGCCCGCAGAGCGGCCGGCTGCTGCGCGAGCAGGGACCGCAACCTGGCCCCGGTGCCGTCGTCCACGTCATGCGCGAGAAGCAGCACCTCGAAGTCGTCGCAGGTCTGCGCCGCGAGGCAGAGCAGGACGTCGGCGAGCGCGTCGTCGCGACGACCCTGGGTGCGCACCAGCACCGACAGGAACGGTGCCTCCGACCCCAGCCCAGCGCGGACGTCGACAGCCGGCCCGGCGGGGAGGTAGCTCCGGACCAGCCAAGGCCGGTCGTGACCGCCAGCCTGCCGGCCGAGCTGTGCCAGGAGGTCATCGAGCGGGCGTCCGGTCGGCACCGGCTGCGGCTCGGCGGCGTCGTTCACCGGCCGGCGGCCCGCTGCTGCCGCCAGGCGGTCGACCGTGCTTCGGGTCAGTGCGGCGCGGGCCGGACCCGGCACGACGTCGTCGCCCCGGCCCACCAGCAGTGCGCGCAACAGCGCCGGTCGTGCCAGGTTCGGGAGCACGACGACCAGGGGATGCGCCCCGGCAAGCCGGTGCGCACGGGTGACGTCGTCCGGGTCCAGCGGCGCCAGCAGCACCACCGGGCCGTCGGCGCGGTCATTCCCAGGCCCGGCCCGGTGCCAGCCGGCCGGCAGGTCGTCGTCGATCTCCGGCCCGCCGCCGAGCACGGCTGCCGGTCCGGTGACCCGCGCGGCGACCTCGGCCCACGGGGCGGGCGGCAGCGTCGGCTCGGTGGGCTCGGGCGCGACGCTGGGCATCCTGGCAGTGTCCCGCACTGCGGGGTCGGGGCGCGCGCAGCCCTCGCGTATCGTGACCGCCGTGGCAGCGGAGCTCGGGGCACCTCGCGCGCCCTCGCTCCGGCAGGCGAGCCCTGGCCTGCTGCGCGAGCTGGTGGCCAAGCGCGGACTCGTGGTCGCCTTCGCGCAGCGCGACTTCCGCACCCGGTACCGGACGAGCGCGGTGGGCTGGACCTGGTCCTTGATCCAGCCGCTGGCCAATCTGGCCGTGTTTGCCGTCGTGTTCTCCGTGGTGTTCCGGGCGCAGGCGCCACCGCTGGGCGACGGCGAGGACCGCAGCTATGCGCTCTACCTCTTCACCGGATTCATCGCCTGGAACACCTTCTCGGCCCTGCTCAACCTGAGCATGTCGTCCCTGCGTGAGAGCGGCAGCCTGCTGCGGAAGGTCGCCTTCCCTGCGTGGGCTCCGGTCCTCGGCTCCGCACTGGTGCAGATGGTCCAGGTAGCCCTCGAGCTCGCGGTGCTCGTCGGTTGGTACCTCGTCATCGGCAACATCGGGTGGAGCTGGCTGTACGTGCCGTTCCTTGTGCTCGGTCTAGCGCTGTTCGCCGAGGCGCTCGGGCTGTTGCTCGCGACCGCGAACGCGCGTTACGGCGACGTGCAGTACATGGTCGGCGTCCTGCTGGGAGCCCTCTACTTCCTCACCCCCGTGCTCTACCCCGTCACGGCGATCCCGCCGGGTGAGGGCTGGCTCAGGGCGTTCGTGCAGTGGCAGCCGGTGTCGTGGTACGTCCGCGCTCTCCATGACGCGCTCTACTCCCTGGACGGCCCCGGTGTCGTGACCACCGCGGGGCTGCTGGTATTCGGCTTCGTGGCCTTCGCCGGTGCCCTGCTGGTGTTCGACCGCACCACCGAGGACGTCGGGGAGATGCTGTGAGCGCCCCCGCGCCGGTCGCCGTCGAGCTGGTCGATGTCGGCAAGCGCTTCCGACGGATGCGTGACCGGCGGAGCAGTCTCAAGGAGCTCGTGGTCCGCGGTCGCGCCAAGCAGGCGGACGAGTTCTGGGCGGCCCGCAACATCTCCCTGAACATCCCCAAGGGCTCGGTCTACGGGCTGATCGGCCACAACGGATCGGGAAAGTCGACCCTGCTCAAGGTGATCGCCGGCATCTACCGCCCAACCGAGGGCGCGGTCGCCGTCGACGGTCGGCTGGCTGCGCTCATCGAGCTGGGTGCCGGTTTCCACCCCGAGCTCACGGGCCGCGAGAACATCCGCCTCAACGGCTCGATCCTGGGCCTGGCGAGACGCGACATCGAGGGTGCAATCGGCGAGATCATCGAGTTCAGCGGGCTCTCCGACTTCATAGACGAGCCGGTGAAGAACTACTCGAGCGGCATGTACGTGCGCCTCGGTTTCTCGGTCGCCGTGCACATGCGCCCGGACGTCCTGCTCATCGACGAGGTCATCGCGGTCGGCGACGAGGACTTCCAGCGCAAGTGCTTCGACCACCTCTACGCACTGCGGCGGGCGGGCCGGACGATCGTGGTGGTCAGCCACTCGACCAGCATGCTCGCCGGACTCTGCGACGAGATCGCATGGCTGGACCACGGGCGGCTGATGGACGCCGGGCCGGCGGTCCCGGTGATCGACGGCTACATCGCGTCGGTCAATGCCGTCGAGGGATCGTCGCGCAAGGGTGCGGCCGCGCCGGTCGACGCCGGGTCCGGCCGCCCGGGCAGCGGCGAGGTGCGGTTCACGTCCGTCGAACTGATCGGTGCCGATGGCGGTCCAGCGGCGTCCGTGGTGAGTGGGAAGCCGATGCGGCTGCGGCTCGCGTTCCAGTCCCAGGGCGACCACCAGCCCGTCTTCGCGCTGTCCTTCCAGCACGAGACCGGAGTCGTCGTCAACGTGGCGAACTCGCGCGCCATCGGGCAGATCGTTCCGGTGGGTCTGGGCCGCGGCTACGTCGACTACGTCCAGGATCCGTGCCGGCTGACGCCCGGCAACTACCGCGTCGACGTCTCGGTCCTCGACCCGTCGGGCACCCATGCGTTCGACGCCTGGACCGACGCGCTCAGCCTCGTGGTCCGTCAGGGAGAAGGTTACGAGCGCGCCGGTCTGGTAGTCCTCCCGGAGTCGTTCGCCGTGCCAGCGCTGACCGACATCGTCGACGGGGCGCGACCCGGGTGACCGACGGAACCGGGGTGGTGGTGCCGCCACCGCGTCCGGGCGGCGCCCCTGCCGGTCGGCGATGGGCGGTCGTGCGACGAGCACTCGATTCGTGGTGGACCGTGCTCGCCGTCTCGGCGTTCCTGGTCGTCGTCGCGCTCACGGCGGTCCCGTTCCTCGTTACCTTCGACGGGCACTTCTACCTCAGCGGCTCACGCGTCCTGTTCACTGACAACGCACCCGATCTCTTCTGGTGGCTGCGGCAGCCGGGGTACTCGGTGTTCCTCCGATCGCTGGCGTCCGCACTGGGGCCGAGTGACCTGTGGTTCACGTCCGCGCAGGCCGTGTGCGTCGTGGCCGGAAGCGCCCTGGCGTCGGTGGTGGTGTGGCGCAGCGCCACCGGCGGCGAGCGGGTCCCTCCGCTTGTCATCACCGGCTGCCTGCTGCTCGGCGCCGGGAACGCCGGAGTCCTGCTGTACTCGTCCGCCGCGCTGCAGCAGTCGCTGTTCGTCCTGTCACTGGGGCTGGCGCTCACCGTCGCGTACGGCCTGCAGTCCCGCCCGACGTGGCGGGTCCTTGTCGCAGCAGTGCTGTTGGTTGCCGCGGTCGCCGTGGTGCAGAAGGAGTTCGCCCAGCTGGTCGGTGCGGTCCTGGCCCTCGGTGTGTTCCTGTCCGGCTCGCGATGGTGGCCGCTCCATCGCCGCTGGGGGCCGCGGCTGGTCGTGCGACTGGCCGCCGGGGCGATAGCTTTCGCGCTCCTGCAGCTGACGGTCTCGGCGGCCCTTCTGCCGTGGGACCACTACCGGGACGGGGCGATCGCGGACCGCTCGGCGAGCGCGCCCGCGCTCCCGACCGTCCTGCCGTCGGTCCTGGACGACATCGACGCAGCCAACGACACCGTGGAACCGCACGAGAACGGCCTCGTCAGCCAGGTCGGCGGGTTCATCGGGCTCCGGGGGAGCACGCAGTTCGTCGGAGAGCCCGTCGAACGTCGCATCTATGTCGAGAACCGCACGAACACGGCTTGGAGCTGCGGCGCCATCGAGGGGATGCCGCCGGAGTTCCAACCGGTCTACGTCACCTCGATGTCGGGCATCGACCCGTCCTGCCGCAGCGTGGCAGCGATGGAGGTGTGGGCTCCCTGGGTCCACGCCAGCGTCGACGCCTACCCCTACCTCCTCCTCCTGGGGATCGTCGTGTCGGTGGGTCAGCTCCTCAGGTGGCGAATGGTGCTGCCGGTGGGCGCCGTGCTCGGTCTCACGACGGCCTACTCGATGCTGGGGTTCGGCGCCGACCGCTACAGCGTGCCCGTCTTCCCGACAGCGACCTCGATCCTGCTGGTCACCGTAGTGCTGGGGACGCGGTACTGGGCGTCCCGTCTCCGCGGACCCGCGGGGGTCGACCCGGCGACCGCGGCCGCATGAGTACGGCATCCCGCGTCGGGGGGATCGTCGCACGCCTGCTTCGCACCGACCCGCACCCGGAGTTGGCGGACGTCGACGTCCGGGCCGGCTTCGACGCTGAGTTCTACCGACGGACCTACCCGGACGTCCAGGGCACGGACGATGACCTGCTCCGCGACTTCCTCGCCACCGGCTGGTTGCTCGGGCGCGATCCCTCGCCGTTGTTCTCCACGAACGACTACGTCGAGACTCACGCGGACGTACGCGCCGCGGGGATCAACCCTCTCGTCCACTTCGTGCGCGACGGCCGGCGCGAGGGCCGGCGTCCGCGGCCCTCCCGGGCCGTGTCCGAGGGTGGTGGAACCGTCTCCGGCCCGCAGGCGTACCGCGGGCTCGTCGACCCGAGGTTCTACCGGACGTGGTACCCCGACGCCGTCCGCACCGGGCTGCGCCCGGACGAGCACCTGCACGGGTGGGGCTGGCACGAGGGGCGCGACCCTGCACCGTGGTTCGACGCGCGCTTCTACAACTGGTCCAACCCCGAGGTCAGGGCAACCGGGGCGGATCCGTTGGTGCATTTTCTCCAGGTCGGCCGTGCTGCCGGTCGGCCACCGCGCGACCCCCTGACACTGGACCGCGCCGCGTTCCTCGCCCCTCCGGTACGAGTGACGCCTCCGGCCGGGGGTCACGGGGCCAGCGGCCCGGTCCCGGGGCTCGGGCTCGCCACCACCGCGCGGGTCGTGCTGGCCGTCGTGAACCGCGACCATCGCCGGCACCGTGGGGGTGTCGAGGCCTGCACCGCCCACGAGGAGGCAGTACTCGTGGCTGCCGGCACCCACTACGTCATGCTGCTCCCTGTCGTGGAAGGCCCCCGCCTTGCCGATTCGGGAGACGCGCAGCTGCAGGTTCTGCTGGACGGTCACGAGGTCACGCGGCTGCCGGCCGCCGGGCTGGCCGGCGCCCTGGGCGACCTGCTCGGCCCCGCCACGGTCGAGCGGGTGGTCGTGCACGGCCTCCTGGGTCACCACCCCGAGAGCCTTGCCGCGGCCTTCGCCGGCCTGGCGACTGACTACTGGGTGCACGACTTCTTCGCGCTGTGCGAGAACCCCGCGCTGGCCCGATCCGGGTTGGAGTTCTGCGGCGCCCCACCGGTGACTTCCACCGCCTGCCGAGTCTGCTCGTTCGGCGCGGCTCGTGAGCGGCACGTCACGAGGGTGGCGGACTTCCTCGACGCGACTGCGGCCTCGGTGGTCGCGCCGTCGGAGGCAGCCGCCGACACGTGGGCGGCACTGACAGGTCGCGACCGCAGCTCGATGGCCGTTGTTCCGCACGGTCGGCTGCGGCTCGGCTCGCCCCTCCCACCGACATCCACCGGACGATCACCACGGTTGGCCTTCGTCGGAGCACCGCTGCACACGAAAGGCTGGGACGACTTCGTCGAGGTGGCACGGTGGGCGGCCTCGCGCGGGGACCTCGACGCCGTCCACATGGGAGAGCATGGCGCCGGGCACCCGGGAATCCCGGACATCCCTCTGGCCCGTGGTGGCCTCACGGACGCGCTGGTCGAGCACGACATCGATGCGGTGCTGTTGTGGAGCACCGTGCCGGAGACGTTCAGCCTGGTGGCGTACGAGGCGATGGCCGCGGGGGCGCTGGTCGTGACGGGCCCGGCCTCCGGCAACCTGGTTGCCGCTGCGGAGGAGCACGGGCGGGCACTGGTCTACGCCGACCGGCGACGGTTGCGACGGGCCGCCGTCACCGGGCGCCTCGCCCGGTCCATCGCGGCCTTCGCGGCCGAGGGCGTGGCCCGAGGCGTCTTCGTCATGGACGGACTCACGCCGCATCGGATGGGCCTGGCATGACCCCGCCGACGATGGTGACGGTCGCCGCACCCGAGTCGGTGGACCAGGCCGTGGTCCTGCGCGAGTCACTGGCACGGTTCCATCCGGGCTGGGATTCGTTGCTCGTCCTTGTCGACCGGACCCCGGACCCAAGCCGGTCGCCCTGGTCGCCCGCCGACGACCGGGCGTCCGGCTTCGGCGAGGTCATCCCCGCCTCGGCCCTCGCGGGTGAGCGCTGGGTCGGGTGGCGGACCCAGCACGACAGCGAGTCGATGCATCTGGTGCTGTGCATCGCCGCGGCATCGCACTTGATGGGACGACGCGGCGCCGGCCCCGTCGTCTGCATCGAGCACGAGACCCTGGTCCTGGGCGACCTGTCCCCGGTGGTCGAGGCGCTCGTGCACTCGAGCACTGTGCTGGTTCCACGGCTGCTCGAGCCGGCTCCGGCCGGTGGGTCCACGGTCGAGGACGAGCTCGTGGTTCTGCGCACTGGGACCTTCGCTCCCGGGGTGCTGGCACTCTCACCGGCGGCGCTGGACGTCGTGCGGTGGTTCCTCGCACGCCTCGACGTCTCCGACGAGCTTGCCGTGCCGCCGGGCGAGCTCGAGCCGCGTCGCCTGCTCGACCTCGTCCCGACGCTCTTCCCCAACGTGGCCGTCCTGCTGAACCCCGGCTTGGCGGTCACCGAGGGCAACGTCGCCGCCCGCGCGATCGACCTGTCGGTGGCCGGCGAGTACCTGGTCTCGGGTGACCAGCCCCTCCGCACCCTGCGCTTCGCCGACCCCGACGGCGACGGGCCGTCGTCCTCCGCCCGGTCGGACCCGGCCAACACGCACCTCGCCGAGCTCTGGCGGTACTACCTGGAACGTCTCCGCACGGTGCGTGAGGTGCGCAGTACCTCCGCCGGAGACCCCGGTAGGGAGGGGCTCACGTGACGAAGAACTCCTTCAACGAGCCCTGGCCGGCGGCGAACGGGTCGGGAAATCGCCGTCGGAGGGTGTGGTCGTCCCGGTAGGCGCGTCGGTCGCTCCTGGGGATGGGCGTGCCGTCGGCGTACCTGTCGTAGGCCCACCAGCGCTCGGGGAGACCAGCGACGGCGGCCGCGTCGAGCGTCGTCCGGTACCAGGTCAGCAGCTCCAGCGGCAGGGTGCTCTGCTCGCTGTACCGCTCGATCATGGCCTTTCCCACCGTGGTGACCTTGGTGAAGTGGAACAACCGCAGCGGCAATCCGTTCACCTGGATGCCGCCGTCGGCGTCCTGGCTCATCGTGCGGTGGCCGAGGTTCCACGACGCCACGTTGTACCCGGGGTGGCGGAGCACGTGCAGCCCCGGGAAGAAGCCGGGTGCGAGGTTGCACCAGCGCTGGTCGGTGAAGATCCCGCGCGCCGGCTCGTCGTAGCAGTGCGTCAGTAGCCGGTCCCGCCACCAGCGGGCGAACCGGGGTCCGTCCCCCCGAGCCGAGACGGCGGCGAAACCGAGGTTGTAGATGCCGTGCTTGAGCGCGCCCACTTCGTTGTCCAGGATCTCGCCTGCGGCCTCCGTCGGAGCCGGCGCCACCAGGTGCGGCGTCAGGATGACGTCATGGACGTCGAGCAGGTCCTCGAGGTCGGTCAGGGGCGAGAACAGCGCGGTGTCCGGGTCGAGGTAGACGACCTTCTCCGCGCCGCGGCGCAGCAGGAGGTCCATCACCGTCCCCTTCACCGCGGTGGACAGTTCGACGACGTCATGGGTGAATGCCCACGGCATCACGTCGGCGATGCCGAGGGAGCGTAGCGGGAGCACCTCGTCGAACGGCTCCTGCGCCAGGTCGAGCACCAGACCGGGGGGCTCCTCGTCGGGAAGTGCGAGGACCACGTGCCAGTCCGGGTGGTATCGGCGCACGGTCTCGCCGAGGACGCGGACCCTGTCCAGGTAGGCCAGGGTGGCGCTGGTGAAGCAGACGACGCCGCGCATCACAAGGTCCCTGCGGCGGGGGGCAGCCCGTTCAACAGCCGCTGGCGCCGCGCGAGCACGCAGTTGACGGTAGGGCTGTCCTGGACGAGGAGCCGCCGCCGTCCTGGCCGGCTCGCGACGTGCCTGGGCAGCTCGTCGCCCGTGAACAGCTTGACCAGGTCGGCTTCGTTATCGACGGGCACTCCCTGCCCGGGCGCCTCGCTCTGCACGGCCGGCCACACGTTGCCGGCCGCACGTCGGGCGACGACGTGTGCCCCCGCCGCCAGCGCCTCGTAGGTGGTGAACGAGAACGTCTCGGCTGCCAAGGACCAGTTGACCACCACGTCGACTCGGAGCGCTGCCAACGTCTCGATCATGGCGTTGTCCGGCCCCCGACCGGTCTGGACGGGCACGCCGCGCACCGTCGCCACCGGCGGCAGGTCGCCGGGCAGTCCCACCTGCAGGAAGGCGTACCGCGGGTCGGATTCGAGCGCCTGCGCGAGACGCGCGAACACGTGCCAGCCTTTGAGGTACGAGCGGGTCCCGAGGTGAGCCACCCGGAGCGGTGCCCCGTGCTGTCGGAGAGCCGTCGCTTCAGATCCGTCCGCCTCGACCAGCCGGGCGGGGGGCACGACCGTGACCGGTGTCCGCGCGAACCCGCGTCGGGACAGCAGCTCCGCGGCTGACCGGGACGGTGCCAGCACGACAGGACTCTGACTCGCGACGAAGGCCGACATCCTGCTCAGGTGGTCGGCCCGGCCCGCCCCGTGGCAGCAGATGGCGCAGGCGGTGGAGGACGGCGGGGGCGCGCCGCAGTGCTCCACCTCGTTGCGCATGAGGGCGTAGCTGGAGCACAGGGCGGTGAAGTCGTGTGCCCAGACGACCGGGTTCCGGACGCCGCTGGACGCCAGCAGATCGCCGATGACTTCGGGTGCGTGGCCGAGCAGAGAGTGCACGACGCCGTCGACGAGCACGCCCGCGCGCGTCAGCTCGGCAAGGACAGGTGCCAGGTCCGTCAGGTCGGCGATCCCGAGCCTTTCACCGTCCAGCCGCACCGACACCAGCCGGGAGCGGGGGTCGGTGGCGTCGGCCAGGACGAGCAGCGGCAGCGCCGGCGAGAGGTGCAGGTAAGAGACACCGGCAACGGCCAGGTCGTCCCGTTCGCGCGCGATCACCTGCTGGACTCCGCCGGTGTTCACGGCGTAGTCGTCATGGCTCACCGAGACGAGGAGGAGCGAGCCGAGGGCGGCCGGCCGGAGCGCAGTCGCCAGGTCGTCCCGAGGCATGGACTGGTGGATCGGAGCGGCGGCCTGCTGGGAGCGTGCCCGCCGGTAGGGGTCCTCGGCGAGCTCAAGCTGCCGGAGCCTCGGGTCCTTCGGCGGTCGGAGGCGTCGCCCCTCACGACGCCCGTGCTCGTGGAAGTGGACGAACGGGTTGAGGCGGGCGGCCGCCACGTCGGGGTTGTCCTCGAGGTACGCCGTGGTGTCGAAGGACGCGCTCGGGTTGTGGCCCTGCCGCCAACCGCTGAGCAGGAAGTGCCGGAGGGGGTCCTCCACGGCGCCATAAGTGTCCACGTAGTACCCGGCGTCAAAATACCTGCCCACCAGCCCGGCCTGGTGCGCGAGCAGCTGCTCGGTCACCGGATCCGGTGCGTCCTGGTCCAGATTGCTCGCGGAACGCTCGCCGGCCGGACGGGTCTGGAGGTGATGGAGAAGGGGCTCCTCCCCGGAGGCCCGCACGTCGGGGTGCGCTTGGAGATATCCGAGCGGGTCGAACCACGTGTTGGGCCGGCGCCCCTCTCGCCAACCGTGCTCGAGGTAGTGCTGCAGAGCGTCCCCGGGCCGGGCGTCACGCGCCACGTCCGGGTTCGCGGCGAGGTAGTACTTCTCGTCGAACGCGGCCGCCTGGGGAGGACGTTGCAGCCGCCGACGCAAGGCCCGAGCGGCCCGCCGCAGTGGCTCTCCGGCAGCCGTCACGGGTCCACCAGGGGGACGCCCTCACCGGCGAGGAGCGCCAGGACCCTGGACTGAAGATGAGCCGCCGACCTTTCCGCAGCATCCGCCCGGCGTGCCTCCCGCGCTGCGGTGGCCGCCTGGGCGAACGCGAACGTCTGCATCTCCGCCAGGGTGTCCTCGAGCAGGCCCTCGCGCTCCCCTCTCGGGGGCAGCTTCGTCGATTCGAGGTCGGCCATCAGATAGCTTCCGAGATCCTCGCCGTGGACGGCATGGCCCAGGAGGGCCACCAGCTCGTGTCGTGAGAGCTCGAGCCAGTCCCGGTCCCCCCATCGGGGGGTCTGCCAGAGGAACCGGCGCAGCTGCTCGCTGGACGTGACCGGTTCCAACCGGCACCCCACGTCCCGCAGCCGCCCGCTCAGCTCCGGGACGCCGGTTCCCACGAAGAGACCGGCCTCGCACGCGAAGGGGTAGATCGGCTGGTCGGTCGTCCGGTGGGCGGTGGGGTTCGTGACGGGGAAGGACACCACGTGGACCGGACGACCTCGGCCGATGAGCAGCTCGGCCACCTCCAGGGACTGCCTGGTGTCGTTGCACTCGACCCAGAGTGCCGTGGTGGAGTCGTCCTCGGAGACCAGCAGCGCGTCGTCGCGGAGCAGGTCGAGCTCCATCCCTTCTACGTCGAGCTTGACCAGGTCGAAAGGGCCATGTGCCGCGCGAAGGCCAGGCAACCCGACCGTCGCGGTGGCACCAGGTGCCCCGACGTCGCCGACGGTCGGACGAAAGGACATGGAACCGACGTTCCCCGGCTCCGTCGGCGCGCCCTGGTAGGTCCCGGAACCCGGCGCCACAAGAGAATCCACGACGAGGTGCCTGGCCGGCAGCAGCGAGTCGAGGTTCGTGCGGAGGACCGGAACGACAGCCTGATTCCCCTCGACCGCGCACACGAAGGACACGTCTCCGGCCTGAGCGATCCCCAGCCCGAACGTGCCGACGAATGCCCCCACGTCGAGAACCCTGGCCGCGGGCGGTAGCTGCTCGGCCAGGAACTCGACCTCGAGCCATGCCCACTCGCCGTACGTCTCGAGGAACTGGCCGATGGTGTCCTGGTCGTAGTCGGGGAACGCGAGCTTGCCGTAGCGGGTGTCGAGCTCTCGCATGTGTGGATCTCCTAGCAGCTGTGGGCGGCCACGGTCGCCGCGAGGCCCGCGGTGCGGGCAGCATCAAGGATGGACGAGGTCTGCTGCGGCGTCGCCGTCGGCCCCTCCACGACCACCACCGCCTGCTGGAGGGCGGCCCATGGCCACGTGGCGGGGTCGGGAACGCTGAGGATCGGTCCCCAGAGGACGGAGGACGTGGTCGTCCCCGTGCCGATGTCCATCGCGCGGGTGGCCAGATAGTTGCTGATCGGCTCACCGAACCCGCTGGCCACGGCCACTTCTCCGTCGGGCAGCCCGCGCGCGGTGCGCAGGGCGCACACCGTCGTCGGGTCGGCTCCGAGGGCGCCGCGTGCCGCGAGCCAACCGCGGTAGTTGTCGCCCGTCCAGCTCACGAGCGGGACCGCGAGCGCCGCTGCGAGAAGCGTCGCGAGCGCCCGCACCGGCAGCGGAAGCCGCTCTTCGTACCGGCCGACGAAGGCCGCCACGGTGAGGCTGCCGATCGCCCACCCGAGGGCGAGAACGAAGTACTCCAGCTTGTAGCCGTAGTAGGTCATCATGCCCACCCTGGCCAGCTGCCACGACGAGAGCGCGAGGGTGGCCGTAGCGGTGGCGAGCACGAGGGCGGAGGCAGCGAGCGGAACGGTTCGTCGGCGAACGAGCAGGGCGAGTGGGAAGACAAGCACGACCGTGAAGGCGACCCAGCTGGGGATGCCGCGGAAGATCGCGCCTTCGAGGTTGAGCTCGTCGAGCACGGCGACGATGCGGGTGCGCTTCACCAACGCGGCCACCAGGAACAGCGCCGCACCAGTGGCCAGCAGGGCCGAGAGGACCCGGTCCGGGATCCACCCGCTCTGCCTGACCTGCTGCAGCACGAGGACACCCAGCGGCACGGCCAGAGCCAGCGCGGCGAGGTTCCACGTCCACCAGGTGGCGACGCAGAGCAGGACCAGCAGCGCCGAGGACCCGATCGGTGACCGGTTGCGCACGAGAACCGCCAGAGCCGCCAGGAAGAACGTCGCGACGAGCAGCTGACCGGGGAACCCGAGCTCGTACATGGCCAGCGATGCGCGGGTGCCGACGACGCCCACCGCCAGCACGCCGAGCGCGGCGAGCGGGCGGAGCCTTCCTGAGCGGCGCCTGCCGACCAGCGTGCCTGCGCTCGCGGCCAGGCCGGCGAGCATGGTGAGGAGTACCGCGCTGGAGACGAGGTAGGCAGCGGGGGCGGAGTCGGCTCCGACCAACCCACCGACCGACGCCTGCCACGATGAGCTGCCAGTGAAGTACCCGTCGAAGCGAGCCGCCGAGGCCAGCGAGTCCGCAGTGCTGCCAAGGACGTTGCCGGACTCCTGCGCCGCGCCCAGCATGATGAGGTGGCTCAAGTTGTCCTCGCCGAGCCGCATCAGCTGCGAGACGGCGGCGTCCGGACCGAGGTCGTGCAGGAAGCGCCACCAGGTGAGCCCGGCTGTCGCTGCCACGGCGACGGCGGCGGCGTCCACCGCGGTGAGGTTCCGCCCGGCGCAGCGCCAGGCATCCCGTGATGCCGCGCGGGTCAGCAGCGGCAGGACGGTGAGCGCGACCAGGACGGTCACCGGGGTCGCGTGGCCCACCAGGTCGAATCGTGTCAGGACCAGCTGGCTGGCCACGACGACCACGGCCGACTCCACCGACGCGAGGACGAAGAAGGCCGCGACCGGGGACCACCCTCGCGGGGCCATACCGACCGCCGCGCAGCCGAGCAGCAGGAGGATGGCCAGCCACCCGGTGCCGGTGACGGTCAGGATCACCGCCACGACCACGGCCGTCACACCTGCGGCGGCTCCGACGCGGCGACGACTGATCCATTCGGCCGCCTTGCGGACGACGGTCCGGGCCCCACCCAGCGGGTCGGGCATCCGCCATTCGTCGTTCGCGCGCCACCGTGGGTGCAGTGTGTCCCGCCAGATGCCGGGGCCGGCAGTGGCCAGCAGGCTCGCCGTCATCAGGGCGGCCCCTGCCATGCCCCCGAGGAGGCCCGTGACGTAGCCACCGGCGCCGACGCCGAGCCACTCCGCCGACAGCGCGGCGTTGGCGAGGGTCCCGCCCGTGATACCGGCCCAGCCGACCCACGCCACGCTCGTCAGGGTCTGATGCCGAGCTCGCGCCGCGAGGACCAGCAGCGTGCCCACGACGGCGGCGAGGCCGGGCAGGACCGGCGTCAGCGAAGCGAGGCTCGGCACGTGCCCACCTCCCCGTGTGGAGCGACCGTCACGCCAGGACCTGTTCGACGACCCGACGCAGGGTACGGGCCTCGGCCTCCGCCGAGAGCACCGGTCGAGCCGCCCGCGCGTGCGCCCGCCACGTGTCGACGGCCGCGGGCTCGAGAGCGGCCAGTGCGGCGCGGACGTCGTCGCGGCCGAAGCCGGTAGTCACCACGCCGAGGTCGTGCTGGTCGACGAGCGCCGCCATGTCCGGCGACGGACCGATGACCACCGCGAGGCCGGCCTGCACGAAGTCGAAGAACTTGTTCGGCAGCGCGTGCAGGTTGTTGAACGATGTCGGCTGCAACGCGTAGAGCCCGACGTCGTAAGACTCCATGGTGGGCACGACCTGGGCCATCGGCACCGGGTCCAGCACCCGCACGTTCGGGGCTGCATCGGCGGCGGCCTTGAGCCGGCCGAGGTAGGCGCCGGAGCGCGGGGCCGGCACGAGGTACAGGTCGAGCAGCACCCCGTCGAGCCCGGCGGCCGCCTCGATCATCACCTCGATGCCGCGGTTCGGGTTGGCGTTGCCCGAGTGCACCACCCGGACCGGTCGGGCGGCTGGCCGGTCCGGGGCGGTGTCCCGCGCCGGACCCGCGTTGGTGACCACCTGCGCGTCGACGCCGTACTCGCGCCGGTACCGGTCGGCGAGGCCCTGGCTGACCGTCGTCACCGCGGCAGCCTGGTGGAGGTAGGTCGCGCAGATCCAGCGGGCGAACCGCTGGAACAACAGCCGCCAGCGCCAGTCCTCCTCCATCTCCAGTGGGGCGTACTCGTGCAGGTCGGCGATAACCGGGCGGCCGGCAGCCACCTCCAGGGCGACCGGCAGCGCGACGGCGTCGTTGGAGACCAGGACGTCGAAGGGCACGGCGGCGAGGGCCGTCCGGGTCTCCCGCACGGCTGGCACCCTGTCGTAGGCCGCGGCGTTGCGCCCCGTGAGCAACGCGGCAACGCCCGCAGGCGAGAGCGGCATGTGGCCGGCGTGCTCCGAGAGCTGGACGTGCTGGGTCACGCCGTCGGGTGCGGTGCCCCGACCGCACGTCACCACCTCGTGCTCGCCGCGGAGCGCCTCGACGTGCCGGCGCACTCGCGGGTCGCGACCGACGTCGGTGAAGGTGAGCAGCAGCACCCGGCTCACGGGCGCACCCCCCGGGCTCGGAGCAGGGCCAGCCGGGCGGCGGACCAAACGGCGCCGGCGATCGGCCGGACGGCGGCTGCCGGCGCCTCGCGCAGCAGTGCGCGCAACGGGATCCCGGACACTTCTGCCACCTCGCGCAAACGGACGCCGGAGCGGCCCCGGCCACGTCCCACGGCCAGCGCCCAGCGCATGGCGGCCAGCCGGGCATACCCCCGCGACCGCTGCGGATCGGCGGCAGGCCAGTGCTTGCGCATGATCGCTGCCTGGTCGAGCGTGTTCACCCGCTCGGACCGCGACGTCGAGCCAGGGACCACCCGGTACAAGCCGACCGGGGCGGCGACGTAGCGCACCCGGGTCGTCCAGCCGATCCGCAGCCACATGTCGAAGTCCTCGGTGCGGACGTCGGGGTCGTAGCCGCCGGCGTCGAGGAGCACCTGGCGGCGGATCAGCGCCATGCCGCCGGGGATGAAGTTGTTGACCCGGAACATGTCGGGCAGAGGCACACCCGGCCGGTCGCGGTAGCGCAGCGCGGTGGCGCGCTGCCACGAGTCGCGGGGCCGGGCGTATCCGCGGGAACGGCCCGCTTCGTCGATGACCGACAGGTCCCCGAAGACCACCCCCGTGGAGTCGTCGGATCTGGCCACCAAGCTGCTGACTGCACTCGGAGCGAGCTGGTCGTCGGCCGCCAACCAGACGACCCAGTCACCGGTCGCGGCCGCGAGGACCTCGTTGAGCCGGGTGCCCAGGCCGCGGTTGGCGCCGTCGTCGATCAACCGGGCCACGACACCGCGCCGCGCGAGCACCTCGCGCGCGGTGTCGTTGCTGCCGTCGGAAGACCCGTCGTCGACCACGACGACCTCCAACGCCGGATAGTCCTGGGCCGCCACGCTCGCCAGGGCCGCGTCGAGGTAGCGACCCTGGTTGAAGCAGATGACGCCGACGGTCACCAGCGGCGCCGCCGTCACGCGCCGTCCCCGGCACGACGCTCGTGCAGGACCTCGACGGTGCGCCGGGCGGCAGTTCCGTCGCCGTACGGCATGCCGGGTGCCGTCGTGGGGCGGGCCCGGACGGCGACCCCGGGCAGCAGGGTCAGTTCGGCGTCCAGCACGTTCCAGCCGTTGTCGAGGGTCTCGACCCACTCGGTCTCGGTGCGCAGCGTCGTGCACGGGACGCCGAGGAGGAAGGCCTCCTTCTGCAGTCCGCCGGAGTCGGTGACGACACCGGCGGACCCGAGCACCGCGGACACCATCGCGGAGTACGAGAGCGGCGGGACCTGCCGCACGGCCTCGGTCTCGAGCTCGATGCCGTACGCCGAGGCGCGGGCGACCAGCCGCGGGTGCGCCGTGAGCAGCACGGGGACCGGTAGCGCGTTGAGCGCCGCGACGACGGCACGGAGCCGGACGGGGTCGTCGGTGTTGTCGGCGCGGTGGACGGTTGCGACGAGATACGGACCGTCGGACGGCGCACGCTCGGGTGCGGGGAGCGGGTCGAGTGCCAGCCGGTCGCGGATGCTGAAGCACACGTCCGTCATCACGTCACCCGTCACGACGGCCCGCTCCGCCAGGCCCTCCCGGGCGAGGTTCGCCAGCGCGAGCTCGGTCGGGGGCAGCAGGAGGTCGGCGGCGTGGTCGGTGAGGACGCGGTTGTGCTCCTCGGGCATCCGGCGGTTGAACGAGCGCAGGCCCGCCTCGACGTGCGCGAGCGGCAGGTGCATCTTCACCGCGGCGAGCGCGGCTGCCACGGTGGAGTTGGTGTCGCCGTAGACCAGCACCCAGTCGGGCCGGTGCTCGTCGAGAACCGCGTCGAGGGCCGCCAGCATCGCGCCGGTCTGGACGCCGTGCGAGCCGCTGCCGACCCCCAGGTGGACGTCGGGCGCCGGGATACCGAGCTCGTGGAAGAAGACGTCGGACAGGGCCGGGTCGTAGTGCTGCCCGGTGTGCACGATCACGTGCTCGGCGCCGTCGTCGACCAGGGCGTCCGCCACCGGGCCGAGCTTGACGAACTGGGGCCTCGCCCCGACCACGCTGAGGACCTTCACGGCGGACCAACCTAGCCGTCTCGCCGGTGAGGCCGGTACGGCCGCTGCCGCGTGCCGAGGTGCTCGCGGGCACCTTGTAGTCTGGCTCGCGCTCCGGACCCCGTCAGCAGAGGCCCTTCACGTGCGGATCGCCGTCGTCGCTCTCGGAAAGATCGGCCTCCCCCTGGCCGTCCAGTTCGCCGGCAAAGGCCACGAGGTCATCGGCGCGGACGTCAACCAGCGGACGGTCGACCTCGTCAACGACGGCGTCGAGCCGTTCCCTGGCGAGGCACACCTCGCGGAACGGCTGTCATCCGCCGTGAGCGGTGGTCTGTTCCGTGCCACCACCGACACCGTGGAGGCGGTGGCGGCGAGCGAGGCCGTCGTCGTGGTCGTCCCGCTGTTCGTCGACTCCACCGGGGTCCCCGCCTTCGACGCCATGGACTCGGCGACCCGCGCTGTGGCGTCCGGCCTGCGCCCCGGCACGCTCGTCTCGTACGAGACCACGCTACCCGTCGGCACCACCCGCGAACGGTTCCTCCCCCTGCTCGAGGAAGGGTCGGGCCTCACGGTCGGGGAGGGCTTCCACCTGGCGTTCTCCCCGGAGCGCGTCCTCACCGGTCGGGTCTTCGCCGACCTCGCGCGCTACCCGAAGCTCGTCGGCGGGATCACTGCGGCGTGCGGCCAGGCGGCGGCGACGTTCTACCGGGCGGTCCTCGACTTCGACGACCGCCCGGACCTCGATCGTCCGAACGGTGCCTGGGACCTCGGGACACCGGAGGCCGCCGAGATGACCAAGCTGGCCGAGACCACCTACCGCGACGTCAACATCGGTCTCGCCAACCAGTTCGCACGTTTCGCCGGCTCGCGTGGGATCGACATCCACCAGGTGATCGCGGCGGCGAACTCCCAGCCGTACAGCCATCTGCACCGTCCGGGCATCGCCGTCGGCGGACACTGCATCCCTGTGTACCCGCGGATGTACCTGTGGAACGACCCCGATGCGTCGGTGGTCCGCGAGGCCAGGGAGGCGAACGAGGGGATGCCCGAGTACGCCGTCGACCTGCTGGCGGAGACCTACGGCGACCTCACCGGGGCGCGCGTCGTGATCCTCGGGGCCGCCTATCGGGGCGGAGTCAAGGAGACGGCCTTGTCCGGGGTGTTCCCGACCAGGGCGGCGCTGGCGCGCCGCGGTGCGGCCGTCCTGGTGCACGACCCCCTCTACACCGACGACGAGCTCCGCGCGCTCGGCCTCGATCCCTACCACTATGGCGAGCCCGCCGATGCGGTGGTGGTGCAAGCCGACCACGCGCAGTACCGCGAGGTCCGGCCGGACCAGTTCCCCGGGGTCAAGGTCCTTGTGGACGGCCGCAACGTCACCGACGCCGACGCGTGGCCCGGCGTCACCCGCCGGCTCCTGGGCGTCGGCTGACCCCGCGCACGCCAGGAACCGACGCGCGTCAGACCGTCGGCCGGACGCCGAAGCGCTCGAGCCAGGCACCCGCGCTGACCACGCGCCAGAGCCACAGGTCGAACCCGCGCCGGCCGGCCAGGATGTCGTCGGCGCGGGTCAGGGTGCCCGGCGTGAGGATGCCGCCCGCAGCCTCGACGGCGCGCGCCACCAGTGCCCGCACCTCGGTCGGCTGGTCGTGGCGCATCCAGCGCTCCTCGGCGGTTTGGAAGCCGATCTTGTCCTGCCGGGTCCGGATCTTCTCCGGGATGACGCCGCGCATGGCCTCGCGCAGCACCCGCTTGGTGGTTCCTTCGCCGATGAGATGGTCGCTGGGCAGCCCGACGACGAACTCCACCAGCCGGTGGTCGAGGAACGGCACCCGGGCCTCGACGCTGTGCGCCATCGAGTCGCGGTCCTCGTAGCGCAGCAGCATCGGCAGGTTGGTCCGGGTCAGCTGGTCGGTGGACAGGGCGCGCACGCTGGGGTGCCGGGATCCCGCGTGCACGTCGGGGTAGCCCTCGACACCGAGGCGGCCGCGGTCCACCCACGCGTCGGGGTCCTGGGTCGGGGCATGGGTGAGCCGGCCGCCGAGCCGCGCCACCGCCGGCGGCAGCATGAGGTATGCGGAGAACGGCACCAGGCCGCGAGGCAGCGCGCCGTGCACCCGGCGGGCAGCAAGCAGGTCACGACCGAGTTCGCGGAACCGGCCGCCGCGCAGTAGCTCCTGGAACCGCCAGGCGAAGTAAGGGTGGTAGCCGGCCAGCTGCTCGTCGGCTCCCTGGCCGTCGAGCATCACCGTGATGCCCTGCGCCCGAGCCAGCTCGAACACGGTCCACTGGGCCAGGATGCTGGTCGAGCCGAAGGGCTCGTCCAGGTGCCAGGCCAGCCGGTCCAGCAGCCCCGGCAGGTCGGACATCGCGGGGGTCCGCGTGTGGACCTCGACCCCGGTCTGCTCGGCGACCAGCTGCACCCAGGCGCTCTCGTCGACGGCCGGGTCGTCGCTGGTCGCGGTGAAGGCCAGCTGGGAGAACGCCTCGCCGCGGGTGCGGAACGCTGCGTTGGCCTCGCACACGATCGACGACGAGTCCAGCCCCCCGGACAGGCACGAGCCGACGGGCACGTCGGCCCGCAGCTGCAGCGAGACCGACTCCGAGAACAGGTCGCCGAACCTCGCGGCAGCCTCCTCGAACGAGCCGTCGAAGGACTGCGGCCGCAGGCCCCACCACCGCCGCGGCACCAACGTCCCGACGTCCGAGCGGAGGTCGATCTCGAGGGACTCGCCGGCGCCGAGCTGCTGGACGCCGGCGAACATCGTCCCGGTGGTGTGGTCGTGCATCCCGAAGTTGAGGAAGTCGTAGAGCAGGGCACCGTCGACTGACGGTGCCCAGCCGTCGAGAGCGCTGAACGCCTTGATCTCGCTGGCGAACGCGACCGCACCGTCGGGCGTGCGCCAGTAGTAGAGCGGCTTGACGCCGAAGTGGTCACGCGCGGCGAGCACCCGGCGGGACCGCCCATCGACGATCACCAAGGAGAACATCCCGACCAGCTCGCGCAGGAAGTCTGCGCCCCACTCCTTGTACGCCGCGAGCACGACCTCGGTGTCCGAGTGGCCGACAAAACGGTGGCCGAGCGCCGCCAACCGCCGGCCCAGCTCGACGTAGTTGTAGACCTCGCCGTTGAAGACCATCCAGAGGTCGCCGTCGGCGTCGGTCATCGGCTGGTGGCCGGCGACAGTGAGGTCGATGATGGAGAGCCGGCGGTGCCCCAGCACGGCCCAGCCCGACAGGCCCTCGTCAGACGCCGCCGCAGCGGTCTGCGCGGGTGCGGAGGGCAGGTCCCCGGCGCCCGCGAAGGAGATCGTGTCCGGTCCCGACAGCCGCCGGACCGCGCCGTCGCCCACGACGCAGAAGCCCTCGCTGTCCGGCCCGCGGTGCCGGATGACGTCGGTCATCGCCACGACGGCGGACAGCCGCGCGTCGCCGCCCGGGTGGACCAGCGCCGTCAGCCCGCACACGGGCCGCTCCCCCCGGCGAGTCGGGTCCGGACCGCGCCGAGAGCGGCCCCTGTGGCGGGCAGCTCGAGCGCCGTCTCGCCGTACCTATCGACGTACTGGCGCAGCCGTTCGGTGGCGGTCTCGCGGGACATGCCGTACCCGTCGAGGTAGTCGACGATGGACGGGTCCACCAGCCACGCGGACGGCACGTCGCCGTCGAGGACTCGGCTTAGCCGGCCGGCGACCTGTTCCGGTCCGCACTCGGCCCGAAGGTACTCGGCAGACGTTTTGGCGACCCGTTCCCGCCATTCCGGTTCGGTGACCGCGCGGCGCAGCTGCTCGTCCAGCCGCTCCGGGGCGGCGAAGTGCTCGTGCGGGATGCCCAGGGCCTCGGCCATCGGAGCCAGGAGGTCGGTTGGGTAGCCGAAGACCAGGGGCAGTGCCCCCGCCACGCCGGCCTCGCTGCTCAATCCGGCGAAGAAGGTGTCCGACCACAGTTGGTCGATCACGACGTCGGCTTCCGCTAGCCGGGCACGCACCTCCCAGGCGGGCAGACCGGTCAACGTCTCGTAGCGCACCCGGACGTCATCGGCCATCAACCGCTGGACGGCCGCCTCGATCTGTGGCGATCCCTTTTGCAACCGCCGGGTCGGAGCATGCAGGACGACGACTTCGGCGCGGTCCGGGTCCGGTAGCCGGCGTACGTCCGCCTGATCATCTACCGGCATGCCGATCGCGAGCCAGTTGACGAACGGCCGGGTCAGGAAGTGGCAGTACGACGGGTGGCAGACGACCACGTCGACGCTACTCTCCATCGCACGGACACGCCGGGCGGTGACCCGGGTGCGCAGGCGCACCAGTGGCCATCTTGCCGGCGCAGCATCGTTCACGTGGTCGGCGTCCATCCACGGCGGTCGGGCGTCGCCGCCGAGATAGACGGCCACCGTGCGCACACCGACGGCACGCGCCAACCGCACGTCCAGCCCCCACAGCAGAGTCCGGCCGAAGAGGTAGACCAGGGCCTCACGGCGTCGCACCAGGGTGACCGTCGCGAGCACCCGGAGCGGGAGGAGCAGCGGCCGGGCCAGCAGACGGCCGACCAACCCGAGCCGGGCTGTACGGCGGTACCCCTCGCGAAGCCACGCCAGCGACCGCTCACCCGGCCGCACAGCTCCGTAGCCATAGGGGTCGTCGCTGATGTCGACCACGTCGGCGGCCCAGCCGGCGGCGACCAGCCCGCTCTGCACCCGGGCGGCCCACCCGGCGATCTCCAGCGGGAGCAGCGTGACGCGCGGCGGCTCTGACCGCTCGCCGGGTGCGCGCCGGACGGAACGGCTCACCGGGCGCGCCGGACCAGCATGATCTTCGCGCTGGGGGCCACCCCGCGTGCGACGAGCGCCTGGTCGACCGCGCTGAGCACCGACGTGACGGGGCGGCTGAGGGCAGGGGCCCTGGCCAGGAGCACACGCAGCAGCCCCCAGTACGCCTGGTGCAGCCTCCAGGTCCCGCGGTGCCTCGTGTCACAGACGTTGGCCAGCAGAGCCGTGACCGGGCGCTGGTCGACGAGCTCGAGGTCGGCCTCGCCGAGCGCGCGGTGCCACTCCTCCACGGTGCGGGCCCGGCTGTTGGCCGTGGGACCGAACGGTGGTCCCCACCAGCGGTGCAGCACCAGAGGTTCCATGAGCAGCACCACGCCGTCCGAGGAGACCATCGCGGCGATGTTCGTGAGCGCGGTCCGGAACCGGGAGTCGTCGACGATGTGCAGCAGCACGCTCATCGCCGACACGAGGTCGAACGTCCCAAACTCGCCGGCTCCCGCGTCACCGAGGTCGCCGACCACGAACCTGTGCCGCGGGAAGCGGGCCGCGAGGTGGTCGACGGCTGTCACAGTGATGTCCACCCCAGTCACGGAGTCGGCGCCCAGCTCGTCCCAGAGCTGGACCCAGAAGCCGGTGCCGGGCCCGATCTCTAGGACGTCGGCGTCGGCGACGCGGACCCCGTGGGCGGTCACCATGGCCGACACGCTGCGCAGCATCTGCTGGTACAGGGCGCGGTTGAAGCTCTCGGGAAACTCAGGGTGACCGACGCCGGACAGGTCGAACTTTTCGCCCAGCAGGCTCTCCCAGTAGCGGTCCGGCTGGTAGTCGCTCATCGGCCCAGTCTGCCTGACCGCCGTCACGGGCACGCCAAGGGTGCTGACCGTCGGGCGGGCGCTCAGCGGCGGATGAGGGCACGCAAGCCGGCCACAGCTGCCCGCTCCTCGGGGCGGACCCCGGCGAGCAGTACCGACAGCGCGACGAAGGCGACCGGCACGGCCGCGCGGAGCAGGAACGGGTCGTCCACGCGCCAGGTCGCGACGGCGCCCACGCCCGCGAGGAGGACCGCGACCACCGCGAGCCGTCGGTGCTCGACATGGATGGCCCACAGCCGCTGCGACGACCAGAGGTACGACATCGTCAGGACGAGGTAGCCCACCACCGTGGCCCCCGCGGCACCGACGATCCCGAACGGCGGCACCAGAGCCAGCGCCGCACCCACGTTCACCACGGCAGCGACGATCGAGAGCACCGCGAGCCGGCCGGTCCGGTGCATCATCGTCATGCCGCTGGCGGTGATCGTCACGGACCCGTAGGCCACCGAGCCGAGGCACAGCAGCGGGATCGCCCGGGCGGCGGGGGCATAGTCAGGGCCTGACAACAGGCTCGTCACCTCTGGCGCGAACGCCGAGGCGAGGGCGGCGAGCAGTCCGAGGCCGAAGACGTAGTAGGTGAGCGACGCACCGACCGCCCATGCGGCGCGGTCGCGGTCATGTTCGAAGAGCTGGGTGGCTCGTGGCAGCCAGGCCTGCGACACGGCGCTGGTGAGCACCACGAAGACCAAGGTCACCGTGACCGCGACGCTGTAGTAGCCGAGCTCCGCCAGCCCGGCGACCTTGCCGACGACGACCCGGTCGGCGGCAGTGAACACCCAGAAGCTCACCGTCACCGGTACCAGCGGAACTCCGAATCGCAGCAGCCCGCGGAGCGCGACGCGGTCCACCGGCCCCGCATAGGCGGTGCGCGTCAGCACGGTCCGGACGACAAGCACGAGGGACTCCGCACACAGGATGCCCACAAAGATTCCGGCGATCCCGAGGTCGAGGCCGACCGCGAAGACCAGGCCGGCGCCGAGACTGGTTGCTCCCAGGAGCACGCCGGTGGCGACGAACGGCACCGGTCGGAACTGGTTGCGCATGACCTGGGCCACCATCCGACTGGTCTGCGCGACGGGCAGGGTGGCCAGGGCTAGAAGGAACAACGAGGCAGCGCTGCGCCGCTCGAGGGTGAACGAGGCGACGACCGGCGCCAAGGGCGAGAGGAGCAGGCACACCACGACGGCCCAGGCCGCCAGGAAACCGATCCAGGTGAGAGCCAGGCGGCGGCGGGCCTGTTCCTCCGTGGTCTGGAACCAGAACCTGGCCAGGGCGGTGTCGCCGCCGAGGACGAGGATGCCGGCCAGCATGCCGCTCACGGTCGTGACGAACGCCAGCTGGCTGTACTCCGCGGGCGGGAACACCCGGGTATAGATGGGAACCGAGAGGTAGAGGATGCCGTTCGCGAGCACAGCGCCGAGCGTGTAGACGGCCACGTCGCGGGACACTGCCCGGCCGAGCTCGGCCGGGCTGCCGGGGACGACATCGATCTCCTCGGGATCGATGGGACCGCTGGTTGCCACCGGCGTCCGTCAGGCCAGGGTCTGGGTCGACCCGGTGGTGGCGGACAGCAGGGCGGCCTCCGCCACGGCGACGGTGGCCAGACCCTGCCGCATCGTGACGATGTCGGCGTCCTTGCCGAGGACGGCGTCCCGGAACGCCTCGTGCTCGGCGCGTAGGGGCTCCGGCTTGGCGATCGCGTAGCGGATCATGTCGCCCTCGCTCACGCCGCGGAACTTCGCCACCGCCTCCCACTCCGTCGCGACGGTGCCGTTGGCGTGGAATGTGAGGTCGGCGGTCAGGGTGTCGGCGACGAATGCCCCGCGGTCGCCGGTGATGACGGTGACGCGCTCCTTGAACGGTGACAGCCAGTTCACGAGGTGGCTGGTCACTGTCCCGTCCGCGAGCTGCCCGACGATCGCCACGAGGTCCTCGTGCTGACGGCCGCTGCGGTGGGACACCTGGGCCGACACCGAGGTGAACGGCTGCTGGGCGACCCAGGCCGTCAGGTCGATGTCGTGGGTGGCGAGGTCCTTGACGACACCCACGTCGGCGATCCGCGCGGGGAACGGTCCCTGCCGGCGGGTGACGATCTGGTGCACGGTCCCGAGGTCACCGTGGGCGAGCCGTCGGCGCGCCTCCTGCAGGGCCGGGTTGTAGCGCTCGATGTGCCCGACGGCTCCCACCAGACCGGCCTGCTCGAAGGCGACGGCGAGCCGGGTCGACGACTGCACGTCCGGGGTCAGGGGCTTCTCGATCAGCGCGTGCACCCCGGCAGTCGCCAGGGCCAGGCCGACCTGCTCGTGCAAGGCAGTTGGCACGGCGACCATGCAGTAGTCGATGCCCTCGGCGACCAGACCCTCCACGTCGGCAAGTACCGGCCGGTCGCCGGCCACACCGTGGCGGTCACCGGCGGCGTCGGCGACCGCCACCAGCTCCACGCCTGGCAGCGAAGCGAGTACTCGGGCGTGGTGGCGCCCCATCATGCCGAGGCCGAGCAGGCCAGCACGCAGCGTCATGCGCCGGCCCCGGCAACGGCGTTGACGACGTCGACCACTGTCGCGAGGTCGTCATCGCTCAGCGACGGGTGCACCGGCAGCGAGAGCACCTCGCGCGCAGCTCGCTCGGTCTCCGGCAGGTCCATGGTCAGGCCGAACGACGGGAGCCGGTGGTTGGGGACCGGGTAGTACACGCCGGACCCGACACCCCGACGGGCGAGCTCGGCAGCGAAGGCGTCGCGGTCGTGGCCAGGCACCCGGATCGTGTACTGGTGGTAGACGTGCACCGCGCCCGTGGCCACCGGAGGGACGACGACTCCGCGCAGGTTCTCGTCCAGGAAGGTGGCGTTGGCCTGCCGCTGCTTGGTCCAGCCCCCTAGCTTGGCCAGCTGGACCCGGCCGATGGCGGCGTGCAGGTCCGTCATGCGGGCGTTGAACCCCACGACCTCGTTCTCGTAGCGCTTCTCCATGCCCTGGTTGCGCAGCAGCTGGACCGTGCGCGCCACCTCCTCGCGCTGGGTCGCCACCATGCCACCCTCGCCGGACGTCATGTTCTTCGTCGGGTAGAAGGAGAACGACCCGGCCAGTCCCCAGGCTCCGACCGGGCGGCCGTGCAGGCTCGCGGCGTGGGCCTGCGCTGCGTCCTCGAACAGCAGCAGGTCGTGCTTCTCCGCCAGCTCGGTGAAACGGTCCATCGCCGCAGGGTGCCCGTAGAGGTGCACCGGCATGACGGCCTTGGTCCGTGGGGTGATCGCCGCTGCAACTGCCTCCGGGTCGAGGTTGAACTGGGCTGGCTCGATGTCGGCGAACACCGGGGTCGCACCGGTGAGAGCCACCGAGTTCGCAGTGGCGGCGAAGGTGAACGACGGAACGATCACCTCATCGCCCGGCCCGACACCGCCGGCGAGAAACGCCAGATGAAGGGCCGAGGTGCCCGAGTTGACTGCGATGCAGCGGCGGCCGTCGACCTGCGCCGAGAACTCGGCTTCGAAGGCCGCCACCTCGGGGCCCTGGGCGACCATGCCGGATCGCAGCACCCGATCGACGGCCGCCCGCTCCTCGTCACCGATCAGCGGGCGAGCGGCTGGGATCATCTCGGTCATGCGTCGACCTCCACGAGGGTCTCGTCGTCGAGCTGCTCGTACCGCGCGCCGGTGCGCGGGCAGCGGAAGTGGGTGATCGACCCGGGCTCGGGGTGGAGAGGGTGGCCGGCGCGGCCTACCCAGCGGAGCCGACGGGCCGGGACACCGGCCACCAGGGCGAAGTCAGGGACGTCACGAACGACGACCGACCCAGCAGCCACGAGGGCCCAGCGTCCGACGGTGAGAGGAGCCACGCAGACGCTGCGTGCGCCCACCGAAGCCCCTTCGCGGACCGTCACCCCGACGGCGTCCCAGTCCGCCGCGGACTTGGGGCTTCCGTCGGGATTGACGGCGCGCGGGTACTCGTCGTTGGTCAGAACTGCGGCCGGGCCGATGAAGACGCCGGCTTCGAGGCGAGCCGGCTCGTAGACCAGCGCGTGGTTCTGGATCTTGCAGCCGTCGCCGACGGAGACGTCGGGCCCGATGTAGGCGCCGCGACCAACGACGACATCGCGCCCCAAACGGGCGCCTGCGCGCACGTGCGCCAGCTGCCAGACCGAGCTGCCGTCACCGACCTCGACGTCGTCGTCGATCTCTGCAGTCGCATGGATGCGCGTCGCCATCACGTCGAGCTCCGTCCTGGCTAGGCAGCGTGGCGGGACGACAAGATTGGCTACCGACCCGGGTCGCGGGAATGCTCACCGCGGCGTACGGCGGTCGAGTATAGGCAGTCAGCCGCACTGTTAGGGTGACGGGCCGTTCGCCCCCGACCCGCAGAGGCACGTCGTGAAGATCGTCATCGCATGAGCGAGCAACTCACGGCCGTTGCGGTCGACAAGGAGTCCCGAACCGTCGAGCTGACCGTCGTCCTGCCGTGCCTCAACGAGGCTGAGACGCTGCAGACCTGCATCGACAAGGCGCTGGGCAGCATCGCGGCGCTGGGGGTCGCCGGTGAGGTCGTCGTCGCCGACAACGGGTCCGAGGACGGCTCTCAGGAGATCGCCCGAGCGGCCGGGGCTCGCGTCGTGGATGTGCCCATCCGCGGATATGGTGCGGCGCTCCAGGCCGGCATCGAGCACGCCCACGGCGCTTACGTGATCATGGCCGACGCCGACGACAGCTACGCGCTGGAGGACCTCGGGCCGTTCCTGCTGTCCTTGCGGGAGGGTGCCGACCTCGTCATGGGCAACCGGTTCGCCGGAGGCATCGCGCCGGGTGCCATGCCCGCCCTGCACCGCTACTTGGGCAACCCGGTGCTCTCCTTCATGGGCCGCCGCCTGTTCAACATCCCCGTCCACGACTTCCACTGCGGCATGCGCGGTTTCCGGCGGGACCGGGTGCAGGAGCTCGGGCTTCGCACGTTGGGCATGGAGTTCGCCAGTGAGATGGTCGTCCGCGCCGCGCTGCACGCGTACGACATCCGCGAGGTGCCGACGACGCTGCGCCCCGACGGCCGCAGCCGGCCGCCGCATCTGCGCACCTGGCTGGACGGCTGGCGGCACCTCCGGTTCCTGCTCGCGCTCAGCCCGCGATGGGCGCTGTACTACCCGTCGATCGCACTGGTTGCGGCCGGCACGTTGGTCTTCGTGTGGTTGCTGTTCGGTGCCCACCAGGTCGCCGGAGTTTCCTTCGACGTGCACACCTTGGCCGCCGCCGCCACGGCGATCATCGTGGGCGTGCAGCTCGGAGGACTCGCGCTGGTCTCGCGTGCGTACTGCGGGCACCTCGGGCTCCTTCCCACCAGCAGCCGTATTGATCGCCTGCTCGAACGCTTCACGCTCGAGCGCGGGCTGGTAGTCGGCTTCCTGGCCGTCGTGGCCGGTGTCGCCTTCTTCGTCCTCGCCCTGTCTCGTTGGGAGGCGACCGACTTCGGTGCTCTCGACGTCGGCGAGAGCATGCGGGTGGTCATGACCGGGATGGTGCTCATCGTCACCGGGATGCAGGTCGCGGCGGTGTCGTTCATGCTCAGCCTGGTCCGCGTCGGCGAGATGTAGACCGGGTTGTCTCGCCGCTGTGGCTCAGCGGCGCGGCGGCAG
>CAWARY010000016.1:0-10775 GCA_963784645.1 uncultured Actinomycetota bacterium | reverse complement strand
CGGCTCTCCTGCTCGGCGGCGTACCGGGCGTTGGCGACCGCGCTGGCGACGACCTTGTAGACCGGCTCGCTGGCGGACTGCGGTGAGAACCGCAGGACGGCGAGGGCCTGGTCGGCGGACATCCCGCGGACCAGGTCGATGACCCGGCGGGCCTTCATCGGGGTGATCGCGGACGTAGCGGGCCTGGGCCCGTGCTGGGCGGTCAGCTCATTGACGACGTCGTCAGCCACGGCGGGCCCTCCGGTCGTCCTTGACGTGGCCGCGGAAGGTCCGTGTCGGGGCGAACTCGCCGAGCTTGTGCCCGACCATCGCCTCGGTGACGAACACCGGCACGTGCTTGCGCCCGTCGTGGACGGCGATCGTGTGGCCGAGCATGGCCGGCACGATCATGGAGCGCCTCGACCACGTCTTGATGACGTTCTTGGTGCCCTTGTCGTTCTGGACGTCCACCTTCTTGATGAGGTGGCCGTCCACGAAGGGGCCCTTCTTGAGGGAACGCGGCATGGGTCCAGTACTCCGATCAGCGCTTCTTGCCGGTCTTGCGGCGGCGGACGATCATCTTGTCGCTGGCCTTGTTGGCCCGACGGGTTCGTCCTTCTGGCTTGCCGTTGGGGTTCACCGGGTGGCGGCCACCGGACGTCTTGCCCTCACCACCACCGTGCGGGTGATCCACCGGGTTCATGGCGACACCACGGACGGTCGGGCGCTTGCCCTTCCAGCGCATCCGGCCGGCCTTGCCCCAGTTGATGTTGGACTGCTCGGCGTTGCCCACCTCGCCGACCGTGGCGCGGCAGCGCAGGTCGACGTTGCGGATCTCGCCCGAGGGCATCCGCAGCTGGGCGTAGGGACCGTCCTTGGCGACGAGCTGCACGCTGGCACCGGCCGAGCGGGCGATCTTCGCACCGCCACCGGGCCGCAGCTCGATGGCGTGGATGACCGTACCGACCGGGATGTTGCGCAGCGGCAGGTTGTTGCCGGGCTTGATGTCGGCGCCGGGACCGTTCTCGATCCGGTCGCCCTGCTGGAGACGGTTCGGCGCCACGATGTAGCGCTTCTCGCCGTCCGCGTAGTGCAGCAGCGCGATCCGCGCGGTGCGGTTGGGGTCGTACTCGATGTGCGCGACCTTGGCCGGCACGCCGTCCTTGTCGTGGCGCCGGAAGTCGATCACCCGGTAGGCGCGCTTGTGGCCACCGCCCTGGTGACGGGTGGTGATCCGGCCGGCGTTGTTGCGGCCGCCCTTGCTGTGCAGCGGGCGGACCAGCGACTTCTCCGGCTCGGAGCGCGTCACCTCGACGAAGTCGGCGACGCTCGACCCGCGGCGTGCAGGGGTCGTCGGCTTGTACTTGCGGATGCCCATTAGGAGACCGGACCCCCAAAGATGTCGATACGGTCACCCTCGGCGACGGTGACGATGGCGCGCTTGGTCGCCTTGCGGCGGCCGAAGCCCGTGCGGGTGCGCTTGCGCTTGCCCTCACGGTTGAGCGTGTTCACACCGTTGACCTTGACGCCGAAGACCTTCTCGACCGCGATCTTGATCTCGGTCTTGTTGGCGTCCGGGTGCACCAGGAACGTGTACTTGTTCTCGTCGAGGAGCCCGTAGCTCTTCTCCGAGACGACCGGCGCGAGCAGGACGTCGCGGTGGTCCTTCCGCGGGACGCGCAGTCCGGCGTCGTCGCGGGGTCCGGCGTCATCAGTGGTCGACATCAGCTCTCGTCTCCGATCGGGGCTTCGCTCTCGGCGGCGCTGCCCTTGGCCGAGCGACCCTTGGCGGGGCCGGCGAGGAACTCGTCGAGGGCGCCGCGGGTGAAGACCACGTCGTCCGAGACGAGCACGTCGTAGGTGTTGAGCTGGTCGGCCGAGAGCATGTGGACCTGCTCGGCGTTCCGCAGGCTCTTGTGGGTCAGCGCGTCGGCGCGCTGCACCACCACGAGCACGTGCTTGCGCTCGGAGAGCCGGTTCAGCACGGACAGCGCGGTCCTGGTCGAGGGCACGTCGCCCTCGAACAGCGCGCTCACCACGTGGATGCGGTCGTTGCGGGCCCGGTCCGAGAGGGCGCCGCGCAGGGCGGCGGCCTTCATCTTCTTCGGGGTGCGCTGGGCGTACGAGCGCGGCGTCGGGCCGTGCACGACGCCACCGCCGGCGAACTGCGGTGCGCGGGTCGAGCCCTGACGGGCCCGGCCGGTGCCCTTCTGCCGGTACGGCTTGCGACCGCCACCGCGGACCTCGCCGCGGCTCTTGGTCGAGTGCGTGCCCTGGCGGGCCGCGGCCAGCTGGGCCACGACGACCTGGTGGATCAACGGGATGTTGACCTGGACGTCGAACACTGCGGCCGGCAGCGTCACGGTGCCGTCGGTCTTCCCGTCCGGCGTGTGCAGCGGGACCTCGCGGTCGACGGACTCGAGGTCGACGACCTCCGGTGCGGTGGTGCTCACTGGTCGGCTCCCTTCACTGCTGTGCCCTTGGCTGCGGTGCGGACGAGCACGAGCGCGCCCTTGGGGCCCGGGACGGCGCCCTTGATGAGCAGCAGGCCCTTGTCGGCGTCGATCGCGTGGACGGTGAGGCCCTGGGTCGTCGTACGGACGCCACCCATCCGGCCGGCCATCCGCATCCCCTTGAAGACCCGGCCCGGGGTGGCGCAGCCACCGATCGAGCCCGGCTTGCGGTGGTTGCGGTGGGCACCGTGGGAGGCGCCGACGCCGTGGAAGCCGTGTCGCTTCATGACGCCGGCGAAGCCCTTGCCCTTGCTCGTCGCGCTGACGTCGATGCGCTGGCCGGCCGGCGAACACCTCGGCGGTGATCTCCTGGCCGAGCGTGTACTCGGTGGCGTCGTCGGTCCGCAGCTCGACCGTGACGCGGCGCGGCGTGACACCGGCCTTGGCGAAGTGGCCGGACTCCGGCTTGTTCACCTTGCGCGGGTCGATGGCGCCGTAGCCGATCTGGACCGCGGCGTAACCGTCGACGTCGACCGAGCGCACCTGCGTGACCACGCAGGGGCCGGCGGCGACGACGGTCACCGGGACCATCCGGTTGTTCTCGTCGAAGACCTGGGTCATGCCGAGCTTCTCGCCCAGCAGGCCCTTCATGTGCTTACCCATGACTGATGCGTCCCTCAGTGTCTGAAGATCAGAGCTTGATCTCGATGTCGACGCCGGCCGGAAGGTCGAGTCGCATGAGCGAGTCGACGGTCTTCGGGGTCGGGTCGATGATGTCGATCAGCCGCTTGTGGGTGCGCATCTCGAAGTGCTCGCGGCTGTCCTTGTACTTGTGCGGCGAACGGATGACGCAGTACACGTTCTTCTCGGTCGGCAGCGGCACCGGGCCCGCGACCGTAGCGCCCGTACGGGTCACCGTGTCGACGATCTTGCGCGCCGACGAGTCGATGACCTCGTGGTCGTAGGCCTTGAGCCTGATGCGGATCTTCTGTCCCGCCATGGCTTCGCTTCGTTCCTTCACATTCGTACCGCTGCGGCGGGCCGATCTGCTCCCGCAACGTGCTGCGGGACCATCTCAGCCCGAGGACTGTCTCCGACCCCCGAGGTCGGGCGTGTCGCGGGCCCGCGGCGAACCGGGACGATCGCGAATCGGTAGGGGTCGGGTCACGCGCCGGAGCCGGAAGGTCCCCCTGCGCGCGGCGAGGGCGGTCGGAGGACTCTCCCGGAGGAGGCCCGTGCCCAGCCGCCCTGGCCGAACAACGCGAGCCAGTATGCCGCAGCAGGTGCGGCCCTGGCGAATCGAGGGTTCCGGGGCCCCTCCGAACGAGGAGGGGCCCCGGTCCCCGGGACAGGCAGGAACTACTTGAGGATCTTCGTGACCCGGCCGGCGCCGACGGTGCGGCCGCCCTCGCGGATGGCGAAGCGCAGGCCCTCCTCCATCGCGATCGGCTGGATGAGGTCCACCGTCATCTCGGTGTTGTCGCCCGGCATGACCATCTCGGTGCCCTCGGGCAGCGTGACGACGCCGGTGACGTCCGTGGTGCGGAAGTAGAACTGCGGACGGTAGTTCTGGAAGAACGGCGTGTGCCGGCCACCCTCGTCCTTGGACAGGATGTAGACGTTCGCCTCGAACTGGGTGTGCGGGGTGGTCGTGCCGGGCTTGATCACGACCATGCCGCGCTCGACGTCCTCGCGCTTGGTGCCACGGAGGAGCAGGCCGACGTTCTCCCCTGCGCGACCCTCGTCGAGCAGCTTGCGGAACATCTCGACGCCGGTGACCGTCGTGGTCTGCTTGGTGTCGCGGATGCCGACCAGGTCGACCGTCTCGTTGACCTTGACCACGCCACGCTCGATCCGGCCGGTCACGACGGTGCCGCGGCCGGTGATCGTGAAGACGTCCTCGACAGGCATGAGGAACGGCTTGTCGACCTCGCGCTCGGGCTGCGGGATCGAGGTGTCGACCGCGTCCATGAGCTCCAGGAGCTTGGCCCCCCACTCGGCGTCGCCCTCGAGGGCCTTCAGCGCCGAGACGCGCACGACCGGCAGGTCGTCGCCCGGGAACTCGTACTCGGAGAGCAGCTCACGGACCTCGAGCTCGACGAGCTCCAGGATCTCCTCGTCGTCGACCATGTCGGCCTTGTTCAGCGCCACGACGATGTAGGGGACGCCGACCTGGCGGGCCAGGAGGACGTGCTCCTTCGTCTGCGGCATCGGGCCGTCGGTCGCCGCGACCACGAGGATCGCGCCGTCCATCTGGGCCGCGCCGGTGATCATGTTCTTGATGTAGTCGGCGTGACCAGGACAGTCGACGTGCGCGTAGTGCCGAGCCTCGGTCTGGTACTCGATGTGCGCGATCGAGATCGTGATGCCGCGCTGGCGCTCCTCGGGAGCCTTGTCGATCTGGTCGAACGCCTGGGTGTCCGGGTTCTCCGCCGGGAACTTGTCGTGCAGCACCTTGCTGATCGCCGCGGTGAGCGTCGTCTTGCCGTGGTCGATGTGACCGATGGTGCCGATGTTGACGTGCGGCTTAGTCCGCTCGAACTTCGCCTTCGCCACTGGGGTCCTCCTAGGACTTGGTGTGTTACGCCGTACGACGTCTGTCTGAGGGCTGTCTGTCAGGTGCGGTGCAGGTCCTGCCGGGAGCAGTGACTGCGCGGTACTCGCGGCTACTCGCCCCGGGCCTTCTTGATGATCTCTTCCGCCACGTTGCGAGGGACCTCGGCGTAGGAGTCGAACTGCATGCTGTAGCTCGCCCGGCCCTGGGTCCTGCTCCGGAGGTCTCCGACATAGCCGAACATCTCCGAGAGGGGGACGAGCGCGTTCACGACGCGGGCGCCGGAACGCTCCTCCATGGCCTGGATCTGGCCACGGCGGGAGTTGAGGTCGCCGATGACCTCGCCCATGTAGTCCTCGGGCGTGGTCACCTCCACCGACATCATCGGCTCGAGGATGACGGGGTCCGCCTTGCGGGCCGCCTCCTTGAACGCCATCGAGCCGGCGATCTTGAAGGCGAGCTCGGACGAGTCGACCTCGTGGTAGCCGCCGTCGAGCAGCGTCACCTTGATGTCGACCAGCGGGTAGCCGGCCAGGATGCCGAACTCCATGGCCTCCTGGGCGCCGGCGTCGACCGACGGGATGTACTCCCGCGGGATGCGACCACCGGTGACCTTGTTCTCGAACTCGTAGCCGCCGTCGCCGGCGCCCGTGGGCTCGATCGCGATCTGCACCTTGGCGTACTGGCCCGACCCACCGGTCTGCTTCTTGTGGGTGTAGTCGTGACGCGTCGACCTTGGAGCGGATCGTCTCGCGGTAGGCCACCTGCGGCTTGCCGATGTTGGCCTCGACGCGGAACTCGCGCTTCATCCGGTCGACCAGCACCTCGAGGTGCAGCTCGCCCATCCCGGCGATGATCGTCTGGCCGGTCTCCTCGTCGGTGCGGACCTGGAAGGTCGGGTCCTCCTCGGCCAGGCGCTGGATGGCCACACCGAGGCGTTCCTGGTCGCCCTTGGACTTCGGCTCGATGGCGACCGAGATCACCGGGGCCGGGAAGTTCATCGACTCGAGGATCACCGGGGCCTCGGGCCCGCAGAGGGTGTCACCGGTGGTGGTGTTCTTCAGCCCCATGACCGCGACGATCTGGCCGGCGGTGGCCTTCTCGATCTCCTCACGCTTGTTCGCGTGCATCCGGTAGATCTTGCCGATCCGCTCCTTGTTCCCCTTGGTGCTGTTGAGCACCTGGGAGCTGGTGGTGAGCGTGCCGGAGTAGATCCGGATGTAAGTGAGCTTGCCGAGGTGCGGGTCGCTCGCGATCTTGAACGCCAGCGTCGACAGCGGGGCGTCCTTGTCGGGCTCGCGGGTGAGGATCTCGTCCTCCTTGCCGACGGCGTGGCCCTCGATGGCACCGACGTCGATCGGCGAGGGGAGGTAGCGGATCACCGCGTCGAGCATGGGCTGGACGCCCTTGTTCTTGAACGCCGAACCCGTCACGACGGGAGTGATCTTGCTGGCCAGCGTCGCCCGGCGGATGCCTGCGATGAGCTGCTCCTCGGTGGGCTCGGTGCCCTCGAGGTAGAGCTCCATCAGCGCGTCGTCGTTCTCGGCAGCGGTCTCGATGAGGCGGTCGCGCCACTCGCGGGCGGCGTCGGCGTGCGAGGCCGGGATCTCGACGGTGTCGAATGCGATCCCCTTCTCGGCGTCGTCCGGCCAGAGCAGCGCCTTCATCGCGACCAGGTCGATGACGCCCCGGAAGTCTGCCTCGGTGCCGACCGGGATCTGCAGGACGAGGGGGACGGCGTTCAGCCGGGTGATGATCATCTCGACGCAGCGGTGGAACTCGGCACCGGTGCGGTCCAGCTTGTTGACGAAGCAGATCCGCGGCACGTGGTAGCGGTCGGCCTGCCGCCAGACGGTCTCCGACTGGGGCTCGACGCCGGCGACGCCGTCGAACACCGCGACCGCGCCGTCGAGGACGCGCAGCGAGCGCTCGACCTCGACCGTGAAGTCGACGTGGCCGGGGGTGTCGATGATGTTGATGGTGTGGTCGTCCCACTCGCAGGTGGTCGCGGCGGACGTGATCGTGATGCCGCGCTCCTGCTCCTGCTCCATCCAGTCCATCGTGGCCGCGCCCTCGTGGACCTCACCGATCTTGTAGTTGATGCCGGTGTAGTAGAGGATCCGCTCGGTCGTCGTGGTCTTGCCCGCGTCGATGTGCGCCATGATCCCGATGTTGCGGACCTTGGCCAGGTCGATGATGGCGGTGTCGAGTGCCACTGCTAGCTCAGTCTTCTCTCGTCGTGTCGTCGTCGGGTCGCAGGTCGGACGCCCGGGCACCCTCTGCAGGGTCAGGCGCCCGGTCGCGTCACCAGCGGTAGTGCGCGAAGGCCTTGTTGGACTCGGCCATCTTGTGGGTGTCCTCGCGTCGCTTGACCGCGGCACCGAGACCGTTGCTGGCGTCGAGGAGCTCGTTCATGAGCCGCTCGGTCATGGTCTTCTCGCGGCGGACCTTCGAGTAGCCGACCAGCCAGCGCAGCGCCAGCGTCGTGCCGCGGTTGCCGCGCACCTCGACCGGCACCTGGTAGGTCGCACCGCCGACGCGGCGGCTCTTGACCTCGAGGGCCGGCTTGACGTTGTCCATGGCGCGCTTGAGCGTGATCACCGGGTCGGTGCCGGTCTTCTCGCGGCAGCCCTCGAGGGCGCCGTACACGATGCGCTCGGCGACCGACTTCTTGCCGGCCGAGAGCACCTTGTTCACCAGCGAGGTGACCAGCGGCGAGTTGTAGACCGGGTCGATGATGATCGGCCGGGCGGGAGCGGGACCCTTGCGGGGCATTAGCTCTTCTCCTTCTTCGCGCCGTAGCGGCTGCGCGCCTGCTTGCGGTTCTTCACGCCCTGCGTGTCGAGCGACCCGCGGATGATCTTGTAGCGGACACCCGGGAGGTCCTTCACGCGGCCGCCACGCACGAGCACGATCGAGTGCTCCTGCAGGTTGTGGCCGACGCCGGGGATGTACGCCGTGACCTCGATGCCCGAGGTGAGCTTGACGCGAGCAACCTTGCGCAGCGCTGAGTTCGGCTTCTTGGGGGTGGTCGTGTAGACGCGCGTGCAGACGCCACGCCGCTGCGGGCTGCCCTTGAGGGCCGGCGTCTTGGTCTTCTCGACCTTGTCCTGGCGGCCCTTGCGGACCAGCTGCTGGATGGTGGGCATGAGCCGCCTTCAGTCTCCGTCTCGTGCTGCGCTGTGGTGTGTCGCCGGGCCGGGGCTACCCGACCCACGCGGTCGGGCGTGTCGCCCTGGTCCGACTGGGGCGGCTCTGGGGCCGCACCGGGTCGGTCGTGCTGCTCGCGCGACACCTGGGGTGTGCTGGTCGTCGAACGGCCGGGGCCGGTCGGCGGAGCGCACGCGCGAGGGCCCGGGGAGTCCCAGGCACGGGGAGAGAGACTACCCAGCGCTCGTGCACAGGTCAAAAGCGCAGGCCGGTCCCTCACTGCAAGCCACCAGCCTACGCGACCCGCGTCTCCCCCGCGCACCGCCGCCCGGCTGGCCGCCGGCCCGTGCCGACGGCCGAACGGCCCGGACGCCGGACGCCGGCCGCCCCGGGAGGGCGACCGGCGTCCGGTGCTGCGGAGGGGCTGCGACTAGCCGCGGAACGGGCCGTAGTCGAAGTCCTCCAGCGGGACGGCCTGGCCGGCCCCGGACGAGAACGGGCTGTAGTCGAACGCGTTCGCGTCGGCGTCGTAGCCACCCATCGTGTACATGGCGGCCTTCGCCTCCTCGGTGGGCTCGACCCGGATGTTCCGGTAGCGGGGCAGACCCGTACCGGCCGGGATGAGCTTGCCGATGATGACGTTCTCCTTGAGCCCGAGCAGCGGGTCGGACTTGGCGTGGATCGCCGCGTCCGTGAGCACCCGGGTCGTCTCCTGGAAGGACGCCGCCGACAGCCACGACTCGGTCGCCAGCGAGGCCTTGGTGATGCCCATGAGCTCCGGGCGGCCGGAGGCCGGGGTGCCGCCCTCGGCGACCACCCGACGGTTCTCCTCCTCGAAGCGCGTGCGCTCGGCCAGCTCGCCCGGGAGAAGCTCCGCGTCGCCCGACTCGATGATCGTCACCCGCTTGAGCATCTGGCGGACGATGACCTCGATGTGCTTGTCGTGGATCGACACGCCCTGCGAGCGGTAGACCTCCTGGACCTCGCTCACCAGGTGCTGCTGCACGCGGCGCGGGCCGAGGATGCGCAGGACCTGCTTCGGGTCGATCGCGCCGACGATCAGCTGCTGGCCGACCTCGACGTGGTCGCCGTCGGCGACGAGCAGGCGGGACCGCTTGGAGATGGCGTACGCCGTCTCCTCGGAGCCGTCGTCCGGCACGACCACGATCTCGCGCTTCTTGTCGGTGTCGTCGATGCGCACCCGGCCGGCCGACTCGGAGATCGGCGCGACGCCCTTGGGCTGGCGGGCCTCGAACAGCTCGACCACGCGCGGGAGGCCGTGGGTGATGTCGTCACCGGCCACACCACCGGTGTGGAAGGTGCGCATCGTGAGCTGGGTGCCGGGCTCGCCGATCGACTGGGCGGCGATGATGCCGACCGCTTCGCCGACGTCGACGACCTTGCCGGTGGCCAGCGAACGGCCGTAGCAGGTGGCGCAGGTGCCGACCTTGCTCTCGCAGGTCAGGACGCTGCGGACCCGGACCTCGCCCACACCGGCGCCGATGAGGGCGTCGATGAGGACGTCACCGATGTCGCTGCCCGCGGTGCCGACCGTCTTCTTGTCGACCACGACGTCCTCGGCCAGGTTGCGCGAGTAGACGCTGGTGTCGATGTTGTCGAGGCGGACGAGCTGCTTCTTGCCGCCCTTCGTGACCTCCTTGGCGATCGGCATCAGGATGCCGCGGTCGGTGCCGCAGTCCTCCTCGCGGATGATGACGTCCTGCGAGACGTCGACCAGCCGGCGGGTGAGGTAGCCGGAGTCGGCGGTCCGCAGCGCGGTGTCCGCCAGACCCTTGCGGGCGCCGTGCGTCGAGATGAAGTACTCGAGCACGGACAGGCCCTCGCGGAAGTTCGACTTGATCGGCCGCGGGATGATCTCGCCCTTGGGGTTGGCCACCAGGCCACGCATGCCGGCGATCTGACGCACCTGCATCCAGTTGCCGCGCGCGCCGGAGTTGACCATCTGGAAGACCGGGTTGGTCTTCGGGAAGGCCTCCTGCATCGCGTCGGCGACCTCGTTGGTCGCCTCGGTCCAGATGTTGATGAGCTCCTGACGGCGCTCGTCGTCGGTGATCAGTCCGCGCTCGTACTGGCTCTGGACCTTCTCGGCCCGACCCTCGTGGCGCTCCAGGATCCCCGCCTTGGCGGCCGGGGTGACGACGTCCTCGATCGAGATCGTGACGCCGGACCGGGTCGCCCAGTGGAAGCCGGCCGCCTTGAGGGCGTCCAGCGTGGCCGCGACGACGACCTTGGGGTAGCGCTCGGCCAGGTCGTTGACGATGCCCGAGAGCTCCTTCTTGTCGACGGGGACGTCGACGTACGGGTAGTCCTCCGGCAGCGCCTCGTTGAGCAGCGCCCGGCCGAGGGTGGTCTCCAGGGTGAGCGAGTCACCCTGCTCCCAGCCCTCGGGTGCCTCCCACGTGCGGGGCGGCACCACATCGGCCAGCCGCAGCTTGACCGGCGCCTGCAGGTCCAGCTGGTGCTGGTCGTGCGCCATGACGGCCTCGGCGACCGACGCGAACGCGCGTCCCTCGCCCGTCATGCCCTCGCGGTTGGCGGTGAGGAAGTAGATCCCCAGCACCATGTCCTGCGTCGGCGACGTGATGGGCCGGCCGTGGGCCGGCGACAGGATGTTGTTG